>JAISUT010000014.1 GCA_031271905.1 Acidobacteriota bacterium
CTGCGCCCCGGCGCCATGCCGCGTTTCGACACCGTTGCCCGCGTCTTGTCCGCCCTTGGCGTCAAACTGACCGCGACTCCGAAACCGGCGTAAGGCGGGGCTGCCCATGGCGCGACGGCGCCGCCCCGTGCGCTCGGCGGCGCTGATCTGCGAGCCGTTGCCGTCAGTACGGTACGGTGGAGCCGACGACTGACAGACGCCGACGTCTCTGGCAGGCGGACCGAACCCGCGCAGAGAGGTCAAGGAGCCAGGGAATTATGTTTCGCACCCCGTAGGGGGTGCGAAACGAAACCCAAAACAGTTTCTACCGCCATACGGCGGTTTGCCGCAGAGACGTTGCGATGCGGCGAAGCCGCGAGCTGCCGGCACCCGCCATCGCCCACGGTCGCACGGGCGCAGGGCGGGCTCCGCAGGCGTACCCACGTACGTCGAGGAAGCCCGCCCAAGCAGCAACGCAGCGGACGCGCCGCCATGCGCCCGTGCGACACGAACGGCGGTTTACCAGCTTACGCCGGCTTTGGCGAAATCGCCCGCGCGGAAGAAGCTCAGCGCCGCCGGGTCGATGTGCTTTTTCACCGCCGCCAGGATCTGCCCCGGCGTCAGCGCCTGCACGTCTCGCTCCAGCTTGTTGGTGAACGTCAGAGGCCGGTTCCAGAAGCGGTAGTCGTTCAGATAGCTGACGACGCTGGCGTCCTGCGTCCGGCTCATCGTCTGCTGCTGGAGCCAGCTCTTTTTCGCCGCCTCCACCTCCTCGGCGGCGAACCCCTCGTCCAAGAGTTTCGCCAGCTCCTCCTTGAAGACCGCCTCCACCTGGGGCGCGTTCTGAGGGGCGCAGATGGCGTAGGCGTAGACGGTCGCCCGGTCGGCCTCGCCGCCGAAGGTGACGCCGAACTGCCCGCCGACGCCGTAGCTCAGCCCCTCCTTGTCGCGGATGCGCGAGAAGAGCCGCGAGTTCATGCCGCCCGCGCCGAAGATGTAGCTCGCCAGGTGTATCGCCGGGTAGTCGGGGTCGGTGTCCGTCATCTTGAAGGTCGAGCCCGCTATCCACATGGCGTTGGCCTTGTCCGGCGTCTGGAACGTCTCCACCACCGGCGACAGCTTCTGCCAAGGCGTCTTCACGCGGGCGTAGGGCGCGGGGCTCTTCCATCCGGCGAGGAGCCCGCGCAACTGCGCCTCGACCGCCGCCGCGTCGAAGTCGCCGACGACGCTCACCTGGCTGTTCGTCGCGCCGTAGAACTTTTTGTAGAACTCCTTCACCTGGTCGAGGGTCAGCGCGCCGTAGTCCGCGAGCTGCTCGTCAACGGTCGGGACGTAGCGCACGTCCCCCTTGGGATAGGGCGAGGCGACAAAGCGCTCCAATGCCGTGGACGCTATGTTCATCGGCTCGCTCTTGGAGTTCTCAAGCGTCGCCAGCACCAGCTTTTGCAGCTCGTCGAACTCGTTTTGCGGGAAAGACGGCTCGCGCAGCATCTCGACCGCCAGCGCCAGCGCCTGCGACAGGTTCTCCCTCGTGGTCTGAAGCGTCACGCGCGCCGAGGTCGCCGAGCCGGAGACGCCGTACTGCGTCTTCAGGCGGTCGAACTCGTCCTGGAGCTGCTGGCGCGTGTGCTTCGCCGTGCCGCGCGAGAGCATGTCGCCCACCAGCGAGGCGGCGGTGTCGTAGCCCTTCAGGGAGTCCTCGTCGCCGAACTGGAAGCGCATCTGCACGAAGACCTGCTCGCCGCGCGTCTTCTTGCTCAGGAAGGAGAACTTCGGCCCGTCCGGCATCTCGGAGCGGACGGTCCTCTTCTCGATGTTGTCCAGGGACGGATCGAAATCCTCCCCTTCGGCGACTTTCACCTTGCTCTGGTAGGAGCCGACCAGCGCCTCGACGTCTGGCGAAGGGGGGATCTCGGCGCGCAGAGGCTCCTCCGCGGTCGGGATGAACTTGCCGACGGTGCGGTTGGAGGGGAGGAGGTACTTCTCGGCAGCCTTTTGCGCCTGGGCGGCGGTGACCGCTTGGAGGCGGTCGCGGTAGAGGAACATCATCCGCCAGTCGCCCATCGACTGCCATTCGCTCAGTTGGAGCGCGGTGGACTGGGAGTTGTTCAGCAGCAGCTCGAAACTTTTCTGGTACTGGACCTTGGCGCGGTTCACCTCCTCGTCGGTGAACGGCGAGTCCTTGAGGTTGTCCAGCACCGAGAGCATGACGTTGGAAGCGTCGTCCATCGACTGGTCCTGGCGCAGGGCGGCGTAGGCCATCAGGAAGCCGGGGTCTTTCAGCGACTGCGCGCCCGCGCCCACCTCCACGGCCTTGCCCGGCTCGACCAACGCCTTGTAGAGCCGCCCCGAAGGCTGGTCGCCCAGGATGGAGGCGGCGATGTCCACCGCCGCCATGTCCTCGTGCGTCCCGGACGGGACATGGTACATGGCGAACATGAACTGGATGTCGCCGACGCGGCGCAAGGTGACCGAGCGCTCGCCGTCCTGGGCGGGTTCGACGGTGTAGGTGGCGCGCAGTTGGCGGTCGGGCTTGGGGATGGGGGCGAAATATTTATGCACCAGCCCCAGCGTCTTGCCCGCGTCGATCTTGCCCGCCACCACCAGCACGGCGTTGTCGGGCTGGTAGAAATGGCGGTAGAAGGCCTGCAGGCGCTCTATCGGCACCTGCTCGATGTCCGAGCGCGCCCCGATGGTGGTGTTGCCGTAGTTGTGCCAGAGGTAGGCGGTGGCGAGCGTCCGCTCCTGCAACACGTTGGCGGGGCTGTTCTCCCCGCGCTCGAACTCGTTGCGCACCACGGTCATCTCGCTGTCGAGGTCCTTCTTGGCGATGAAGGAGTTGACCATGCGGTCGGCCTCCATCGACAGGGCCCATTCGAGGTTCTCGTCGGTGGCGGTGAAGGTCTCGAAATAGTTGGTGCGGTCGAAGCTGGTGGTGCCGTTGGGCGACGCGCCGTGGTCCTGCAGCTCCTTCTTGATGTCCGCGTGGCCCGTCGAGCCTTTGAACAGCAGGTGCTCCAGCAGATGCGCCATGCCGGTTTCGCCGTAGTCCTCGTGGCGGGAGCCGACCATGTAGGTGATGTTGACGGTGACGTTGGTCTTGGTGGGGTCGGGGAACAGCAGCACCCGCAGCCCGTTGGGCAGGCGGTATTCGCTGATGCCCTCGACGCTCGTGACGTACTGGACGCCTTCGGGCAGCGGCGCGGGCGGCTGTTGCGCGCGAAGGCCCGCCGACAGGAAGGTCGATAAGATGAAAACGGCCGCGAGCGCCTTGCCGACGCGCCGTGCTGTGCGTGTTGTATCCATATGGGCTCTCCTTCTTCGGGTTCGGAAGCGAACTCGCCCGCCCAGTATAGCAGGTGCGCAGGGCTGCGCGCTGGATTCTTTCGGGGAATGCGGCTAAACTCTGAAGGGTGCGTGGATACGCGATACGAAGAAGGAAAGCGATCCTGGACGGGGGGGAAAGCCTCATGGACATGAAAAAGGTGCTATACATCGTGACGATTTTCTGCATGGCGTTGCCGGCCGGGTGCCGGAAGGACGAAGGGGCGGGCGGTGCCACGGCGCCCGCAGCCCCGCTCGCGTCGGGGATAGACGCGGCAAACCTCGACCAGTCCGCCGACCCGAAGGCCGACTTCTACCAGTACGCCGGCGGCGGCTGGATGAAGAATCACCCGCTCAAGGACGAGTACGCCCGCTTCGGATCGTTCGAGCAGGTGGCGGAAGTCAATCGCGAACAGCTCCGGCAGCTCATCGAAGACGTCTCCGCAGGCTCGAACGAAGCGGGCTCCATCGCGCAGAAGATCGGCGACTTCTACAACGTCGGGATGGGCATAGACGCCATCAACCGGCAGGGCGCGGCGCCGCTCGAGGGCGAGTTGCGAAGGATCGCCGCGCTCAAGGACAAGTCGGAATTGACCGGGCAGTTGGCGCGGATGGCGCTTCAGGGCGACGCCCTGGTCGTCGAGATCGACGCCGACGCCGACCTCAAGGACAGCGACATGACCATCGCCTGGCTCTACCAGGGGGGCTTGGGCATCGGCGACCGCGACTACTACCTCTCCCAAGACAAGCATTTCGCGGAGACACGCGCCGCCTACGCGAAGATGCTCGCGAAGATGCTCGCGCTTTCCGGCTACTCCAAGCTGGCGGGGTTCGAGGGGGGCGAGGCCGCGATGGCGGCGCGCATCCTCGCCTTCGAGACCCGCCTCGCCGAGATCGACATGCCGAAGGAGGAGTTGCGCGAGCCGGAGAAGATATACCACATCAAGACGGTGGACGAGGTGCAGCGCATCGTCCCGTCCATCAAATGGCGCGAATACCTGGACGGGTTGGGGCTGGGGGCGGTCTCGACGGTCAACGCCGCCACGCTCCCTTATTTCGAGAAGCTGGACAAGGTGGTCGCCGGCTCCGACTGGGAGACGCTCAAAGCCTACTGCGCCGCCTCGACCGTCATCGGCGCCGCCGATTTCCTGGGCGACGAGCTCTCCGACGTGAAATTCGACTTCTACGGGCGCGTCCTGTCCGGCAAGAAGGAGCAGCAGCCGCGCTGGAAGCGGGTGCTGTCGGCGGTGGAGCGCGGCATGGGCGAGGCGCTGGGGAGGCTTTACGTGGAAAAGCACTTCCCCGCGTCCGCCAAGGAGCGGATGCTGCAACTGGTGGAGAACCTCCGCTTCACGCTCGGCGAGCGCATCAAGAAGAACACCTGGATGACCGGGCCCACGAAGGAGCGGGCGCTGGACAAGCTCGCCGCCTTCCGCGTCAAGATCGGCTACCCCGACAAGTGGCGCGACTTCTCGGGCTTGGAAGTCGGCAAGGACAGCTACTACGCCAACGTGTCGCGCGCCGCCGCATTCAACACGCGCTACGAGCTGGACAAGATCGGCAAGCCCGTCGACCGGGACGAATGGCACATGACGCCGCAGACGGTCAACGCCTACTACAACCCCTCGACCAACGAGATATGCTTCCCCGCCGGCATCCTGCAGCCGCCGTTCTTCGACGCCGCCGCCGATGACGCCGCCAACTACGGCGCCATCGGCGTGGTCATCGGCCATGAGATGACGCACGGCTTCGACGACCAGGGGCGCAAGTTCGACAAGGTGGGGAACCTGCACGACTGGTGGACGCCTGCGGACAGCGCGGCGTTCGACGCCCGCAAGCAGACGCTGGCGGACTGGTTCAGCGGCATCGAGGTCTTGCGGGTGGACGGCAAGCCCCTGCACGCGAACGGGGAGTTCACCCTGGGGGAGAACATCGCCGACAACGGCGGGCTCAACATCTCCTTCGAGGCGATGCAGAAGGCGTTGCGCGACGGGGGGATCGACAAGGAGAAGATGGACGGCTTCACGCCGGAGCAGCGCTTCTTCCTCGCCTACGCCATCGTCTGGGCGGGCAACATCCGCGACTCGGAGGTCATCCGGCGCACCAAGGAAGACCCGCACGCGCTGGGGAGGTGGCGCGTGAACGGGGCGTTGCCGCACGTCGCGCCGTTCCTCGAAGCCTTCGGCGTGAAGGAGGGCGACGCCATGTACCTCGCCCCCGGAAAGCGCGTGGAGATCTGGTAGCCGAAAGGAGGGGGCGTCCGCCACGTCTGCGGCGCCCCCAGGCGCCGGATCCCGGCGGAAAAAACATCCCGGCGCGCGGCGGGCGGAGGCGTGGCGCGCGCGGCGGATTTCCCGGTCCTATCAAAACACTTAGGATGACGGCTCTGGCGCATCCTGCGGACGGGCGCGAAGGGACGCTTGCCGGCATGTACTAAAATATCCATACGTTATCCACATACCATCGGCGGGCGGGTTCCCAGGCCGGGGCGGTTCGGGGGAAAGTGGAATTATTGTGCCTTGACGATTCCGGCGTTTGTGCGCATGATAACACGCATGGCGAAAGTGGAGATGCATAGGCGCGAGGCGGGCAGGCGGAAGAAACGGAGCGTCCCCCTGACCAAGTTGCAGACTCCGGATGTGGTGAAGACCGTCCTCCGGCACCCCCGCAGGTTGGAGGAGTTGCTGGACATGCTGGGCGAGAAGGACTTGGTCTTGCGCGGACGGGCGGCGGCGACGCTCGCCAGTTTGGCGGAGACGCGCCCGGAACGGCTGGTCAAGGCGCTGCCCCGGTTGCGGGAATGCCTGGGCGACGACTCCGACTACGTGCGATGGCACCTTTTCTACGCCCTCGGGGCGCTGGGCGCGCGCTTCCCCGTGGCGACCCGCGAGTATTGGCGCGACATCTTCGCCGGCATGGAAGACGGCAGCCGCGTCGTGCGCCTGGTCGCGGGCAAGGCGTCGGCGCGCCTGATCGCCGGAGACCCGGAAGCCGTCGCGGCGGTCTACCGCGAAGCCCGGCGCGAGGTCCCGCCCGAAATCGCCGCCCTGCTCCCGCAAGACGCGCCCTCCGCGACGTAAGGACGCGGCCAAGGCGGTGCCATGCCTTGGTCGCCCCTCGCCTCTCCCTGCGCCCCTTGGCTCCGACGTTCTGACGACCCGATCTGATTTTTCTGCATAATTTTGCAATTTCCCATGTCCAGGCCAACACTCCTGTAGTACAATCCCGGTTTGCCGACATTCAAGCGATCGAGGCATGCAGCGCGGGTTCCTTCCGCGCACACTTGCGGTAAACCCATGGGCGCCCTTGAAGACCTCGCAGGCGAGGCGCACCGTAGCGGAGAAAACGAAGTTTGCTTTTTAAGGTGGACGGGCGTTTTCACGCGAGGCGCGACGCCGCGGCAGGGTTTTTGACGGTGCCCCCATGTAACAAGGCGGGCAATTGGGGGAAGACATGCACATTGTGGTTTGCGTGAAGCAGGTCCCGGACACGGCGAACGTCCGTATCAACCCGGAGACCAATACGCTGATGCGCGAGGGGGTCGAGAGCATCATGAACCCCTTCGACGAGTACGCGCTGGAAGAGGCGCTGAAATTGAAAGACGCGCACGGGGCGCGGGTGACGGTCATCACCATGGGGCCGCCCCAGGCTGACGTCATCCTGCGCGACGCGATGGCGCGCGGCGCCGACGACGCGGTGCTCCTGACCGACCGGGCCGTCGCGGGCGCCGACACCTTGGCGACCTCGTACGTCCTTTCGCTGGCGATCAAGAAGCTGAACGAGAAGCCCGACCTGGTGCTTTTCGGCAAGCAGGCCATCGACGGCGACACGGCGCAGGTGGGGCCGGGCGTCTCGGAGTTCCTCGACTACCCGCTGGTGACCTACGTGAAATCGCTCTCGGTCAAGGACGGCGTCTTCACGGTCGAGACCCTGATGGACGAGGGGACGGACGTCATAGAGGGGCGCCTGCCCGCCGTGATGACGGTGGTGAAGGAGGCCTCGACGCCGCGCTTCGGCTCGCTCGCCGGCTGGATAGACGCCAAGGACGCGGCGATTCCCGCCTGGGGCGCGAAGGACGTCCAGGCCGACATAGCCCAGTGCGGCCTGGACGGCTCGCCCACCAAGGTGGTGAAGATCTTCGCGCCGCCGACCAAGAGCGGCGGGCGGAAGGTGGACGGACGCGAGAAACCCGCCGAAGTCGTGGACGAAATCATGCAACTGCTCAAAGAGAAGGGGGTGCGATAAGCCATGGCGGACGCTCCTATCATCATCGATCCAGAGAAATGCAAAGGATGCAAGCTGTGCATCAAGGCGTGTCCCTTCGACGCGCTCTACATGGAGGGGAAGCTGGCGGTCCTCAAGCCCGAGGAGTGCCGGGCGTGCGGTTCCTGCGTGGACGCCTGTAAATTCAAGGCGATCACCGCCGCCGAGTCGGCGGGGGCGAAGGTGGACTTGTCCGCCTACAAAGGCGTCTGGGTCTTCGTCGAGCAGCGCCAGGGCAAAGTGCAGGAGGTCGCCTACGAGCTGCTGGCGACCGGCAGGCGGCTTGCCGACGACCGCGGAAGCGAGCTGGCGGCGGTCATACTGGGCCACAACGTCACCGACGCGGCGGCGAGCCTCGTCGCGGCGGGCGCGGACAAGGTCTACGTCGTGGACCAGCCGGTGCTGGCCGAGTACGAGGCGAACGTCTACACCGACGCCCTGAGCCAGGTCATCGCCAAGTACAAGCCGGAGGTGGTGCTGGCGGGGGCGACGGCCATAGGCCGGGCGTTCTTCGCCAAGGTGGCGGTGCGGTCGCGCACGGGGCTGACGGCCGACTGCACGATGCTCTCCGTGGACAAGGAGACGGGCCTCTTGCACCAGACGCGCCCCGCCTTCGGCGGCAACATCATGGCGACGATCATGACGCCGAACCACCGCCCGCAGATGGCGACGGTGCGCCCGAAGGTGTTCAAGACCGCCCCCCCCGACCCGGCGCGCAAGGGCGAGACGCTCATCGAGGCGCTCAAGCTGGTCGCGCCCAGCACGAAGATCGTGCGCACGGAGCGCGACGCGAGCGGCGTGAATATCGCCGAGGCGGAAGTCATCGTGGCCGGCGGCCGCGGCATGAAAAAGGGCGAGAACCTGGAGATGCTCAAGAAGCTGGCGAAGCTGCTCGGCGGCGAGATGGGCGTCTCGCGCGCCTGCGTGGACGCGGGCTGGTGCTCGGTGGCGCACCAAGTGGGGCAGACCGGCAAGACCGTGTGTCCCAAGCTCTACCTGGCCTTCGGCATCTCCGGCGCCATCCAGCACCTGGAAGGGATGCGCGCCTCTGACACGATCATCGCGGTGAACCGGGACGCGAACGCGCCGATATTCGGCGTGGCGGACCTCGGCATCGTGGGCGACCTTTTTGACATTGCTCCGCGGCTGATCTCAGCGCTGGAAGCCGCAAAGTAGGAGACATTAGAGATGGCGACGACAAAGACAACTAAGCCGATTCAGACCGACATACTCTGCGTGGGCGCGGGCGTGGCATCGCTCTCGACGGCGTTGGCGCTCCTGCGCAAATTGAAGGCGGGCGGGTGCGAGAAGCTGCCGCGCGTGATGGTCATCGACAAGGGACGCAACGTGGGCAGCCACGTCCTGTCCGGCGCGGTGATCGACATGAGCGGGTTCGACGGACTCCTGACCGCCGACGAAATCAAGAAGATCCCCGTCGAGGCGCGCGTGAACGGCAAGCGCGAATCGTTCCACATGCTCTTCGGCGAGAGCAAGTCGATGAAGATACCGTGGATGCCGCCGATGATGCAGGCGCACGGCTATCCGGTCGGCTCCCTGACCAAGCTGACGCAATACTTGGCGGGGCTGTGCGAGAAAGAGGGGGCGCGGGTCTACACGGGCTTCGCGGCGGTGGAGCTTTTGGAAGACGACAAGGGGCGCGTCGTCGGGGCGCGCACCGGCGAGAAGGGGATAGACCACGAGGGCAAGCCCAAGAGCAACCACCTGCCGAGCGAGGCGGTCTACGCCAAGGCCGTGGTGCTGGGCGAAGGCGCCTGCGGCATCCTGACCGAAAAGCTCATCAAGCGCAAGGAGCTGGAGGGCGACCGCGAGCAAGCCTACGCGATCGGGGTCAAGGAGGTCGTCGAAGTCCCCGCCGACGAAAAGCGCGTGGGGGAGATCGCCCACACGTTCGGCTACCCCGCCGACATGCAGACCTACGGCGGCGGCTTCATCTACCACGTCTCCGCGACGCAGGTGATGATCTGCTACGCCTACGCGCTGGACTACGCCGACCCCGCCTCCGACCCGCACGCGCTGTTCCGCAAGTTCAAGGCGCACCCGACGGTGGCCGAGCACATCAAAGGCGGCAAGTCCGTCGCCTACGGCGCGAAGGTCATCCCCGAAGGGGGGTGCTACTCCGTGCCCAAGGTGGTGGCCGACGGCGCTTTGATCGTGGGCGACGGCGCGGGTCTGGTGGACACGTTGCGCATCAAGGGCATCCACCTGGCGGCGATGTCGGGGCGCGCGGCGGCCGACACCCTGGCCGATTGCTG
The DNA here is from genome assembly GCA_031271905.1 of Acidobacteriota bacterium. Classification (GTDB taxonomy): domain Bacteria; phylum Acidobacteriota; class UBA6911; order UBA6911; family UBA6911; genus UBA6911. Next base: position 9,840 of record JAISUT010000014.1, read on the forward strand.
GAAGAACGACGACTTCTCGCTCAAGGCGCTCCAGCCCTATGCGGAGCGTTTGCGCGCGACCGAGGGCTGGAAGCAGCTCCGTCGGGTGCGCAACGTGCGCGCGCCGTTCTCGACGCACCTGACCTTCGGCGTGGCGTGCGCCGGCGCGGCGTGGGCGACCTTCGGGGCGTTCCCGTTCTGGCAGGTGCCGATGGAGGCGGACTACAAGGCGCTGAAAGTCCTGCCGGGCGGGAGGATGCCTGAGCCGGAGGCGCTGGAGGCGACGCCGACCTCGCCCGACCGCCTGACCGACGTCTTCATGTCGGGGACGATACACGACGAGGATCAGCCCTGCCACCTGAAGATACTCGACCGCAAGAAGTGCGCCGAGTGCATCAAGCGGTTCGGCGCGCCGTGCCAACGGTTCTGTCCGGCCGAGGTCTACCGGCTGGAGGAGGGGCGCATCCACGTCGATTTCTCGAATTGCCTGCACTGCAAGACGTGCCAGATCAAGGATCCGTACCAGAACATCGAGTGGACCTTCCCGCAGGGGGGCGACGGTCCGCGTTACACGCGCATGTAAACGACGATGTGGCGCGCCGCAATCGGCGTTTTCGCGGCGCGCCGCCGCCTTTTTTTATTCGACAGGGAGCCTCTAAAAAGCTCGCAGACAAGGCGCAACGCAGCGTCCGGGGTTTTTAGAGGCTCCCGTCAGTCTATTCGGGTGCCGCTGCGGGAGCCTTCTCCCGCGTGGTCGCCGGAAACGCGGACAAGGCTGCGCCATCCGCCGCCCGAGGTCGGGCATCCCCGCACGGATCGACGATTTGGGTAAGACGAAAGCATGGATATTGGCGGCGCGCCCGAAGACGCTGGCGGCGTCCGCATCGCCGGTCGTGGCCGCCTCGGCGCTGGCTTGGCGCGACGGGGCGTTCGACGCCCTCCCCGCGCTACTCTGCCTCGGCGTGGCGCTTCTCGCGCAGATAGCCGCCAACCTCGCCAACGACTATTTCGATTTCAAGAAAGGTGCCGACGACGAGACGCGGCTCGGGCAGCCGCGCGCCGTCGCCTCGGGATGGATAGCCCCGAAGACGATGCTGGTCGCGGCGCTCGCGACGCTGGCGGCCGCATGCCTTTGCGGTTGCGGGTTGTTGTCGTTCGGCCCGTGGCGGGTGTTGCTGCCCGTCGGGGCGGCGGTGGCGCTCTGCGTGCCGGCTTATTCGGCGGGTCCCTATCCGCTGGCGTACAAGGGCTGGGGCGACGTATGCGTCCTGCTCTTTTACGGGATCGTCCCCGTCTGCTTCACCTACTACGTCCAGGCGCGGGCGTTCACGGCGGACGCCGCATGGCTTTCGCTGGCGCTGGGCTTCCTCTCCGTGAACATCCTGCTGGTCAACAACTACCGCGACGTCGCGCAGGATCGGGCGGCGGGCAAGCGGACGACCGTCGTGATCTTCGGCCGCCGTTTCGGGCGCGCCCTGTATTTGGCGGACGCGCTCTTGGCGGTCGCTTGCGCCTGGCCCGCCTATTGGCGGCTCGATTGGCGGTGGTGGCTGCCGTTCCTGGCTTTCGCCGCGCTCCAGCTATCCACATGGCGCGGCATGGTGCGGCGGGATGGTGCGGCGTTGAACGGGACGCTGGAGCAGACCGCCCGCAACGTGTTCCTGTTCGCCCTGCTCCTGGCTGCCGCCCTGTCGCCTCTGGCGTCGTAGCTGCGGCTGGCGCCGAACCGTCCACCATAGTCGCACCTGCCCGCCAACATTTTCCCCCGCAAAAAACGCTTCCATGATGTAATTATTAAAGATTATTATCAACCAGGATTTGCCGGGGGGGCGTTGTCCCGAAGCCCCCGGCGGAAGCGTTGGGCGGAACAAGGGCGAAGCCAGAGCCCGGAAAGATCGCGTCGGAGGGATCGCGTCCCCACCCCCGGCGTCATGTGCAATCTCCAATGCCAAAGGTCGTTGCAAAGGAAAAGGAAAGAAAGGACGGAAGCCATGCCGGAATTGAAGCACTCCAAATATTTTTTGCACGAACTCCCCGACGGGCAGCGCTTCAAGGGGTTTGGCAAGATGCCCGCGATGACGGTGTTCACCGACAGCGGCATCCTCGAAGGCAGCAACTATTTCTCCGTGATGGTCATGGGGCCTGACGCGGTGCGGCATCCGGGCCACGGCCCGCACGTCCACGACGTCCCGGAGCTGCTCGCGCTCCTGGGGACGGACATGGACAAGCCGCGCGACCTCTGCGCCAAGGTGGAGATGTGCATGGGCGAGGAGATGGAGAGCCACATCGTGACGGAATCGACGATCATCTGGATTCCGCCCCGGTTCGTCCACGCGCCCTTCCGGGTGCTGGAGGTGACGCGCCCCTTCGTCCTGGTCCAGTGCCAGTACGCGCCCAAATTCACCGAGAAGGGGTTGAAGCAACTGGTCAGGGAGGAGTTGCGCGACAAGATGATATTCATCGACGCCGACGGGACCGAGTGACGCGGCACGCCGCCGTCCCGGAGCCGCAAGCGGGCGGGAGTGTCCGGACGGTGTCACGGCGGATGAAAACATCCAGAGACATGATATGGATGGGGGATGGCAAGCGCATCCGTCGAACGCTGAAATGCCCGGTCAGAAGGACGGGGCGTTTCGGTTTCGACGGCGGCGCCTTACAGCTTGTAGGCGTCCTTCGCCAGGCGGTACGCCAAGTCCACGGCCGTCTCCCGCGCCTCGTCCTCCGTCAGGCGGTGCTCCGCGCAGAGGCGCGCCAGCCAGGCGCAGTCCATGCGCCGCGCCGCGTCATGCCGCGCCGGGATGGAGGGGAACGCCCGCGTGTCGTCGTTGAAGCCCACGGTGTTGTAAAACCCCGCCGTCTCCGTCGTCTTCCAGCGGTAGTAGCGCATCCCCTCCGGGCTGTCGTAGAACCACCAGGCGGGACCCAGCTTCAGCGCGGGGTAATGCCCCGCCAATGGCGCCAGCTCCCGCGCATAGGCGGTTTCGTCCAAGGCGAACAGGATGAGCGTGAGGCGCGGGTCGTTGCCGAAGCGGTCGAGCAGGGGCTTGAGGGCGCGCACGTATTCGGTGGCGAGGGGGATGTCCGCGCCCATGTCCCTGCCGAACTTCTCGAAGAGCGCGCGGTTGTGGTTGCGGAAGACGCCGGGGTGGAGTTGCATCACCATGCCGTCCTCGACGCTCATCCGCGCCATTTCGGTCAGCATCTGCGCGCGGAACGACTCCGCGTCGCCGGGTGAGGCGCCGCCGGCGACGACCCTGCCGAACAACGCCTCGCATTGCCCTGGCGCAAGGTCCGCCGTCGCCGCCGTCGCGTGGCCGTGGTCGGTGGCCGTCGCGCCTAGCGCGCGGAAATATTCGCGGCGCTTCTCCAAGGCGCGCAGGTAGCCGCGCCAAGCCCCCGTGTCCTCGCCCGTCAGCTCGCCGAGCCGGCGCACGTTCGCCGCGAACCCCTCGAACTCGGGATCGACCACCGGGTCGGGGCGGAACGTCGAGACGACGCGCCCGCGCCAGCCCGACGCCCGCAATCTCCGATGGTGCGCCAGGTCGTCCAGCGGCGACTCGGTGGTCGCCAGGACTTCGATGCCGAAGCGCTCGTACAGTGCGCGCGGGAGGAACTCGGGCCGGGTCAGGCACTCGGCGATCTGGTCGTAGACGCGGTCGGCGGTTTCCGCCGAAGGGGTCTCGCGCACCTGGAACACCTCGTAGAGCGTATGCGTCATCCAAAGGGCGCAGGGGGTGCCGCGAAAGCATTTCCAATGCCCGGCGAAACGCCGCCATATGCGACGCGGGTCGGTTTCCCCCCTGCCGCCGCCCCTGTCGGCGATGCCGAGCGCCTCCAGCGGCACCCCTTGGCTGTAGAGCATCCGAAAGATGTAGTGGTCTGGCGTGACCAGCAGCGTCGCGGGGTCGGGGAAGGGCTGGTCGTCGGCGAACCAGCGCGCCTCGGTGTGTCCGTGCGGGCTGATGATCGGCAGGTGGCGCACCTCGCCGTAGAGCCGCCGCGCGATCCCGCGTTGCGACGGCTCGGACGGGAACAGCCGGTCTTCGTGCAGCATGAGTTCACCCATGATCCCCCCTCTCCCCGATCCGCATCAGACACCGGTTTGGCGCAGTCTCACCTCACCGTCAGCGTGACCTCTTGCAGGTTGGCCGAGTCGCCGCCGACCATGACCTTGAACGTCCCCGGCTCCACGACGCGGCGCATGTTGCGGTCGAGCAGCGACAGCTCGTCCGGTCCCAGGACGAACTCCACCGTCTGCGACTCCCCGGCGTCGAGCGTCACGCGCCGGAAGCCCTTCAGTTCCTTCACGGGCCGCGTCACCGAGCTCACCTCGTCGCGGATGTAGAGCTGCACCACCTCGTCGCCGCGCACCGCGCCGACGTTGGCGACCTTGACCTTCACCGCGACCTTCCCCTCCGTCCCGATCACGGCCTCGGAGAGCTCCGGCTTGCCGTAGTCGAATTTCGTGTAGCTGAGCCCCCAGCCGAAGGGGTAGAGCGGCTTTTCGCTCCCGTCCACGTATGTGAGGCGCGCCGACGGCTTCTGGTTGTAGTAGACGGGCAGTTGCCCGACCGAGCGCGGGACGGAGAGCGGCAGCTTGCCGCCGGGGTTGCAGTCGCCGAACAGCACGTCGGCGGCCGCCGTCCCGCCTTCCTGCCCCAAGTACCAGCCTTCGAGGATCGCCGGGACGTGCTCGGCGAGGTAGTTGATCGAGTTGGGCCGCCCGTGGATCAGGAAGGCCACGACGGGCTTGCCGAGCGCGACCATCGCCTTGGCCAGCTCGTCCTGCCCCGACGGGAGATCCAGGTCGAGCCGGTCGCCGAGGTGGTTCTCCCACGCCTCGCGGCTCGTCTGCTCGTTACCGCCGAGCGCGAGGACGATCACGTCGGCCTTCTGCGCCACCGCCACCGCCTCTTTTATCCGCTGGGCGTTGCGCTCGGGGTCGCCCCAGGCCACCCCCTCGGCGAAAGTCGGCATCGTCTCCGAGCTCCCCGCGGTCTCGGTGATCTCGACGCCCACGGCGTACAGCACCTCCGCATCGTCGCCAGCCTTGGCCTTGACGCCGTCCAGGATGCTCACGATCTTGGCGGGAAAGCCGCTGTAGCCGCCCAGGTGCGCGTCCTTGGCGTTCGGGCCGATGACGGCGATGCGCTTGTACGCCCCCTTCTTGAGCGGCAGCAGGCCGCCTTCGTTCTTCAGGAGGATGATCGACTTGCGCGCCGCCTCCAGGGCGACCTGCCGGTGCTCGTCGCTGCCGACCGCCTTCTCGGCGCGCTCGGGCGAGACGTAGGGGTCGTCGAAAAGCCCCGTGATGAACTTCGCGCGGAGGTTGCGCGCCAAGGCGCGGTCGATGGCCCCCTCGGAGACCTTCCCCTCGCGCGCCAGCCGCACCAGCTCAGGGTTGACCTCCCAATAAGGAAGTTCGATATCGACCCCCGCCTCCAGCGCCTGCTTGGCGGCCTGGGCGGGGCCGTCCGCGACATGGTGCTTGGTGTCCAACTGCTTGATGCCGAAGTAGTCGGAGACCACCGTGCCGTCGAAGCCCCACTCCCCGCGCAGGAGGTCGCCCAGGAGCCAGCCGTTGGCATGCGAGGGGATGCCGTCGATCTCGTTGTAGGAGGCCATGACGCTCTCGATGCCCGCCTCGCGCACGGCGGCCTCGAACGGTTTCAGGAAGGACTCGCGCACGACCCGCTCGGAATAATTGCCGGGGCTGGTGTTGGCCCCCCCTTCGGGCTGCCCGTGCACCGCGAAATGCTTGGCTGTCGCGATGACGTGCTCCTTGTCGATCTTCAGCCCGCCGGAGCCTTCCCCCTGGAACCCCTTCACGGCGGCGACGCCGATGCGCGCGGCCAGGAACGGATCCTCGCCGTAGGTCTCCTCCGTGCGCCCCCAGCGCGGGTCGCGCACGATGTCCAGCACCGGGGTCAGGCACTGCTGGCTGCCGCGCGCGCGGACTTCCAGAGCCGTGGCGGCGAAGACGCGCTCGACCGTCGCGGGATCCCAGGTCGAAGCCAGCGCCAGCGCCTGCGGGAACGAGGTCCCGCCCGTGGCGGCGTGGCCGTGCAGACATTCTTCGTGGAACAGGACGGGGATGCCGAGACGGGTCTGCTCCACCGCCCACTTCTGGACGGCGTTGACGAACTCGGCGTTCTCGCGCGGGCCGCGCATCATGCTGGGACGCGACATCTGCCCGATGCCGTCCTTGAGCAGGGCGGCGGCGCGCTCGGGCTGGAACGCCCCCTTCTCGTCCACCAGCGTGGCTTGCGGGTCGTCGGCGCGGGCGGTGCGATCCATGACGCTGGTGAGCTGCGCCACCTTCTCTTCGAGCGTCATGCGCCCGACGAGGTCGGCGATGCGCCGTTCCATCGGCATGTCGGGGTTTTTGTATGGCGGGACCCCGGCGCTTGGAGCGGAACCGGGGGCGGGGCTTTGGGCGAAGCCCCAAGTTGCGGCCAGGCAGAAGAGGGTCAGGCGCAGGATGGCTGTGGAAAAGCGAAAGCGCGAGTCAGGCACAGGCATTGCGACCTCCGGGAAACGTCGTTGGGAGCCTCTAAAAACCCCGGACGCTGCTTGTCTGCGAGGTTTTTAGAGGCTCCCCGTTGTCATTTATGGTCGTCATTCAGGCGAACGCACGACAAACGGCACAAAAACAAGGCGAGCCACTATAACATCCCGCCACGCCGCGCCGGAAACAAAAAGGGAAGGGCGGGGCACTTCGGGAGGGCGGGGCGCGGGTTGCGGGCACCTGGGGTTTTCAACCGCCGGGGCTGGTTTCCGCGTCGCCCCAGAATTCTTCCGCCGTGACCCCCTCCCGCTCCAGCTTCGTCGTGAAAAAGAACTGGAATATCTCGGCGAACCAGGAGCGCCCGCCTATCCGCACGTACCACCGCATCGCCAGGCGTTTCTTCCGATCCCGCAGGAAGAACAGGCGGAACAGCGACTTCGGACGCGCGTGCATGGTTATCTCGATGAATTTCACATAGAGGCAGACGAGCCACGCCGGCAGCGTCTGGTTGGCGAGTATCTGGTGCCGGTAGTCCCAGAAACGCAGATCCGTCAGGATGATCTTGCTCTTGCGGACTTCCTGGTAGAAAGGCGTCCACCGGTGCGGCGTGGCGAAGCAAAACTGCACGAGGTCGGCGTCGTAGGACAAGAGCGTCCGCCAAAACCTGTAGTATCCGCCCAGAGTCTCGTCCCCGAAGGCGATGAGGAACGTCGCCGACATGAGGATGTCGTTCTTGCGCAAGAGCCGGATGGCCTCGCGGTCCTTGTCTACGTCGCCCTGCTTGTTGAGGCGCTTCAACACGGACTTGTCACTGTGTTCGATGCCCACCAAGAGCCGCGTGAACCCGGCCTTCTTGTAAAGAGGCAGGATGTCGGCGTCGCGGACGATGTGGTCGGCCCGCACCGCGCCGAACATCATCATGTCCATCCCCTCGCCGATCAAGGCGTCCAGCAGCTCCCGCCACACTTTGGGGTTGGGCGCGATGTTTTCGTCCGCGAAATTGACCACCCGCACGCCGTATTTGCGATGCAGCATCGCCAGCTCCCCGGCGAAACGGCTCGGGTCGCGGTGCCGCCACTTCTTCCAAAACAGCCGCTGCCCGCAGTAAGCGCAGGAATAGGGGCATCCGCGCGAGAACTGGACGACGGCGCCGCGATACCGCCCCCAGGCCGTGTAGTCGTAGCTTTCCATCAACTCCCACGCGACGCGGTAATCGTCGAGGTTCTCGATAGGCGGGGCGGGCGGCGTGCAGACGGGCCGCCCGCCTGCACGGAACGCGACCCCCGGGCAGCCCTCAAGCGGGCGGCCGCTTTCCAGCGCGGCCACCAGGCCCAGGCACGCGGCTTCCCCCTCGCCGCAGACGACATGGTCGATATGCGGGTTCCGCGCCAGGATGTCGCGCCAATGGAACGTCGGGAACACGCCGCCGACGATAGTCCTTATCTCCGGGTTCTTTTCCCGGACCGCCTTCGTGATTTCCTCGATGAACGGCTGGGCGGACGTCGAACCGGAGTGGCCGAGCAGGATGGCGTCGGGATTCCTCCTCGCGACTTCCGCCGCGACGCGGTCGGGACGCATGTTGTCGATGTCCGCGTCCAGCAGCTTGACCTCGTGGCCGGCGTCGATGAGCGGCCCGGCGACGGCCAGCAGCCCCAACGGCGGCAGATGCTCCCCCGCCCTCCGGCTCCCGATGGACAGGTTCGGCGGGTTGACGCACAGTATTCTCATCGTTTCGGCCTTTCTTGTTTTTTCATGGAAGCGTTTTTGAGGCGATGCCTGCCGCTTGGGGCGCGTGCGCGTGCACGGCGGCATGCGTCATCCGTCGGAGAACTGGGCGGCGTGCAGCTCGGCGTACAGGCCGCCCCGGGCCAGCAGCTCCTCGTGCGTCCCCGTCTCGCGGATGCCGTCGTCGATGACGGCGATGCGGTCCGCCCCCCGGATGGTCGAGAGCCGGTGGGCTATGACCAGCGTGGTGCGCCCCTTGGACAGCTCCTCCAGCGCGCGCTGGATGCGCAGCTCCGTCGCCGAGTCCAAGGCGCTGGTGGCCTCGTCAAGGACGAGGATGGGCGGGTTCTTCAAAAAGATGCGGGCGATGGAGACGCGCTGCTTCTGGCCGCCGGAGAGCTTGATGCCGCGTTCCCCCACCAGCGTGTCGTAGCCGGCGGGCATCTCCATGATGTCGTCGTGGATCTCGGCGCGGATGGCGGCTGCGACGATCTCCTCCTCGCTCGCGCCGACCCGCCCGTAGGCGATGTTCTCGCGGACCGTCCCGGCGAAGAGGAACACGTCCTGCTGCACGATGCCGATGTTGCGCCGCAGGGATTCGAGCGTCACGTCGCGGATGTCGCGCCCGTCTACGGTGATGGCGCCGTGGCGCAGGTCGTAAAAGCGCGGCAGGAGGTGGCAGAGCGTGGTCTTGCCGCCGCCCGAGGGGCCGACCAGCGCCAACGTGGTCCCGGCGGGGATGGAGAAGCTGACGCCCTCGATCACGTTCTGCGCGGCGGCTGCGACGGTGGCGGCATCCCCGCCCCCTGCCGCGCCGTCATCGCCGCCACCGGCGGTCGCGACGCCTTCGGCGTAGGAGAAGGTCACGTCGCGGTACTGGACGTCGCCGCGCACGTTCTCGAGCGGCGTCGCGCCGGGCCTGTCCTGGATGCCGGGCTTTATCCGCATGATCTCCACGAAGCGCCCGAAGCCCGCCATGCCGGAGGTGAACTGCTCCGTGAAGTTCTGCAAACGCCGGATGGGTTGCAGGAACGCCGCCGCGAAAAGGTTGCAGGCGACCAGCTCCGCGAGCGTCATCTTCCCCTGCATGATGAGCAGCCCGCCCGTGGCGATCACCGCCACCATCAGGATGTTGGTCATGAACTCGACCCGGCTGTGGAAGGACGCCATGGTCTTGTAGTAGTTCTGGCGCGCCGCCTTGTAGCTCTCGTTCCCTCCTTTGAACTTGCCCGTCTCGTAGGACTCGTTGGCGAACGCCTTGGCGACGCGGGCGCCGGAGATGCTCGACTCCAGCGCGGCGATGATCTCGGCGGTGCGCTCCTTCACCTTGCGGGAGGCGCGGCGCATGGCGCGGCGCGACAGCACCACGCCCAGGACGAGCATGGGCAGCAGGAGCATGAGCACCAACGCCATCTCCCAGCGTATCGTGAAGACCAGGGCGAACGAGCCGGCGAGCGTGAGCACCGAGATGAACAGATCCTCCGGGCCGTGGTGCGCCAGCTCCGTGACCTCGAAAAGGTCGGTCGTGACCCGCGACATGATCTTGCCGGTGCGGTTGTTGTCGTAGAAGGAGAAGGGGAGCCGTTGCAGGTGCCCGAACAGGTCGCGGCGCATGTCCGCCTCGATGAACGCGCCGACGGAATGCCCCCAGTAGGTGACGAAGTAGTTGAAGCACATGCGCAGCAGGTAGAGCGCCACCATCGCCGCCGCCATGGCGAAGAACATCCGGTAGAGCCCGCCGGGGAGCAGCCGCTCGATGGCGTACTTGGTCATCATCGGGAAGGCGAGGTCTGCGCCGGAGACCATGGCGGCGCACGCCATGTCGGCTAGGAAGAGCCTCCAGTGCGGGCGGTAGTATCCTGCGAAAATCCGCAGCGGCGACCTGTCGAAATCCAGTCTCGCAACCATAGCACGATAAAATACCCGAAATCGCGAGCGTGATGCACCATATTCTTTTCAGGGCAGGGCAGGCGAAGCTTTATGGACGGAGGGAGTCCGCCTATGTAAGACGAGGGGGGACGGTCGTTTCGCCCCCCTGCAACGGCGATTGCCTACTACAGCGTGGAGTCGATGAACTTGGGGTAGTTCTGCTGCGCCGGCTTGAGCAGCTTCAGGTAGCGGGAGCCCTTGCCGACGTCCTGCAGCTCCTGCGCCAACTGGTTGCGCCGCGCCTCCACCTTCTGCGCCTTGATGACGCAGATTTTCTCCAGCTCCTGCGCCTGTGCGCGGACGGCTTCGACGATGCCGCCGATCTCCCGCCTGTCGGCTGCGTCCGCGTCGGCGCGGCTCCGCTCCCAGGCGTCGTACAGCCGGACCATGCGCTGGTTGATTTGTTGTATCTCCTCCAGGCACCCCCGGTTGTCCAGGATCGACTGGATGAGCGCCTGTGGATCCCCATCGTCGTCCACTTGGACGATGCGGGAGAAGTCGGCGGCGACGCGGACGTAGCCCTTGAGGACGTCCTCGAATTCGGCGGCAAGCTCGTTCACGGTGAGGGCGTCCTCCAACGCAATGGCAAGTTCGTTCATGGCGCGCCCTACGCTGAGATGCTGAAAGATTTCATGATCGCGTCTGCGGACGCCTGTTGGAGACCCGCGAAGTCCGCCACCGCCGGAATCGCCACATCCACCTGCGCCGCCTGCGCGGCTTTACCCGAGGCGATCTGCCGCCATGCGGAGCGGAGGTTGGAGAGCAACCCCTCCACTTCGGCGATCAACCCCGGGTCTTGGTCGAGCCCGGCTTTGAACAGGGTGCCCTTCATGTAGTCGTACAGGCGGTTCAGGCCGCTGGCGATCTCGCCCCCCTCTTTCATGTTCAACGACGACTGCAACTCCGAGATGATGGCGACGCACTTGTTGACCTCCTTGGTCCTGCCGGCTATGTCGTTGCGCTGCATCTGCTCGCGCGCCTTCTCAAGGGAATTCACCGCCGCGTCGTAAAGCATGACCACCAACTGCAGGGGTGTGGCGGTGTTGACGTCCACCTCCTGATAACGGTTGGCGAAATACTGGGTTCCGTTCATTCAAACTCCTTTGGGGCCCGCCTGTGGCCGTTTAATTGCTGCTGCTGGTGAGGCTCGCAAGCGCGCTGGTGAGCGAGCTCTGGTTCACTTTCATGAGGCGCAACGCCAAGTCGGCGGCGTTGAACTGCGCCGTCAACTGCTCCTCTTTGAGCTCCAGCCGCGCCTCGTAGGTCTCGATGCTGTCCTGGATGCTCTTGATGTTCTTGTTCAAGCCGTCCATGGCGCTCTTGATCGGGTTCTGCAACGAGTCGGTCAGACCGGACAACGTCTCCCCCAGGGAGGTCAGCATGCTCTTGTGGTTCTCGTCCCCCAGGAAGAACGCCGCCACGCCTTTGCTGTCATTGGACAGCGCCTCCTTGAGCTTGTCCTCGTCCAAGGTCATGCTGCCGTCCTTGTTGAAGCTGATGCCGAGCTGTCCCGCCGTCCTGTAGGGGGAGAGCGGGTTGGAGACGCTTTGCGTCACCTGCGACTGGAGCTTGGACTGGATGCTGCGCAACGTCGCGTCGCCCGCCAGCACGCCCGACGACTCCGTGCTGGAGTTGTAGGTGAACTGGGTGTTGATGTAGGAGTTCGCGGAGTTGTACGCCGTGATCATGTCCTTGATCGCAGATACGATCGAGTCCGTGTTGACTGCCACGTCGAGCGCCACCGGGTCGCTCGACACCTTCTTCAGGTTGATGGTCACCCCGTCGATGGCGTCCTTGACCGTGTTGGAGTCGCTGGTGATCGCGACGCCGTTGACCGTGAGTTGCGCGTCGGCGGCGGCCTGCGTCACGCCCCCCCCGAGCGCCGCCTGTCCGGCCGCGTCGAGGGTGAAGCTGTTGGCGGTCCCCGTCTTCGTGGAGGTCAAAAGGAGCCTGTAGCCCGAACCGTCGTTGATGATCGACGCCTTGACGGAGTCGTTCTTGACGGTCTTGGTCTCGCCGTTCTCGGTCACCGTGTACTCGTAATCGTTTATGGCCGTCTGCAAGTCTTTCAGCGAGGTCGCCTGGGAGAGGTCGATGGTCATCGCCGGGGCGCCCCCGCCCGGGGTGATGGAGATGGTGCCCGTCAACCCGTGATTCTCGGTGGCGCTGCTGAATTGCGCGGAGGCGTAGGACTGCGCCTTGGCTAGGCTGCTGACGGTGATCGCGTAGCTGCCGCTGGCCTTCGAGCCGTCCGCGACGGCCGTGAGCACGTCCTCGTTCGACGAGGTGGCCGATCCCTTGGCGAATACGCTCTGCGCGAGCCTGTCCGCGAAAGAACTGGGCTTGACGGTCGGCGCCGTCGTCGAACCGTACAACATCGTGTTGACCTTGTCCGCCAGCGACGACAGCCTGGTGTTGAAAGACTGGTACGCGCTCACCTTGCTTTGCAGCGAGGTGACCCGCGATTCCAGCAATGTCACAGGCTGGCGTTCGATGAGCATCAAATTGCTCACGATGGAGGCGACATCGATTTGGCTTGCGATAACGTCAACTGAACTCATAACTTCCGCCTTTCTCGCATGGAATCCCGGCAAGCGGGGTAGCGTTGCGCCTGCCGGGCACGCCATGCAAATCCGGTTCCTCGTCTGGTTCGGGAACCCTGGAACGTCCTGCATATCGGCAAGGGGGGGCGGGAGGAATAGCAGAAAATGCCGGAGGCGGGGAGGGGGAGGGGGGCGCGTCCACCCGTGCGGCGGGCGCGCCCACGTGCGCGAATCGCGGCTATATGCGCAGCAGGTAGCTGAACTTCACGAAGACTTGGCGGCCCACCGACGTGTCGGGGAACGACCCGCGCTGCACCAGCGGCGACTTGGACGGGTCGTAGCGCAGGTTCTCGTAGTTGTCCGTGTAGCCGACGTAGAGCGCCGTGCCGGGGTGCAGCATGTAGGTGAAGAGGAAATCCAGCCCCAGTTGCTTTTGGCGATCCGAAGACAAAAACAGTTTTTCATTGGGCAGCGTTGCGTAGTAATCCACGATCGCCCGCAACGAGAACTCCCGCGTGAACTGGTAGTTGACCTTCGTGCGCCAGATGTGGTTGTTGAAGATCGGGCGCGAACCGCCCCCCTCGGTCGCGAGGCGCGTGTACAAGTAGGTCTCGTCGATCTGCAACTGCGGCACCGGCAGGAGCGTCATGGCGAAGCTGGTGGCCGTGGAATTGGCGCGCGTCGGCGACATCCCGTAGGCGGGGTAGTAGTTGACGGCGGTCCCTTTGTCCAGGCCCCCCGACAGGCGCAGCCACTTCTGCCACTCGGAGGACAGCGATATGGAGTCGCCCCGCATGCGGAAGTCGATGCCCTCAAAACGCTCGAAGATCTCGGCGTGCGAGTAGGTGAGCGTGGTGTAGCGCGGCAGGCTCACGGAGAAAGAAGGGGTGAAGTTCCAGTCTGTAAGCGTCCCTCCGTAGTCGTAGATGAACGACCCGGAGACGGACGGGCCGTAGCTGAGGACGACGCTCTTCTCCGGCCGCCAGGAATAGCCGACGTTCCCTCCCGTCTCGCGCACGTCCACGCGCGTGATAAACCCCAGGTCGGTCTCGAACTCCGGGGCGATGTCCCGGTAATAGGCGCTGGCGTTGAAATGGCGCCCGGACTGCGAGAGTTTCACGTAGGCGCCGCCGCCGCTTCGGCTCGTCCCGTCCAAGCGCTCCGACCAACTGCGCATCCACTGGCCGGTCAGGGTGGTGTTCGGCGTCAGCTTCAACCGCGTGTCCAGCGAGAAGACGCGGTTGGACGAGTCGCCGAAGTCGCGGCTGGTGAACAGCGCCCCCGCCCGCGACTCCTTGCCCAGCTCGCGGTAGAGCCGGAAGACCCCGACGACGGCGCGGTCTTCGTAATGCTCCGAGTCCTCCGGCATCGCCTTCCCCTGCGCCCGGTCGTCGCCCACCAGCGCCGCGACGCCCCAGCGGCCTATCTTCCCGGTCAGGCGCGCGCCGAACTGCGGGTCGGCCACGCGGCGCGAGAAGAACAGGTTCTCCGGCGTCGAGAAGTAGTCGGCGTTCTCCATGAAGAAGGGGCGTTTTTCTGGGAAATAGACCTCGTAGCGCTGGTTGACGGTGACCTGCGGCTCGTCCGACTCGACCTGGCTGAAGTCGGGGTTCACCGTCATGTCCAGAGTCAGCGAGTCGCGCAAGACGAACTTGGCGTCCAAGCCCGCGCGGAAGTCGTTGTCGTCGCCGTACCCCGTGCCGTACCCGGTGGGGCCGAGCAGGTCGGTGTCCCGGTTGCGCGAGCGGGAGAAGCCGACATACGGGATGAACTGCATGTTGCGGGCGGGGGAGATGTCCCTGATCCCCGTCAGGTCGCCGAACTGCCCCGCCCAGCTCGGCATGAGCCGCCAGGTGACGTAGGGCCAGTTCGCCCACTCGTTGTTGCGCTGGATGGCGCGGCTCAACATGACGCCCCACTTCTGCTCCGGCACGTTGGGGAAGCGCAGGCTCTTGAAGGGGATGGTGATCAGGACGACGTAGCCGTCCTGCACGATGCGCCCCTCGGAGTACCACAGGGTGTCGAAGTTGATGTCGTCCGCGCCGTCGGTGTTCACCCCGTCGATCTGCACGCCGTAGGGGTTCGATTCGAACCAGTAGTTGCGGTGGTTGTCGTCGAAGGTGTCGAGCGAGATGTCGACGCGGTCGTCGCTGAAGATGGAGTCGCGGCGCGCGATGGAGGCGCGGATCTTCGACGGGTCGTCCTTGCAGACGAAGGCGGCGTAGATGTTCTTGTCGTCGTAGGAGAGGTAGGCGGTGGTGGGCTGGCTCACCGGGTCGCCGTCGCCGGGGTCGATCTGCCGGAAGTCGGTGATTGTCAGCTCGGCCTCGCGCGGCGTGCCGTCGATGAAGTCCTCGAACTTCGGCGCGCGCGACACCCTGGGGATCTCGACGGAGCGGATCTGCGCCAGCATCTGGTGCGCCTTTTCCGCGCCGGTCTGCGCCCGGGCGGCCTGCGGCGCGTCCTGAGCCCGGACGGGGCGAGGCCCCATCGCCAATGCCGCGCAGGCCGCCCCCGCGCCAAGGGCGCGCAGGACAAAGGGTGATCTGGATGTGAACAAACGCCACAGTCTCATATACATGCTTCTCCATCAGGTTGAAGTTGAAATATCGAACGCGCAGGGTATCCTAAAACCGGCGGCGGGCGCAATCGATTTGTACGGCTTGGCGGTTTTTATGGGCAAGTCCCGCCGCCGGACGGGGAGGGGATGGGATGTCAAGGCCCATGGTCATAGCCCACAGGGGGGCGTCGGGGCGGGCGCCGGAAACCACGCTGGAGGCATACAGGCTCGCGATCGAGACGGGGTGCGACGGCGTGGAGGCCGACGTGCAGATGCTCGGCGACGGGACGCTCGTCGCCTTCCACGACCCGGATGTGGGGCGGACGACGGACGGAGCGGGGACGCTCGCGGAGCACACCTTGGAGTCGATAAAGCGGCTCGACGCCGGGAGCTGGTTCAACCGCGCGTTCCCGGAGAAGGCGCGGCGGGAGTATGCGGGCCTGCGCGTCCCCACGCTCCAGGAGCTGCTGGACTTGTTGCGGGAAAGCCCGCAGGAGCTTTTCCTCGAGATCAAGAGCCCGGAGCTCCACCCGCCGGAGTTCGAGTCGCTGCTGTTGGACGCCCTGCGGGTGAACCGCTTCGAGGGGCGGACGAGGATGATGTCCTTCAGCGCGGCGTCGCTGGCCAAAGTCAAGTCGCTCCGGCCGGGGATGCGCACCTCGCTGCTGGCGCACCGGGCGGCACCCTCCCTGGCCGATGCCGCGCTGGAGGCGGGGGCGGACGAGCTGGGCGTCCTTCACGAGCTGGCGGCGCCGGAGCTGGTCGATGCCGCGCACCGGCGGGGGCTGGTGTTTTCGGTCTGGACGGTGGACGAGCCGGAGGACGTCCGGCGGATGCTGGCGCTGGGGGTGGACTGCATCACCTCGAACCACCCCGAGCGGGTCTTGGCGGCACTCGCGTAAGGCCGGCGTGAAACCAAGCGGAGGCGTTTCGACCATGACCCGTCCCACACCCAGCGCGGCGCCCCAGGCGGGCGGCGCCCCGCCGGTCCCCGACGAGCTGCGCGGCTACGCGCGGGGGCGGCGGTACCGCGTCCTCTCCTACGGCTGCCACATGAACGAGCACGACGGGGAAGCGTACGCGGGGCTGCTGGAGGCGGCCGGCTTCGCGCGCGCCGCGCCGGGGGAGGCGGCGGAGCTGTTGTTGGTGAACACCTGCTGCGTCTGCCGGACGGTGGAGCTGCGGATGGAGGAGGACTTGCGCTCCGTCGCCGCCCGCGACGCGGAGCTGGTCGTCGTGTGCGGCTGCCTGACCCAGCGGCAGGGCGAGGCGCGGCGCATCGCCCGCGAGTTCCCCTTCGTGCGGGTCGTCTTCGGCACCGGCGGCATGGGGAAGCTGTACGGGCGCCTGTGCGAGGCGTTGGCGCGGCGCGGCGCGATCCATGCGTGGGAGGAGCCTGCGCCTGCGCCGGAGGGGCTGCCCATGCGCCGGGAGTCGGGGGTCTCGGCGCTGGTCGGCATCATGTCCGGCTGCGATCGCCGTTGCGCCTACTGCGTCGTGCCCCTCGTGCGTGGGCGCGCCGTCTGCCGCGACGCGGAGGCGGTGCTGGCGGAGGTTCGCGGCTTGAAGGCGCGCGGCTGCCGCGAGGTCACCCTGCTGGGGCAGAACGTCGCCGCCTATGAAGGCGGCGGGGCCTCCTTCACCCGGCTGCTGGAGCTCGTGTCCGAGACCGGCATGGATCGCGTCCGCTTTTACACCGCCCACCCGCGCGACGTCTCGCGGGGGCTGCTGGAGCTCATGGCGCGCACCCCCTCCATCGAAAAGCACCTCCACCTGCCGGTGGAGTCGGGGAGCGACCGGGTGCTGCGGGCGATGGGGCGCGGCTACTCGCGGCGCGACTACATGGCGACCGTGGAGGCGTTCTATGGGCTGATGCCCGACGGCTGCGTCAGCACCGACGCGATCGTCGGCTTCCCGGGGGAGACGGAGGGGGACTTCCAGGAGACGGTCTCGCTGTTCGGGCAGGTGGGCTTCGCCCACGCCTACCTGTTCGCCTACTCCCCGCGCGAGGGGACGGCGGCGGCGGCGGCGCCGGGGCAGGTCGGCGCGCAGGTCAAGCGGGAGCGTTTCTCGCGGCTCGCCTCCGTGCAGGGGGAGGCTGCGGCGCGCAGGCTGCGCCGGTTCACGGGCAAGGTGGAACGGGTGTTGGTCGGGGAGCAGCCGTGCGGCGAGCACCGCCTCCTGTGCGGGAGGACGTCTTCGGCGGTGGAGACGCTTTTCCACGGCGGCCCGGAGCTGATCGGCGGTTTCGTGGACGTCCTGGTCACCTCCTCGGACGAGCGGGGGTTGCGCGGGGAGGCGCTCCCCCCGGCGGGCGGCGGCGGGGCGGAAGCCGCAGCCTCCCCTGGCGGCCTGCGATCATCGGGGCGAGGACGGACATGCGATCAGACATGCGATTGAAAAAAAACTTGAAGACGCCCCTGAAAGGCGTCGCATGGGTGGCGGTTGCGGGGCTTTTGGTCGCGCGGCGCTACCAGCGCCCGGGGACTTCGACGCCGCACCCCGGACAGGCGGCGACCCCGTGCGGGCGGCGCTCCAAGAGGTCTGCCTCGACGTGGAAGCCCCGCCGCCGGACCAGCGTCATGCCGCATCCGGGGCAACGGGTGTCCTCCCAGCCCCCCGTCCTCCCCGGCAGGTTCCCGGCGTAGACGAAGCGCAATCCGGCGCGCGCGCCGAGCCGCGCCGCCCGCAGCAGATCCTCCGGCGCGGCGTCCCTGGCGGTGCCCATCCGGTAGTCCCGGTGGAAGGCGGTGACGTGCCACGGGATGTCCGGGGAGACGCTGGCGACGAACTCCGCCAAAGGCGCCAGCCCCTCCTCCGCGTCGTTGAAGCCGGGGACTATCAGCGTCACCACCTCCACCCAGACCCCCGCCCGGTGCAGCCCCCGGATGGTCTCCAGCACCGGGGCGAGCGAGCCGCCCAGCCGCCGGTAGCCGCCCTCGTCGAAGGTCTTCAAATCGACCTTGAACAGATCGACCAGCGGCAGGAGGCGGGCGAGCGCCTCCTGCGTCGCGTAGCCGTTGGAGACGTACCCGGTCAAAAACCCGGCTTCACGGGCGCGCCGGAAGACCGCCTCGTTCCACTCCCCCGCGACGAGCGGCTCGTTGTAGGTGCTGACGACCAGCTCCGCGCCGTGGTTGCGCGCGGCGGCGACCAGCTCCCCGGGCTCGACCCTCGCCACCCGCGCCCAGGCTTCGCCCCGTCCGTGCGGCGCCTGCGAGATCTCCCAGTTCTGGCAATAGCCGCAGCGGAAGTTGCACCCCAGCGTCCCATAGCTGAACGCGAGCGCGCCGGGGCGCACATGGTAGAAGGGCTTCTTCTCCACCGGGTCGCACTGCGCGCCGGAGACGTACCCGAAGGGCACCCGCAACTCCCCGTCGCGGTTGCCCCGCATCCCGCAACGCCCCCTGCCGCCTTCCGGCAGGAGGCAGCGATGCCCGCAGGCGAGGCAGCGGATCGCGCCCGCCTCTTCCACCCCCAGATCCCCCCGCGCCGTCAAACCCGCCGCGTCGCCATCCTTGACGAACCGCCCGTCCATCCCCCGCTCCTTCCGCGACCGGAGGGCGGCCGCGCCGCAGCCCCCCCAAAAAAACGGCGGCCTTGCCGCGTCCCGCCTCAGTCCCAAAGGGGAAGTATTCGCCAAACCCCGCGCCGGTTGCAACTAAATCGACTCGCAGCGGTCACGCTTGCGGCGGGGCGGGGGGCGCCTCCGCCTCCAAGCGTCGGGCGATCTGGGCGAAGCCCGACTGCGCGACCTGATCCCGCACCCAGTCCAACAACTCCCCGCCCTCCTCGTAGTCGTAAAGGTCTAACGCCGCCAACACCCCGTCCACGCCGTCGATGTCGAATTCCAGCGCCGCCTCGCGCAAGGATTCCAGGAGCGCAGGGTCGGGCGCGTGGCGCACCCCCTTCCGGTGTTCGCCGTCCAGTGCGCCGACGAGCGCCCCGAGCCTTGACACGACGTCACGCGCCGCCTCCGTGAAAGCCGCGTTGTTCGCCTCCACGAAGAAGAAATCGCCCGCCTTCGCCGCCTTTTCCAGCACCTCCGCCTGATCCCCCAACGCCGCCGCGCCGACGTTGCGACTGGCGCTTTTCATCCCGTGTACGGTGATGGCGTAGTCGCCCAGCGCGTCCGGCGCGAGGTCCGCCGTCTTGTCGATGAGTTCGGGGGTGCTGCGCACGAAGGAGCGCAGGACGTTCAGGTAGGCGTCCTCGTCGCCGCCGAACCGCGTCAAGCCTTCTTGCAGGTTCACGCCGGCGACCTCCCTCCCCTCGAAGCGCCCGGTGTTCGCCGGGGACGTGCACGCCTCGGACGCGGAGGGGAGGAGGCCCTCCGCAGCCAGCTCCCTCTCCAGCTTCTTGTCGCGCACCCAACGGGTCACCACGTTGTCCAGTTTCATGATGTCGATCGGTTTGGCGAGGAAGTCTTGGAAGCCCTTGCCTAGGAACATCTCCTCGTTGCCGACGATGGCGTTCGCCGTCAGCACGATGATGGGGATGTTCTTCGCGTACTCCGTGCCGATCTCCTCCTTGATGATGCGCGTCGCCTCGACGCCGTCCATCCCCGGCATCATGTGATCCATGAACACGGCGTTGTACGCGGGCTCCCCTTTGCGGATGAGATCGACCGCCGCCTGGCCGCTCATGACCGTGTCCACCGTCATGCCGTAGGGCTTGAGCAATCCCCGCGCCACGTCCAGGTTCGTCGAGACGTCATCCACCACCAAGACCCGGGCGTAGGGGATGACGGCGCGCACGAGATGCGCGTTATGGTTGCGCTTGTGATCCACATAGCTGAATGCGGCGAGGTTCTCCGCGACCTTGGCGCCGATCACGTCGTCGGTCACCCACCCTTGGGCGATGCAGATGCGGAAGGTGCTGCCCTCGCCGTAGACGCTCTCCACCGTGATCGTCCCGTCCATCATCTCCACCATCTTCTTTGTGATCGCAAGGCCCAGCCCCGTCCCTTCGATCTTGCGGTTCTTCTGGACGTCCACCTGCTTGTACTCGCCGAAGACGACGGGCAGATCCTCCTGTTTGATGCCGAGGCCGGTGTCGGTCACTTCGCCCGTCAACCATGCAGACTGCGGACGCGCCTCGTCGCGCGCGCACCGCAGGCGCAACGTCACACTCCCCTCGTTCGTGTACTTGAAGGCGTTCGACAGCAGGTTGTTGAACACCTGCTTGATGCGCAACTCGTCGCCGAACAGGCGCGCGGGCAGGTTCTCGTCCAAGTCGAGCTGGAACTCGATGGGCTTGCTGCCGATGCGCATGATGTTCAAGGTCACCAGGTCGTTGACCAGGCTCGGGATGTCGTAGTCCACGGGCGCGAGCTTGAATTCGCCGGATTCGATCTTGGACAGGTCGAGGAGGTCGTTGACCAGGCTCAGGAGGGTCGAGCCGGAGTTGTACACCTTCTCGATGTTGCTCCGCAGCTCCTCGTCGGCGCAATCGCGCGACAGGGAAAGCTCCGACAGCCCGATGACGGCGTTCAGCGGCGTGCGCATCTCGTGGCTCATCTTCGCCAGGAAGGCGCTCTTGGCATGAGACGCCTCCTTGGCGACCTCCGTCTGCTCCTTGAGCTCCACCGTCCGCTCCGCCACGAGGCGCTTCAGCCGCGCCTCGTTGTTGCGGCGGTGCCAGAACAGGGCGCCGGTCAGCGCCAAGGCGCATCCGAACAGGATGCAGATGCCCGTCATGTACAAGTTGCGGCTCTTGGCCAGGGTCTTCTCGTAATCGTAGGTGATGTGCTTCCAACTGTTGGCGATGCTTCCCGTGTCGACCAGGCGTTGCGCCTTGGCGATGATGTCCGCCAGGACGGCGGCGTCTTTGCCGAAGCCGAACCGCGAGTCCGAGGTGTAGTCGAAGATGAGGTTGATCTTGAAACCCGAGCGCTCCATGTAGTTCGTCACCGCCAGGATGCGGTTCTCGGTGGCCATGATGAAATCGACGTCCCCGCGGTCGAGGCCGTCGAAGGCCGCATAGATGTCGTCGTATTCCACCGCCGCGCGGATGTCCGGGAACCACTCGTGGAACATCTCCGTGTAGCCGGTGGCGCGCACCAGCCCGATCTTGGCGTAGAGTATCTGGTTCACCGAGATGTTCGGCTGCTCGCTGCGCGATATGAGGACGTGGCTGTCGGTGGAGTAGGGGGCGCTGGTCCACAGGAACAGGTCCTTGTCCTCGCGCTCCTTCGTGCGCAGCAGCTCCGCCACCATCGGAACCGTCCCGTCCCCCAGCATGGCGAAGACGTCGCTCCAGCTCTTCGAGGGATCGTTGGCGATCATGAAGCGCATGCCGGTGAACGACCGGATCTCGGCGATGACGTCGAAGGCTATGCCCTCCCACTTCTTCTCCTTCCGGTTGTAGAAGTTCACCGGGTAGTTGGCGGGGCTGACGCCGACGAGGATGGGCTCGCCATCCCGGATGTGCTGTTCGTACCAGGCGCGCTCCGCCGGCGCGAGGCTCCGGAGGAACGCATGCCGCTTGAACTGCGTCTCACCCTCGACATAAAGCTCGTTCAGCTCCTTGAGGCCGCCGTTGCGCAGGTAGGCGTCCAACACCTCGATGAGCGGCGCCAGCTCCGGCAGCGCCGTGGTGATGGAGACGCGCTTGTAGGTCAGGGGCTTGAACATGGAGACGACGAGGTCGGAATGGGTCACAAGGTCGTCCACCTGGGTGCTGTCCGCCACGAAGGCGTCGATGCCGCCGGAGCGCAGGAGGCGCAACGCCTCGTCGCGGGTCGCGACTTCGACGGTCTCGTAGGCGAAATCGTATTTCCCCACGGTGTCCGACACCAGCGCGCGCGCGGTTGAGAAGGGTTGGAACGCATAGCGGACGGGACGGTCGGGCCGGAGGCCGTCGCCGTGGGGGAGGCCGTTCACGGTCACCATCTTGATGACGCGCTCGACGATGGTGGATGTCTTGAACACCTTCTCGGTGTCGCGCCCCAATGGCGTGTAGTCGCCGGAGAACTGCGCCTCGCCATCGAGCACCTTTGCGGTGAAATCCATCCGGCTGTAGACCCTCGGCTCGAAGCGCACGCCGAACAGCTCCGAGAGCCGGTCGGCGACGACGACCGCGAAGCCGCCGAGGTCGCCGCCCTCGGTCGGAAAGCACTCCGAGCTTTCGCGCATCCCGTAGACGAAGGAGGTGCGCCCCTCGAGCGCCTTCTCCGCGGCGGCCGTCTGCGCCCGGGTCAAACCGGGGATGTCGCGGAAGGTCTTTATGCGCCGCGCGCTGACGGGGCCCGTGCGTTTGACCACCGCCTCTTGGCCGACGCATTCCGGAGACAACGCGAAGAAGAACAACAACGCCACGAGGAGCAACACGATGCGACGCCAACGGTCGCGCAAGGCATCACATTTGCACATAGGTCTCGATCTGGTCCCGGTGTTAGGGCATCGCCGCCAACGTCACGCCGGCGAACTTGTCCGCGTTCTGCGTGAAGATGTAGACGAGGCACGGGTCGAAATGCGTCCCTTGCCCCGCCTCGATGATCTGCTGCGCCTCTTCCGCGCTGCAAGGCTTCTTGTAGGGGCGCTCGGAGATCAGGGCGTCGTACACGTCCACGATGGCCATGAACCGCCCTTCCAGCGGGATCGCCTCCGCCCTGAGGCCGTTCGGGTAGCCGGTGCCGTCCCACCGCTCGTGATGATAGCCGGCGAAGCGGCTCGCATGGGTCAGGAAGTCGTGTTCGGGGAGGTGCTCCTGTATCTGCCGGATGGCCGCCACGCCGATCGTCGTGTGGGTCTTCATGACCTCGAACTCCTCCGGCGTCAGCTTCCCCGGCTTGTTCAGGATGACGTCGCTGATGCCGATCTTGCCCACGTCGTGCAACTTCGCGGATGGGATGAGGAAGTCCAGGTTCCAGTCGCACATCTCATCGACGTAGACCCCCTCGGCCAGCGCAGTCCTGACGAGGATCTCGATGAAGCGCTCCGTCCGGTCGATATGCCCGCCGGTGACGTCGTCGCGGAACTCCACGAGGTTCGCGATGGTGCCGAGGATGGCGTTTTGCAGGTCGAACACCTGTTTCGTCTTGGCGGCGACCAGCTCGCCCAGCGACTTGTTGAACTCCTGCAACTGCCGCTTCTGCGACGCGGCGTCCAAGTGGTTCTCGATGCGCTTGAGCAGCAGCGGGGGGGGGAAGGGCTTGGACATGTAGTCCACGGCGCCGAGGCTCAGCCCCTCCAACTCCTTGTCCATGTCCACGTGCGAGGTCAGGAATATGACCGGGATGTCCTTCCACTTGGCGACGTGCTTCAGTTGCTTGATCGCCTCGTAGCCGTTCATGCCCGGCATCTCGATGTCCAGCAGGATCAGATCCGGCTGGATGTCGTTCAACAGGACGAACATGGTTTTCGCCGACGGGACCGTGAACACCTTGTAGTAGTCCTTCAAGATGTTCTTCCCCGTCGCCAGGTTGGTCTCGTTGTCGTCTACCAGGAATATCTTTTTGCGTTCTTGCGTCATGGCTTCACCCCTCCTTTGGAACTTGCACGCCTGTCCGCCTTGGGACGACGGTCGGCGCTCAGGGTTTCCTGTACATCACGGTCGCCCCGTAGCGCTCGGTGACGAAATCTTTGTTCAGGCCGTACAGGTTCTCGGCGGAGCCGAGCATCAGGTAGCCGCCTGGCGCCAGTATCTGGAAGAACTGCGCGAGTATCTTCCGCTTGGCGTCGTCGTTGAAGTAGATCAGGATGTTCCGGCAGAGGATGACGTCGAAGCCGCCGAGCTGCGAGAACGGCTCCTGGATGTTCAGCGCCTTGAACTCCATCATGCCGCATATCTCCTTGCGGACGTGGAACGAGTCGCCGTCGCGTTCGAAATAGCGGTCGCGCATCTCGGGCGGGAGGCCGCGCGCGACGTCCAACACGGTGTACTTCGCCTCGAGGGCCTTGGACAAGACCCGTGAGGAGATGTCCGTGCCGAGGATGCCGAAATCCTCCAGGAGCACCGTGCCCATGCCTTTCAACTTGACCGCGTCGGCGATCAGCATCCCGAGGGAATACGCCTCCTGGCCGGTGGAGACGGCGGCGCACCAGATGCTGACCTTCGGCCCCCGGCGCTGGTAGGAGCGCGCCTTGCGCTCGCGCACCCGCTTGAACAAGTCGGGCAGCATCTTGTCGCGGAAGGCGACGAAGGGGTGTCCGTCACGGAAGAAGGACGTCTCGTTCGTGGTCATGGCGTTCACGATCTTCTCACGGGTGACGAAGCTCGTGACGCCGCCGGACAAGCGTTTGGCGAGGTCGGTCAGATCCTTGCACCCCAGGTCGGGGAGCACGGGGGTGAGCCGTTGCTGCACCAGGTATTGCTTGTCCTCCCCGAGGACGATGCCGCAGGTGTTGAACACGTAATTGGTAATCGCCTTGTATTCGCCAGTATTCATTTCACCACCATTTCAATTCTTTCAAGCACTGCGTCCGGGACGCGCATCAACGACACGACCTTGTCTAAAAGGCCGGTGGCCGCCGCCGCCCGGGGCATGCCGAACACCACCGAGGACTCCTCGTTTTGTGCGATCAGATATGCGTTCCTCTGTTTCAGGCTCGGTAGCGCGGGCGTGCCGTCGTTGCCCATCCCGGTCAGGATGATCCCGATCAGGGTGTCGGACGGATAGGCGCGGGCGGCGGAGCGGAACAGGACGTCGACGCTGGGACGGCAGCCGTTCTCGGGCGGATCCTGGTTGGTCTCCAAGACGAAGTCCCCGCCCCGCGCCCTGACCGTCATGTGGGCGCCGCCGGGGGCGATGTAGACGTGCTTGGGTTCGACCACCATCCCCGGCCCGCCCTCCACCACCTTGTGCCTGCACTTCACGTCCAGGCTGCTCGCGAGCGACTTGGTGAAGTTCGGCGGCATGTGCTGGACCAGGATGACGGGCAGGTCGGTGACCGCGCACAGCTTCGGCAGCATGTCGGACAGGGATTTCGGTCCGCCGGTCGACACCCCCAGGACGATCGCCTGCACCGGCTTGGTGTGCGGCGAGGGCTTGGCGAGCGTGTACGCGAAACCGGACGTCGTGACGATTTTTGCGACGCCGTCCGCAAGCGCCTGCGCCTCGGCCTTCTCGGACGCCGCCGCCGCAACCTTGGCGGTTGGCGGTAGCGGCGGGGGGGGGACGGGGCACCGTTTGTTCTTCCAGGCGTTGATCGCATTGCGGACGATCTGCGTCAGGTATTCGTGGGCGTTGGGCTTGTCCGAGCCCGGCTTCCCGATGATGTCGAACGCCCCCAGCTCCAACGCCTTGATCGAGAGGTCGGTGCCGGGCTGGGTGTACGAACTGACCACCAGCACGTCGGGCGTCGCCTTGAAGGACGACTTCTGCACGGACATCTCCTCCAACGCCTGGATGCCGTCCATGTCAGGCATGTCCACGTCCAAAGTCATCAGATCCACAGTCCGCAAACGGAGGAATTCCAAGGCGTCAGTGCCCTTGCCGACGCCCCCCACCACTTGGAACCCGGGCGTCGAGGAGATGATCTTCTCCATGATGTTGCGGAAGACCCTCGAGTCATCGACGATCAAGACGCGAGTAGGTAATGCTGTTGCCATGGCAAATCCCATGCGGCGCCGCTGCGACGGGAGGGGGCGGGGGGATGGCGCGGTCGAAGGACGCGCGCCCTCTCCCATCCCCGCCTCCCCTGCGTCTTACGCCACCTTGAAATGGTTGACGATCTCCTTCAACTCGGCGGCCATGCGGGCAAGGTCTTCCGAGGACTGGTTCACCTGGGTCGCCCCTTGCGCCGACTCGCGCGCCGCCATGCTCATCGAGCTTATGTTGGAGGCGATGTTGGTCGCCCCTTTGGCCGCCTCGCCCGCCGTCTGGCTGCCTGCGGCGGATCCTTTGGCGACCTCGCCGATGGAGGCGGCGACGGTCTTCGCGCCCGTGCTCGCCTGCGCGACGTTGGAGGCGATCTCGTTGGACGCCTTGGTCTGCTCGCTCACGTGGCCGGAGATGATCTCCACGGAGGTGTTGATCTTCTGGATGATCTCCGACACGGCGCCGATGACGTTGACGGCGGAGCCGGTCTCCACTTGGATGCCCTCGATGCGGCGGGCGATGTCGTCCGCGCTCTGGGCGCTCTGGTTCGCCAGCTCCTTGATCTCGCCCGCGACCACGGCGAAGCCCTTGCCCGCCTCGCCCGCGCTCGCCGCCTCGATGGTGGCGTTCAGCGCCAGCAGGTTCGTCTTGTCGGCGATCTTCTTGATCACGTCGGTGACCTGCCCGATCTCCTTGGCGGCCGCGCCCAGCTTGCCCATGACCTCGGTGGCGTCGTTGGCCTTCTGCGTCGCCTCGGTCGCGATCTTCTGCGCCTCGGAGGCGTTGGCGGCTATCTGGGAGATGCTCATGCTCATCTCCTCCACGGCGGCGGAGATGGTGTCCATGTTGGTGCTCATCTCCTCTGCCGCGCTGGCGACCTCGTTAGAGTTCACGCTCGCCTGCTCGGCGGCGCTCGCCATGGTGTTGATGTTGATCGATATCTCCTCGGTGGCGCTGGCGACGGTCGTCGCCTGGTTCACCGTCTGCTCGGAGGCGGACGCGAGCTGGCGCGACACGGCGGAAAGCTCCTCGGAGGCGCCGGCGAGGGTGTCGGAGTTCATGTGCAGGTTTTTCAAGATCCCCTGCAAGTTGGAGAAGAACTCGTCGGAGTCGTGCGCCACCACGCCGATCTCGTCGCCGCGCACGAGGCCCGAGCGGGCGGTCATGTCGCCGTTGCTGGCCTTCTTGAGCAGCTCCACCAAGGCGTTGATCGGCCGGGTGAGGGACAGGGTCATGAATATGCCGCAGAAGACGGCGAAGCCGCACATGACCGCCATCGCGATGGTGCTGGCGATCTTGACGCGCTCGGCGGCGTTGTCGTTGTCGGCGCTGGTCTGCTTGGCGTATTCCTGCTTGATGTCGACGAACCGGTCCGATGTCGCCATCAGCTTCTCGGCGATGTCCTTCATGTCCTGCGGTATCTTCTGCGGGCCGCCTTGCTCGATCTCCTCGGCGAAGGCCTTGACCATCTTCGCGTACTGATCCACGTTGGCGCTGTAATCCTCGGCGAGCTTCTTGCCTTCGTCGGTCGCCACATACTCCAACTGCCAGGCGACGTCCTTTTTCACGGTGGCAGCCAGCGCCTCGACCTCGTTGACGAGCTCCTGCCGTTTGCCCGTGCTCTGGTTTTCCGGCGCCACCAGCTTGTAGACGTCCATGCGCATCGCCTGGACGTTCTGCACGATGTCGATCAGCCTGCCGAGGGGGTCGGCGCCTTTTTCGAAAAGCATCGTGTCACGGTCGTTCATCTCCGTCATCGACAGGATCATGTACGTGCCGATGCTGACCGCGACGACGGCGATGAGTATGTAAGAACCCAGCAGCTTCACTCCGATCTTGATGTTCTTCATCTTAGTTGGGACCTCCCTGTTTTGTAGTTGCCTTGTTGCCGGCGCCGAGGATGTGTCCGGCGTTGAGCACCAGCAGCAGTTCTTTTTCCAGCGGGCACACGCCTATGACCACGCCTTCGCGGGCGTGGCGCATGTCCCGCATCTCGGGTATGGCGTCACCCCCTGCGGCGCGCCTGTCCACGATGCGCTTGGGATCGACCGAGACCACGTCGCAAACCTCGTCCACCAATATCCCGAAAGGCTCGTCAACGGAGGACTTGAACACCACGATCTTGCCGGCCTGGCTGGCGTTGTCCTTCTGGTCGAACCCGAAGGTCTCCCAAAGGTTGACGACCAAGAGGATCTGCCCGCGGATGTTGATGTAACCGCAGATGTCGGGCGAGGCGTGGTAGATGGGGGTTATGTTGACGTTCTCGTTCACTTCCTTGACGTCCAGGATGTCCACGCCGAACAGGCGGTTCGCCATCCTGAACGTGCACATCTGGACTGTGAAACGGTTGAAAAAACTGTCAATGTTGTTGTTCATGTCTCCCTGCCTACGCCGTCTGCTCCCCGTACCACATGCAGTCGATCATGTTCACCAACTGCTCCAGGTTCACCAGGACGGTCATCTTGTTCTTTATCAGGACGGTGCCCTCGACCCCCGCCGCGCGGTAGCTGTCGTGGTTCAACCGCACCTCGTAATGGCCCGAGTCGATGAGCTTCTCGACCAGCAACCCGTAAGGTTTGCGCGAGGTTTGCGGGATCAGCAGGAACATGTTCTCGGGTTGCGAGCAGGATTGCAGCCCGAGGCCGTCTTCCAGCCGCACGACGCGGGTGGAGACGCCGTCGAGCGTGAGATACTCCTGCGAGCCGATGCGTTCGATCTTCGACGTCTCGACCGCCTCCACCCGCTTGACGTCCTGCATGGAGATGCCGAACTGCTCGCTGCCGCCGTTGGAGAACAGGAGCAGGGATCGGAGCTCGCCGCTCTCCGAACCTGCCGCTACCTTTTTCTCCTCCGGCCCGCCGCTCACGTCCCTGACGTTGTAATGGCGCGCCAGCCCCATGGCGTCCAGGATCATCGCCACCTTGCCGTCTCCCAACACCGTCGTGCCGGAGTACAGCGCGATGTCCTTGACGGCGCGGTGCATGGGCTTGACCACGATCTCCTCGCTGCCGATGATCCGGTCGATGATCAGGCCGAAGCGGATGTTGCCCGCGCGCAGGACTGCGAAGTTGAGCGACACGTGCAGGGGGTGCCCCGCAGCCTCGGCCTCCTTCATCTTCGCAGCCAGCTCCTTGCGCGCCTCGGCGTTCATCCCGGTCACGCTGGACAGCGCGGCGTCGTCGAACACCTCCACCCGCGCCAGCGCCTCGCGCAGCCGCACCATCGGGAGCAGGCATTCCCGGAGCCGGAACACCTCGCGCACGTCGGCGCACTCGATGCGGGTGAGCACGTCCTCGTCGTAAAGGCAGACCAGCTCCTCCAGGTTCACCTGGGGGATGGCGAAGCGTTCGTCGCCCGACTGCACGATCAACGACGGGATGATGGCGAGGGTCAGAGGCAGGCGCAATTTCACGATGGAGCCCGAACCCTCGGTCGAGGATATGGACACGGAGCCGCCGAACTTCTCCACGCCGGTCTTGACGACGTCCATGCCGACGCCGCGCCCCGAGACCTCGGTGACGACGGTGGCGGTCGAGAACCCAGGCAGGAAGATCATGTCCAAGAGCTCCTGGTCGCTGACGTGCGACAACTCGCTCTCGGTCTTCAGCTTCTTCTCCAAGACCTTCTTGCGGATGGTCTCGCGGCTCATGCCCCTGCCGTTGTCCTGGATGTCGACATGTATCTGCCCGCTCTCGTGGTATGCCGACAGCGTCACCCTCCCCGCGTCCGCCTTCCCGGCGGCGGCGCGCTCGGCAGGCGTCTCCACGCCGTGGTCGCAGGCGTTGCGGATCAGGTGCGTCAGCGGGTCGGCGATGGCCTCCAACATGTTCTTGTCCAGCTCCACGTCGTCGCCCTCGGTCACGAACTCGATGTCCTTGCCCAGCTTGCGGCTCAGGTCGCGCACCATGCGCGAGAACCGCGAGAACACCGTGCCGATGGGCTGCATGCGGG
Source organism: Acidobacteriota bacterium (assembly GCA_031271905.1). Lineage (GTDB taxonomy): Bacteria > Acidobacteriota > UBA6911 > UBA6911 > UBA6911 > UBA6911. The sequence continues at coordinate 39,578 of JAISUT010000014.1, forward strand.
TGCGCATGATGGTTTCCTGCAGCTCCGTGGTGACGGCGTTCAGGCTGGTGGTGATGCCGCGCAGCGTGGGGTCGGCCTGGTCCATGTGCATGAGCTGCTGGTTGCGCACCAGCACCAGCTCGCCCGCGAGCATCATCAGGCGGTCGAGGATATCGACCCGGATGCGCAGGAACTCCTCGTGCTTGGTGACGTCGCTGACGGATGTGGACGGTTGCGCGACTTGGTGGACCGCCTGTGGCGCGGGGTCGCGCTCGGCCGCCCGCGTCGGAGGCGTCGCAGGCGATGGCGCGTCCTCGGCGGCCGGGGGCGCACCAACCTCCTCGGCAGCCCCGGCCTCCTCGGCTTCCTTGACCTCGTCGTCGTTCGCGACGGGAGAGGGCTCCGCAGGCGCGGGCTGCGGGGTGACGCCCGCCGCACCCTCGGCGGACGTCGCCGCCGTCTCCGCGTTTTTCCCCGCCGCCGGGGCGTTGTCCGTCGCAGGCGGGGTTTGTCGAAGACGCTTCAAGACATCGACCAGGGCGTTCACGTCGAACTCGGCGCTCTTGGACACGTCGTCAAACATGTTGTTCAACATGTCCACGCCTTCGATGAGCGCTTCGGATATGTCCGGGTTCATCACGAGCGCCCCTTCGCGCAGGTCGTCAAGCAGGCTCTCCATCGCGTGGGTGAGCGTGCTGATGTTGGTCAGCTCCAAATACCCGGCAGATCCCTTGATGGTGTGGATGGCGCGAAACAGGTCGTTGATGGCGTCCGGCGACGTCTCCCCGGTCTTCTTGATCTCCACGAAGATTTTTTCGGCGTGTTCCAGATGGGCGCGGGATTCCTCGACATATTCGGCCAAAATATCCAGATCGGTTTCCACAGGAACCTCCCGTGTTTTTTTGTCGCTTTTTGTGTAGATTCGAAAGGCAGCGAGAGCCAGTGCGAACAAACTGGTAAAAGCATTCGGCAGAAGCAGCTTCAATCTTTAATCTTTTTTCGGCGATGTCGCAGGGGGGGGAGGGAAGGGGTGGGGGCGTAGGCGACGGTTGCGCCCGATGACGCTCGAAATCGCGACGTGGAGAAGGGAACGCCGCGAACGCCGGCGGGAAAAAGCGGACGGGGCGCGGGATGCCGGGAAGGCGGGCGCAGGGAAGGACGCCCCGCTACTCCGGCTCGAACCCCGCTTCGCGGATCAGGCGCAGGGTGTCCTCGACCCCTTGCCCGCCTGCGGTGAGGTAACCCGAGGCGAACACCGAGTCCACGGCCATGAACATCTCCCGCTCATGCCCCGCCAGATAGACCTCCCGGCCCGCCGCGCAACGGACATCGGCGCGCGGGGCGGTGAAGCGGGCCAGGCACAGCACCTTGAGGCAGTATGCGGGGGTGAGCCGCGCCGTCTCCGCTTCCGCGAGCTTCGTCCCCGCCAAGGGGATCAGGAAGTTCACCGGCACGGCTTCGGGGGCGACGGCGGCGATGTCCTCGAACAGGTCGGCGACGTCCTCGTCCCCCTCGCCCATGCCGACGATGCCGCCGCAACACAGCTCGAACCCGACCCTGCGCAGCATCGCGAGGTTCGCAAGCCGCTCGTCATAGCCGTGGGTCGTGCAGATTTTCGGGTAATGGCGCCTGCCCGTGTTGAGGTTGTGGTTGATGCGACCCACCCCCGCCTCTTTGAGGCGGCGCGCCTGGGCTTCCGTGAGAAAGCCGATGGAGCAGCAGATCGGCGTAGGCGAGGAGGCGCGCAACCGGGCGACCTTCGCGGCGAACTCTTCGATCTCCTCGTCGGTGAAGCGCAGCCCTGAAAGGCCGATGCAGTGCCGCGCCAGCTTCAATGCGTCTATCCTCGCCCTGGTCGCGTCCAGGCGTCTGTAGTCCGCCGCCCGGTAGGTCTCGATGTCCGCAGTGGAGTCCTTCGCTTGGGCGCAATAGGCGCAGTCTTGCGTACACCCCCCGCTGCGGGCGCTGGAGAGCAGTTGCACGCCGACTTTCATCCCCTTGTGCGCCTGGCGCAGGGCGAACGCCCCTTCCAGGAGTTCGTCCAGCCGGCCGTCGGGGAGGGCGAGGACGCCCAGCGCCTCCTCGCGCGTGGGGGGGAGCCCCTTCGCGGATTTTTCGGTCAATCGTTTTATGTCGAGCATAATAGGGCGAACATGGGACGTGGCGACCGTGCCGACCGGCCACGGCAGGCGGCTGCCGCTGTTTTGACGCAGGAGGAACCCGCGGTGGGCTGCGACGGCGGCGCCTCCACGCTATTTTTTCTTCAACACGAAACCGGTGCGCAACCGGCCGTCCTGCTCGGACGACCAGAAGTCTGCCGCCTGGTACCCTTTCTGGAAATAGCCGCGAAAGGCATGCCGCAGGTTCCGTTGCCACTCCATCGCCGCCCCCAGGTCGCGGTTCTTGATTTCGGGCAGGTTGTAGGGGACTTCAAACAGGAACATGTCCGCCGTGCAGTCGGTTTTCACCGGCGAGGAGGCGTAGAGCCCTGGCGCCGCCTCAGTCAACTGGTTGACGGCCGGGGTGCGCTTCAACTCCTTGCGGAAGTCGTGCCGCGCAGGCCCCGTCTCCAAGAGTTTGGTCGTCTCGGCGTCCTTCAAGTCCCAGGCCGAGGACATCCTGTCCGTGGGCAGCCCCCGGTCGAACTGGCTGGTGGTCTCCCCGTAGAGGTTTTCCTCGTAGGCGAACGCCTTGAACCCCATCTTGCCGAGGAAAAAGTAGGCGTGCAGCGGTTGCATGGGGTCGAACGACGCCGTGACGGCGGCGATCTTGCGCCTGAGCGCCTCCTCGCGCAGGGCGACCAGCAACTTGAAGCCCACGTCGAAGTTCCTGTATGCCGCCCGCACCGCCAACATGCAGCAGTTATGGACTGGTTTGCCGTCGATGTGCCCGAAGATGCTGAAGATGAACCCGACCATGTCGCCTAGGCCGCTGTACGCCCCGAGCAGGATGCCGCCGACGCGGTGCGCCTGCAGGAGCATGGGGATGGGGATGACGTCGATGTCTTGGCTATGCAACGCCTCGCGCTGGATGTCCTCGCAGACCTTGTAGTCCGCCGGGTTGCGAAACGGCTCGATAGAAACTTTGATTTCGTCTTTTCGCTTTTTCCTGCGGATAGTCGTCGCGCTCATCCCTGTCCCTTCCCTCGCATGAATGAATATCCAGGCGGCTTCCCGGCGGCCGCACCGTGCCGTCGAATCACGAATTGTAGATCAAAACTTTGCGCCTCGCGGCAATAAAATGCAGGAAATCAAGATTTTTTTCCCAGTCGGCGGCCTTCGGCGTCGCACCACCCTTGAGCGTCCGCATGGCGGCGGCGTTTCCCAGCAGGCTGAGGACGCCGTCCACCTCGAAGGTCTTGGGATAAAGCCGATGCAGGGTCGCGCCCATCTCCAGCCCCAGGGCGACGGAGTCGAGCTTTTCGGGATCGGTGGGGATCAAGTTCACGCCGCCGCAAAGGGCTCCCTTGTGCTTGCTCGCCGTCGGCGTGAACTGGACTGGGACGACTGCGACGCCGCCGACCCCCGCCTCGCGCAAACGGGCGGTCAATTGCGCGGCGAAGCGTCCGGGCTCTATCCAAGGGGCGCCGACGAATTCGAAGGGGGCGTCCGTCCCCCTGCCCACCGACACGTTGGTCGCCTCCAGGAGGCACACGCCGGGGTAGAGTATCGCCGCCGTGACGCTGCGCATGTTGGGCGACGGGTTCACCCAGGTCTGGCCGGTGTCCCAGAACATCTGCGCGCGCCGCCAGCCGTTCATCGGGATCACCTCCAGGCGCGCGCCCAGCTTCTTTTCGGCGTTGAAATACCGCGCCAGCTCCCCGACGGTCATCCCGTGGCGCACTGGCAAGGGCATGTAGCCGGTGAAGGAGGCCTTGTCCGCGTCCAGCATCGGGCCCTCGACCTTGACGCCGCCTATCGGGTTCGGCCTGTCCAGGACGTAGAAGGGGATGCCCGCACGCGCCGCCGACTCCATGGCGTATGCCATGGTGGTGATGTAGGTGTAAAAGCGCGCGCCGACGTCCTGGATGTCGAACACCAGCGCGTCGATGCCGCGCAACATCTCCGGCGTAGGCCGCCGCGTCTTACCGTAAAGGCTATGGACGGGGAGTCCGGTCGCCGCGTCGATGGACGAGTCCACCCGCTCGTCGGCCACGCCCCGGATGCCGTGCTCGGGGCTGAACAGCGCGACCAGCGTGCAAGCCTCCGCTTGGAACAACAGGTCGATGGTGGATGCGCCGTCCACGGCGCGACCCGTGTGGTTGGTTATCAATCCGACGCGCTTGCCCGCAAGCGGCGCGAAATCTTGCGCCCTCAACACGTCGATGCCGTTGAGCACGCGGGGGCGCGTCTCCTGCGGCATGGTGGCGCCGTTTTCGGCGGCAGACGGCGGCGGCGGCAATGCCAGCGACAGGGCTATGCCGACCATGGTCATGATGGCTATGCGGGATTTGACGAGTTGCGTATTCATGGCGACGGCGACATAGAGGCATAAAGGGGGAAAGGGCGGGGAAGGGCTTCCCATCGCCCGCGACCTTTCCCCGGGAAAGGGGGCTATCCCTTGGCGCACAGGCAGAACGGATGCCCGTCAGGGTCGAACATCGTGGTGAAATGGTCCCCGCCGAACTGGTCGGACGCCTTGACCGCTCCCAGCGCCTCGGCTTCGGCGACGGCGGATTTCACGTCGTCCACGGTGAAATCGAGGTGGGTCTGCTTTTGTTGCTTGCCGGGCTGCTCGGGCCAGACCGGGCGTTCGTAAGACATGCCGTCCTCCGGCGCGAACAGCAACGTGAAGCCGGTCGGCGCCTTCGCCACCGGCATTCCGAACATCTCCGCCTCCTCCCATCCCAAGAGGCTGGCATAGAACTTGCGCAGCTTCTTGGCGTCCTTGCAGTCGATGGTGATGTTTGTCAATGCGATTCCTTTGATCATTCGAACACCTCCATTGGCATGGCGTTTGCGGCCTTCGTGGGCGCCTTGGGCGCATCAAGCGCCGCCTCAGTCCCGCTCGGAAACGCCCAGCCGACCGGTGGGAATTCCGTTTCCGCGCTTCGCGCGCCCTGTACGCGAAGACCTTCAAACGCAATCAATAATGATTTTACGGTGTGGTTCCGCAAGATGGCAACGTTTTTTTGCGTGCGCCCCTGTTCGCCCCGCCTGCAACCGCCGTCAATCGGTGACAGCTTTCCAGCCGCGGCGGTTCAAATCGCGGTAGATGACGCCCCCCGCCGCCAACGCCACGGCGAGCAACACCAGACCCTTGCCGGTCGCGCCGAAGATGATCTTGCCCACGCCGAACAGCGTCAGGTAGACCATCACGCAACCGCATGCCCAGCAAAGGAGGTTGTGGAGGCCGTCCCGCGGTGCGGCTACGTCGGGGGCCTTCGCGGCGACCGGTTTCCAGAATGTCGCGCCGGGGCGCACCCGCCGGTAGAAGGCGACGAGCACCGCTTCTTTTTCGGGAGCGGTGGCGAAAGTGACCGCCAACCAGATGACGGTCGAGCCGGCGACGGTGAACAAGACTATCCAGGCGAAATCCAGCGGGGCGTCGTTGTCCATCCCCAGCACGACCTGCATGAAGATCGAGATGTAGAACGACGCCGCCATCGCCGCCACCTCGCTCCAAGCGTTGATGCGCCACCAGAACCAGCGCAAGATGAACACGCTGCCGGTTCCCGCGCCGATGGCGAGCAGGAACTTCCACGCACCGGCGATGGAGTCTTGGTGCCAGGTGACGACGCAGGACGCCAGCATGATGAGGATTGTCGCCACCTGCGATGCGGCGACGTAATGCCGTTCGCCTCGGCCTTTGACGCAAAAGCGTCGGTAGAGGTCGTTGACCAGGTAGCCCGCGCCCCAATTCAACTGCGTGCTGATGGTGGACATGTAGGCGGCGCCGAACGCCGCCAGGATCAGCCCGCGCAGGGCGGCGGGGAACACCCCGGGATCCATCAAGACCATGACGAAGCCCGATTCCTTGTCCTCCAGCGCGGGGTAGAGCACCAGCGACGCCAGCGCCGTCAATATCCACGGCCAAGGACGGACGGCGTAGTGGGCGATGTTGAACCAGAGCGTCGCCAACAGGGAGTTTTTCTCGTCCCGGGCGCTCAATATCCGCTGGGCGACGTAGCCTCCACCCCCCGGCTCCGCCCCCGGGTACCAAGTCGCCCACCAGTTGACCGCCAGGTAGACGACGAAGGTGAGCATCGGCATCCATGCCGAGCCGATCTCCGGCACGAAGGAGAGGATGGAGCCTTCCCCCCCCGCCACCCCCTTGGCGCGGTCAAACTCCAGCAACCGCTCGGTCAATGCGTCCATGCCGCCGACGGCGCGCACGGCGAAGAACGCCAGCAGGATCATCATCCCCATCTTGAGGATGAACTGGAAGAAGTCGGTGAACAGCACCCCCCAGAGCCCCGAAAGGCTGGAGATCGACGCCGTCACGAGCATGATGGCGAAGACGGCGCCAAGCGCCTGGAGCTTGGTGCAACCGAAGACCAGCATGAGGATCTTCACCATCGCCAAGTTGACCCAGCCCATGATGATGCAGTTGACCGGAAGGCCGAGGTAAAGGGCGCGGAAGCCGCGCAGGAATGCGGCGGGGCGACCGCCGTAGCGGATCTCGGCGAACTCCACGTCCGTCAGCACCCCCGCGCGACGCCAGAGCCGCGCGTAGAAGAACACCGTGAGCATGCCGCTCATCAGCATGTTCCACCAGAGCCAATTGCCTGCGATGCCGCTGGACGCCACCATGCCGGTGACCGCCAGGGGGGTGTCTGCGGCGAAGGTGGTCGCCACCATGGATGTGCCCGCCAGCCACCAAGACACCTTGCGCCCGCCGACGAAATAGTCCTCGGTGGAGGCGGTGGCGCGCTTCCGGCAATAGAGCCCGATGGCGAGGTTCAACAAGAAGTAGGCGGCGATGACCAGCCAGTCGATGGTCGCAAGTCGCATATTTTCAAGGTGCTTCTAGGTGTTTTTCACGATGATCGACTCCAAGACGTTGGCGACGTCTTCCGCTTTGTCGGTCGCAGCCTCCAGCGTCTCGATGATCTCCTTGCGCTTGATAACCTCAATGGGGTCTTTGACATGGTCGAACAGGGCGGCGATCGCGGTCTGGCGATGCTGGTCCGCCTCGTTCTCCAGCCGGTTGATCTCGATGCAATGCGCGATGACGTTGTCGCTGTTCCTGAGTACGGAGACGGCTTCGCCCAACTCCTTCGCCTGGCTCAGCAGGACGGAGCAGATTTCCGGAACGGCGGTGATCGGCTCCTTGATCTTGTACAGGACGATGCACTTCGCCACGCTGTCCATCAAGTCGATCACGTCATCCAAGGCGGAGCAGAGGCGTTGGATGTCCTCGCGGTCGATGGGGGTGATGAAGGTCTTATTCAGTTCGTCGATGACATGGTGCGTCAGCGCGTCCCCTTTGTGCTCCAAGTCTTTGATTTTTTGCGCCAACGGGGCTTGATCCACCGTTGGCGTGCCCAGCATGGTCTGCAAAAGCTGCGCGGCTTCCAAGATGTGTACCGTCATCTCACTGAAGATATTGAAGAACTTCTCATCTTTTTTGAAAAGTTGCGCCATGGTCTTTCCTAGAAATCATCAATAGTTCGGAGTGTTTGCTGAAGTTTTGCGCCTGCTTTTGGCACCCGGCTCCAGCGCAATGTGAAACCGCATTATATTCATTGGACGCACCTTGTTCAAGTTTAAAAAATATCATAAATTGTATGAATTATATGAATAATAGGCTTTATATGAAGGCAAACCCTTTGAAATTAAAACGTTGCCCCTGCACCTCTTTCACAGGAATTTGCAAATTATCCACAGCTTTTGTGAATAATCGTGGATAATTCAGTTTTTTAACAGGGGCAACCAATTGGAGGAACAGATGTTTTTATCATTTTGCATAAAAAATGTGCATTCGCTTCGCCCCGACGGCGACCGTGCCCGAACCTGCCGGGGCGAGTCTCGGCAACTCGTTCACACCGCTATGGGTTGGTAGTTTTCCGTCCAAAAACCGTTTTTCGCGACCACACTTTCTGACATGGTGCCGACTGTGGCGAGGTTGTTGGCGGATGGAATGAAAGGCGTGACGATCAGCATTCGGTTGCGAGTGCGTTTTTCCGCCACCGCTCGGGAGAGCAACTGCCCCAGGTCGCGGCTTTCCAAAGTTTTCCCTTTTATGACAACGTGATAGACCTTGTTCATGGCAGACATCCTTTCCTTGTTCCTTAGACGATTGTTCCCATGGGATGCTTTGTAAAGCCCCGGATCAGGTTTGTCCATTGCCTGCTGAAAACCTCTAAAAACCCCGGATACTGCGTTGTGCCTTGCCTGCGAGGTTTTAGAGGCTCCCTACGGGCTTTTTAAGGGCATCCTTAAAAGGCTGCGACCTAGATCAAAATTATCTTATTATTTATCAATACTTGCGCATCACACTAACAACCACTCCTTGAAGTTTCACCCGTTGCGGCTCCACCACTATCGGGGCTAGGGTCGCGTTGGCGGGCTGGAGGCGAATCCGCCCGTTTTCCGGGTAATATTTTTTCAGGGTGACGTTCTCGTTGTCGATCAACGCCACCACCGTTTCTCCCGGGACGGCCGCCGTTCGCGACTCCACCACGACGTAATCCCCATCTTGGATATGGTCTTCGATCATGGAGTCCCCTTTCACTTTGAGCACGTAACAGTCATTCCGTCGGGAAAGGAAGAACTCGGGAATGGGCATGGTTTCAGAATTGGAGATCGCTTCGATGGGATGTCCTGCCGCCACATAGCCGAAAAGCGGAAGGTTTTGAACCCCCGCCGTGGCTCCGGCGGACAGTTCGATGGAGCGGGCGCGGTTGGCGTCTCGTCGAAGGTATCCCCGGCTCGACAATGCTTCTAAATGTTTATACACCGCATTCAGCGAGGCGAACTTGAAGTGTCCGGCGATCTCCTCCATGCTCGGGGAATAGCCGTTGCCGTCGATAAACTCGGTGATGAAATCCAGAATTTCTTTTTGCCTCTGCGTCAGTTTCATATGTTCACCTTTTTTTCACTATCCGGACGACATCATAGGTGGCATAAAGGTGAAAGTCAACATTTTTTTCCAAAAAAATTAATTTCGGGGGCACGTCCCTGTATAGTTATCGTTCATGCCGTGACGGCGACCTGTAAGGAGGCGTTATGCGAAAGAACATACCATGGATCATCGTTCTCGTCGTGGTTTTCATCGTGCTGGGCGGGTTGTCGTTCACCGTGAACATGTACTTCGACTACCTTTGGTTCGCCGAGCTGGGGAAGGAGGTCATATTCACGACCACCCTCTATGCGCAAAGCGCGCTGTGCACCCTGACCCTCCTCGCGGGATTCCTGTTCCTGTACGTCAACTTCACCGTGGCAAACCGAGCCCCTGGCCTGATCGAGATCGGCATCCCGACGCCGACGGGGCAGATCACGGCGTTGCGCATCCAGCCCGAGACGGTGCAACGCATGGCGGGTCTGGGCGCCCTAGCCGTCGGCTTGATGGTGGGGACGAGTTTTGCCTCGCGCTGGGAGATGGTCTGGAGCTGGTTGCACCGCGTTCCCTTCGGTGAGGTCGATCCGGTGTTCGGCAGGGACATATCCTTCTACTTCTTCTCGCTCCCGTTCTGGCGGGACGTCGTCCAGACGGGGTTGTTGCTGGTCGTCGCAGCCGTGGTGGGCAGCGTCGTCATCTACTATTTCAAAGGGGCGATGTCTTGGCGCACGGTGCGCAACGGCGCCGTGCGGTGCGGGCGCGCGGGCGTCCACATCTCGTCGCTCGGGGCGCTGGCGTTCGTCTTTCTCGCCTTGGGCGCATGGCTGGGGCGGTACGAGCTCCTGTTCGGCTCCAACGACGTATTTTCAGGGGCGAGCTACGCCGACTTGCACGCGCGCCTGCCGATGGCGGTGGTGCAGGCGGTCGCGGCGCTTGCGGGGGCGGGGCTCTGGCTGTACAGCGCCTTCTCCGCGCGCATCCGCACCGGAGTCTACGCGGTAGTCCTCTACGTCGCCGTCGCCTTCCTCGGCGGCATCTATCCCTCCGTCGTCCAGAAGTTCTTCGTCGATCCCAACGAGTTGGACAAGGAGAGCCCCCAGATCGCGCACAACATCAAAGCGACGCTCAAGGCATACGGATTAGACCGGGTGGAGGAGCGCGATCTTTCCGGAGACAAAGCGCTCACGCCGCAGGACATTGAGCGCAATGCGCCGACCATTCACAGCATCCGCCTCTGGGATCACGAGCCGTTGCTGGACGCGCTCAAGCAGATACAGGAGATACGCACCTACTACGACTTCGTCTCGGTGGACAACGACCGCTACCATTTTAACGGGGAGCTCCAGCAGACGATGCTCTCGGCGCGGGAATTGAACTCGTCGAGCCTTCCGGAGCGCAACTGGATCAACGAGCGTCTGAGCTACACGCACGGCTACGGCATTGCCCTAGGACCGGTGAACCGCATGACTTCTGAGGGGCTGCCGGTGTTGCACGCGCAGAACATCCCGCCGGCCTCCGCCTATCCGGCGTTCAAGGTGACCAGGCCCGAGATCTATTTCGGCGAGCTGACTCGCGGCTATGCGGTGGTGGGCACCGGCCAAGAGGAGTTCGACTATCCGTCAGGCGAGGAGAACGTCTATACCAAATACAAGGGATCGGGAGGCGTCCAGGTCGGCTCCTTACTGCGCAAGCTCCTTTTCGCCATCTATTTCCGCGACTTCAACATCGCCCTCTCGCCGCTGGTCACATCCGAGAGCCGGTTCATGTACTTTCGGAGCGTCGGGGAGCGGCTTTCGCGTCTGGCGCCGTTCCTTATGCTGGATCGCGACCCGTACATGGTCGTCTCCGAAGGGAAGCTCTATTGGATCCAAGACGCATACACCGTCTCAGACCGCTACCCGTATTCGACGGCGACTGCGGGCGTGGGGAATTACATGCGCAACTCCGTGAAGATGGTCATGGACGCCTACGACGGCGACGTGGACATGTATGTCGCCGACCCGGACGATCCGGTCATCAAAGTCTGGCAGAGCGTCTTTCCCGGCGTTTTCCGCCCCATCTCGGACATCCCGCAAGACCTCGGGCTGCACCTGCGCTATCCAGAGGACATCTTCCAGGTGCAGACCTATGTCTATTCCACCTACCACATGACCGCGCCGCACATCTTCTACAACAAGGAAGACCTCTGGCAGATCCCCTCCATCGCCTCGGGGCGCGGCGACGCGCCGATGTCGCCTTATTACACGATCATGCGCCTGCCGCAGGAGGAGAGCGAGGAGTTCATCCAGATGTTGCCGTTCACGCCGGGGCGCAAGGACAACCTCTCGGCATGGATGGTGGCGCGTAGCGACGGGAAGGATTACGGGCGGTTGGTGGTCTACCGTTTTCCGAAGCAGAAACTGGTCTACGGGCCGCGCCAGATCATCGCCCGCATCAGCCAAGACGCCGAGATCGCGCGGCAGATATCGCTCTGGGACCAGCGTGGCTCGCAGGTGATCCAAGGCAACCTCCTGATCATCCCGATCGAGGAGGCGCTGCTTTACATCCGACCGCTGTACCTGCGCGCGGAGAGCGGGAAGATCCCCGAGTTGAAGCGCGTCATCGTGGCGTATGAGAACCGCATCGCGATGGAGGAGACGTTGGAGGCGTCGATTGGGAAGATATTCCAGCAAAACCTGTCGTTGCCTGCGCAAGGGGCTGCGCCGCTCGCCGATGGAGACGGCGGCGCTCCGGCACCGGTGGTGCGACCCGCCGGAGCGGCTCCAGCGGCACCAGAATCCGGTGCGTCTGACGCGACGCAATTGATCGACAAGGCGGGCGACGCCTACAACCGCGCAATCGCCGCACAGCGCGCCGGGGACTGGGCGAAATACGGCGAAGAATTGAAGAAGCTGGGCGAAACCCTGGAAGAGCTCAAGGGGCGAAATCGCGCCCAATAGTCGTCCATATTGGCGGGCATCGACATGAAAGTGATCCCCGAAGTGATCTTGCTTGTCGCGGCGGGCTTCGCCATCTACAAGCTGGCGGTGAAATGACATGGCGATAGAAGATATTTTTGGGTATGGGGGCGGAGATTCTTTTTTCGACACAAACGGATATTTGGCATACGTGAATCCGACCGACATCGAGGAGGCCACGCCGGAAAGCGCAACACCCGTCGTGCAGTCAACCGAGACGACAGGAGCGGACGGCAAGACGTTTCTTTGCGAGTTCCGCTTCGATTGGACTGAAATCATCTTGGCGGTGGCCGTCGCGGTGGCGGTCGGCTACGCGATAGGAAAAAAATGATCGTGACAGTCTACACAAGGCAACCCCAACCGCATTCCGTCATAGCCGTTGACGACGCCGACTTCGCCGATGTGTGGTTCGGGACGTTCAACAACGACCAGATTCTGTTTCCACAATTCAGCTACGCCGGCGTGATGGACACGTCCAGGTTGAGATGCTTCTTCGGATTCACGAAGATAATGAAAGACCTGAACGGGGATTTTATGAACACCACGACATTACGGAACAAAGTGAATACGTCGGGATACCAGGCGTTAGCTTTCAACGTGACAAGTACTTCAAGTGGTACAGCTTTTACTTACGCTATAATAAGAACAGTGACGGGAAATTTCGATTATCTATCTACCGCACAGCCATATGATTTGAGTACGATATTTGAAGCACGGAGTGAAACGACTCTTGCTCCGACGATCAACGAATTGAACGCCAAGCTTTTTATTAACGGCGTCTTATACAGGTCTGGACAACAAAGCAGCTTGGCGACTCAAAACCAAGCAAGAGATCCGCAGGTGATTTCAAGCATTCCCGACATCTACATGACGAACAGCGGAACGTCAACAGTGCCAGCGAATTCGTCATTGTTATGCGTCCGCGACGTGGTTTTGCGGTGGTATGACGACCTGGGAAACTCCGAGGAATACCGAGTGATTCCGAACATCAAGGAAAAATCGTTCAAAGTCAGAAAGAGGATATTCCAAAACGAGAAGCTTATGTCAACTTCCTATTTCCCGACCGGGATCACGGCCGTCAACAACGTGTTCGCGATCAGTAGATTCGACGACCTGTCACTCGGTAACCTGACCTACATGGAGACTCTATGAGAGCAGAGATGTACAACAACGATTTCATAATCAACTGCGAAAACGACCACGAGGCCGGCAAGATCGAAGTTTTCCTGGACTCCATCGGCGTCAAGACCATCAAGGCGCCTGAGAAATACGACGAGGCCATCATCGACTTTTACGGCAATATCAAGGCGCAGATCGAGGCGGCCGCTTCGGCGGACGAATCCAGGGCAAGGGAAGAGGGCGACCTAGAGGAGACCGCAGAAGCCGTCAAAGCGCCGCAGAAGACCGTTCTTCCACCCTACGCGACCAGCAATTGGCGGTAGCATCAGACGCAACGGCGGCGCCCAATGGCGCGAGAAAGGCTTGATTTTCTGGCGCCATGTCATATCATTTCTTCGCAGGCTCTGAATTGTTCCCCGCGTCAGTGGGCCCGCTTCAGCGGGGATGATTAAATTGCTCCGATTAAAGGAGTTTTGCCTTCTGATTCAGGGCCTGCCTGGTTGAACTGGACACCATTAAGGGGGAATGACATGGCGAAGAAAGCAGTGAAGAATGTCGAGTTCGTCAGCAAAGGAAGAAAAGTGCAGTTCAAGGCGAAGGTCAAATCAAAGGTTGATAAGAAAGATGATTTGTATTTTAAAACATACCATCCGAAAAGGCTTCCAAAGAATCCTAAATTAGAACCGATCAGGTATTTCCCACCAGAATAAAATGCTATTTGACACAAGCATAATAATAAATCATCTGCGCGGCGATTTGAAAGCAACAAAAATGCTTGAAAATTGCCGCTTAAGACATATTTCAGAAGTTACGGCATTTGAAGTTATCAGCGGTTCTGGGAAAAAGTTTAAAATACATTATGAATATTTAAACAAGTCTTTCATTATAATGCGATTGACAAAGGAAATACGAAAACGAACGATAGCAATGGATGCAAGTTTTCATGGAACGGTGGTTGAAAAACGAGGCGCAATTCTGGACGGATGAAGGGGAATATGACCCGGTGCAGTCAAAAAAAGCATCCACTGACAAGGAGGTCGCAAGATGACAGCTTCTGATAAGGGATATTATGTAAACTTTTCCCTGGATCCTCATATTTGACGTCCACCACGCCCGCCGCCTGTGCGCCTGCCACGGTCAGGCTGTCGCGCCCCCGATGGCGGGTTCGACAGTCGGGGCGTCCCATGACGCCACGCGGTTGCGCCCCGAATTCTTCGCTTGGTACAGGGCCAGGTCGGCGAGGTGGATGATGTCGTCGGGCTTCATGTGCGGCGCGGGTACTATCGTCGCCACGCCGACGCTTATGGTGACGATGCCCGCAACAGTCCCCTTGTGCGGCAACCTGGCGTTCTCCACGCATTGGCGGATTCGTTCAGCCAGCACCAACGCCCCGTATTTTGTGGCGCGAGGCAGGACTACGACGAACTCCTCACCGTCATAGCGCGCCACCATGTCGCTCGAACGCAACAACGACTCGCCTAGAATGCGCGCCACCTGCCGCAGGCACTTGTCGCCCGCCAGTTGCCCGTAGCTGTCATTGTAGAGCTTGAAGTTGTCCACGTCGATGAACAGCAGCGAGAACGGCGACTGTTCGCGCACGGCGTTGTACCATTCGCGGGCGAGCTGCATGTCCAGGCTCAAGCGGTTGGCGAGACCGGTCGGATGGTCGATGGCAGCCTTCGCGTTCGCTTCTTGGAAGGCGTCGGACATGTCCTGGAACAGCCTGTCCCGGGCGTTCAACGCAGAATTCACCGCATAGACGACCGCCAGGTTCACGCACAGGAAAATCTGGAGCAGGAATATCCCGTGCCGGTTGTGCAACGGTCCGGAGATGGAGAACGGGCCCGAATAGCGCTCGGTGAAATACACTGCTGGCGCGGCGATCAGCAAAATGGCGATGGCGGCGCCCGTGCCGCGCAGATAGAAGACAGCGAGCAACAGGACAGGGACGACTAGGAAGATGATGGGCAGGCTGTCCTGCAGGAAGACGACGCTGGAGACCGCTGCGACGCTGACGAAGATCGCAGCCGCCTCCAATCGCTTCTTGCTGCCAAACAGCACCTTCAGCTCCGTGCGGTCGATCGCCAGGAAAAGCGGCGTCATCAACGCGATGCCCATGATGTCGCCGACCAGCCAGTCCAGCACCGTCTTGAGCAGGTAGGGGCGCTCGAAAACGTTCAGGCACAACCAGACGAACAACGTCGATGAAAGCGGCGCCAGGATGACGGCGCAACAGACGAACCGCGCCAAGATGCGAAACTTGGTCAGGTCGGGAGGGATGCCCTCGTCCGTGGACAACCAAGTGGCGGCGACTAGCACCTCGACGGTGTTCCCCATCGTGAACAGCAGGGATTGGTAGAACGTGAAGCCGAAGCCGATGTGTACGGCGACGTTCGCCACGACGCTCATGAGCATGTAGCTCGCCCAGAAACGTCGCCGGGTTTGCAAAATGAATGCGAGCAGTATGCCGTTGGCAGTCCAGATGATGTCTTGTACGGCAGGGGTCGGCGTAAGCATGTTGCCGAACCAAGAGGCGCACAGGTAGATCAAGGCGACCACGCCAAGCCTGACGGCGGAGTCTGGAAGTATCCAGTAAGCAGTGCGAGCGACCAACGAAGACGACCGGAACCTCATGGCGCACCCCTTAGTTGGAAAGCGTAAAACTAAAAACCCGTCCGTCGTAAAGCCATCAGGACTGCTAATACAACTACTACAAATTGTAAGGAAATTACAACTAATAAATGCGGACAAGCGGGAATTCGTCGTTTTCACCTGTCGCCCCCCCCAGCCGCTTGGACGTGACGACGCGGCGAAAAGACCTCGCGTCCAAGGTGCCGCCGAGGTCAGAGGCTGGCTTTGGCGAAGTCTGTCCGTCCGTCCTCGCCCCGCATCTCGACGTCCACGCACATCGAGTGGAGTCGCGAGCGGAGACGGACGCCGATGCGGTCGGCAAGGGTTTCCTCACCGGGTCTGGAAGGTGCGTCGAGGTAGTTGGATGTGAAAAAGGTGAGTTTGCTTTTGACGTAGCGGTTGTTGATGATGTGATAGAGCGTGTCCCGCACCCAATCCGTGACCTTGTTGGCGCCCAGCTCGTCCAGCACCAGCACCTTGGCGTCCATCACGGGGCGCAGGACATCCAACTCCGACGTCTGCGCGATGGGATTCCAACTGTCTTGGATTTCCTTCAACAGGTCGCTGAAATTGTAAAACAGCCCCACTTCGCCGGTCTGGGCGATCAACTGCCGCAAAAGCGCCACCGCCAAGTGGGTCTTGCCGACGCCGCACGGCCCCATGAGCAACAGCCCGACGCTCTTTTTGGGGTCGTCTTCCTTGAGCAGTGGGTATTGGCGCAGGAACCCTTCCACCTGGAGTTTGGCGTTTTTATGCGACACGTCCCTAAACGTCTTGAATGATTCGAGGTCGCAGTTCTGGTAGCGCTTGGGGATGTTCGCCGACGCCTGTAACCGCGCCATGCGCTGCTTTTTCCAGCAGTCGCAGCGTCGGACTGCGCCCGCAACCTCCGTCGGCGCCCACCCCGACCCGCCGCAGGTCGGGCAGATGTCGTCCACATTCCGCTCGTCCATATCCGTCATGACATTTAATCCTGGTATCCGCTTGGACCTAGGCTGCCGCCGTCAAATCCTCCGGCGCGACTGCGTAGATTGCGGCGCCTCCACCAGCGGGACTTTCTTCTGCATCCGCGACGCGCCGCGGTACAGCGTGACGGTCACCGCGTCCCCCGGTTTCTTCGATTCGAGCAACAGGCGCAACTCCTCATGCGAAGAGACCGCCTTGCCGTCGATCTCGGTGATGATGTCGCCGCCCACGCCTATGCGGTTGTTCAACCAACGCACCACCCCGCTCGCGCCACGGAGGTCTGCCTGCTCCGCCGAGCTCCCGCGATAGATGCGGTAGACCAGGATGCCGCGCGACACCGGCAACTCCAAAAGCTTGGCGAGGTCTTCGTTTATGGTGTATCCCTCAATGCCGAACCAAGGGCGCAGGACGCGCCCGTCGCTGATGAGCTCTGCGGCGACCCGTCGGATGGTTGCGGCAGGGATGGAGAACCCGATGCCGATGTTGCCGCCGCCGATGGTGAAGATCGAGGTGTTGATGCCGATCATCTCACCAGCGGTGTTCAACAACGGCCCGCCGGAATTGCCGGGGTTGATGGCGGCGTCGGTCTGGATGACGTTGTCCACCAAGTCGCCGCTTTGCGTCTCGATGCGCCGCCCCAAGGAGCTGATGATGCCGACCGTCAGCGTGTTCTGCAAACCCAGGGGGTTGCCTATCGCCAGCACCTTCTGCCCGACCTTGAGCCCGTCGGAGGCGCCGAGCGAGATCGGGTGCAACCGATCCTTCGGCGCGCCCTCCAGCTTGAGGACCGCCAAGTCGTTCTGCGGATCCGCCCCGACCAGCGTCGCCTTGTACTTGGTGCGATCCGGCAGGGAGACCTCAAGGCTCGCGGCGTTCTCCACCACATGGTAGTTGGTCAGGATGTGCCCGGCGTGGTCCAGCACGCAACCGCTCCCCGTGCCGCCGTCCTCCTCGCGGATGATCGCCCGGAAGAAGTAGCGCTCCTCGACCATGACCCGCGTGGTGATGTTGACCACCCCCGGGCTCACC
Source organism: Acidobacteriota bacterium (assembly GCA_031271905.1). Classification (GTDB taxonomy): domain Bacteria; phylum Acidobacteriota; class UBA6911; order UBA6911; family UBA6911; genus UBA6911. Next base: position 57,262 of record JAISUT010000014.1, read on the forward strand.
TGATCGTACACCCTGACGTTCACCTCTTCGTCGTCGCTGAGCGTCACCTGCCCCGACGGGGCGAAGGCGAACGCCTCGCGCGCCTCGTCCTGCACCTTGACGCCGGGAACCAGATCCCAGCGTAATGCCACCAGCGTCGCGGCGACCGCCACGAGCGCGGTGATGAGGATGAGGCGAAGCGGATGTCCGTGCATAGGCGAAAGAACACCTTTACGAGAGGAAAACGCCTTCTTGCTTATGTGCTTATGCGACTGCTTGCGCGGCGACCGCCCATGGGCAGAGCCGCCGATTGGCGCAAAGGCGCGAACGCCCCTGTCGGGACTCGCCCCCGCGCCAATCGGCGAGTTGTTGCGCGCACAACGCTACCGGACGGAGATGCCCACCGTGTTGGCAATGTTCACGCTCATCGCCAACGACGACTTGGCTTCTGCGGGTATCGTAACCCTGGCGTTCATGCCCAAGGCCCTGAACGTCAAGGTGTAGTCGCCCGGAGGCACCGGCGTGTTGAACCGGCAAGAGCCGTGGTTGCCGTCGGTGATGATGTAGCCGGACTGGAACGTGCCGTTCGCGCCGCTGAGCACGATGACCGACCCGTCGAGGCGATCCATCGACCAATTGCCGCTCTGCTTGTTGATCGACACGCCGATGGACTTCGGAGCCTTCTTGAGCGCCTCCGTCTCACGGTCGCCCTCGGCGCGCGCCTTCGCCCGCTCCCTGACGTCGCCGACCCACTTGGCCTCGAGCGCCGGCACGTCCAAGGCGGCGATGACGGCGTTGATCCTCTTCAGAAGCTCCGCGTCCCCTTTGCGCACGGCGACGGCGTAGGAATAAGGGTTGACGAGCTCGTTCAGGATGTTCACGTTGGTGAAGCTAGACCCCTCGCTTGCCACACTGTAGTTGAGCAGTATCTCGTCGCCGACCACCGCGTCGATCTCCGTGCGGTTCAGATAACCCAAGGCGTCGTCGATCGTCGGGTACTTCATGATGGTGACGCCGGTCGCCGCAGTCTGCGACGCCATGAAGGCGTCCGCCGGACGACCCTCCACGACCCCCACCTTCTTGCCGGATAGCGAGGCGAGGCTCGTGATGCCGAAGTCCTTGCGATGGTGCGCGATCACGTCGCCCGTCTTGTAATAGGGGTCGGAATACTCGACCTCGGTGCGGCTGGGGTCGCTCGCCACCGACGAGATGATGAAGTCCACCGTGACACCTTCCTTGATCACGTCGAAAAGGTGGTTGGCGCCCTTGTTGGATTTCACCCACTTGAGGGGTTGCCCCAGCTCTTTCGCAATCGCCTCGCCCAAGTCGGCGCCCAGGCCCTGCACGCCGGTGCCGTCGCCGTACTCGAACGGCGCGTTGATCGCTTCGGTCAGGATGTGGACTTCGCGGTTCTTCGCGATGGTTTCCAGGGAGTTGGGCGCCGCGCCCTCGCCGCCGCCGCCGCAACCGACACAACCGACAACGGACAGCGTCACGAGAAGCGCCGCGCCGATCAACAACAACAAATGCCTTCTACTTCGCAATTCGAACCTCCTTCGGGGAAACAGGGGTCACCAGACACCAACCATAAACACGAATCGGACATTATAAGCCAAATGCCCGCGCCGCCCATAGATTTTTTCATCGTGCAACATCTAAAAAACCGGATCGCGCGCCGCCCCCGCCAACGCCCCGCCAAGGCTCCCCGCCCGCCGCCCGTCGAAGGACGCGCCGGAAAGGCGACCATGCGGACGCGGTCATTTAGCCTGGCCGCGCAACCAAGTGAAATATTTGTCCAGCGCCTGCAACTTGTCCATGTTGGGATAGGGCTCCACCGTCCCGGTCGTCGCACCGAAGGTCAGCACCTGCGGCGAGCCTTCGTCATAGGCGGGCCATTGCGGCAGGTCTGCGACATTGGGGTCGCCGGTCTTGGCGAAGTTCACCCAATAGTCGCTGATGAGGTCGGACAGCGCCACGTCCTCGGCCGACGGCGCCGCGCCCTGCGCACTGGTGAGGGTCTGGAAGGCGTAGGGGACGTCCGTTCCATGCCCCGCGCCGTCGGGGGCGGTCGCCGCGTGATGGTCGTAGTAATAGACGAACGCCTTCCCCCTCCCTTTCTGCGTCTGCAGGCGCGCCCAAGTCCAAGTGCCCCAGCCGAAGGTGTTGTCACGCGAGACCTGCTTCAACGAACGGGTGGCGTCCTCGTCCGTGGCGTGCGGGTATACCGCCAGGATTTCCTTGGCGGCCGGGCCGTAGCCCTTCTTGATCTGACTGGAGAACTCGGCGGGCGTCGCCTTGCGCGCGCCGAAGGAGGCCGCCTCGTCCGAGGTGGTGCCGACCAAGATGGGCGTGTCGTTGAAATCGCCCGCCTCGTACATCAGGTACTGGCTGTCGGGGATGATGCGCCCGTCGGCGGCAGGCCGGAACGAGGCGCCGCTGCCGGCGATGGCGTCTTGGATGGCTTGGGCGTCAAGGGCGCGTGCCGCCGCGATGTCCTGCGCCCCCAACTTGCCCAAGAACGCCGCGCCCACGCCCTCGGCAAGTTTCAGCGTCGGGATGCTGGTCCCCGGCTCGTCCTTGGTGCGAAGCGGGGCGAAGCCGCCGCCGCTCATGCTGATCACGCCGTGGAACAGCCCTTTCGCCTCGGGGGACGCGGCCAGAATGGCGACAGCCATGCCTCCCGCCGAGTGCCCGAAGATCGTCACCTTCGAGGCGTCGCCGCCGAACTGCCCCACGTTCTCCTTGACCCACCGGAGCCCGTGGATCATGTCCGCCATGCCGTAGGCGCCGGAACCTTGGCCGCTCTCCGCGCTGAGTTCGGGATGCGCCAAGAAGCCGAACGGCCCCACGCGGTAGGCGATGCTCACGACCACCACCCCTTTTTTCGCCAGGCGCTCGCCGTCGTACATCGGCACGCTGGTCATGCCGCCGGAAAAGCCGCCGCCGTAGATCCAGACCAGCACCGGCAGCCGGTCGCCAGCGTCCGCCGCCGGACTCCAGACGTTCAGGTAGAGGCAGTCTTCGCTGATCTCGGACTTGTCTCCCATGGAGCGCGCCATCGCCATGTCCTGCATGCAGGCGTTGCCGAAGGCGACGGTCTTTTTGACCCCCTCCCAGGGCGCGACCGGCTGCGGCGCCTTCCAGCGCAGATCGCCCACGGGGGGCGCGGCGAACGGAATGCCTTTGAACACGGAAAGCCCGTCGGCGACGACGCCCTCCACCTCGCCGCCAACGACCTTGGCGGTGGGGATGCCCGGTGCCTTGGTTTCCTCGACATTGGTCGTACACGCCGCCAGCGCGAACGCCAACCCACACAACGCCACGATACCCGCGATCTTGCTCATAACGCCCTCTCCATGTCCTTGCGTCGCCTCCGCCCGCCTCGGCGGGCATCCCCCGGCGGGATGCCCAAGGGGGCTTGAAAAAGCGAAGATAAACCATCGGGGGAATTCCGCGCAAGGAAATTCAATGTCGGGGTCGGGGTCGGGGTCGGGGCGCTCCCCATTTTTCGCGGCGCTGCCCGCCTGGGGGCGCGGCGACGCTATTTGAACAACGAGTTGATGAAATCCTCGGGGGAGAATTCGATGAGGTCGTCGATGCCCTCACCGATGCCGATGTAGCGCACGGGGATGTCCAGCTCCTCGGCGATGCCGAAAAGGACGCCGCCTTTGGCGGTGCCGTCGAGCTTGGTAACGATCAAGCCCGTGATACCGGTCGCCTTCATGAACTCGCGCGCCTGCGCCAGGCCGTTCTGCCCCGTGGTGGCGTCCACGACCAGGAGCGTCTCATGCGGCGCTCCCGCGACCACCTTGCCCGCGACGCGGCGCATCTTGTCCAGCTCCTTCATCAGGTTGCTTTTCGTGTGCAGCCGTCCGGCGGTGTCGACCAGCACCAGGTCGGCGGCGCGCGCCGTCGCCGCCGCCAGCGCGTCGTGCAGCACCGCCGAGGGGTCTGCGCCGATCTTGCTCTTGACCAGATCCGTGCCGGAACGCTCCGCCCAGACCGCCAACTGCTCGATGGCCGCCGGGCGAAAGGTGTCCGCCGCGCAGACCAGCGTCTTCCTGCCTTCGGCGGCGAGGCGCGCCGTGAGCTTGCCGACCGTGGTGGTCTTGCCCGTGCCGTTGACGCCGACGACCATCCAGACCTGCGGCTTCGGGGGCGCAGCCCCGGCTTCGGACGGCGCCTGCGCGGCGGCGCCCGCGTGGGATGCGAGGATGGCGCCGAGTTGGTCGCGTATCTCCGCCTTGGCATCCTCCGGCGTCTTGAGCACCCCTTTTTTGAACTGCGCCCGCACGGCGGTCATGATGCGGTCGGTCACCGCAACCCCCAAGTCCGCGCCGAGCAGCGTCCCCTCCAGTTCGTCGAGCGCGTCCTCGTCCATCGAGGAAAAAGTCCCCAGCACCGCCTCGATCTTGCCGACGAGGTTCTCCTTGGTCGCGCCGAGGGCTTGCGTCATCCTTGCCAGCAACCCGGCCCTCTTCTCCTTCTTTTCCGGCGCGTCTTCCTTTTCCTTGGAGCGTTTGAAGAACATCGCACCCCCCTCCTTGTCCGGGGTTGCGCCCGCCGCACGAGCGCCGTGTTTCCATCCATCTGTAAAACCGACTTGGGGACGCCGCCGCGCCATGCGCCGGATTCCGCCAGCATTCTACCAAACGGACCGCCCTGTTTGGGATGGTTGTTTTGGCATCGGCGCGGCCCGCCCCCCGAACCCGAACCCCGCCCGAAGCGCACCCGCAAGCGCACCCGCCCGATAAGCGCACCCGCCCGAAGCGCACCCGCCCGAAGCGCACCCGCCCGAAGCGCACCCGTCAGAAAACCGTTGCCATCGCACGCAATCCTGCCGTAGAATCGAACCTTTCGCGCGACCCGGGGCGGCCCGGGAGCGCGAAGTCGATGCACGGAAGTCGCGATGCGCAATGGCGGCGGGGGGTTCGCCCATCCCGGCATCCGCTCATCTGCGGGCGATGATCGACAGACAACCATCATCAGGAGGAAATTCCAGTGAAACGAACGCATCTCGTCATGATCTGCATCGCGCTCTGCGTCGCGATGTCAATCCCCGTGTTTGGCCAGGCGCCGAAACCGGCACCCGGCGCGCCGGGGCCGAACGTGCAGGCTTCGCAATTCCCCGTGGTGTCCTGCCAACGCGGCGGGTTGCAACACGCAGTCCGGCTGTACCTGGAGGCGCAGGCCAAGGGCGACATCTCCATCCTGCCGCTCGCCAACGGCCTCGGCTACCAGGAGAACATGAAGCCCGCCGACATCAAGACCGGCTTTCTCACCAAGCCGCTCGTCATCGACAAGCACATGAGCCTGTACGACGACGCCTCGTGCCAGACCTTCACCGAAGTCATCTCGACCGACAAGGCCAACCCCTATGTGATCGGCGTGCGGATGCGCGTCAACCACGAGAAGATCGCCGAGGTCGAAGTGATCACGACCACCACGGGCCAGTGGCTGTTCAACGCCGACAACTACCTGAAGTTTTCGACGGACGAGAACTGGGGTCCCATCCCGGCAGACCGCCGCAACAGCCGCGCCGAGCTGGTGCGCGGGGCCAACGCCTACCTCGACGCCTTCCTCGAGGCGAAGATCGACCTGGTCCCCTGGGGCTATCCGTGCGTGCGCGTCGAGGGCGGCGCGACCACGGCGACCGGGACGGACGCGGACACCTGCGAGGCGGGCGTGCCGACCGGCGTGAACATCGCCAACCGCCGCTTCGTGGTTGACGAGGTGATCGGCTCGGTCGTGGTCTGGTGCACCTTCGGCGCGGGCGGTCCGGGCGGCATGGTCGGCGCGCCCGACACGCACCTGTTCCGCATGGAGAACGGCAGGCTGCGCTACGTGCACACGCTGACCCATCTCAATATGAGCGACTTCGCAGGCCCCACGGGCACCAGCGCCGACAAGCCGGCGCCGAAGGCGAAGCAGTAACACGAAGGTGACACGAAGGGAACCTCTAAAAACCTCGCAGACAAGGCGCAACGCAGCGCCGGGGTTTTCGAGGCTCCCTGGAAAGACAAGGGGCGGTGCGCCGCCCCTTGTCTCGCCATCCCTCCCGCATAGTCCGCGCCGCATCACCGAAGCTCGATTTTGAGGCTGGGATCGGTCTCCCACGCATCCACGACCACGCTCAGGCAGCCCGGTTCCCTTTTCCTTCTCCGGCGGCCAGAACCGGCTCCAAGAGGTTTCGTGCGAGGAATCGAACCACGGGGACTGCGACCCCGTCGCCCGCCAGATGACAGGCGTCGTTGTAATTTTCCGGCAGGATGTAGCTGTCCGGCAATCCCATCAGCCGGGCGGCCTCCCGCGGCGAAAGGAGCCGCGACCGCACCGATTCGCCTTCGACGATTATCAGTATTTGGCGGCTGGAGCCTCCGGCCGGGGTGCGCAGGCATCCGGCGATGCCGTCGAACCGGACTTCTACGCGCTGGACGCTCCTCCCCGCGACGTCTTTCCGCGTGCGCTTGTAGGCGCTTCCGACCATGCGCCCCCCGGCAAGCATGGCCGTTTTCACTTTGAGGCGGTTCGCCGCGCTCATCATCGACAACAAGCGCCGGGTTTCCGCCGACGTATGCCAAGCGACCCCTTGCGGGACTTGGTCGACGAGTTCGGAGAAAACCGACTGTCGTTCCGGCGGCGCCGGAAGCGTCCACCATATCCAGTTTTTTTGCGACCGGCGCGACAGTTGTCCGAAAACAGCCGCAAGGCGGGCCGGGTGCCATCGCCCGTCCGGTTGGGGCGACATCAATCCCGGCGGGATCGTGACGTCGTTCCGAACCCCGACGACGAACAGCCGCGGGCGTGATTGCGGGACGAAGAGCACCGCGTCAACGACCACGGCGCCGAAACGGTAGCTCTTTTCCAAGGCGGCCCCGATGGCGGCAAAATCCCTGCCTCCGTGGGACGACAACGCCCCGCATACGTTTTCAAGCACGACGAGCGAAGGGGCGCGGCCTTTCCGGCCGAGCGCCTGGATCAATTTCCAGAACGGCCAGAACGTCCCGGAACGCGCCCCGTCCAAACCGGCTCCCGCGCCGGCCAGAGACAGGTCTTGGCAGGGGAACGACGCCCAAGCGAGGCTTGCATGCCCCGGCAGGTCGGAAGCGTCCAGGCTGGCGACGTCGGCGAGCCGCAAACAGTCGGAACCCCAGTTCGCCTGGTAGCCGGCGCCTTTTTTCACGTCGATGTCGTTGGCGAACAAACATGACCATCCCGGGCCCAGGCCGGCGCGCGCCATGCCGCCTCCAGCGAAAAACTCGTAAAAAGTCGGTGTCCCCACTTGGCCTCAACCCGTGTGCAAAAAAAAATGGATTCTACGTCGCCCGCCCCTGCCTTCTCCTGACGCGGATGTCGCCCGCCAGGACGGTCTCCGCCGCGCCGTCGGCGAAACGCACGCGGAGCGCGCCCATCCCGTCCAAGCCGCAGGTCACGGCGTCGCGCGCCCGCCCCCCCTCGAACACGGTCACGGCGGCGCCGTCCCACATCGAGGAGCGCGCCTTCCAGCGGTCGAGCACCTCGCCGAACCTCCCGTCGCGGAACAGCAGGTAGCCTTCCTGGAAACAGTCCAGAAAGCCGGTCATGACGCGGCGGCGCGGGACGGCGGCACCAGCCATGTCATCAAGGCAGGTCGCCACGTCCGCGAGCTCCTCCGGCACGCTCCCCCGACGCACGTTGACGCCGACGCCGATGACCGCCGCCGCCTCCCCCTCGGCGGGGGTCAGCGTCTCCAGGAGGATGCCGGCGCACTTCTTCCCCGAAAGCAGCACGTCGTTCGGCCATTTCAGGTCGATGTCGGTTTTTTCAGGGAATTGCATATCCTGCCCCAGCTCCCGCAAGGCGTCGATGAGCGCGACGGCGGCGACATGCGTCAGCAGCGGCCAGAACCTCCACGGCTGTTGCGGCCGGAGGACGAAGCTGAAGTAGACGCCGGATCCGGCGGGCGAGAACCAGTTCCGCTCCATGCGCCCCTTGCCCGCCGTCTGCGTCTCGGCGAATATCAAAGTTCCTTCTTCCGCCCCCGAGACCGCCGCGTCGCACGCTTCGCGGTTGGTTGAGTCGATTTGCAGGAAGCCCGTCGCGCGCAGCCGCCGCCAGGCGAGGGCCCGCGTCTCTTGCTCGATCCAGCAGGGGACGAGCGATTCTTCGTCGTGCTCCAGACGGACGCGCCCGGGCGCGCCGTCCACGTCTTGCACGGGAAAGCCCCGCTCGCGGCAGAGCCGCAGCTCCGCCTGCGCCCGGGCGTCGCCGACGACGGCGATCCCGAGCTCCCCCGCGCGCCCGAGGTCGTCCAGAATCGAAGGATATTCCAGGTTCGCCATAGGTTCCGACACGCTTCGCCGCTTACGCCGAGGGCAGTTGTTCGAGGTTGTTCTCCAGCTTCTTGCACTTCTCGGTCATCTCCTCGAAGCGGCTCCGGTTCTCGTCCACGATCTCCTTGGGGGCGCGGGCGACGAAGTCGGGGCTGTCGAGCTTCCTCGACACCTTCTCGATCTCGGCCTTCAGCTTCTTGATCTCGTCTTGGAAGCGTTTGCGCGCGGCTGCCACGTCGGCGACGGGGACGTCCAAGCCGAAGCTGCCGAGGCGCGAGACGCCGCGCAACCAGCCGTCGGGGACGGCGTCGCGGAACTCCACCGCCTCCAGCCGCGTCAGGGCGAGCAGGCGCGCCAAGTTCTGCTCGACCAGGGCTTGCGCGCCCTCGGCTTCGGCAGAGAGGCAGGCTTTGAGCGGCTGCTTGGGGTTGATGTTCATCTTGGCGCGCAACGTGCGGATGTCGCCGATCAGCTCCATCAGGTCTTGCATCTTCTGCGCCGCCCCGGGATTGTCGAGCGCGGCGCGCGCCTCGGGGAACGCCGCCATCATGAGCGACTCCCCTTGGTGCGGCAGCTTCTGCCAGATCTCCTCGGTGATGAACGGCATGAAGGGGTGGAGCATCCGCAAGGCATAGTCCAAGACGTGCAGCAGCACACGGATGCGCGGCGCGCGCTCCGCCTCCGGCGCGTCCGGGTCGGTCAGCACCGGCTTGACCAGCTCGATGTACCAGTCGCACAGCTCGTGCCAGAAGAACTGGTAGATCAGCGCCGACGCCTCGTGGAAGCGGAACTTGTCGAGGGCTTCGGAGACGCCCGCCGCCGTCTGGTTCATCCGGTGCAGTATCCACAGGTCTTCCAGCGGCATCGCGTCCCGCCTCGCCGCGACCAGCCCGTCGATGGCAGCCGCCTCGGCGAAGCCGCCGGCGTCGTCTTCTTCGCGGAGGTTCATCAGGACGAAGCGCGCGGCGTTCCAAACCTTGTTGGCGAAATCGCTGTAGCCCTTCATGCGCTTGGACGAGAACGGGATGTCTGTGCCGGGCACCGCCATCGACGACAGGGTGAAGCGCACCGCGTCCGCGCCGTACTCGTCGATGAGCTGCAACGGCTCGATGATGTTCCCCTTGGTCTTGCTCATCTTGTGCCCGTGCTCGTCGCGCACGATGCCGTTGATGTGGACTTGGCTGAACGGGATGTCCCCCGTGAATTTCAGCCCCATCATGATCATGCGCGCCACCCAGAAGAAGATGATGTCCGGCCCCGTGATCAACGTGTCGGTCGGGTAGAAGGTCGCCAAGTCGTCGGTGTCCTCGGGCCAGCCGAGCGTCGAGAACGGCCAGAGGGCGGAGCTGAACCAGGTGTCGAGGATGTCTTCCTCCGCCCGCAAGCCCGCGCCGCAGGTGGGGCAGTTGGCAGGCTCCTCGCGCGCCACGACGATCTTGCCGCACACGTCGCAATACCAGGCGGGGATGCGATGCCCCCACCAGAGCTGGCGCGAGATGCACCAGTCGTGGATGTTGTACATCCATTCGAAGTAGCGCTTCTTGAAGTTGTCGGGGACGAAGCGGATGCGCCCGTCCTCGACAGCTTCGATGGCGGGCTTGGCGAGGGTCGCCACCTTCAGGTACCACTGTATCGAGATCTTGGGCTCGACCACCGCCGAGCAGCGGTCGCACTGGCCGACGTTGTGGTCGTACTCCTCGACCTTTTCGAGGAAGCCCTCCTTTTCGAGCCGCTCGACCAGCAGCCTGCGGCACTCGTAGCGATCCAGCCCCTTGTACTCCCCGGCGGCCTCGGTCATGACCCCCGCGTCGTCGATGACGGTGATCTTGTCCAAACCGTTGCGGATGCCCGCCTCGTAGTCGTTGGCGTCGTGCGCCGGGGTGACTTTCACGACCCCGGTGCCGAACTCGCGGTCCACGAAGCCGTCGGCGATGATCGGTATCTCGCGGTTCGCGACGGGCAGAAGCACCTTGCCGCCGACCAGGTGCGCGTAGCGTTCGTCGTCGGGATGCACGGCGACGGCGGTGTCGCCCAGCATCGTCTCGGGGCGGGTGGTCGCCACGGTCAGGCGGCCGGACGCCTTCCCGTCGGCGCCGACGATAGGATATTTGATGTGCCAGAGGTGTCCGCGCGAGGGGTTGTAGACGACTTCGAGGTCGGAGATGGCGGTCTTGCAGCGCGGGCACCAGTTGACGATGTACTCGCCCCGGTAGATCAGCCCCTGCTCGTACAGGCGGACGAACACCTCCACGACGGCGCGGGAGAGCTGCTCGTCCATCGTGAAGCGCTCGCGGCTCCAGTCGCAGGAGACGCCCATGCGCCGCATCTGGTTGAGGATGGTGCCGCCGCTCGTCTTCTTCCACTCCCAGGCGGTGCGCATGAACTCGTCCCGCCCCATCTTGAAGCGGTCTTTCCCGGCGGCCTCGAACTGCTTGTCCAGCACGTAGTGGACGGCGATGCTGGCGTGATCCGTCCCCGGCAGCCAGAGGGTGTTGCACCCCTTCATCCGCTTCCAGCGCACGAGGATGTCGTGCAACGTGTGTTGCAGGGCGTGGCCCATGTGCAGCGACCCCGTGACGTTGGGCGGCGGGATGACGATGGAGAAGACGGGCTTGGGCGAGGCGTTGTCGGCCTTGAAGAAACCCCGCTCCTCCCAGAAGGAGTACCAGCGCTGCTCGAATTCTCGGGGTGCGTACGACTTTGCCAGCGGCTCACGGGACATGGGCTAAACCTCTTTTCGGTGATCGACTCGGTGATCGACGGAAACAACCTGTGGCAACGGGGCGAAGGGCGGTTGCGACACGGCCCCTACGGCTCCTTGCGACAAAGCTGGTAATTTTAGGGGAATCCTGCGGCGGACGCAATGTCCCCCATATTTTTTCATGTTGACTTGTCCGCAGAGGCGGGGGCTTTTGTATCATGTTGCCGTCAGCTTGTACCTATCTTGCATATCGGAAGGAGGATGTCATGGGGAATGCGGGGCGGAAGAAAGTCGGAGTGCTGTTGTCGGGATGCGGGGTGAAGGACGGGAGCGAGATCCATGAGGCGACCCTCACCCTCTATTTCCTCGACCGGGCGGGGGCGGAGATCGTCTGCATGGCGCCGGACAAGGGGCAGCGGGACGTGATCGACCATGTGCGCGGGACGCCCGCCTCCGAAGGGCGAAACGTCCTGACGGAGGCGGCGCGCATCGCGCGCGGCGACATCCGCGACGTCAAGGATGTCAAAGCCGGGGAGTTGGACGCCATCGTCATCCCCGGTGGCTTCGGCGCGGCCGCGAACCTCTGCTCCTTCGCCGGCGACGGCCCCGCCTGCACGGCGGACGCGGACGTGGCGGCGTTGCTGGAGGCGTTGCACAAGGAGCGGAAGCCCATCGGGGCGCTGTGCATCGCCCCCGTCGTCGTGGCGGCGGCGTTGGGGAAGGCCTGCGCGCCGGAACTCACCATCGGCGACGACGCGGACACTGCGGCGGCGCTGGAGGCGCTCGGGGCGCGTCACAAGGCGGCGGCGGCCGATGAAATCGTCGTCGATCAGGGGAACAAGATCGTCACCACCCCCTGCTACATGCTGGCGCAAAGCATCAAGGAGGTCGGTGCCGGGGTGGAGAAGCTGGTCGCCAAGGTCATGGAGCTGGCGTGACGCCGGCCTCCGTTTTTTTGGGAGGGACGCCTTCCGGGGGGGCGCGGCGGACTGTCGCGCCCCGGAAGGCGGAATGCGGCGCCGAGGCGCCGCGAAACCCGCTCTAGTGGCTGATCTTCAGGTTGTCCGCCATCTCCCTGGTCCAGGCCGAGATCTTCTCCTCGTCCTCCTCCGTGGGCAACCCCTTCACCACCATCGGGGGCAAGACCTCCGGCTTGACGTTGGTGACCAGCCCCGCCAACTGCTCCACCATGCGCCCGCCCCAGGCGTAGGAACCGAAGATCCCGAGGTACTTCGCCTTCGGGCGCAGGGCGTTGAACAGGAACGCCGCATACGCCGCCGCCGGGTGCGCGCCGCCCAGCACGGTCGGGGAGCCGATCAGCACAGCCTCGACGTCCACCAGCTCCATCGCCACCTCGCCCAAGTCCGCCTCCACCAGGTCCAGCGACTTGACCGTCACCGAAGAGCCCTCCAGCTCGCGCTGGATGCGCTCCGCCATGCGGCGCACGCTCTCGTGCATCGAGACGTAGAGGATCAACACGTCGCGCGTCCTTTCGCCCGACCACTCGTCATACGCCGAGAGGATGAACTCGGGCCGGTTGTAGACCTGCCCGTGGCTCGGCGCGATGATCTTGGGGTTGAGGTTTTTCGCCAGCGCCAGGTATTTGCGTATCTGCGGCCGGAACGGCATCATGATCTCCGCGTAGTAGCGCTTGGCGGAGCGGTAGACCAGTTGCTCGTCGCGCACGAACAGGTCGTCCGAGGCGTAGTGCGCGCCTAGGAAGTCGCAGGGGAACAGCACCTCCTCCTCGCGCAGGTAGGTGAACATCGTGTCCGGCCAATGCACCCACGGCGTGAGGTAGAACTCCAGCGACAGGCCGCCCAGCTCCAGCTTCTCCCGGTCTGCGACGAGGATGAACTTCTCCTCGGGGATGTGCAGGAGGCAGGAGAGCATCTCGCGGCACTTCAGGTTGGTCACGACCTTGGCTTCGGGGTATTCGCGGAGGAAATCGACGATGCCGCCGCTGTGGTCTTGCTCGGCGTGGTTGGCGACGATGTAGTCGGGCTTGGCGCCCGTCTCCTTGAGGTTGTTCAGCCATTCGTCCACGAACATCGGGTCGGCGGCGTCGATCACCGCAGTCTTGGCGTCGCCCGTCACCAGGTAGGAGTTGTAGCTCGTCCCGTCCGGCAACGGGATCAGCGCGTCGAACAGCTTCCGTTTTTTATCTTGCACGCCCAACGCCAGCACCTTGTCACAAATTTTACGCATATCGTGTCTCGCATCGAATGTCGCCCGCGCCGGACGCATCCGGTTCGCAGACGGGGTTGTCGTCTCAGGCACCTGCCTTTGTTGCCTCTACTTCTTCGTCTTCCTCCCTCGAAGCCTCTCATTATTGTTGCCCCACCCGCAGTTTTCAATAGCCCCGGCGCATATAAGATGACCCGCCGGCGGCACCGGGTCCGCCAGCCGCCCATCGCCCCCCATCACCGGACTATCGCCGGGAACGCCAAATCTGCTACAATCCCTCCTTCGTTTGCGTATCCGATGTCGTAACCGTCCGTTATAAAGAAACGGCCATGAGAGAGAGTGACCTATGACTGAAACCATCCGATTCAAGCTCAACGGCCAGCCCGTCACCCTGGACACCGACGGCGACCGCAAGCTCCTGTGGGTGTTGCGCACCGATTTCGGGCTGACCGGGGCCAAATACAGTTGCGGCATCGGCGTGTGCGGCGCCTGCACCGTCGTCGTGGACGACAAGGCCGTCCGCTCCTGCCACACCGCCGTGCGCGACGTCAAAGACAAGGACGTGCTCACCATCGAGGGGCTGGCGCCGGACGCCGCCTCTGGCAAGCTGCACCCGTTGCAACAGGCGTTCGCCGACCTGGGCGCGGTGCAGTGCGGATTCTGCACCCCCGGCATGATCATGACCGCCTACGCCCTGTTGAAGAAGAACCCGGACGTCACGCGCGAGCAGGTCATCGCCGGCATGGAGAACAACATCTGCCGCTGCGGCGCGCACCAACGCATCGTCCAGGCGATAGAATCCGCCGCAGGCGCGGGAAAGAGAGGTTAGGCGCATGGAAGACAAGTCAGTCGCAACGAACAACGCCCACGACCCCGCCCACGACCTCTCGCGGCGCAACTTCATGCAGTCGCTCGGAGGCGGCGTCGTCATCCTGTTCTCCGCCACCGCCCCCAAAGCCGGCTTCGCGCAGGAGCAGCCCAAGCAACAACCCAAGGGGAAGCCTGCCGGCGGCGGATTCGGCATGGGCGGCCCCCCGCCCGACCTGAACGCCTATCTCCGCATCGGCGAGGACGGGAAGGTCACCGTCTTCTCCGGCAAGATCGAGCAGGGGCAGGGCAACACCACCGCCTTGGCGCAGATGGCGGCCGAGGAGCTGTGCGTCAGCCTCGCCTCCGTCACGATGGTCATGGGCGACACCGCGCTCTGCCCTTGGGACATGGGCACGTTCGGCTCCATGTCGGTGCGCGTCTTCGGCGCGCAACTGCGCTCCGCCGCCGCCGAAGCGCGGACGATCCTGCTGGAGATGGCCGCCGAATGGCTGTCCGTCCCCCCCGTCCAGCTCCAGATCGACGACGGCGTGATCTCCGCCGTGGACAAGTCGAAGACGGTCACGTTCGCCGAGCTGGCCAAGGGGCAGAAGATCACCCGCGCGTTGGAGGGCAAGGCGGTGACGCACACGCTGGCGGAATTCTCCGTGATGGGGCGGGACGCCGTGCGCGTCGACGCCGTCGCCAAGGTCACCGGCGCTGCGAAGTTCACCGCCGACTACAGCTTCCCCGGCATGCTCCACGCCAAGATCGTGCGCCCGCCCGCCCACGGCGCGAAGCTCAAAGCCGCCGACGCCTCCGAGGCGGAGAAGATGCCGGGGGTGACCGTCGTCAGGGAGCCTGACTTGGTGGCGGCGCTCGCCGCCGACCCGGAGGTCGCCACGGCCGCGCGCGCCAAGATCAAGGTGGAATACGAACTTTCATCGGGGGCGGCGCCGGAGACGGTGGACGAGAAGACCATCTTCGACCACCTGCTCGGCAACCTGCCCAAGCCGCAGATCCCCGCCAACGAGAAATCGGGCGACCTGGCGGAGGGCGAGAAGGCGTCCGCCGAGGTGTTCGAGCACTCCTGGCGCAACGGTTACGGGGCGCACGCGCCGATGGAGCCGCATGCGGCGCTGGCGAAGCCCGAGGGCGACGGGATGACGATGTACATCTCGACGCAGACCCCCTTCCCCGCGCAGAACCAGGTCGCGGGCCTGCTGAAGCTGCCGCCGGAGAAGGTGCGCGTCATCGCCCCCTTCGTCGGCGGCGGCTTCGGAGGGAAGAGCTCCGGCGACCAGTCGAACGAGGCGGCGCGCCTGGCGAAGGCGACGGGCAAGCCCGTGCTGGTCGCCTACACCCGCGAGGAGGAGTTCTTCTACGACGCCTTCCGTCCGGCGGCCATCGTCAAGATCAAGTCGGGCGTGGACGCCGGCGGCAAGCTCACGCTCTGGTCTTACGACGTCTACTATGCGGGAAACCGGAGCGCGGAGATGTTCTACGACGCGCCGCACAAGCAGCAGCAGGTCTATGGCGGCCCGATGTCCTTCGGCCCGAACGCGCACCCGTTCCAGACCGGCTCCTGGCGCGCGCCGGGGGCGAACCTCAACAACTTCGCCCGCGAATCGCAGATCGACGTCATGGCGGCGAAGCTCAAGGCCGACCCGCTGGATTTCCGGCTCAAGAACACCTCCGACAAGCGGGCGCGCGCGGTGCTGGAGGCTGCGGCGGAACGCTTCGGCTACAAGCCCGCCCCGGCGCCGAGCGGGCGCGGCATCGGCATCGCCTGCGGCATCGACGCGGGCAGCTACGTCGCCGAGATCGCCCAGGTCGCCTTGGACGCCAAGGGCGCCGTCGTCGTCAAGAAGGTGGTGGCCGCGCAGGACATGGGCGTCGTCGTGAACCCCGCAGGCGCGAAGATGCAGATGGAGGGGTGCATCATGATGGGGCTGGGCTACACGCTCAGCGAGGAGTTGCGGTTCAAGGGCGGCAGGATACTCACGACGAATTTCCATGACTACAAGCTGCCGCGCTTCTCATGGCTGCCGGAGATCGACGCCTTCCCGATCAAGCACGACGATCTGGAGCCGCAGGGCGGGGGCGAGCCCGCCATCTGCCCGATCGGCGCTGCGGTGGCCAACGCCCTGTTCGACCTCGAGGGGGTGCGCCTGCACGAGATGCCGTTCACGCCGGAGCGGATAAAGGCCGCCCGGAAGGGATGACCTGCGGCTTGCCGCAAAGCCGCGACGGGGCGCGGCATGTGGGGCGAAGCCCCGCCAGCGACCGCAAGGCGGTTGCAAAAAGCCCCAAGGGGCTTCGCCCCGCACCCAGTCATCAGCGCAAGGTCGCACGGGCGCAGACGGGGTTTTTTTATCCATGATTTTTGAGAGAGGGAGCATGAAGATACTGGTTACGGAAAGGGTCGCGGAGGACGCCTTGCAGTTCCTGCGCGACAGCGGGTTCGAAGTGGACGTTCGTTTCAACCTCACGCATGAGCAACTGCTGGGCGTCATCCCCGACTACGAGGCGATCATCGTGCGCAGCGTCACGCAGGTGGATAAGGCGCTGGTGGACGCGGGCGTCAAGCTGAAGGTGGCGGGACGGGCGGGCAACGGCATCGACAACATAGACGTGGAGGCTTGCACGGCGCGGGGCGTCGTGGTCGTCAACACGCCGGAGGCGAACACCATGGCTGCGGCGGAACTCGCCATCGCCATGGCGTATTGCCTGTTCCGCAACGTGCCGCAAGCCAACTACGCCTGCAAGAACGGGGACTTCCGCCGCAACATCTACCTCGGCGTGGAGCTCGATGGCAAGACCGTCGGCATCATCGGCCTGGGGCGCATCGGCTCCATCGTGGCGCGCAAGCTCGCAGGCTCCGGCATGAAGCCCATCGCCTACGACCCGTACATCCCCGACGAGAAGTTCGCGCGGGTCGGCGCGGAGAAATGCGCGACCTTGGACGAACTGCTCCGGCGCAGCGACCTCGTGACCATCCACACCCCCAAGAACAAGGAGACCTACGGCATGGTCGGCGCCGACCAGTTGAAACTCTGCAAGAAGGGGGTGTACGTCGTCAACGCGGCGCGCGGGGGTTTGGTCAACGAGAAGGCGCTCTACGACGCCATCAAGGACGGCGTGGTCGCCGGCGCGGCCATCGACGTGCTCGACCCCGAGCCGGGTTACGACAAGCCCCCTGCGGAGCAGACCTACCGGAACCCGCTGTTGGAGCTGGACTGCGTGATCGTGACCCCCCACCTGGGGGCGTCTACCAAGGAGGCGAACCGCAACGTCGGCGCGGAGATCACCAAGCTGGTCGCCGACGTGCTCGGTGGCAAGAAGGTGGATTCGGTGAACTCCCTCTGACGGGGTGCGGAAGGAAAGACGGGGGGGAAGGGGGATGGGGGGCGCCCGTCGCCCTCCCCTTCCCCATCCCGCCAGCCCTAAAAGCCGCGCCCGTCACATGAAGCAGTCGCACCCCATGCCGAAGGATTCCGCCAGCGAGGCGTGCGCCGCGCCGCGTCCGGCGCGGCAACGGTTGGGGCAAAGGCTGCAACACCCCGCCCCCGGCGGCGTGGCGTCGCCCATCCCCGTAGCCCCATGTGCGGCGGTGCCGTCCCCGTCGCCGGGTCGCGCCGACACGGCATGTCCCGCGTCCGACGCCACCCCGTCGGCCGACCAGGTCTTGCGTTGTCCCATTCCCATGGCGTCCTCCCCGAATCCGGCGTTTAACGGCCCGCCCCGCCGGGGGCGACGCGAGGTTTCGCCGCCGGCTGCGGCGCACGATGGACTGTCGCGCGGGCGCATTCCGCGCCGATGCCGTAGACGCCCGTCCGCGTCTCGAGTATCTCCATGAGGTTGTCGCGATGCTCGCGCCGCGCCCAGTCGCGCTGCCATTCGAGCAGGGCGCCGACGGTCGTCGTGCGGATGGCGCCCGCCTGCACCATGCGTGAGAGCGCCGCCGCGTGCGCCGCCGGGGAGGTCGCGCCGCAACAATCTTCCACGACGTAGACGGTGTAGCCCGCCCCCAGCATCTCGATGGCGGGCCAGGCCACGCAGACCTCCGTCCATAGGCCCGCCATGATGATGTTCGTGCGCCTGGTCGCCTCGACGGCGAGGCGGAACCCCGTGTCGTCCCATGCGTTCATGGAGGTGCGTTCGATGACGGGCCGTCTGGGGAACACGTCCAGGAGCTGCGGCCAGATGCGGCCGTCGAACGATTCGGCGTTCACGGCGGTGAGGATCGCCGGCACGTCGAACTCCTTGGCGGCCTTTGCGAGCGACGTCACGTTGTTAACCAGCGTCGCGCGGTCGATGCTGGCGACGCCGAAGGTCATCTGCGGCTGGTGGTCGATGAACACCACGACGCTGTCCCCGGGCGTGTAGAGCTTGTGATAGTTCTGCATCGGTTCTTTCCTTTTTCCAGCCGTCGGGAGGATCGCTTCCGATCAGTTGCGGCTGTGTACAGAGGTTGCCTCCCGCTCCGTCCAGGGCGGGTTTGGAAAGGGGTTTCCGTGCGACAACCCCAGCTTGCCACTCCGGGATGGCGCACGCGCTGATCTGTGGTATCGGCGGCGGGCGGCAAAACTTGAACACTTTTTGACGGCGGCGCCCGGCGGCGCCCGTCATGAGCCCGCCCCGCGAGGGGCGATGTGCTAGAATTATTAATTTTTTGGGGAGGCCATGCTACAAATCAAAGGGCTCGGCAAGGCGTTTCGCGGAGACTGGCTCTTCCGCTCGCTTGATTTCCAGATCAACGACCGCGACCGCGTGGGCCTGGTCGGGGACAACGGCACGGGGAAATCGACGCTGATGAAGATACTCGCGGGACTGGCGACGGCGGACGAAGGCGACGCCGTCGGCGCCAAGGCCCTGACCTTCGGCTACCTGCCGCAGGACGGCCTTTTCGCGCGGGGGCGGCGGCTGCTGGAGGAGACGTTGACCGTGTTCGCGTCCTTGCAGGCGATGCAGGAGGAGATCCGCGCCCTGGAGCAAGAGCTCGCCGACCTCGCCCCCGACGCCCCGGAGCATGAAAAGAAGATGGAGCGCTACGCCGCCCTCTCGGGCGAATTCCAGATGCGGGAGGGGTATTCGCTCGAAGCCAAGGCGGGGGCGGTGCTACAGGGGCTGGGCTTCTCGAAGGACGACATGGGGCGCCCCTGCGAGGATTTCAGCGGCGGCTGGCAGATGCGCATCGCGCTGGCCAAGCTCCTTTTGCAGCAGCCGAACCTGCTGTTGCTGGACGAGCCGACCAACCACCTCGACCTGGAGGCGCGCAACTGGCTGGAGGGCTACCTGCAAGCCTATCCGCACGCCTTGATGATGGTCTCGCACGACCGCTATTTCCTAGACGCCACGGTAGACCGCATCATGGAGATACGCAACCGCACCGTCCACTTCTACCGGGGCAACTACGAGGATTTCACGCGCCAGCAAAAGGAGCGCGTGGCGCAACTCCATGCCGCCTACGAGGCGCAGCAGAAGGAGATCGCCCGCATCAACGCCTTCGCAGACCGCTTCCGCTACAAGGCGACCAAGGCGGCGCAGGTGCAGAGCCGCCTGAAGGAGCTGGAGCGCATGGAGCGCATCGAGATCCCGCCCGAGGCGAAGCCGATGCGCCTCCGCTTCCCGGAGGGGCCGCGCACGGGGCGCACTGTGCTGGAGCTGGACGACGTGAGCGCGGGCTACGGCGGCACGATGGTCTTCCGCGACATGGGCTTCATCCTGGAGAAAGGCGACCGCGTCGCCCTCGTGGGGCCGAACGGCGCGGGGAAATCGACGCTGATGAAGGTCTTGGCGGGGCGGCTGCCCCTCGCCAAGGGGGAGCGGCGGGAGGGGCGCAACGTCATCGTCTCCTACTTCTCGCAGGATCAGGACGACCTGCTCTCCTCGACCAAGACCGTCTGGGACGAGGTCTACTCCGTGGCGCCGAGCCACGTCGTGCCGCAACTGCGCACGATGCTCGGCTGCTTCCTCTTTTCCGGCGACGCCATCGAGAAACCGGTCGGGGTGCTGAGCGGCGGCGAGCGGAGCCGCCTGGTGCTTTGCAAACTCCTGTTCTCGCCCGCCAACTGCCTGCTGCTGGACGAGCCGACGAACCACCTCGACATCAAGTCCAAGGACATCCTGATGGACGCCTTGGGCGATTACGGCGGGACGCTGGTCTTCGTCAGCCACGACCGCTATTTCCTCGACGGGCTGGCGACCAAGGTTCTGGAGATCGGCGGCGGGACGGCGACCGCCTACGTCGGCAACTACGAGGACTACCTGCGCAAGAAGGCCGTGGAGGACGGGGGGGGGGCCGCCGCGACCTCGACAACCGCGACGCCCGCGCCGCCAACGGCGGCATCGGCGGCGCCCACCCCGCCCGAGCCGCGCAAGAAGAAGGTGAACCCGTACAAGATCAAGCAGGTCGCCGACCAGATCGCAAAGGTCGAGGGGGAGATACAACTGCACGAGACCCGCATCGCGGTGCTCAACCAGATGCTGGCGTCCGAGGAGCTCTACCGCGACCGCCAGCTCTTCCGCAACACCATGGACGAGCACGACCGGCTCGAAAAAGACCTCTCCGTCCGCATGGGCGAGTGGGAGCGGCTGAACGCGGACCTGGAGGCGTTGCAGGGGTAGCGGGGGCGGCGCGGTTTGCCGCCGATCGCCGCCCCGCCTGACGCGAGGGGCTACTTCAGCAGGACCCCGTTGGGCACCTCTTCGGCGAACGTCGCCAAGACGGGCTTGCCGCCGACAGACGCCGCCACGACCATGCCGTTGGACTCCACCCCCATGAGCTTCGCGGGCTTCAGGTTCGCCACCAGCACGATCTTCTTGCCGGGCAGGGCTTCGGGCGCGTAACCTTCCGCGATGCCGGCGACGACCTGCCGCTGCTCGGAGCCGAGGTCCACCTTGAGTTTTATCAGCTTCTTCGACCCCTTGATCTTCTCCGCCTCCAATATCTGCCCGACGCGCAACTGGACTTTGGCGAAATCCTCGATGGAGATGCGCGCGTCGGCGGGAGCCGCCGCAGGGGCGGCCAAGCCGTCCAAACCCGGTATCTGAAAAGATGTGATCGCTTCCGACATGTCCCTCCGCTCCTTCCTCTAGCTTAAGTTGCCACCGTCTGTCAAAACCCCCGGACGCCGCGTCGCGTCACCGCGTCATTGCTTGTTGCGCAGGTACCCGTGCAGCGCCGCCGCCTGTATGTCCTTCAGCGGCACCCCGGCCTCCTTCGCCAGCCGCCGGCAATCCTCGAACTCCGGCACGAAGTTGACCGGCTTGCCGTCCAGCGAGGACACCTTCATCGACACCGGGCCGTATTTCGTCCAGACCTCCTCGAAATCCCGCCGGAGCGTGATCCGGTCTGCGACCGTGTAACGGATGCCGATGGTCGTCGTCTCGCGGAAGACGACCTCGGCGAAGCGCCGGATGTCCCCGACGGCGCAGACGCAGGTGACCTTCAGCGCCGGACGGTTCTTCTTCATGCAGATCGGCGTGGCGAAGACGTCCAGCGCCCCCTCCTCCAGCGCCTTCTCCTGGAAATAGCCGTAGGCTTGCGGCGTCATGTCGTCGATGGTCGCCTCGATGACCGCCACCTGGTCGCCGCCCGCCTCCGACGCCTGTGGCGCGGCGTCAACCGCCGCGCCGACGCTGACGCGCAGGACGTTGGCACCGCCCGGCGTCTCGCGCGCCCCCGCGCCGTAACCGGTCGCGAAGACCTTCATCGCGGGACGCGCGCCGAACTCCCCCGCCAGCGTCCTCAGCAACGTCGCCCCGGTGGGGGTGGTCAGCTCCCCCGCCACCTTGTTGGAGAAGGTCGGCACCCCCTGGAGCAAAGCCTCCGCCGCCGGCCCCGGCACCGGGTAGGTGCCGTGCTGGCAGTCCAGCGTCCCCTGCCCGACGTTCACCGCCGAGGAGACCACGCGCATGGAGCGCAACGGCTCCATGGCGATCATCGCCCCCACGATATCGACGATGGAGTCCACCGCACCGACCTCGTGGAAATGCACATGGTCGGCGGGGCGCCCGTGCACCTTCCCCTCCGCCTCCGCCAAGCGGCGAAACGCCTCGATGGACTTTTCTTTGACCCAGGGGGAGAGGCGGCTCCCTTCGATCATGGCGCGGATGTCCGAGAAGTGCCGATGGTCGTGCCCGTGCCCCACCTCGACATCGAACTTGGTCGCCTGTATCCCCGAGCGGGCGCATTTCCGCGCCGAAAGCCTGTAGTTGTCCAGGGGGAGCAGGCTCAATTTCTCCCGCAGCTCCTCAAAGTCGAAGCCGAGGTCGAGCAGGGCGCCGACCAGCATGTCGCCGCTCGCCCCCGAGTTGGGTTCGATGAGCAGGATGTCGCCGGACAGGTACGGTGGAGTATTGGTCATTCGCGGCTCCCGGGCCCGAGGCGTTCGCGCAACGAGGCGCCCCCCCGGACGGAAAAGGTTCAGTCTAGGCGCCGGACGCCGTGAAGTCAAGACAAGTCGCGCGGCGCCATCATTTTCCCAATGCGCGCATGGCGTCGGCGCCCGCCGGTTCCCGAAGCCCCGTAAAAAATGGGGATGGTCGGTGCCGCCCCTTGACGCGGCACGGGCGCAGGTCTATACTATGGCTCGTTGTTTGACATTGGCGCGGGGTGGAGCAGTCTGGTAGCTCGTTGGGCTCATAACCCAAAGGTCACAGGTTCAAATCCTGTCCCCGCAACCAACGCCTGTCCAAAGCAATCCCCCCCCGGTTCAAGACATCCGCCGAAGCCGCGGTTTTCATGCGGTCTCGCCGTCCCATGACAATGCAATGGAAGCCACCGGCAATTTGTTGGCATGAAAACGGGAAAACGCCGACAGCGGGAAGCCGATGCCGACAATTCGGCGGGAGGCGGCGTTTATGCGGTTGCCGGACGTGGGGGTGGAGGGACCGAGGCGTCACGGGGCGCGCCCAATGCTGTCAAGGCGCCAATCCCCTTCCCCGCTTTTCGACAATGCGAAGGTCAGGCGTTGCGGCTCGACCGGCTCGCCGAGGTTCTCGACCCGCACGTTGACGACGACCGTCGCCGCACCGCCGCCGACGAGCTTGACGTCTCGCCGGGAGAAATCGAAGCCCACTGCAAACCCGGGGTTCCGTCGCTTGGCGGAGAGGATGGCGCGCAACAGCTCGTCGCGCCCGAATCGCCGCCGCCATTCGCGCCCGTCGCGCAGGACGGTGACGTCCACATCCGGCGCGAGCAGCGGCTTGAGCGCCGCCCCGGCCAGCGCCATGTCCAGCCCCGCGCCCGACGGCTGCGAAATCCGCCCCTCCAACTCGCGCAACACCTTTTGCACACGGCGCTCGTCGGCGAAGGCGAACCAGTTGTAGAGCGCGGCGCCGAGGGTGGCCACCGCCAGCGCCGCGACCGCCGCTTTAAAGGATTTCGGCATGTCGCGTCACCCCTGTGGCGGCGGAGCGCCGTCGGCGGCATCCTGCCGTCCGCGCGTCCAGCAGGTGCGTTCGTCCAAGATGGCGTTCAG
Source organism: Acidobacteriota bacterium (assembly GCA_031271905.1). GTDB lineage: Bacteria > Acidobacteriota > UBA6911 > UBA6911 > UBA6911 > UBA6911. Next base: position 80,736 of record JAISUT010000014.1, read on the forward strand.
ACCGGTGAATATCGCATGGAAGTCGCGGGAGACGCCCTCGCCGCCGACGCCGCCGCACCGCCGGAGCAGGTCGCCCCGCCCGTGCGCCAACACCACGTCGTGCAGCTCCTCCAGCGGCGCGGCGATGCGCCGGGTGAAGTTGCGGATGAAGACCAACCCCGCGACGAACACCAAGGTCGCCATCACGACCACGCCCCACGCGCCCGCGCGCCCCAGGTGTTGCGCCCGCCGGTCGGCGTCCGACATGGCCTTGACGTTGATGATGTAGAGCCGGTTGATCTCGCCGATCAACTCCTTTTTGGCGGCGGCGTCCCCCGCGAGGGCGGCGGGCGCCGTCTGGCGGATGCGCGCCAGCGTCTCCGGCTCCCCGCTCTCGGTGGTGTTGGCGCCAGCGTCCTCCAAGGTCTGGCGGAAGCGCCCCCGCATCTCGTCCGTGAACGGCGCATCCCCCGCCTCGGCGAGGATGGCGAGCATGCCCGCCGAGGCTTGCAGCGACCGCTCGTTGCGCTCGATGATGACGGCGATGGCGGGGGACATGCGGGTGAAGAGGCCGATGACGCCGAAAGCCATCAGGAGGTTCAGGCCCACCAGCAACCATGCCCCGACGCGAATGAACTTGGCGATGTACATGGCGCTACGCCTCCGCCGCCAGTTTGGCGATGGACGCCTCGCCCGAGACGATCACTATCCTGTCCCCCTTCTCCAGCGGCATCGTCGGCACGGGGCGCAGGATCTTCCCCGGCTCCCCCCGCCGGACGGCGACCACCATGACGTCGTAGCGCCTCGGCAGCTCCAGCTCCACCAGGTTCCTCCCCTCCATGAATGCGGGCAATTCCAGCTCCGCCAGGTGCAGGTCGCCGTCCAGCGGCATGTCCGCGATGATGTTGCGGAACATCAGCCGGTTGGAGAAGCGCTGGCCGAACTCCTCCTCGGGGTTGACCACCAGGTGCGCGCCGACCAGTTGCAGGATGCGGCGGTGCATGGGGCTGTTGGCGCGGCTGACGATCCAAGGCGCGCCCATCTGCCGCAGGAGCGCGGTGCAGACGATGGACGATTCGCGGGAGTCGTCGCCGATGGCGCAAACCGAGCAGTCGCGCCGGCGCGGCTGGAGCCGCCCGAGCTCCGCCTCGTCGGTGGCGTCGATGGTCACCGCCTCGGTGACGAAACCCGCCGCCTCCTCCACCAGGTTCTTGCGCCGGTCGCCGGCGATGATCTCCACGCCTTTGCCGGAAAGGGTGCGGGCAAGGGACATGCCGAACTGCCCGAGCCCGATGATAAGCATTTGCTGTCGCGCCATGGTCTTCACCTCTTTAGGGAACCTCTAAAAACCCCGGACGAGGTTTTCCAAGGCTCCCTTTAGCTAAACCGCATCGTAATCGACGTCAACCCGCCGCGCATTCTACGGCGTTCCGAACCGCCTCAGGTCAGGGTTATGTGCGCATCGAGGTAGCCCGCCCCCGAGGCGGGCCTTTCCTCGCTCAGCAGCATGAACAGGGTCATGGGCCCCACCCTGCCTATGAACATGGCGGTCATGATGACGACCTTCCCGGCGAAGTCCAAGGCGCCGGTGGCGCCGAGGGACATCCCCACCGTCCCGAGCGCAGAGACCGCCTCGAACGCCAACTCCCGCACCGGTATCTGCTGCGTGAGCTCCAGCACGAGCAGCGTGGCGAACAGCGTGAGCATCCCCGAGAAGGTGATGGCGGCGGCCTGGTAGACGGTGGCGGGGGGTATCCTCCGCTTGTGTACGGTGATATGCCGGTGTCCGGTGATGCCGGTCCAGAAGGTCAGCGCCAGCACGGCGAGCGTGGTGGTCTTGATGCCGCCCGCCGTGCTCCCGGGGCTGCCGCCGACGAACATCAAAAACAGCATGATGAGGTAGATGGGGCTCCCCGTCACGCCCAAGTCCACCGAGTTGAAGCCGGCGGTGCGCACGACGGCGGACTGGAACCAGGCGTTGTGCACCTTGTCCACGACGGGGAGCCCCCCCAGGCAACCGTTCCATTCCAAGGCGAGGAAGGCCACCGTGCCAAAAAGCAGCAACGCCAGCGTGGTCGCCAAGACCATGCGCACCATCAACGGCACCGGTCGCCGCCTGAGCCACCGGGGAAGCGCCAGGACGACGGCGGGCGCCAATCCGCCGCAGATGATCAGCAGCGCCACCGTGTGCAGGACGAACGGGTTCGAGCGGTAGGCGACCATGCTGTCGGCGCCGAGGGTGAAGCCCGCGTTGCAGAACGCCGACACGGCGATGAAGCACCCCTGCCAGAGGGCCTCGCCCGGCGGCATGCCGGCGGCGGCGAAAAACAGGGTCAGCAGGCATGCGCCGACCCCTTCGATGGCGAAGGTCACGCGGACGACCGACATCAGGGAGTCCATCAGGTCGCGCCGCCCGGAGTCGTCGCCGGAGTCGGAGAGCGCCGACAGGAGGACTTCCTGGCGCAGGCTGATGCGGCGGCCGAGGACGTGCATGAACACGGCGGCCGAGGACATGATGCCCAGCCCCCCGAGCTGTATCAGCAGCATCATGAAGAACTGCCCAGCCGGCGCGAGCGCCGCCGAAAGCTCGAACAGGGACAGCCCGGTGACGCAGACGGCGCTCAGCGCCATGAAGGCGGCGTCCACCGGGGCGAAGGCGCCGGGGTGGCGGGTGGCGATCGGCAGCAGCAACAGCACCGTCCCCAGGAGGCCGAGGGCGATGAAGGTCGTGATCAGGCTCCGCTCCGGGTGGTTTATGATCGACGCCCAGACCGACTCGCCGTCCTCCGCATCCCCGCCATCCCTGAAAAGCAGGAGTATCAGGAAGGTCGGCAGCGGCACCAAGACCGCCGTGGAGCGGATGTAGCCGCCGACGCACGCCAGCACAGTCCCGGCGAAGAGCGCGACCACCAGGGCGGCGCGCAGGACGCCGAGCCAGCGCCCACGCCCACGCCCCAGGCGCAGCAACCAGGCGAACAGGAGCCCCTGGCTGAAGATGGAGGCGGCGGCGATCGGGATGCCGTGGAAAGGCTCGCTGGAGCCGGCAAGCAGCGAGGCGAACGCCAACAGCGCCGGGACGGGCGCCGCCCAGCGCGCGCGCCGCAACCCGTACCATGGCTGGAGGCGCACGGCGCGCGGCACCGGCTCGAAACGCACGTCGCGCAGGAAGAATGCGGAGAAGGTCAAGACCACCGCCCAGAGCAGCGTGGTGGAGGGGGATGCCGCGAGGAGCGGCGTCGCCGCCACCGTGAACGTCCCCAGCGCCGCATAGACCCACGCCCTGCCCCATCCCGGATTGCGCGACAGCGACAGCGCCCCCGCGAGGCAGCAGCACATGCTCGCAACCGAGGCGACCGCGCGCCAGAACGCCCAGTCCCATCCGGGGGACAGCAACGCCTGCGGCGCCCCCATCGCCAAGACCGCGCCGGGCGCCAGCGTCAGCAACAGCCCTTCGATCCCCGCCTGCCGCCGAGGCGCGGCCGGGAGCCGGGCGGCGACCGCCGCAGATGCAATGTCACGGAACATTCGGTCTCCCTCGGATGTCCCCCTCTACCTTGGGGACAAGCCCCTAATTATTTCAAATCCCCCCGTTTTTTCAACCCGCACGGGAACAGAACTTTACCGCCGAACTCCGGGCGTCGGGAAAAACCCGCAGGTCGCAGGGGCGAACGCCCGTCCATCCGCCGTACATCGAGTGTAAAAAAAATAGACAGTTGATAAATGCACGATCTACAACACTTAGCAGATTCTAAAGGCGAAGTGTCTAATTTGTTTACATGGTTGGCATTGGCGAAACGCAGGCACCGCTACGTTTTATTATTGATAATAAACAAGTTGCGTCATATTTTAAATCCTGGCACATGAATTGCGTTATTACAGACGGCTGTTGTTTTCGCAGCCGGTGTCAGACGCGGGAGATTCGGAAAGGAACGGATGCCATGACGACAACAACTCTAAACGCCCCAACCACCACCCCGGCGATGGAAACGGCCGAGTCGGCATTGATCGCGCGGTGCATGTCACATGACCAGGACGCCTACGGCGAGTTGTTCGCCCGCTACAACCGCAAGATGTTCAACACGGCGTATCGCATCCTGGGCGAGGAATCCTCCGCAGAGGACGCCATGCAGGAGGCGATGCTGAACATCTACCGGGGGATCAAGAGCTTTCGCGGCGATGCGAAGATATCCACCTGGATCAGCCGCATCACCATCAACGCCTGCCTGGGGATGTTGCGCAAGGGCAAGGGGGGCAAAGGGGCGTCGGGCAAGCAGTTCGTCGATCTGGACGACTCCACCGCGCGGGAGCTGCCCGCCGAGTTGACCCCGGAGAGCGACCCGCTGGAGCACGCCAAGCACCAGGAGCTGAAATCGCTGGTGCGGGAGACCTTCAGCCGCATGTCGCACAAGCAGGGGCAGGTGGTGCGCATGCACGACTTGGAGGGGAACACCATCCAGGAGATCGCCGCCGTCATCCGCGTCCCGGTCGGGACGGTGAAATCGCGCCTTTTCTACGGGCGGCAGGAGTTCAAGGAGATCTTCGGCGCCCTGACGGGCCGAAGCCGCGCATCCATGCCCGCACTGTCGGCGATGCCCGCCTTGGTGCAATGAACCCGGCGCGACGGCGAGGGGGGGCGGGACCGCAGGGCTGTCGTAGGGGGGGGGCGACGCCGCGACGGACAACGGACAACGGACAAAGGGCAAAGGGCACAACCGCGGACTGCGGCATTGGACGCCCCGGCCGCCGCGAAGGCGGGAGTGACGTCCGATGCCGCGAAACCTGTGAAACCCGCGAAGCGGCGCGGGTGCCTGCGCCCGCTCGCCACAGTTTCGCGGCATCGATGGCCTCAATTGCCCGACTAAGGGAAACTACGGGGAAAGCGGGGCGGACAAGAAGGGGCGCCGCCGCCTATTGCGCCAAGGCAGGCCGCCCCTTCTCCGCGACCTTCTCCACCTTGTCCCCTTTATCCCCCTTGTCGGCGGCGCGATCGAGGTCGAGCATCTCGCGCAACTTCGCGTCGATCTCCGTGGCGGCGTCCGGGTGCTCGCGCAGGAACTGCTTGGCGTTGTCCCTGCCCTGCCCCATCCGCTCCCCCTTGTAGGCGAACCACGCGCCGCTCTTGTCCACCAGCTTCTTGTCCACCGCCTGATCCAGCAAGTCCCCTTCGTAGGAGATCCCCTGGTTGTAGATGATGTCGAACTCCGCCTCGCGGAACGGCGGCGCGACCTTGTTCTTGACGATCTTCACGCGCGTCCGGCTCCCGATGACCAGATCCCCTTCTTTGATGGAGGCGATGCGCCGGATATCGACACGGATGGACGAGTAGAACTTCAGCGCGCGCCCGCCCGTGGTGGTCTCGGGGTTGCCGAACATGATGCCGATCTTTTCGCGGATCTGGTTGATGAAGACCATGCAGGTGTTGCTCTTGGAGACGATGGCGGTCAGCTTGCGCAACGCCTGCGACATCAGGCGCGCCTGCAAGCCCGGCAGCGAGTCGCCCATGTCCCCCTCCAGCTCCGCCCTGGGCACCAGGGCGGCGACGGAGTCCACGACCAGGATGTCGATGGCGCCGCTGCGCACCAAGACCTCGGCGATCTCCAACGCCTGCTCGCCGCTGTCGGGTTGCGAGACCAGCAGCTCGTCCGTGTTCACCCCCAGCTTCCGGGCGTAGCTCGCGTCCATCGCGTGCTCGGCGTCGATGAAGGCCGCCGCGCCGCCTTTCTTCTGCGCCTGCGCGATGGCGTGCAGGGCGATGGTCGTCTTGCCCCCCGACTCCGGCCCGTAGATCTCCACCACGCGCCCGCGCGGGAAGCCGCCCACGCCCAGCGCCGCATCAAAGGAGATGCAGCCGGTGGAAATGGCCTGGATGCCCGTGGTGTCGGTGCGGTCCCCCAGCCGCATGATCGAGCCCTTGCCGAACTGTTTTTCGATTTGCGACAACGCCATGTCTATGGCTTTGTTCCTGTTGTTCCTTTCGTCCCCCATCAGCACATCCCCTTCTCGAAATGCCCCCCGGCCGCCTCCAGACATCTGACGGCAAGAAACCCGGGTTGCTATAGTATCTAACTAAAGCCCCCCCGTTTTGGGCAAGTTTTTTTTCACTTTTTTTCGTTTTTCGTAAAAAATCCGGCGACGGTGCATGGAAAACGCGGGCGAACCCCGGCAGCCCTGGCGACGACGGCTTGACCGGAATCCATTTTCGATTGAAAACATTAGACTTATATTCGGGGCGGGTCTCCGTGGAGGGAGGGGCGGAACGACGCTGGCGCCGCGCCGCACCCGCCCGACGGCTTGCGGCGGGGCGGCGAACCCCGGCGGGCGAAGGGCGTGCGCCCTCCCGCCTGCGCCGGGGTGGCCGAATGCGGTTACTTGGCCTTTTTCAAGGTGAACTCCATCGGCTCGCCCATGCCCATGTCCATGCCGAGCTTGATCTCGTCGCCGGAGACGACGCCCGTGTAGGTCATCTTCATCTCTTGGCCGCCGAAATCGACCGCGACGACGAAGGAGATCTTGTCGCCGTCGATCTTCCCTTCCGAGATCGCGGTCTCCATCCCCTCCGGGCCGGTCGTGCCGGTCAGGGTGGCGCCGTCCGCCTTGAAGGTGTAATTGATGACCATCGGGTTGCCGTCCATGCCGGGCATCTCCGAAGTCCATGCGCCGTCGATGTCCGCGCCGAAGGCGAAACACCCCGCGAGCAGGAACAACGCCGCACCTAACACAAATTTCCTCATAAACTCCATCCTCTCTTTTAAATTGACTGGTGCGGCACGCGCCCTCCGCCTCCCCTCCGGGGAGCCGTCGCGCACCGTGCCGCGGCTAACGGTGAAATAATACGCCGCCGCGCCGCCCCATGTAACAGCCACATGCAACCTTTGCGGCCAAGGGGCCGATCGACCGGCGTTTGCTGCTGCGCGGCGGGCACGACGACCGCCACCACGGCGGCGGGGCGGCAGGCGCCGCCCGGGCGGAATCGCGGCGAAACCTCGGGCGCCCGAAGTGCGGCCCGAAGTGCCCGAAGTGCGGCCCGAAGTGCGGGCGGTTTTGCTTTCCGATTTCCCCGTTTCCGTAATAGAATCGTGCCGGTTTCCCAGTTCGTTGCGTAAACGCGGAGGTGACGGGGCATGATTGGATATTACGGATCGTATGACGTGGTGGTCTGCGGCGGAGGCACGTCGGGCATACCGGCCGCCATCGCGGCGGCAAGGGCGGGGGCGAAGACGTTGCTCGTCGAAAGGGTCGGGCAGCTCGGCGGGCAGATGAACTATTCGGGCCCCCCCGGATTCTCCTACGCCTATTTCTACAACGCGCGGCGGGAAAAGATCGTCGGCGGCTTCGGCGAGGAGACCTACCGGCGGCTTTTCGACGAGGGGCACGCCCTTCCCACGAAATTGCAACGATGGCGCAACTCCTATCAATTTTCGTATGTGGATCCAGACTGGTGGGGCTTGCTGGCGTACCAGATGATCCAGGAAAGCGGCGTCGAATTGATGTTGCACGCGCTGGTCACAGACGTCGTCAGGGAGGGCACCGCCGTGCGCGGCGTCCTGGCAGAGCATCCGTCCGGCCGCTCGATCGTGCTGGCCAAGGTGGTCATCGACTGCACCGGCGAGGGGGAGGTCTCCTTCCAGGCGGGGGCGGAGACGGAGATCATCGGCACCGACACGCTCGAGCCTGCGACGGTCGCCTTCACCGCCGACGGCGTCGATTGGGCGCGGTTCATGGACTACGTCCGCGACAACATCGACGAGTTCACCTTCGCGCACCTGTGCGAGGAGTATGACGGGCTCACCGAAGGCGAGATCAAGCAGATGGTGCGACAATGCGAGTCGATCGAGGAGATCGGCGAGATCATGGGCTTCCTGTCGTTGAAGGAGAAGGCGATCAAGACCGGCGAATGGCACAATTTCAGCGGCATCGGCTTTTTCATCCTCCCGCGCGAGGGGGGCGTCATCCAAGCCCATTTCCAGCACTCGTCGCAGGTCGGCTTCGCCGACTGCACCGACGTGCGCGACCTGACCCGCGTCGAGGTCGAGGCGCGCAACCAAGACGTGGTCGCGTGGAAGTTCTTCAAGAAGTACGTCCCGGGGTTCGAGAAGGCGTACATCACCCGCGTCTGCCCCGAGGCGCGCATCCGGGAGACGCGCCGGGTGATGGGCGACTACGTCCTGACCGAGGACGACATCGCCGAGGCGAGGAAATTCGCCGACGTCATCGGCAAAAGCTCCTTCCCCGCCGGGGCGAAGCACGTCATCCCCGGCAATGAGGCGACGGTCAACGGCACGCTCACCCTCAGCAACGTCAACCGCTACCCCAAGGACGGCGGCTCCAACGACATCCCCTACCGCTGCCTGGTGGTGAAGGGGCTGGACAACCTGCTGGTGGCGGGCAAGGCGATCTCGACTACGCGCGGGGCGCACAACCGCTTCCTCCAGCAGACGCTCGTGACCGGGCAGGCGGCGGGGGTGGCGGCGGCGCTGTGCGCGAGGCGCGGACTCACCCCGAGGGAGCTGGAAGCGGACGTCTCCGAACTGCAACAGGTGTTGCGCGGGCAGGGGGCGATCTTGGACGGGGTGCATTGACGGCTTCGGGGAGCCTCTAAAAACCCCGGACGCCGCGTTGCGCATTGTCTGCGAGTTTTTTAGAGGCTCCCTTTGGAGTGTCGCGGCCGGCATGTCGCGGCTCATATTGACCGCACCGCCCGGTTTCATCTATATTACCCGCATGTCAACGTTGATACGAACCGGGATTTCGCTAGACCAGGACCTTCTCGAAAGATTCGACTTGGTCGTCCGTCAGAAAGGCTACGGCAGCCGCTCCGAGGCCATCCGCGACATGGTGCGGGATCATTTCGTCGCCGACGACGTCGCCTCCAACAAGGTCGTCGTCGCCACCCTGACGCTGGTCTACGACCACCACCAGCCCAAGCTCTCCGAACAGTTGATTCGCGCCCAGCACGACTACAAAGGCCAAGTGCTTGCCAGCACGCATGTCCACCTGGACCACCACAACTGCTTGGAAGTCATCATCCTCAAAGGCAAAGGGGGCGACGCGAAAAAATTCGCGGACAAGCTCCTGAGTCTCAAAGGCGTCAAGCATGGGAAGTTGGTGATAACCAGCTCCTGCGACTAGCCGCAGGGCGCATACGGGCGCATCTGCGTCGTTGCGCTTGGGCGTGGCTCCTCGACGTACCTCCGCGTCGTTGCTTTACGTTTTCGTCCCCAGGACGCAGTAGAAGCCCGCTTCGTCGATGAACGTCGCAATGCCGAGCGACGCCCGCGCGAACATCGCGCGCATCGCCCCCTCGTCCGGCAGATGGTCGTGCATCACGGCATGGCAGCCTGCGTGGTGGTGGCGAACCTCCTGCGACGAGATGAAGTGGGCGACCGCCAGCGTCCCGCCCGGCTTGAGCACCCGCGCCATCGCCTGTAGCGCCCCCTCCTTGTCGTGGAAGTGCGGGAAGCAGGAGAAGCAGAAGACCGCGTCGCACGAGCCGTCCGGTAAAAGCTTGCGGGGCGGATGGGCGGCGTCCGCGACGACGAAGCGCAGGTTCGCCGCCGGATGCAATTTCCTGTTTTCTTCGATCATCTTCTCCGCGAAGTCCAGCTCGTAGAGCAAGCCCGACTCCGTGATGCGCGGCAGGATCTCCGGCACCAGCACGCCCGTGCCGCAGCCCGCGTCCAGCACCCGGTCTCCCGCCTTCAGCGGCACAAGCCCGAACAGGCGGTCGAAATCCTTCCGGTGCTTGTCGTAGTGCCCGGTCGCCTCGTCCTTGTACCATGAATCCATCCAGCTCCCGGCGCTGTCGTTGAAGAACTGCTTGCGCGTCCGGTCGGCTTCTTCCGGAGTCCTGTGCATGTTGTGCGTCGTTTCGTCCATAGTTCCATCCATCGTTTCATGCGTCGTTTCATCCATCAGGGCGTCTTCCTTTGCGCGCGCCGGCCGCGCCTCGGGCGTTTAGGTGAAAAGATGTAAGAGAGCGCGAAAATCGCCGTCGCCATCACGACGACGGAGGCGCCGGACGGAAGGTCGAAGACATACGACAGCACCAGACCCGAAACGCAGGCGAGGACGCCCGCCGCCGCCGCCAAGCAGAAGAAATGTTTCAGGTCGTAGGTGAGTTGCAGCGCCGTCGCGCCGGGTTGCATCAAGAGGGCGAAGATCAGCAGCCCGCCCACGGTCGAGAGGTTCGCCGACACCACCGCCCCGGTCAGGAAGAGGATGGCGTAGTAGACCAGGCGCTCCGGCACGCCGCAGGACGCCGCCAGCTTCCGGTGGAACAAGACCGCGCGCACCTCTTTGAAAAACAACACGAGGAAGAGCACCAGCACCGCCGTGACGACGGAAAGGACGGCGATGTCGCGGCGCGAGATCGACAGCAGGTTGCCCCACATCAGGTTCAGCGCCCCCGCCTTGGTCTGCGTCAGGATGCCCATGCCCAGAAACGCCGCCCCCATCAGGAAGGAGAAGAAGATGCCGAGCGCGTTTTCCGGAGACATGCTGACACGGTCGGAGAACGGCCCCAGCACCCCCGCGACCGCGATGCAGAGCAGGAAGCCGGAGACGACGGGGTTGAAGCCGAACAGGATGCCGAACACCGCCCCGGCGAAGGCGGCGTGGGACATGGAGACGCCGATGAGCGGCATCCGCATAAGAACTATGAAAACGGACAGGAGCGAACAGCCCAGCCCGCACAGGACGCAGGCCAGGAGCGCCCTTTGGAGCGGCAGGAGCATGAACCCTTCCAGCAGCGATGCGACCGGTTCAACCAAGGGAGACGAACCTCCTGCCGTTGCGCTCGAAGGTTTCGAGCGGATATTCGAAGAGGCGGCTCAGCATGTCGCCCGCCAGCGCCTGCGAGGTTGCGCCGTCGAAGGCGACCGCGCCGCGGTTCAGCAACACCGTGCGTTCCATGCACCGGGGCAGCAGGTTGAAGTCGTGCGTGACGAAGACGACCGTAAGCCGCTCTTTTTCATACAGGTCGCAGATCAAGTTCAAGACCTCCATCTGCACGGCGACGTCCAGGTTCGAGGTCGGTTCGTCCAACAGCAGGATTTCGGGGCGCTGCATGAGGGCGCGCGCGAGGGAGACCTTCTGCCGCTCGCCGCCGGAGAGGTGCCCCAAGGGGCGTTCGGCAAGGTGGCGGACGCGCAGCATCTCCATCAAGTCCAGCGCCCGCCGCCGTTCGGATGCGCCGGGGGAGCGGAAAAGCCCCGTCCGCCCGTAGGCGCCTGTCAGCACGGCTTCCAAGGCGCGGATGGGGAAGGCGGGGTCGATCTCGAACGACTGCGGGATGTAGCCGACGCGCATCCGCTGGGCGCGCGACCGCCTCCAACCCGTGTCGCCGCCGAAGAGCCGCAACGCGCCGGAGAATTTCTCGAACCCGGCGACCACGTTCAGGAGCGTGGTCTTGCCCGCGCCGTTCGGTCCGACGAGCCCGACGAACTCATGGCGCCGGAACGCGAGGCTGACGTTGTCGAGGAGGACGCAGCCCGGCTTGCGCACGGACACGCCGTCGAGTTCGACCACGTCTTTTTCGCCTTCGTCAGCCATCTGCGGTTGCCCGTGTCCGTCTGCGGTTGAAAACTTGCGCGTAGCCATTCACCTCGTCTGGGTGATGGCGGCGCCGGGGGCGACGGCGGCGAGGATCGCCTCCACGTTGTCGCCCAGCGTCGCGATGTAGCCGTTCTCCATCGGGAAGTTCGCCAGCACCACATGGGGCACGTCGAGGGCTTCGGCGATCCCCTTGCCCGCGTCCGGCCCGGATTGCAGGTTGTCCACGATCAGGGCGACGCGTTCGGTTTTCCCCTTCGCGGCGAGGTTGGCGATTTCCTTCGCCGAGATGGATTCGGGGCGGTCGTACTCGCCCGCAATGCGCAACCCCATCCATTCCAGCGGCTCGCGCAGCATGGACGAGGCGATGATCGGCATCCGCGCGATTCCGGCTTGCCGTATGCGGTCGCCCAAGGCTTCGTCGCCTGCCGCGACTTCGCGGACGGCCTGTTTCCGCCGCTCGGCGATCTGCGCGGCGTGTTCGGGGAAGCGGCGCGCGAATTCGCCCGACAGGAATTCCAGCCCGTCGATATAAGCGTCGGGAGTCATCCAGTTGCGCCCCCGCGACTGGACGGACAAGAGCTTGCCTTTGCCGGCTTCCGCGTCGACATCGGCGCCGTCCATGAACGGCATGCCTTTGAAGGAGACGATCAGGTCGGCGGTCTTCACCTTGGCGACGTCCGAGAGCTTGAGGTCGTAGTGGCCGGGGCATTGCCCCGGCGGAAGGATCACGGAGACCTCGAACCGCTCCGGCGGCAGCAGCGACGCGCTCATCCCCGACAGGAGCGTGTCGGAGGCGACGACCTGCGTCTTGCCCCCCGCCTTTTGCGCCGGGGCTTGGCCCTGGCAACCGGAAAGGGCGCAGGACAGCGCCAAGGAGAGGAACTGGGCGAGTGCGCCCCAAAGTAACACGGATTTTATTTTCATATGCTCATCCAGAAGGGGGATACCAGCGGCCCACCTCCGAAAAGTGCAACGGGTGATTGCAACCCGGGGCATGCCGAACGCCGCGTCCCGGGTTGCCGCCCCCCCATCCCCACGTAAATCCCCGCGCGCCCGCGCCTAAAAGCCGAGGCTCATGCCGACGCTGAAGGTCGTGCCGGGCATGTAGTAGTAGCCCGCGTCGCCCGCGCCGTCGGTTTCCAGCGCGTAGGCGTATTTCCGGTTGAAGACGTTGTCCACGGCGACGAACACCTTGGCTTTTTCCAGCGCCGGCGGGCCGAGGCGGAAGGAGTAGTCCAAGCGCAGGTTGACCACGTCGGCGTCCGGCAACCGGGCGGTTTCGGACAGCGCGGAGAAGTTGCTGGCGGGATTCCCCGTGGGCGCGGTGCGCGCCGCCGTCCCGGCGTACATGTCCTCGATGTGCTGCCAGTCGCCGCCGAGGTCGAAGCCGCGCAGGAAATTCCAGTGGAACCCGGTTTGCAAGGTGAAATTCGGCGTGTAGGGGAGCCGGTTCCGCATTACGCCGTCGTCGCCCACCGCCTCCGTTTTCAGCCAAGTCGCCCCCATGAAGACCTCCACGCCGTCCGCCGGGGTCGCCCTGCCGGTCACCTCCGCGCCGTAGATGCGGTAGCGCGCCGCCGTCGAGTTGAAGAAGAACTCGTCCGGCGCTCCGCCATACATGTAGGCGCGGGTGCGGTTCTTGCCCTTGTCGTAGAAGTATGCCGCGCCGAGGGTGAAGTCCCCCGGTTCGGTGTAGGTCGCGCCGACCTCGTAATGGTCGGCAGTCTCGGGCTTGATCTTCCGGGTGTCGAAACCGGGCGCCGCCTCGTCCAGCGACGTGTTGGCCAGAAAACCCTGCAAGACGACCGGGCTCGGATAGTTCACGGCGCGGGCGTAGCTGAAGTTCACGTCGGCGTGCCCGTAGCCGAACACCGCGCCCGCCTGCGGGGCGAAGGCGTCATCGAACACCGTGTGGTGGTAGAAGCGGGCGCCGCCCGAGGGGATGAGATGCCAGCCCTCGTTGCCGCCCACCATGTAGTTCAACGCCGCGTAGGGCGAGAAGACGGTCTGGTCGGGGAAGCTCCATGTGCGCGGGTTGCCCGGCCCGGCGGGGGTCGCGAAATTGATGTTGTAGTTGGTCAGGTCGGTCTTGTCCAGATCGAATCCGGCGGCGACCTCGCCCCGGCCCCACACGGAAAAGACCTCCCGCCCCCGCAGCCCGTAGAGCTTGTTGGTCTGGCGGGAACGCGCCGCGCCGGAGCTTTCCCCCAGGATGTCGAATTTCGTATCGTTGTAGTACGCCTTCAGCCAGCCGGAGGCGTTGGCGTAGGCGTTGGCGAACGTCAGCGTCATCAAGCCGGTCTTGGTGTCGTAGCGATCCGTCGTGCGGGTCCCGGTCAGGGGGTTGTCCGGCACCTCGGTGCGCGCTTGGACGTAGTTGCCCATGAAGCGGACTGTCCAGCGGCCGGCGAGCTGGAGACCGGCGTTGGCGTAATAGCCGAGCTGCCTGCCCGCCGAGTGGCGCACATGCCCGTCGGTCGTGACCAGGCTCTGGGCGGCGTAGACGTCGAAGCGCCCTTGCTTCAGCCCGACGCTGACGTTTTCAGCCCAAGTGCCGTAGGAGCCGCCCTCGCCGCCGAGGTTGGCGTCGAAGCCTTCGCGGGTCGCGTGCTTGGGGATGAAGTTGACCATGCCGTAGCCCGAGCCGAAGCGCGACGGCTGGGGGGATTTGTAGATCTCCATGCCGCCGAGGGCGTAGACCGGGATGCCGTCCGCCAGCGCCTGCCCGTAAAGGACGCCGCTGCGCGGCACGTCGTCGAACGTGATGGCGAGGTCGGGGCTGGGATGGCTCGCGCCGCGCCCGCGGATGTAGAGGCTGTGGCTGGTCTGCCCGCCGATTATGTTCTTTTTCTGGTACGTCACGCCCGGCACGTTGCGCAGGGCGTCGTAGAAGTCCAGCGCGTCCTGGAGCTCGATCTGCTCCTCGGTGACGGTGTTGAATTGGCTGCCGAAGCGGGTCGTCACGGGAACCACAGGCGTCTGGTCCGCGACGCCGTAGGCGGTGACACGGTAGGTGATGGACGGCATCGGGTTCTCGCCCGAGGATTCCACAGGGGCGGCTGCGTCATCGACAGGGGACGCTTCTTGGGCTTGGACACACACGCCCGAGAGGAGCAGGGTTGCGACAAAGAGGGGGATGCGTTGCATAGTCGGCTCCTTGGTGCGGCGGCGTTGAACGGGAAACGGGCTTCCGAACAGAAATTGCGTAACACGATTTTTTATTTCATATGTCATAACGAAGGCACTTTATACAGCATGCGGCCGAACTTGTAAAGCCGAACTTGTAAAATTATTTTTGTCCGGCGACGGGTTCCCGACGGGTCTGGCGCCGGACGGGGACGGGTGCGGCATCGAGCCGCCAAGGACGGGAAATCGGCGCGGACGGCTAAAAATGCTTTAAAAATTCTTATATGTCGCGGACGGGATGACGATAAACAATCCGCGACGGATTGGTTCGTCGTGCGCTTTTGCAACTGAATATTGGGGGGATTGCCCGTGCGCCTGATTACTCGTTCAGATTTCGACGGCCTCGTCTGCGGCATGCTTTTGATGGAAAAGGGGGTCATCGACTCTTGGAAGTTCGTACACCCTAAAGACCTGCAGGACGGCCTGTTCGAGCCGACGCCGGACGACGTGCTGGCGAACGTCCCTTACGTCAAAGGTTGCGGCATGTGGTTCGACCACCATGTCAGCGAGAAGGAGCGCGTGGGCTGGGACCACGACGTCAAGGGCGACTCACGCCTCGCGCCGTCGGCGGCGCGCATCATCTACGACTACTACGGCGGCACAGAGGGGTTCCCCCGCCATTTCGACGCGCTCATCCAGGCGGCGGACAAGGTGGACAACGGCAACCTGACGGCGGAGGAGGTCCTCGACCCGACCGGGTGGATACTGCTCGGCTTCATCGCCGACCCGCGCACGGGCTTGGGGCGTTTCAGGAACTTTCGCATCAGCAACCTGCAACTGATGGAGGAGCTGATCACCCACTGCCGCCACAACACCATCGACGAGCTGCTGGCGATGCCCGACATCAAAGAGCGCGTGGACATGTATCGCGAGCAGACCGAGCAGTTCAAACAGATGATCTTGGGGCACACCAGCACGGATGGCAACGTCATCGTCACCGACCTGCGCGGCGTCTCCCCCATCTACACCGGGAACCGCTTCCTGATCTACAGCCTGTTCCCCGAGCAGAACATCTCCTGCTGGGTGGTGGACGGGCGCGCCAAGGTCAACGTCTCCATCGCCTGCGGCTACAGCATCATCAACCGCTCCGCCAAGACCCACGTCGGCAGTCTCATGCTCAAGTATGGCGGCGGCGGCCACGAGCGCGTCGGCACCTGCCAGGTGTCCTGCGAGGACGCGGACAGGGTGCTCGGCGAGATCATCGCCCAGATGAAGAAGGACGGATAGGTTCCACCGGCGGAGTTTTTCCCGGACATTGATTCTTGTTTCCTTGGCGGACAACTGCGAGAATGACCTTCCCGCAGTTGTCCGACCATCGGTTTCAGGAAAGGATGTCTGGCCATGTCCGAAAAGCGCATCTCCCGCAAAGAATTCCTTAGAAAGTCGTCCGCCGCCGTGCTGGGCGCGGGTCTGGCCGCCGAAGCCGCCAGGCTTGCCGACGCCCAAGGCAAGTCGGCGCCCCAGGCCGCCAAGAACGCCATCGCATACAGGAACGCCACCGCCCGGAAACCGCTGGGGCGCACGGGCCTGAGCATCACGCCGATAGGCTTCGGCGCCTCGCGCACCATGGAGCCCGCGCTGGTGAAGCGCGCCTTGGACGCAGGCATCGCCTTTTACGACACTGGCCCGTCGTATTTCAACGGCATGAACGAAACGATGGTGGGCAAGGCCCTCGCCGGACGGCGCAAAGACGTCGTCATCCAATCCAAGCTGGAGCTGGTGTTCCGAGGCGACCCCGCCGCCGGACTGGGCGCGGCCGACGCCAAGCGCATCGTCCAAGAGATGAACCGCTCGCTGGAGAACAGCCTGAAGGCGCTCGGCACGGACTACATCGACATCATGCTGGTCCACAACGCCACGCTGCCCGCCATCACCCACCACGAGGCGATCCGCCAGTTCTTCTCCGCCGCGAAGAAGGCGGGCAAGATCCGCGCCCACGGCTTTTCCGCCCACACCAACCATGTGGAGATGCTGCAGGCGGCCGTGCGGGAGAAGTTCTACGAGGTGGTCATGGTCCCCTACAACCACCGGGGGGCGTACGTCCATTCCAACTCCGGGCGCAGGGGGGAGTGGCGGCAGGAGGAGTTGGAGGCCGAGCTGAAAAAGGCGCGGGATCTGGGCATGGGGCTGGTCGCCATGAAGACCTGCTCCGGCGGCCCCTGCCCGCCCAAGGGGGGCGGCGAGCCCGACTTCCCCAGCGCCTTGCGCTGGATCTACGACCGGGGCCGGGTCGACGGGATGGCGGTGGCAATCGCCAACTACCGGCAACTGGAAGACGACCTGAAGGCGCTGGCATGACTCGAAGCTTCATATAAATAAGGGAACCTCTAAAAACCTCGCAGACAAGGCGCAACGCGGCGCCCGGCGTTTTCAGAGGTTCCCATAAGACGTTGCATCCGATGTGGCGGCACGGCCCCGACGCCCCCCTTGGCGCGACCAAGGCTTTCCTCGGAACATTTCTAATTTATTCCACACCCCTGCCGATAAAGCCCGCAAAAGCCCCTGCCGCGGGGAACTCGACGGCAGGTCGCGTCCCGGCCCCAGGGAACCTGGGCTGTCCATTCTTCAACGAGGAGCGCCATGAGCAGACTGGAAAACCTTCGTCATTCACTGGGAGCGCGGGCGTCCCGCCTGTTTTTGCGAGGATTCCCGGGCTGGACGCCTGCCTTCCCGGTTGTTTCGCCATCGGCGCCCGGGAGGATCGTTTGCGCGTTCCTCCTGTCCGGCGTGTTCGCGGCCGCAGGCTGGGCGGACACCGGAGGGGGGGGCGGCGAAGAAACCGTCGAAGGCGTCATCGTCTGCGACACATTCGTCGGCGTGCGCGCCATGGAACGCCCGGACAGCCTGATCGTCGTCCGGCAACTGTCCTGCAACCAGAAAGTGACGATCATCGACGTCGAGGGCGACTACGTGAAAATCCGGATCAACAAGCACCAAGACGGTTTCGTCCCTATCGCGAACATCGGGCTGGCGCATGTCCCGGTCGCGCCTCCTCCCGCGCCCCCTGCCCCGGCGCCCGTCCAACACGCCCCGTCGCAGCCTTTCAAGGAGACGCAAGCGGCACCCGTCGCGGAGGTGTTGGCGGAAGCGCCCGTCCAACGGTCGTTTGAATACATGGCGCCGTCGCCGCCAACCGTCCAGACTTTGGTGGAGACGCCCGCGCCGTCCGCGTCCGCTGCGATTGCCGCGCCCGTCAGCCCCTCCGGCCCCGCGGGATCCTCCGGATCGGTCGAATCCGCAAAATACCAGGGGACGTCAGAATCCCCTGGGGGCTCCGTGCGCCATGAGCCGCCTGAACTTCATGGGCGGCCCGCACCGCCCGAGCCGGTGGCGCGGAACCACGAGCCGGTCGGCGCGTTGGCGCGGAACCGCGAGCCGGTCGGCGCATCTGCGGCATCCGCCGCACCTGTCGCGTCCACAGACGCGCGGCAGCCCCGGGACACGCCGCCGGCGCATGTTGTGGAGCGTGCCGCGCCCGCGCCGGCCCCGCCGATGAAAACCGCGCCCCCCGCGTTCCTGCCTCCAGATGAAGACGCCCCCCCGCCGGCGGCCGAGGTGTTCGCCGGATTCTCCGTGCTCGGCATGGACACCGGGGGCTTGACGGCGGATCGGCAATATCTCAGCGGATGGAACTTCGGCGTTTCCGCCAACATCACCAAGCGGTTCGCGGCGGAATTCGACGTGAGCGGCTATTACAAGGGCGTTCCAGGCGACAACGCCCATTCCGGCGGCGGCATCCGGAACTATTCCTATCTCGCGGGGCCCCGTTTCAATTTCGGGCCGTTGTTCGCGCACGCGCTCATAGGCGGCTCGACCCTCCGCTCGGAGGCGTTGGGCGCGTCAGACGCAGGCAACAGGCTGACGACCGCCCTTGGCGGCGGCGCGCAGTTCCCGGTCGGCGAATCCATGTTGATCCGAGGCGGCGCGGATTTCATCCAGACGCGGTTTGACACGCTGCCGGACGAGCGCTCCCTCCAGAACAACTTCAGGTTCTCGGGCGGCGTCGTGTTCTCGCTGGGGAAATGAATCGCAAGCAAGAGACCGCCGTCAAGATATGTGCGCTTAGGCGTCCCCCCCTCCCTTGGAACGTCGGCTTGCACAATGGGCGTTCTAAATAGCCCCTTCAGACGAAAGAGAGGGCGAAGACGTCGGCTTGCCCCAGGTTGGTTTTCTTGATGCAGTGGTTGCCGACGAAGTCCACCCCCTTTTCCCGGTGCAGCCGCAACAGCGCGTCGCCGTAGTTGGCGGCGCCGGCGACCGCCGTCTTCTCCACGGCGACCAGGCCGGCTTTGAACAGGCTGTTGGTCATGCGTCCGCAGAGATGGAAGATCCGGCCGTCCAGCAGCGCCAGCGACTCCTTGATGACGGCGCAAGTCGCCGGCGCCGCGAATTCCTTGAACATCCGCATGCCCATGATCGTGACGTCGCCCACCGGGTCTGCATAGGAAATGACTTTGGCACCGCTTTCCAGCCCCAGCCTCGTGAATGCCACGCTGAAATCCTTCAATTTCCCGAAGACCCGGAAGACCGTCTCCCTGTCCGACCGCATCGCCTTGTAAAGGGTGTTCATCTCGATCAGGGACGCCAGCGTCGTGAAGATGCCGTTGACGTTCAGGATGACGTCGTGGCCGGCCGACAGCGCCTTGACCGCTTCCAAGACCAGCCCGATCCTTTCTCCGGACGCCAAGGCCTTCCCATAGTCGATCGCGTCGAGTTCGGCGACAGACTTGAACGCGCATTCCCGGACGCGCGGCCCGACGCGCGCGTCGCCCGGGTTGATCCGCGCGCCCAGCGCCTCCGCCTCGACCGTCAGGCAGAACGGCACCGATGCGAAGGCGTCCTCCTTCTCCGCCTGCAAGACTTCGGCGAATCGAACCATCTCGCCGGCGTCGAAATGCACCTCGGGGAATTTGAAGCCGTGGGCTTTGACAATCCCTTCCGGCAGTTCGGACGCGCCAGTCTCGGCGCCGCAGACGAACATCTCGGTTTCCGCCATCGTCAATCCCCCTATCCGACCCAAAGCGTCAAGACCATGCCGGAGGCGATGCTGACGCCCATCAAAAGCGCGAGTACGGCCAATGCCTTTTTCAGCGGCAGCTCTTTGAAGACCACGATGATGCCGTAGCCGGTGTTGGCGCACAGTCCGCCGACCAGCGCGCCGAATCCGATGAACCCGCCCAGATACGCCTGCGTCACAAACACCGACGAGGCGCAACTGGGGACGGCGCCGATGCAAGTCGCCAGCACCACCTGGAAGACGCCCCGACGCTGGAGCGTCTCCCCCAGGTTTTCCATGCCCGCCGTCTCGATCGCCAGCTCCAGCAGGGACACGGCCACAAACAGGAACAGGGCCAGCTTCAGGACCGACATCGCCGAGCTTTTGGCGACCGCCCACAACGACAGACGCGCGTCTTTTTTCTCGTAGCCTCCGTCGGCGGCGCCCGCATCCTTATGCGGGACGAGCAGGAGCAGCATGCCGAAAACGGCGGCGATGGCGACTTTGCAAACGACGAGCTTCAGGACGAACCAAAGGTCGTAGCTGCCGGCGGCGACGATCAACGCCTCGTCCGAGCCGGACAGGAACACGGTCAGCAGCGCGGCCCGGCCGACGAGCCGCCGGGCGTAGAGCCGCGCGAACCCCACCGACACCCCGCATTGCGGGATGAGCCCCAACAGCGATGTGGCGACGACGCCCCGCAGCGAGTTGACGCGCCTGATGAAGATGACGTCCCGGGAGGAGACGAACTCGCCCAGGAAACACACCAGGTACATCGCCGGAAGCGTCTTCAACACATCGAGCGCGCTGTCGGTCAGGACGTCCAGCATCAATCCGCCTTCCCCGCCAGCACGTCCAACTGCACGCGCCGCTCGTTCGGGTCGCGCCACAGCCCGTCCAGCCCCTGCTGGTTCAGCCCGACGCCGATGAAGCAGACGCGCCCGCTCACCGGCTCGTCCATGGGATAGAGCTCGAAGCGGCTTTGCGTGCAACTGAACTCGAAGCTCCCGTCCGTGCAGTTGACGAATCCCTTGCCCCGCAACACCTCGCCGCACGCGCCGTCCCGCAGGCTCTCCAACTTGCGCGCCAGATCCTCCTTGGAAAGCGCATAGTCGATTTTCCGGGAGAAGGTCGAAAACAGACCGTCCCGGCACGACCGGCGGTCGGGCATGGCCGGCGCGCCGTCCCGCTCCCAGATGAGATCGCCGTCGATGTAGCCGTGCAGCTCCTCGACCGTGAAGTCGTCCCAGTTTTTGATCACCACCGGCGCCGTCGGGTTCTTGCAGCGGACGGAAACGTAGGTTTCCTCGACGGTCTTCCGGTCGACGAGCGCGGATTTGCTGAAGACCAGTCGGGTGGCGTTGGCGATCTGGTCTTCGAAGAACTCGCCGAAGACATCGCACTGCCGGAGATAGTTTTCGCAGTCCACGATCGTGATGAGCGCGTTGATCGCGCAAGTCCGCGTGAACGGTTCCCGTCGAAGCGACTTCACGATGTCGCTCAATATGCTGATGCCGGTCGGCTCGATGACGATCCGGTCGGGATGGTGGTCGCGGATGATCGCTTGGAGCGTATCGACGAACCCCTTCTGCATCAGGCAGCAGATGCAGCCCGTCGATATCTCATACATCTTGTAGCCTTCCCGTTCGAGGATTTCCCCGTCGATGCCGATCTCCCCGAACTCGTTTTCGACGATGACGATGTCCTCGCCGCCACAGTCGCGCAGCAGCTTTTTTATGAACGTCGTCTTCCCCGCCCCGAGAAAACCCGAAATAACGTCCAGCTTGATCATCCGCCACCTCACCCGCAGCCCATTTGTACACGCGCCATGCGCCTTTGCTTATTTTGCGTAAGGCAGGACGCCCGTCGTGCGAATCACCTCCATCATCGCCTCCAGATGCTCGTAGGGGATTTTCTTCGGCAGCTCGCATCCGGTCGCCAGTATGAAGCCGGGCTTGTAGTCCTTCATGAATTCCAAGGCGTCCTCGCACACTTTTTTGACGTCTTCCTTCGGCCCCATGTACAGGACGTCGGCGGGGGTGACGTTTCCGAGCAGGACGGCGCGTCCCGCCACCTTCTCTTTGGCGATGGCGAGGTCGCAGATGTCGAAGCTGATGATGTTCGCGCCCGAATCGGCCATCTTGCCGATGATCTTGTTGGTCTTGCCGCAGATGTGCAGGGCGACCGGCGAGCCGAGCCCGTGCGTGTAATCGACCAACTCCTTGCTGTAGGGGGCGGAAAAAGCGTCGTACATCTTGGGGCTGAGGATGCTGCCGGAGGAGATCGGCTCCAGGATGACCGGGATGACGCCTTTCGCGACGAGCTTCGCGATGAAGTTTTTGCAACTGTCCGTGCACATCCGCAGGAGCTTGTGGCAGAACTCCGGGGCTTTATAGGTGTCTTTGACGAACAGCTCGACATCGCGCAAGGTCGCCGCCGTGGACAGCGGCCCTGAAAAGCAGACCGTCATGTAGACCTGGTCGCCGAGCTTCTCCTTCAGGATGTCGATGGCTTCGTAATACACCGGGAAAAGGCCGTCGTCGGCCCCGGCGACCCGGATCTTCGCCAAGTCCGCCTCCGACTTGATGATCGGATCGGGGCAGGAAGCCGGTTCGTCGTCGGGATACTCCAACGGCTGCCCCATCGCCTCCGCCACATACGAACAGTTCGTGAACAGGTAGATCAGGTCGTATCGCAGCTTGTCGTATGCGACGACATGGCATTCCGCCATGGTCTTTCCGCTCTGCTGGTATTCCTTGATCGTGCGTCCGGCTATCTTCGCCGCATAGCTGGTGACGAGCGGCATGCAGAGCATCCTGTCCATGGGGGCGCCGGTGAGGAATGCGTCAAAACGTTCCTTTGGGGTCAAGATGTCTTCGCGGTATGCAGGCATGTCTATTGCTCCTTTCCAAACGTGGTTTTCAGCGTGCGCACCGCCTCGGCCGCGTCCTTGGAATAGAGGTCGGCGCCGATGCGTTGCGCAAAACGCGGGGATATCGGCCCGCCACCGACCATCACCTTGTATTTGTCCCTGATGTTCCGCTGCTTCAGGCGGTCTATGACCTCCTTCATGCCGTCCATCGTGCTGGTCATGAGCGTGGACATCGCGATCACGTCGGCGTCCACCTCCTCGGCCTTGCTGATGAACTTCTCCAGCGGCACGTCCCTTCCGAGGTCGTATATCTCCATGCCGGACGATTCCGTCATGATGCGCACCAGGTTTTTCCCGATGTCGTGCGTGTCGCCCTCGACGACGCCGATGACGACTTTGATCGGCTGGCCCATCGAAGACTTGTCCAGGTGCGGGTTCAAAACGTCGAGCCCGGCGTTCATCGCCTCGCTGCTCATGAGCACCTCGGGCAGGAAATATTCCTCTTCCTCGTAGAGCCGCGACACCTCCTTCATCCCCTCCATGAGACCGCCCGTGATCGTCTCGTATGGCGCGATCCGCTGTTCGATCGACGTCTGGCAAAGCCTGGTCGAGCTGTCGGCGTCCATATCGACGACAGCGTTTGCAATATCCTTGAACAAAGCTTCCTTGCTCATCCCGTCCCCCTGAAAATAGTGATGGTAAGTTGCCACGCCCCATGAAAAAGACTGGGGCGCCACGCCTGCCGACAGGCAGGCCGCACCCTCAGCGCACGGACGTCTAATCCCGCAAGCAGTTCAATGCCACGGCGCCCACGGCGTGAGCGTCCTGCCTTGGGAACGAGATTCCAACGACGCGACGCGCTGGTCGATGAAATGATTTGGAGCCGGCGGGAGTCGCCAAAGGAAGGGCTAGACGGGATCAGACGCGGTCAAAGCGGATAAAGAGAACCTACATCCATTGATCGGGACGCATGCTCCTGGGCACTTCCTTTTGCGGACGTTTCGCCGCTTCCGGGAAATCCGGCACCCGCACGGGGCGCCGTTTTGCCTGCGTCACTCTCAGAATCGGAACGCGAACTTCATGGTGCCCCCCTTTTCCTGTTGTCGCCTTTTAGCGTCAGGCCGATGCTATTTAATGCGAGGGCGCGTATCGCTGTCAATCTTTTTCTACTTCGGGTTCGGGTTCGGGTTCGGGGTTCGGGTTCGGGTGCGTTCGGGCGCGTCCGTCTGCCGGCTGGCGGCGGAGGGATCGCGGGGCGGCAGGGCGCCGGTGGGGCCGACCGGCGTGATGTGTGGATACGGGTTTCGATCTTAACGGCTCGGCATTTGCGCAAGGCGGTTTGTCACGCCAGGTTGGAGCTGAATTCTTCCAGCGACCGGGAGTTGTCCGTCAGCTCCTGCGCCGCCCGTTTGATTTTGTCCGCCAGGTGGGCCATGCCGTCGCAAGCGTCATCTGCTTTTTTGTCCAAGTCCGTCCGGATGATCTGTTGCAGGACGTCGAAGGCGTTTTTAAGCTGCTCCGCGTAGTCGGATATTTTCGCCACCTCGCCTTGCGACTTGCTCGCCAGGGTCTTGACCTCGTTCGCCACGATGGAGAAGCCTCTGCCGTATTTCCCCGCCTGCACCGCCTCCACGCTGGCGTTCAGCGCCAGCAGGTTGGTTTGGAAGGAAATGTCGCTGATGGCCTTCAGGATGGGGTTGATCGCCTTGGTCAGGGTCTTGGACTGCTCTATCTGCCCCACGAGCTTGGCGATGGTGCCGGTCTGCTCGGAAGAGAGCTTCTCGATGTCCTCCAGGGTTTCGCATATCAAGGAGGAGAGCCTGACGCTGTTGTGGTTCAGGCGCTCGATCAGCTCGCGGATGTCGTTTTTGGACTTGACCAGCGACGAGGCGAATTCCTTCGACTCCTTGTGGGCTTTCTTCACTTCCGTGAGCATGTACTGGTGGCAGTTCTCGGGCTTGTTCAGGCCGTTGTAGATGGCCGTCGCCATGCCCCGGCAGGAATTGTAGCCGCATCCCACGCAGTTGTAGATGTCCTTGTCGGAGAACTTGTTCATGCTGGCGTACACCCGTTCGAGCTCCGCGTCGTCCGGTTGCCTCAAGGTGCTGTTCCCGGAGCGGTCTTGGTACGTCCGGTCGTACAGCCCCGCCTTCCAATACTTCCCCACCGCCGCCTTCACCTTGTCCGCGCTCTTTTTCCTGTCAAACAGCCCGGTGCTTTTGTACCGCCCCTGCATCTCCCGGTTGCGTTTCTCGACCAGCGACTCCAGCCTGTCGAAGGACATCTCGTGGGAATCCGTGGCGGTGCCGCCGTTGCATCCCTTTTCGCAGTTGAGGCAGTCGATGATGGCGGGGCAGCAACCTTCATCGACGCTTTTCCCGAAACTGGACAGGTAGTCGTAGACGGTGTGCACCCCCTCGATCTTGCGGATGGAGGCGCTGATGCCGTTGTGCCAGTT
Source organism: Acidobacteriota bacterium (assembly GCA_031271905.1). Taxonomy (GTDB): domain Bacteria; phylum Acidobacteriota; class UBA6911; order UBA6911; family UBA6911; genus UBA6911. Next base: position 105,780 of record JAISUT010000014.1, read on the forward strand.
CTCGGCGGTGCGCATCAACCCTCCCGGGGTGGAGAAAAGGACCGCCCTTTCCGCCGGGTCGTTGTCGTACTCGACCTGGGGGAAGCTGGACAGCGCGACGCCGTTTTGCTTGAAATACCGTTTCAGCGAGCTGATGGTGACGTTGTACGCGGGGATCCGGGTGGCGGCGAACTCCCTTTTCTTGGCGTAGCAAGGGGAGATCACCGCGAACTTGGCGTTTTTGAACTGGGGGTAGTATTCGCGCACCATCTTGATGGTGTGCAGCATGGGGCTGTCTGCGGGGGCGAGGTACTTCACCAGCTCCGGCCTGTAAGTTTCGATATAGGAGACGATGGCGGGGCAGGGTTGGGCGATGACGGTTTTCGGCCGGTTGCCGTGGACATGCACCAGGTAGCTCTTGACCGTCAATTCCGCGCCGAAGCTGACGTCGAAGCACGCCTTTACCCCGATGGAGCGGAGCCAGCCGTTGACGTTCAGGTATTCATGCGGGAAGTTGGAGGCGACGGCAGGCGCCACGATGGCGACGACGGACGCGCCGCCGCGGACGTCCCGCATGAATGCGTCGAAGTCGTCGATGCCGCGGCGGGCATGGTGCTTGCACGCATGCAGGCACGCCCCGCAGCCGATGCAGGCGCGGTGGTCTATCGTGACGTAGTCTTTGCTGGCGTCGTTGCAATACTTCACCGGGCATGCGGATATGCAGGCGTGGCAGTTGGTGCACAAATCTTCGTCAACCGTTATAACCTGTGGAATAGCACCGTCGGTCATGGGGGCCTTTCTCCTGTCGGAGCCGTTATTGGGGCGATTTCCCGTTCGCTTCCAAGGCTGGCGCGGCGCATCCTCTGGTGTCGCGCGGCCTTGTCGTCAAATGGCGCAACATATCTATCGTCCCTCATAGGATGTCTCTTCACAATTTTCATCGTGAAAATGCAAAGCGGTATCTCCCCGCCTGGCAACGGCGGCAAGGCGGCGCGGCTTTCGCCCCGGCGGAGGCGTCGCGCTACGGAATAAGAAGCCTCTGAAATGGAGTTCGCATAAAAAAAAGGCGCGCCGACGGGGGCGCGCCTTGGTGGACGGAAAGTGGAGGCGGGCGTCCGGGAGTGGACGCCCGCCCCATGGGATGCCTTACCGGAGCAGGCTGAGCACCGTCTGGCTGTTGGAGTTCGCCTGCGCCAAGGCCGCGATCCCGGACT
>JAISUT010000033.1 GCA_031271905.1 Acidobacteriota bacterium
ACCGCGCCGCCCAGTTGGTCGTGGTTCGGCATGAACCCCCGCACCGGCGCCGCCTCCACCTCCTGCCCCCGCACGGCGGGCACCATGACCGCGAACAGGGCGATGGTCGCGAAGACTGCGACGCTGGCTCTCATGACCATGATCCGACCTCCCGCTCTATGAACCCCCGCGCCCCCGTTACTGGCACCCCGCCATGCACTGCTGGTACAGGGAGGAGCATCCCTGCGCAGCCTGGCTTTGGCACTGCGCGGCGCAACCTTGAATGGCCTGCATGCACTGGCCCGGGGCGTAGCCGCAGTTCGGGATGTACGACACGCATTGCGCGACGCACCCCTCCACCTGTGCTTGGCACGACTGCGTCTGCACGGAGCAAGCCTGCTGACAGGTCAACCCCGCCTGGTTGACCGTGTAGGTCTTGCCGCCCGCCACGATGGAGCCGGTGCGCGGAATCCATGTGTTCGCGGCTGTGGAATAGCCCACCGACCCCGTCCCCGTCCCGTTGCGGGGGCCGGTCACCGTGATCCAGTCACCGGTGCCCACCCCCGCCGTCCATCCGCAGGCGCCGTCGCTGGCGTTGACCGTGAAGCTCCCGCTCCCCCCGGATTGGCCGATAGTCCCCGACGCGGCGGGAGAGAGCGAGTACGTGCAACCGTTCGCCTGCGCCACCGTGAACGTTTTGCCCGCCACCGTGATGGTGCCGGTGCGCGCGGGGCCCGCGTTGGCCGCCACGGAGAAGGTCACCGCGCCGCTGCCCGTCGCACCCGCCCCGCCGGTCACCGTTATCCAGGAGGCGTTGCTCGCCGCCGTCCGCGCGCACCCGCCGTTGGAGCAGGTCACGCCCACGCTCCCGCTCGTCGCGCCCGCAGCCACGCTCGCGGCGCCGGCGGAGAGCGCGTACGTGCAGCCGTCCGCCTGCGTCACCGTGAACGCCCTGCCCCCCACCGTGATGGTGCCGGTGCGCGCGGGGCCCGCGTTGGCCGCCACGGAGAAGGTCACCGCGCCGTCGCCCATCGCGCCCGCCCCGCCGGTGACAGTTATCCAGGAGGCGTTGCTCACCGCCGTCCTTGTGCACCCGGCATCCGTCGCGACCGCGACCGTCCCGCTCCCGCCGCCGCTGGCGACGTTCTTGGACGTCGGTGTGACGGAGTAGGCGCAGCCGTCGGCGCCGATGGATGCCGCCGCCGACTCCTCAATGGCCAGCACCCGCCCGTCGATGTAGATGTACTCCTTGCGGTCGTCCGCCTGCTGACCGGGCGTCAGCAGATGCACTGCCAGCGCCGCCGTCGCGAGGAGCCGCGCCGCGCGTCCGATGTCGCGTCCGCAGGGGGTCCGGGAGGGGATTCGGGCGAGGGCCCGCTTGATTCTGCTTGCAGGATTGCTTCCGGTGGGGTTGGTCATGCGCGCCTCCCGTTTGCCGAATCTGCCGCGTCAGCGCCAAAACCGCAGGTGCCGCACGCTGAGGTCGAGCATAGGGGACTTGCGCAAGAACTGTCAAGCGGAAAATCCCCCGTTGTTCCGGGCCCGTTGTTCCAAAGTGGAGACGTCAGCGCATCCCCGCGTCGGGAGGGGCTAGGCGAACGACATGGACATGGAGGTCGGGCAACTGGAGGCGTCGCGGATGTCGCCGCCGTCCGGGCGACAAGGCGACACTCCATCGTCATATCGTTAGATCATCATGTTGAATGCTGAAGCCGCAGGCTGGAATCCGAGGGTTTTACCCATCCCAAAGGATGGCAATGAAACGGCGGTCACGGCCCGCCTTTCGGCGGGCGTGACCGCCCGGATTGTCGCTTTCCTTCTTATGCCGCTACTTCTTCTTGCGGTCTTCCGACGCGAGGATCTGCGAAGGCTGCGCCTTCAGCCACTCGGCGTCCGGGTCGTCCTTGAGCCAGTCGGCGACCTTGCCGATGTCGTCGTGGGTCTTGTACAGGGCCATGTACAGCAGGCACCAGCCGTCCTTCTCGTTCATGGCGATCTTGGACAGGTAGCTGGTCTGGTATTTCAGCTTCTGGTGGATCTGGTCCAGCACCATGTTGGCGACGGGACAGATGTAGGGGGCGACGCCCTCGGCCTTGACCAGCTTCTCCTTCTCGTGGTGGATGCACTTGTGCACCTTCAGCTTGAGGAGCAGGCTGCCGTCGGTCTTGGACTCGATGTCGGAGACGATGCCGGCCGCGACGATCGCCTTCTTGCAGCTCTCGACGATCTCATCGACCGTGTTGCCTTCGATCTTCTGGCTGCGGATGAAGTCCGTGCCTACGAATTCGCACTTCCAGTAAGCCATGCCGGAGAGTTCCTGGTACATGAGCGTCTCGACGCGCGCAAGCAACTCGTTGCCATATTGAATGCTTTCTTTGTTATCCATAGATTCCTCTCCTTATTTCCGTTCCTTGTTGCCGAATTTCTCCCAGAAAACCATGTCCGCAAGCGGAACCTTGGGGCGCGGGTGACGGCGCTGCTCCAGGGGGTAGCCGACCGCGAGGTAGGAAACCACCTTGTAGTAGCCCATCGCCGTCGGGATGCCCAGGATCTCCTTGAAGCGGATGGCGTCGCGGGTGCTCGCCACCGGGCCGTAGACCCAGCAGGAGCCGAGCCCCATCGCGTGCGCCTGCAGCGTCATGCTGTCCAGCGCCGCGCAGCAGTCGTAAGGGACGTCCACGCTGCCGACGCGCAGGTCGCCGATGACGGCGATGACCACGGGGGCTTGTTTGGCGAACTCGGACACTCTTCCCGAATACATGAACTCAAGCACGGTGGCGCGCTTCTCCGGGTCTTCGATCCCCTCGAACCGCTTCTGCAACTCGTTCAGGCAGTACCAAGAGGTCATGCGGGAGCCGCTGCCTTCCAAGGCCAAGTCGCCGATCTTGTTGCGGGTCTCCTGGTCGCGGACGACGATGAACCGCCACGGCTGGTAGTTCTCGCCCGTCGGCGCCCAGCGCGCCGCTTCGAGGATCTTGTCGATCATCTCGTCCGGCACCGGGTCGGGCTTGTAGCGGCGGATGCTCTTGCGCGAAGTCAGCACGTCCAAGAACTCCTGGCCGTACTTGTTCTGCAACACCTTGAGGGCGTCGAAGTCGTTGGCGGGAAGGTCGGCAGGAAGATCCGCGCTAAACTTCTCCCGCAGCTTTCCCATCGCTTCTTCCGCGGTTTTGGATAGCAGGGCAGCTTCCAAAAAATCGCTGTTTTTCATCATGTGGATTAACCTCCAAGAAAAATTGAACACTCGGCTCTATCGGAAAAACTGCCCGCCTCCGCCCACGACGCCAAGCCGTAGGCGGCGGGAAGAGACACTCTTCAAATAAAACCGCGAACCTTGGTAAAACAGAAAACAACTAGATGACGGCCTCGGCCTTGAGCTTTTCAAGCTCGCCGTCGTCGATGCCCAGCAGGCCGCCGTAGACCTCCTGGTTGTGCTCGCCCACCTCGGGGACGCGCATCTTGCGGTCGCCGGGGGTCTTGGACATCTTGTAGACCGAGCCGATGAGTTTCACCTTGCCCGAAACCGGCTGCTCGACCTCGACCAGCATCTCGCGGCTCAGGAGGTGCGGGTCGTTGGCGACCTCGTCGAAGGTCGGCAGCGGCGAGCAAGGGACCTTGAATTTCTTGAGCGCGGCGATGGCCTCCTCCACGGGCATGTCCTTCAACCACGCCTGCACCAGGCCGTCAACCTCCTCCATGTTGTACGTGCGCTTCTCGCGCGTGGAATACTTCTCCTCGGAGATCAAGTCGTCGCGCCCCATCGCCTGGCAGACCTTGTGCCACTGGTCGTCGGTGATCGTGCAGATGACGACGTAGCCGTCCTTGGCGTTGTAGGCGCCGAAGGGGGCCGAGCTGCTGAGCTTGTTGCCGAAGCGCTTGGGGGTGACGCCGGTGTCGAAGTAGTTGGCGCGGTCGGGGAAGACCATCGCCCAGATGCCGTCCTGCATGGAGATGTCTATCGACTGGCCCTCGCCCGTGACCTTCTTGTAGTAGAGTGCCGCCAGGATGGCGATGGCGCCGTTGTACCCCCCCATGTAGTCGCCGAGCGAACAGCCGACCTTCAGCGGCTCGCCGCCGGGGTAGCCGGTCACGCTCATCAGGCCGCCCATCGCCTGGGCCACCACGTCGTAGCAGACGTCGTTCTTGCGCGGCCCCGTGTGCCCGAAGCCGGAGATCGAGGCGTAGACGATGCCGGGGTTGATCTTCTTCGCCTCCTCGTAGCCCAGCCCCAGCCGCTCCAAGACGCCGGGGGCGAAGTTCTCCACCAGCACGTCCACCTTGGCCGCCAGCTTCTTGGCCAGCTCCAGCCCCTTGGGGTCTTTCAGGTTCAGCGTGACGCTCTTCTTGCCGCGGTTGTAGGAGAGGAACTGGTACGACTCCTTCTTGGGGGTCTTGGGCATGGCGACCCGCTCCGGCTCGCCCCGGCCCGGCATCTCGATCTTGATGACCTCCGCCCCGAGTTCGCTCAACACCGCCGTACAGTGCGGCCCCGATAGATATTGCGTGAAATCCAACACCTTGACGCCTTCCAATGCCTTGGCCATCGTTCTTTCTCTCCTTATTACGAATGACGGACGGGGAAAACTGCGGTTCGCTCCCGGCTGCGCCTCATGATTCGGAACCGGACATTATGCACTATTCTCCCGCGACAGCACGAACGATTTTTCCATGATGCCCCTGTATTGTCACCGAAGGCGGGGTCTGCGTCCAATATCAAGATTGCCGGACAGTGATAACTATCAGCTATCAGGAACTCCCGCGACGACCCGTGAAAAAGTATCAATGCGGGGCGGCGCACGAACGACGGGGACGTCGAATCATCGAAGGGCGGCGGCGCAACGCCCGGGGGGGCAAGGCTCCGGGGGAAAAGACGCGCGACGGCAGGCATGGGGCGAGGGGCGCGTCTCCACGCCCCTCTTCCGTGATGGTGGGGATCTACGATGACGCGGCAAGCCGCGCAGACCTAGGACTTCAGGTGATCCTTCAAGGGGGGCGCATACGCCCAGACGACCTTCAACGGGCCGTCGCCGATGTTGTACAGGGTGTGCTCCACGCCGACGGGGTTCCAGAAGGCGGTGCCGGGCACGATGTCATATTCCTCGCCGGTGCCCATGACCAGCTTGCCGTGGCCCTCGATGCAATACAGCGCCTCTTCCTCGGTGTCGTGCTTGTGACACGGGATGCCGCTGCCGGGCTGGGAGATGTTGATGCCCATCGCCATCTTCTTGGCGCCGACGGTGTGCTCGGAGATCAGCGTCTTGGACAGGCGCTCCCATCCGCCGGTGGTCTTGGTTGTACCTTCGATGTCTTTCTCGTAAATAACAGTAGCCATTTTTACACTCCTGGTTTTTTGGACTTTCCGCACGGGGCGTCCACGACGCGACCACGCCGATGCGAAACCCGCCGTCAACCGTCCCGTGAGAAACCTGGTATTTTACCGCAAGGGTGGGCTTCGGGGAAGGGCTAATCGCCCGACATCCCCTCCGACATCCCCTCCGGCGGCGCCCCGAAGTCCCCCCGCGCCAAAATGGTATTGACGGCATCCGCCGGGATGGTTACATTATCCCGATTCTGGCGGGAGGCACTGGGTAGGCACTGATATTGATATTAATTAAAGGCATGGATTAAGACGAGAAAGGAGCCAGCCATGGCAGAGAAGAAATTGTCCAAAACCGCGCGCGCCAGCTTGGGGAACAAGGTGGAGGCGCCCGTGACCCATTGTCCGAAATGCGGGACTGCGATGGTCGCCACCAAGGTGATCAAATACCGCGATTCCCCGGGCGGCATGTTCTGGGTGTGCCCCAAGGACGACAACCGGATCAAGATCTAAGCCAGCCGTTGGCCTACAACCGGCAGCCTGTGGTTCGCCGACGGGGGCGTCGTCCGGCGGTAGCCGTCCTGCTCGCGGGATGCGCCTCGGACGTCGCGGCGACGCCCCCGCCTGCGGGCTTTTCGAGACGCCCTGAAGCCCATGCCCCCATACAACTCTTACGGGCGCTATTTGCGCGACCGGTTCGGTTGCCGGGTGTACAAGGTCGGCATCGACGCCGGGTTCGATTGCCCCAACCGCGACGGCACGCTTTCGACTTCGGGGTGCGCCTACTGCAACAACGACTCTTTCCGTCCAAAAACCTCCGACCGTCGAAAATCCGTCCAGCGGCAGATGTCCGAGGGGATGGACTACCTGCGCCGCCGGTTCGGCGCAGAAAAGTTCATCGCCTATTTCCAGGCCGCGACGGGCACCTACGCCCCGTTGGACGTCCTCGCGCCGCTGTACGAAAGCGCCCTCGCCCTTCCGGACGTCGTGGGACTCGCAATCGGCACGCGCCCCGACTGCGTGGACGGGGAAAAGCTCGACTGGCTGGGACGGCTTGCGCAGGGCTTCTTCGTGACCGTCGAGTATGGGTTGCAATCCGCGTCGGACGCGACGTTGCGCCGCATCAACCGCGGCCACGACGTCCGTTGTTGGCGAGACGCCGTGGCGCGCACCCGCAACCGCGGCATCCACGTCGGGACGCACTTGATCCTGGGGTTCCCCTGGGAACGGCGCGAAGAGGCGCTGGGCGGGGCGGATGCGGTCTCCGAGGCGGGGGTGGACTTCCTCAAGCTCCACCACTTGCATGTCGTGCGCGGTTCGAGCCTGGCGGCGGAATACCTGGCGAGCCCGTTCCCCCTGCCGACGCTCCGGGAATACGCAGGCCTGGTCGCGGACTTCCTCGGGAGGCTCGCCCCCGGCGTCTACGTCGAACGGCTGTTCGGCACCGCCCCCGCCGAGCTCCTGGTCGCGCCCGCCTGGGGGTTGGGGAAGGCGGAGGTCAGGCGGGTCATCGAGGGGGAGGTCGCAAGACGTTGCGGCGGGGGCGCACCGGAAAGCTCCGGCGCCCGGGGCTTCGTCGAGGTTGAAGGGAGCCTCTAAAAAGCTCGCAGACAAGGGTGCCGCCTCAAGTCGAGAAGCGGAGTTCGCCAAGGCGAATGAGCATTTTCGATCAAGGCGCGACGCAGCGTCCGGGTTTTTCAGAGGTTCCCTAAAGTAACGCCCGCCGCGGCACGATGAGAAGGGCGCCGAGGCGAAACCCTCGGGACGGCGCGGGTCGCGCAAACATGGCTATGGGAAAAAAACGCAGGAAAATCATCGTTTTCGCCTTGGCGTTGGGGCTGGCGTGCTACGTCCACGCCAACAAGCGGGTGTTGGTGGACGGCTACGTCGTCTGGCGCAACCCCCCGTCCCCCGCCGTCGTGGACTTGGCGGAGCGGACCGGCATGAGCGACCTCGGGCGGCGCGTGTTCTTCGCGTCCCTGCCGAGCATCGACGACGCGGAGGATTTCAGCGCCAGTTGCTCGGACATCGAGACCACGATGATAATCCTCGGCTGCCATGTCAACGGGAAGATCCATGTGTTCAACGTCCGGGACGAGCGCATCGCCGCAGCCAAGTATGTAACGGCCGCGCACGAGATGCTGCATGCCGCGTATATGCGCCTGTCGGCGACCGAGCGCGCCAGAGTGGACGGGATGCTCGAGGACATGTATCGGAGTTCCGGCGACAGCGAGGAGTTCAGCGCCGTGATGGCCGAATACGCCCAAGTGGAGCCGGGGCAGCGCGACAACGAGCTGCACTCCATCCTGGGCACGGAATACACGACCCTGTCGCCGGAACTGGAGGACTACTACAGCCGCTATTTCAGCGACCGGCGCAGGGTCGCCGACATGACGATCCAGTATAAGAAGGTGTTCAAGAACCTCGAGGCAGGACAGGTCAAGCTGAAGGCGCAACTGGAACGGCTGGCGGCGAAGATCGAGTCGGACTCCTCGCTCTTCGAGACGATGGCGTTCCAGTTGAACGCCGACATCGACGCCTTCAACCAAAGGGAGTTCCATTCCAGCGTGACGTTCAACGCCGCGCGCCAAGCGTTGATCGGACGGCAACTGGAGATAGAGAAGTTCAAGGCGCAGATCAACACGGACATCGCCAAGTACGACGCCTGGGTCGAGGAGTACAACAACCTCGGCGGCAGGATCAACCAACTGAACCGCCTGCTCGACGCCAAGTCTCAGGTGGGCATCCGCGCCATCGAGGGGGCGGGCGGCTCATAGCATCCCGCGCCCGGCCCCGGGACGCCGGGGACGCCATGCCGAAGGACACGATGAACGACGCGAACACCGCCGACGGTCTGGAGCGGCCGGTCGCCTGCCGCAAGTGCCGCCACTACCTGGTCACGTGGGAGCCGCGCCGCCCCTACGGTTGCCGCGCCCACGGCTTCAAGACCAACCGCAGCCCCGCGGCAGTCGTCTACGAGACCTCCGGCATCCCCTGCCAACTGTTCGCTTCCAAGGCCGCCGCCATCCGACCCGGGAAGACGGAGTTCATCGGCTGACTTCGGAGGCGGCGAAAGCCCCCCCGCCTGCGGGCGACACCGATGTGACATTTTTTTCCCTCCCGCCCCCGCGACTTCCAAAAATGTCATTTTCATGGCAAGCCGCTGAAATCGTTGTTTTTATATCCCTAGTTTCCCCCCGTTCAACTTTTATTGACAATTCTGTCAACCGGCGAAGCTCCCATAATTGCAATTTACTATATGCTTGTCCACGAAAAACGCCCAATGTTCACGCGGGTGCAATAAATAAATTGCGAAAACAATTGTCTTTGGCACACCGCGTGCAACGACCCGGTGCGGGTTTTTTTACTGGGTATTTTTGCAAGGAGGAGTTGGGAGATGCGTAAGGTGGCGATTTACGGGAAAGGCGGGATCGGGAAGTCAACCACGACCCAGAACACGGTGGCGGGCCTGGCGGAGATGGGGCGCAAGGTGATGGTGGTCGGGTGCGACCCGAAGGCGGATTCGACGCGGTTGCTGCTGGGCGGTTTGGCGCAACGCAGCGTGCTGGACACCCTGCGCGAGGAGGGCGAAGACGTGGATCTCAGCGACGTGCGCTCTCCGGGCTTCGCCGGCAGCCTCTGCGTGGAGTCGGGCGGCCCGGAGCCGGGAGTGGGTTGCGCGGGGCGCGGCATCATCACCTCCATCAACCTGCTGGAGCAGCTCGGCGCCTACAACGAGAGCGAGAACCTCGACTACGTCTTCTACGACGTGCTGGGCGACGTGGTCTGCGGCGGTTTCGCCATGCCCATCCGCGACGGCAAGGCCGAGGAGATCTACATCGTCTGCTCGGGCGAGATGATGGCGATGTACGCCGCGAACAACATCTGCAAGGGGATTTTGAAATTCGCCGAGTCGGGCAAGGTGCGGCTCGGCGGCCTGATCTGCAACAGCCGCAAGGTCGATAACGAGAAGGAGATGATCGCGGAGTTCGCCCGCCGGCTCGGGACGCAGATGATCCACTTCGTGCCGCGCGACAACGACGTGCAGCGCGCCGAGATCAACCGCAAGACCGTCATCGAGTGGGATCCGGCGTGCAACCAGGCGGGCGAGTACCGCAGCCTCGCCAAGGCGATCGAAGGCAACACGATGTTCGTCATCCCGAAGCCCCTGGCCATCCCGGAGCTGGAAAGCCTGCTGATGGAATACGGCCTGTTCAACTAAAGACGCGACGAAGATGCGACGAGGTGAGAGAAAATGAGTGATTCGGAAGCGACCGCAACCGTGGACATCAGCCCGGAAGAACTGCGCGAGGAGATGCTGGCGATCTATCCGCCCAAAACCAAAAGGAAACGCCAGAAGCAGATCCTTGTGAACGACCCCGACGCGATCCCGGAGATAGCCGCCAACACGCGGACCATACCCGGCATCATCACGCAGCGCGGCTGCACCTACGCAGGTTGCCGCGGCGTGGTCATGGGCCCCATCTACGACCTGTTGCAGATCGTCCACGGCCCGATAGGATGCGGGTTCTACGCCTGGATGTCCCGGCGCAACCTGGCGCGCCCCAAGCCGGGCCTGCCGAACTACATGCAATACTCCATGTCCACCGACATGATGGAGGAGCAGATCGTGTTCGGCGGCGAGAAGAAGCTGCGCCAAGCCATCCTCGAAGCCTACGAGATCTTCAAGCCCAAGGCCATCGCCATCCTCGCCACCTGTCCGGTCGGCCTGATCGGCGACGACATCCACCAAGTGGCGCGGGAGATGAAGGACAAGCTGGGCATCAACGTGGTGGCGTTCAGTTGCGAAGGCTACAAGGGGGTCAGCCAGTCGGCGGGCCACCACATCGCCAACAACGAGGTGTTCAAGAACATGATCGGCCTGGACGACACGCCGGACCAGGGCGAGTTCACGATGAACATCCTGGGCGAATACAACATCGGCGGCGACGCATGGGAGATCGACGCGCTGCTGAAGAAGTGCGGCATCACGCTGACCGCGACCCTGAGCGGCGACGTGAACTACAGCCAGGTCTGCCGCGCCCACACGGCGCAGCTCAACACCGTCATGTGCCACCGCTCGATCAACTACATCGCCGGCATGATGGAGAAGAAGTACGGCATCCCGTGGTTCAAGGTGAACTTCCTCGGCGCCGACTCCACCGCCAAGTCCCTGCGCAAGATCGCGCAATACTTCGACAACAAGGGGCTGACCGAGCGCGTGGAAGCCGTCATCGCCGAGGAGCAGGCGAAGCTCAAGCCCGTCCGCGACGAGGTCACCGCCCGCTGCAAGGGCAAGCGGGCCGCTTTGTTCGTCGGCGGGTCGCGCGCGCACCACTACCAGGACCTGTTCGCGGACATCGGCGTAGAGGTCGTCTCGGCGGGCTACGAGTTCGCGCACCGCGACGACTACGAAGGCCGCCATGTGCTGCCGACCATCAAGGTGGACGCCGACAGCCGCAACATCGAGGAGCTGCACGTCGAGCCCGACCCGGCGCGCTACAACCCGCGCAAGACGCCGGAGCAGATGGAGGCGCTCAAGTCGCAGGGCTTCACCTTCGAGGACTACGAGGGGATGATGAAGCAGATGAAGAAACGGACGCTGGTCATCGACGACATCAGCCATCACGAGATGGAGAAGCTCATCGAGGCCTACAAGCCCGACATCATCTGCTCCGGCATCAAGGACAAGTTCGTGGTCGAGAAGATGGGCGTCCCCTGCAAGCAGCTCCACAGCTACGACTACTCGGGACCCTACGCCGCCTTCACCGGCGCGGCGAATTTTTACAAGGAAATCGACCGGATGCTGAACACAGGGGTATGGAAGCTGATCACCCCCCCGTGGGAGAAACCGTCATAGCCGTTTGAGGCCGTCACCGAAGCTTTTGCAACATATTATTCTTTCGAGGAATCGTACATGCTAGACGCAACACCTTCTACCCACAGCGCCCGGGAGGCGCTGAGGATAAACCCCGCCAAGACCTGCCAGCCCATCGGGGCGATGTACGCCGCCCTGGGCATACACGGATGCATGCCGCACAGCCACGGCTCCCAAGGGTGCTGCGCCTACCATCGCAGCCACCTGACGCGCCACCACAAGGAACCTGTGATGGCGACCACCAGCTCCTTCACCGAAGGGGCGTCGGTGTTCGGCGGCCTGGCCAACATGACCCAGGCGCTGAACAACATCTTCACCATCTACAACCCGGAGATCGTCGCCGTCCACACGACGTGCCTGTCCGAGGTCATCGGCGACGACATCCCCATGATGATCCGCAAGGCGTACGACGAGAAGATCATCCCGGAGGGGAAGGTGGTCATCCACGCCAACACCCCCAGCTTCGTCGGCTCGCACATCACGGGCTTCGCCGGCATGGTGACCTCGATGGTGAAGCACCTGCCGAGCCGCGCGGGCGAAAAGCACGGCAAGGTCAACATCATCCCCGGCTTCGTCGATCCGTCCGACATGCGCGAGCTCAAGCGGCTGGCGCGGGAGATGGGCGTCCCGGCGGTGATGTTCCCCGACACCAGCGACGTGCTCGACCTGCCGCAGACCGGCAAGTACGTCATGTACCCGCACGGCGGCGTGACCCTGGCAGACATGAAGACCGTCAGCCACAGCCTCGGCACCATCGCGCTGGGCGGCTTCACCTCCACGCCGGCGGCGCTGGAGCTGGAGTCGCAGTACGGCGTGCCTGCGACCCTGTTGGAGCTGCCCATCGGCCTGGGGACCACCGACCTTTTCATCGACGCCCTGCACAAGGTCGGAGGCGTCCCGGTGGCGGACTCCGTCGCTTGGGAGCGCGGCCGCCTGCTCGACGTGATGACCGACATGCACCAGTACTTCTATGGCAAGCGCGTGGCGGTGGCGGGCGACCCCGACCACGTCATCTCGCTGGTGCAGATGCTCCTGGAGCTTGAGATGCGCCCGGTGTACGTCATCACCGGCTCGTCGGCGCCGCGCTTCGAGGCGCGCGTGCAGCAGCTCTTGGAAGGGCGCGTGCCGGAGGCGGTCGTGAAGCAGAACGCCGACCTTTTCGACATGCACCAGTGGATCAAGGAGGCGCCGGTGGATTTGATCGTCGGCAACTCCTATTGCAAGCACATCGGCCGCGCCGAGAACATCCCGACCGTCCGTTTCGGCTTCCCGATCCTCGACCGCATGGGGCACCGCCTGTTCCCGACGGTCGGCTACATGGGGGCGATGCGGCTGATCGAGAAGATGCTCGACGCCATGCTCGACAAGAAGGATCGGGAGTGCCCCGAGGAGTTCTTCGAGCTGGTGCAGTAAATGGATTGAGGTTGTGGATGTCATGGACGCGGATACGGAATTCGTCATCACGGAGGCTGCCAGGGGGGACGTGCCTGTCCTGTTCGCCATGATCCGGGAGCTTGCCGAGTTCGAGCACCTGGCTTCGGCGTTGCAGGTCACCCCCGAGTCGCTGGACGACGCGCTTTTCGGGGCGAAGCCCGCAGCATCCGCGCTCGTGGGGCGGCTCGCCGGCGAGGTCGTCGGCTACGCCGTCTGGTACCGCACCTTCTCCACCTTCGTGGGGCGTCCCGGCGTCTTCCTGGAAGACCTCTACGTCCGCCCGGAGCACCGCAACCGCGGCTTCGGGCGCAAGCTGTTGGAGGCGGCGTTGCATGTCGGCGGCGGTGACAACCCCGGCCGCTACGAATGGATAACGTTGCGATGGAACGAGAACGCCCTGAATTTCTACCGGGGGTTGGGCGCGCGCCTGCTGAACGAGTGGGTGGGGGTGCGCATGAGCGGCAAGCCGTTGGAGCGGCTGCTGGCGGAAGGGGCGTAGCAGAGGGCGCCGGGGGGGCGGGACACCCCCTCGGCGGGGAATGTCCTTAAAAATCACGGAGCGTGCGGCATGGCGGCGGAAACGATGGATACGATGGAATTGCCAGACCTGATCCCCGAACGGGAGCGGCAGGTGTTGCGCAAAGGTGACGCGCAGACTGCCGCCGTCGTGGACATGGAATGCAACAAGGCCAGCGTCGCCGGCTCCGTGAGCCAGCGCGCCTGCGTCTTTTGCGGCTCCCGCGTGGTGCTCTACCCGATCTCGGACGCCATCCACCTGGTGCACGGCCCCATCGGTTGCGCCGCCTACACCTGGGACATCCGCGGCGCGCTCTCCAGCGGTCCGCAACTGCACCGCAACAGCTTCTCCACCGACCTGCGCGAGATGGACGTCATCTACGGCGGCGAGAAGAAGCTGGAGGCGGCGCTGATGGAATTGATCGCGAAGCACCGCCCGAACGCGGCATTCGTCTACTCGACCTGCATCGTCGGCATCATCGGCGACGACGTGGACGCCGTCTGCCGTCGCGTCTCCCGCGCCACCGGCATCCCCGTGCTTCCGGTCAACTCCGAGGGCTTCAAAGGCACCAAGCGCGACGGCTACCGCGCGGCCTGCGACGCGCTGTTCAACTTGGTCGGGACGGAACCCACCGAGGGGCTCGGCCCTTACTCCATCAACATCCTAGGCGACTTCAACCTCGCGGGCGAGACCTGGATCATCAAGGAGTACCTGCGAAAGATCGGCATCGACGTGGTCGCCTGCATGACAGGCGACGCGCGCATCCAAGACATCGGCCGCGCCCACGGCGCGAAGCTGAACCTGGTGCAATGCTCCGGGTCGATGATCTACCTCGCGCAGAACATGCAGAAGCGATACGGCATCCCCTTCAAGCGGGTGTCGTTCTTCGGCATCGAGGACATGGCGGCGGCGCTCTACGAGACGGCGCAGTTCTTCGGCGCGCCGGAGCTGATGGACAGGGCGCGGGAGCTGGTGCGCGGCGAGATCGACGGCATCATGCCCGAGCTGAAGCGGTACCGGGAGAAGCTGGCGGGGAAGAAGGCCGCCGTCTACGTCGGCGGCGCGTTCAAGGCGTTCTCGCTCGTGCGGGCGCTGCGCCTCCTGGGGATGCAGACGGCGGTGGTCGGCTCGCAGACCGGCGACAAGGACGACTACCGGCACTTGCAGGAGATCTCCGACCCGGGGACCATCATCGTCGATGACTCGAACCCCTTGGAGCTGGCCCGCTTCTGCATGGAGAAGAACGTGGACCTTTTCATCGGCGGCGTCAAGGAGCGCCCCATCGCCTACAAGATGGGCATCGGGTTCTGCGACCACAACCACGAGCGCAAGGAGCCGCTCGCGGGCTTCGTCGGCATGCTGAACTTCGCCAAGGAGGTCTACGGCTCCGTGTGCAGCCCCGTCTGGAAGCTGACGCCGCGGTGCGCGGAGAGATACGTCCAGAGGAAGGAGGCGGTGTCATGACAGCCCTCGGCAAAGGCGCGGCATTGAAAAACGAGAGGTGTTACGAGGAGGTCGGCGGCGACCCCGTCACGCAAAACGCCTGCAAGCTCTGCACGCCGCTCGGCGCCTGCCTGGCGTTTCGCGGCGTGGCGGGGTGCATCCCCTTCCTGCACGGCTCGCAAGGATGCTCCACCTACATCCGGCGCTACCTGATCAGCCATTTCCGCGAGCCCATCGACGTAGCGTCGTCCAACTTCCACGAGCAGACGGCGGTCTTCGGCGGCAGCGCGGTCTTCACGGCGGGGGTCGGCAACGTCCTGCGCCAGTACCAGCCCGCCGTCGTCGGCGCGGCGACCACCTGCCTGGCAGAGACCATCGGCGAGGACATGGAGCGGCTGGTGTCTGATTTGCAAAAGGCCAACCCGACCACGGTCCCCGTCGTGCATGTCTCCACGGCCAGCTACCGGGGGACGCACATCGACGGCTTCCATGACGCGGTGCGCGCCCTGGTCGCGCAACTCGCCCAAGGCGGCGCGCCCCTGGACAGGGTCAACCTCTTCCCCGGCATGGTCTCGACGGCCGACCTGCGCCACCTCAAGGAGGTGCTCGAAGACTTCGGCGTCGGCTACACGCTGCTTTCCGACTACTCCGAGTCGATGGACGGCGAGACCTGGTCGCGCCCGGAGAAGCAGCAGCCGGGCGGCACCCCCTTGGCGGACATCCGGCTGGCGGGGCGGGGCAAGGCCTCCATCGAGTTCGGGCGCACGCTGGCGGGGCGCGAGACGGCGGCGACGGCGCTGGCGGAAAAGTTCGGCGTGGCGCGGCACCTCGTGGGGACGCCCATCGGCATCAGGGAGACCGACAGGTTCTTCGACGTCCTGCGGCTGGTCTCGGGGCGCGCGACGCCGGAGAAGTACCAGGGGCAGAGGGGGCGGCTGTTGGACGCCTACGTGGACGGGCACAAATACGTCTTCGAGAAGCGCGCCGTCGTCTACGGCGAGGAAGACCTCGTCATCGGGCTCGCGTCGTTCCTCAGCGAGATCGGCGTGACCCCCGTGGTCTGCGCCAGCGGCGGCCGCAGCAAGCGGTTCGCGGAGAGCCTGCGCGAAGCCGTGCCCGACCTGCCTGCGGAGACCGTGGTCAGGGAGGACTTCGACTTCGCCGACATCGAGGCGGAGGCGGCACGCCTCAAGCCCGACTTCCTCATCGGGTCGAGCAAGGGCTACGCCATGGGCAAGCGCCTCGGCGTGCCACTCATCCGCGTCGGCTTCCCCGTCCACGACCGCATCGGCGGCCAGCGCATCCACCATCTCGGATACCTGGGGGCGCAGGAGCTGTTCGACCGCGTGGTCAACACCATCTTAGAGAGAAAACAAGCCATGTCACCTGTGGGGTACAGTTACCTATGAACGACTTGACCAAGCACCCTTGTTTCAACGACGGCGCGCGGCATCTGTACGGACGCATACACCTGCCCGTGGCGCCCCGTTGCAACATGCAGTGCAACTTCTGCAACAGGAAATTCGATTGCGTCAACGAGGGGCGACCCGGCGTGACCAGCTCCGTCCTCGCCCCCGCCGAGGCGCTGGAATACCTCAAGGACGTCATGCGCCGCCGCCCGGAGATGGCGGTGGCGGGTTTCGCCGGGCCCGGCGACCCCTTCGCCAACCCGGAGGAGACGCTGGAGACGATGCGCCTGGTGCGGCGCGAGTTCCCCGGCCTCATGCTGTGCGTGGCGACCAACGGGCTCGGCATCGGCCCGCACATCGACGAGCTGGCGGCGCTCGGAGTCAGCCATGTCACGCTGACCGTCAACGCGGTCGAACCGGAGGTCGGCGCGAAGATCTACGCCTGGATGCGCGACGGCAAGCGCCCCATGCGCGGTGTCGCGGCGGCGGCCCTGCTCTGGGAGCGGCAGCGGGAGGCCATCGTCCGGCTCAAGGCGCACGGCGTCACGGTGAAGGTCAACAGCATCCTCATCCCCGGCGTCAACGACGCGCACATCGGGAAGGTGGCAGAGACCGTCGCCGCGCTGGGCGTCGATCTTTTCAACTGCATGGCGATGGCCCCGGTCGAGGGGGCGGAGTTCGAGGACATACCGGAGCCCGCGCCGGCGCTGGTCGCCAGCGTGCGCGACGCCTGCAGCCGCTTCCTGCCGCAGATGATGCACTGCTCGCGCTGCCGCGCGGACGCGGCGGGCTTGATCGCGGACGCGCCGCTGCGGTCCTTCGTGGAGCTCCAGCGGTGGGTGGACCGGCGTGAAGCGGCAGTGGCGGGGGAGCGCCCCTTCGTCGCGGTGGCGTCTTGGGAGGGGGCGCTGGTCAACCAGCACCTGGGCGAGGCCGAGGACTTCAAGATCTTCCAGCGGCACACGGACGGCGCGGCCTTCGGCCTGCGCGAGACGCGCCCCGCCCCGCCGCGAGGCGGCGGCGAGTCGCGCTGGATGGCCCTGGCGGAGTTGCTCAAGGATTGCAAGGCGGTCCTTGTGACCTCGGCGGGGCCCCAGCCTCAAAGGATCTTGCAAAGCAGCGGCTTGGAGATCGTCGAAATGGAGGGGCTGATAGAGGAAGGATTGGCGGCGGTCTACGCCGGACGCCCTGTGCCGGAGGTGATGCGCCGAAGGTTCATGGGCTGCTCGCAGGGGAAGGGGTGTCGCGGCACGGGCGTAGGGTGCGGCTAGTGTGGCGGCGCATGCGCTGGCATCTGCGTTTTTGTTCATTTTTTCTGGAGGTGGGTCATGGATAAGCCGAAGCATCATATTCTGGTCTGTTGCAGCTATCGTCAGGGGACTCCTCAGGGGGTCTGCCACAAGAAGGATTCCGCGAACCTGTTGCCGTATTTCGAGCAGGAGGCCGACGACCGGGGCATCGAAGGCGTCCTGGTCACCAGCACCGGCTGTTTGAAAGCCTGCGACAACGGTCCGATCGTGGTCGTGTACCCGCAGAACGTCTGGTACAAGAACGTCGATGAGGCGGGCGCGGACGCGATTTTGGACGCCATTGAGGCTGGCGGCGTCGCGGAAGACTACCTGCTGGCATAGTTCCTTTCGGGGGCGCGGCGCGCCCCCCGCATGGTGGATTATGGCGAGACCCTGGTTGATAGACACGACGTTGCGGGACGGCGAGCAGTGCGCGGGAGTGGCGTTTTCCCGCGACGAGAAAAAGTCCATCGCCTTGGCGCTTGCCGCCGCCGGCGTCCCGGAGTTGGAGGTGGGCATCCCCGCGATGGGGCAGTCCGAGGTGGACGACATCAACGCCGTCGCCGACGCCGTCGCGGAAACGGGGTTGCCCACACGCATCCTGACTTGGTGCCGCGCCGTGCCCGGCGACCTCGAAGCCGCCCGCCTCTGCCGGGTGCAGGGGGCGCATTTCTCATTGCCGGCCTCCGCCGTCCACATGGCGGCGTGGAAAAAAGACAGCGCCTGGGTCTTCAAGACGATGGAGTCGCTGGCGCGCGACTTCTTCGGCGCGTTCGAGATCCTGACCGTCGGGGCGCAGGACGCCTCGCGCGCCGACAGGTCGTTCCTTCGCGAATTCGCCGCCGCCGCCCGCGCCTGCGGCTTCGGGCGCATCCGCGTCGCGGACACCGTGGGTCGGCTGAACCCGATGCAAACCTTCCGGCTCGTCGAAGACGTCATGGGCGCCGCTCCCGGCGTGGCGGTGGACTTGCACGCGCACAACGACCTGGGCATGGCCGTGGGCAACGTCGTCGCAGCCTTTTCCGCAGGCGGCGCGGCGGCGAGCTGCACCGTGAACGGCCTCGGGGAGCGGGCGGGCAACGCGGCGCTGGAGGAGGTGGTGATGGCGGCGCGCCTGACGCTGGGTGAGGACTGCGGCGTCGATCCGCGCCGTCTCGGCGCATTGAGCCAACTGGTCGCGACTGCCAGCCGCCGTCCCGTGCGCGCCGACAAGCCGGTGGTGGGCGAGGCGATCTTCAGCCACGAATCGGGCATACACTGCACGGGCATTGCCGCCGACCAAAGGACTTACGAGCCGTTTGCCGCCGAGGAGGTGGGGCACGCCCCGTCAAATTTCCTGATCGGCAGGCATTCCGGGGCGCAGCAGGTGTCGCGCGCGCTGGCTCGCGAGGGGATGCACCTTTCCCAGGCGAGCATCCGGCACCTGACCGCCGCCGTGCGAGACGCCGCCACGCACGGCAAGCGCGCGCTCACCGGCGCCGAGCTGAGCCGCATGGCCCGCGACTACGCCCTCTCGTAGCCCGCGTCCAATCCCCGCAAGGCGCCCGCGCCTCCCGACGCATCCCCCCAAAACGCCCCCCTTCCCTCCCCCCATCCCGAGGCGAGGCATCCCCAGTCGAGGCGGAATGAGGACGGACAGGGCTGGGGAAAGCTGGTAGAATTAGCCCGCGATTCAAGGATCGGCAGGGCTGACAGGGACACGGAACGATGGATTACGCATACCGCTATGGCGACCGGCGACGGCTTTACCTGAACGCGACCAACCGTTGCGCCAACCGTTGCGAGTTTTGCATCCGCTACCGCGCCAACGAATTCGGCGCGGCGTCGCTCTGGGGCGACGGCGAGGGCGAGGAGCCGGACTTGGAGAAGTTGCAGGATGCGGTGTCGCGCCACGGGGCGACGGCGGAGGTGCGGGAGTTCGTCTGGTGCGGTTACGGCGAGCCGACCTTCCGCCTGGACTTGATCACGGAGGCCGCTCCATGGCTGAGGAGCTTCAGGGACGACGTCGCCATCCGCCTGAACACCAACGGGCAAGCCTGCCTGATTCACAGGCGTGACGTGATGCCGGAGCTGGCGGCGGCGGTGGACGCGGTTTCGGTCTCCCTAAACGCGCCGACCGCCGCGCGGTATCTGGAGCTGTGCAGACCGGACTTTTCGGCGTTCCCACGGCCGCAGGAGGTCGAGGCGAGACCGGGGCTGGTCTGGGATGCGGTGCTCGACTTCCTGCGCCGCGCCCCTGGACATTTCAAGCAGGTGCAGGCCAGCGTGGTCGGGTTCTCGCTGACGGCGGCGGAGGTCGAGCAGAGCAGGTCGCTGGCGCACTCGCTGGGGGTCGAGCGGTTTCGCGTCCGCTGACGCGGGACGGCAGGCAAGCCGAACTGCCGTCCCGCGCAGGGGCGTTTCACGTGGTGCGGGGCTGGCGCGATCAGGACTTCTGCTGCATGACCTCCACGGTGATGCCGTCCGGCCCCTTGAAATAGGAGACGCCCCAAAGTCCGGTGCCGTCCGGCCCCGGCCCCCATGCCGGCGGGTTGACAAACTTGATCCCCTGCGCGGACAGGCCTTCGTACATCTTCTGGACGTCGTCCACCTGGAAGGCGATGTGCGCCGCGCCCGGATTGCTGGTCGTGGAATCGACCGTCTGCCCCGCGGGCTGCACGTACTGTATCAGCTCGATCCGCCCGTCGGGGATATGCACGATGGAGATGCGCAGATGCGCGTCGGGGAAACCCACGATCTGCCGCACGTTGGCGTCGGTGACGTCCTCGATGGGGGTCGCGTGGAGCCCCAACTGGTCGCAGAAGAAATGAAGCGCCGCCTCAAGGTCGCTGACGGAAAAACTGAAATGCGCCGTTGCCGTTATCATGCCGTTCCTCCTTTTTTCCCTTTAATAATATGGTTCCTGCGTCGGCGCGGGAACCCCGGTGGACTCCCCCGCCCCTCCGCCGTCGGCGACGGCCATGCCTGCGCCGAGACCCGTCGATTATAGTACAACAGCATGGCATATTCCCGACACCGCATCCCCCGCACCCGATGCGACGCCTCCGGTTGAGAATTCCGCGCCGTTGATTCATCATAGTGTCCGCAAGCGACGCCCGCATGACGCCGGAAGTCCCGGCGCGGCCAGCCGCGCGCATCGGCGGGACGGATCTCGTCCGGGATGGCGCGGCGGCAGGCGCGATCGCCAGATCATAGGGGAGGGCGAGGGAATGGCGACGGTCAACACCACGGTCGGAATAGACCCTGCGGACATCCGCATCGAGTTCGTGCGCTCGTCCGGGCCAGGGGGGCAAAACGTCAACAAGGTCGCCACGGCGGCGCAACTGCGTTTCGACACCAACTCGAAGTCGCTGCCGCCGGAGGTGCGGGAGCGGTTGTTGAAGCTGGCGGGGAAGCGCGTAACATCCTCGGGGGAGTTGGTGATCGACGCCCGCCGCCATCGGACGCAGCAACTCAACCGCGAGGACGCGATGCAGCGGTTGGCGGCGTTGATCGAGAAGGCGAGCACCCCTCCGGAAGTGCGCCATAAAACCAGGCCGCCGGCGGGGGCGAAGCTCAGGCGGCTTGACGAGAAGAAGCATCACGCGGACATCAAGCGCCTGCGCGGTCGCGCCGGGATGGACGATTAGATCGGCGAGGCGAGGGAGCCGCGCCGCCTACAGGTTTCTCAGGAATTTGTTGTCGCCATCGACGAGGATGACTGCGGGGGTGACGGGCGCGTCGACCAGTTCGAACCCCATCACGATGATCTCCTCGCCGCGCTTGATCAGCAACGCCGCCGCGCCGTTCATGCACATCACACCCGACCCCCGTTCGCCCGCGATCACGTAGGTCTCCAGCCGCTGACCGGTGGTGTTGCTGACGACGAGGACCTTCTCCCCCGGCCAGAACCCGACCCGCTCCATCAGCTCCTGGTCGATGGTGATGCTGCCGACATAACGGACGTCGGCCTCGGTCACCGTCGCCTTGTGAATCTTCGATCGTAAAACCCAACGCATATTCGTTTTTCCCGCAAACGCGAAAGGATACCATCAGGAGGGGGAACCGCCAACCGGCAACTGCCCCTTGTAATGCGCGGCTCCGTCTTGCAAAATTCACGGTTTAACTAGCTAGAGGATGGAGGGGCATGATGGTCAGGACAATTCAAGGCACGCTCGACGCCAAGGGCGTCCGCTTCGCAATCGTGGTCAGCCGCTTCAACACGTTCATCAGCGACCGCCTCCTTTCGGGCGCGCTGGACGCGCTGGAACGCCACGGGGCGCCGATGGACGACGTAAGCGTCGCCTGGGTGCCGGGAAGCTTCGAAGTCCCGCCGGTCGCGCGCCGGCTGGCGCTGTCGAAGAAATTCGACGCCGTCATCTGCCTCGGGACGCTCATTCGCGGCGAGACGCCGCATTTCGACCACCTCTCGGCGACGGTCACCAAGGAACTGGGGGGCATCGGCTTGGAAGCGGACGTCCCGGTCATCAACGGCATCCTGACCTGCAACACGATGGAGCAGGCGGTGGATCGCGCCGGGTTGAAAACCGGCAACAAGGGCTTCGACGCCGCCGTGACCGCCATCGAGATGGCGCAAGTGCTTAAACAGATTTAACGCAACGGGACTCGGCGCCGGACGCAGGCGACCACCCCGCCGCCACCGGTCAAGGGGCGGGCGGGGCGTCCGCGCCCCGGCGTTTCGCCATTGCATCTTTCGGACGAAGATCTTCATGGGACATCGGCGCATTGGGCGCGAGTGCGCGCTCCAAATGCTGTATGCACGGGACAGGGTCAAGGCGACCGATAAGGCCGCCAAGGCCCAACTGCTGTATGCGCGAGACGTCGGAACGGCCACCGACGCAGAGGCGGTCGATATCTCCGACGAGGAGATACGGCGCGCCTATTGGGCGATGGACGAACAGGCGGGCAAGCCCCGCGAGTTCGCCGAACAGCTTTTCACCGGCGTCGTCGGACGCTTGGACGAGCTCGACCGGCTCATCCAGGAACACGCCCAGAACTGGCAGCTCGGCCGCATGGCCGCAGTCGACCGGAACGTGCTACGCCTCGCTGCATACGAACTCGTCTCGGGCGGGCGCAGCCCCGTCTCGGCGATCATCAACGAGGCGCTCGAACTCGCCAGGAAATACTCCACGCAGGATTCCGCACAGTTCGTGAACGGCATCTTGGACAGCATCCGCAAGAATCTGCCGGAAAATCCGTAAACATGGCGGTTTTGCGACAAACGACTGTTCGCAAATCAAATTTCGGAGCAGGGGAACCACGGCAATGGAAAACCAGACGAACATCCTGGAGCAGCGCCAGGGCAAGCTCGCGGAGTTGGCGCGGCTGGGCTGCGAGCTTTATCCGCACAAATTCGACCACACCCACACCGTGAGCGGTGCGCGCGCAGCCTTCGAAGCCTGCGACGCCGCCGCGCTCGATGAGAAGAAGGAGTCGGTCCGCGTCTGCGGCCGCATCCTCTCCCTGCGCCCGCATGGCAAGGCGGGCTTCATGGACGTCTCCGACGGCGAGAGCCGCATCCAAGTCTACGTCCGCCGCGACTTCGTGGGGCAGGAGAACTTCGCCCTGTTCAAGCTCTTCGACCTGGGCGACATCATCGGCGTCGAGGGGACGGTCTTCCGCACCCACACGGGCGAGCTGACGGTGTCGGCGACGCAGGTGTTCCATCTTGCGAAGAACCTCCTGCCCTTGCCGGAGAAGTGGCACGGCTTGACCGACGTCGAGACCCGCTTCCGGCAACGCTACGTCGATCTCATCATCAACCCGGAGGTGCGCAGCGTGTTCGCCAAGCGCAGCCGCATCATTCGCGAGATCCGCAACTACCTGGACGGGCACGGCTACACCGAAGTCGAGACGCCGGTGTTGCAGGCGGTGGCGGGTGGGGCGTTGGCGCGGCCTTTCATCACGCACCACAACGCGCTGGACATCGACCTGTACATGCGCATCGCGCTCGAACTCTACCTCAAGCGCCTGATCGTCGGCGGCATCCCGCGCGTGTACGAGCTGGGGCGCATCTTCCGCAACGAGGGGATATCGACGCGCCACAACCCGGAATTCACCATGGTCGAGTTCTACCAAGCCTACAGCGACTACCGCGACCTGATGGATCTCACCGAAGAGTTGATCACCCGCGTCGCCGAGGCCGTCACCGGCGGACGCCAGGTCGCTTACGGCGAACACGTCCTCGACTTCGGCTCTTGGCGGCGGCTGACGATGAAGGAGGCCGTGCTGGAGTTCTGGCCCGCGTCGCTGCCCGCCATCACGGCGGAGGACTTGGTTTCCGTCGAACGCCTGCGCGAGCTGGCGGGGCTGGCGCATACGAAGTTCGATCCCGCCGACGGGGCGGGCAAGCTCCTCTCGCTGGTCTTCGAGACCGTCGCCGAGGAGCACCTCGTCCAGCCGACGATCATCTACGACCATCCGGCGGAGACTTCGCCGCTCTCCAAGAAGAAGGCGGACGACCCGGCGACGGCGGAGCGGTTCGAACTGTACATCGCGGGGATGGAGATAGCCAACGCTTATTCGGAGCTGAACGACCCGGCGGAGCAGAAGGCGCGCTTCGAGGAGCAATTGGCGGCGCGCGGGCGCGGCGACGAGGAGGCGCACGAGATGGACCACGACTACATCCGCGCGCTCAGCTACGGCATGCCGCCGACGGCGGGCGAAGGCATCGGCATCGACCGGTTGACGATGGTGCTGACCAACTCGCAGTCCGTTCGAGAGGTGATCCTGTTCCCGTTGCTACGCCCGGAAACTGCGGAACCATGACGTCCGGCGAGAGCGCCAGGGGAAACCCCTGCCAGTGGCGTCGGCGGTGAGTTTTATTTTTACCGCTGCATATCCCCGCGAATGCCTTGGAATTGAAGGGCGCCTCACTTCACCTTGAGCACAACCACCGACTTGGGCGGCAAGTGCGCCGACAATCTCCCATCGGCGAGCCTAGCGCCGTCAAAAGCGACCGGGTGCACGGCGTCCGGGGCGTCGAAGGTGTTATGCGCGTCCATGGCGTCAGCAGCGAGGATCTCCCCCGTCACCTCCGTCGCAACCATCCCTTCCATGATCGTCGTCACCTCCACCATACGGTGCGGGTCGAGGTTGGCGAGACCGATGACGATTTCGCCGCCGAGGGTCTTGGCCGCCGATGCCGAAACTTGCGGCACGGAGACGCCGTCGTAGCTGTAGTCGCCGGTACGAAGGCCGACCGGCAGCGACGTGGCGCCCTGGAACGGCTTGTACATGTGAAACACATGGTAGGTCGGCGTCAACAGCATCTTCGGGCCGTCGGTCAGAACCATGGCCTGGAGCACGTTCACGGTCTGCGCGATCGAGGTCATCTGGACGCGGTCGGCGTACTTGTGGAAGATGTTGAGGTTCGCCGCCGCGGCGATGGCGTCGCGAATGGTGTTCTGCTGCACGAGGAAGCCGGGGTTTGAGCCGGGTTCGGGCTGATGCCACGTCCCCCACTCGTCGATGTAAAGCCCTATTTTATCCGCGTCGGCAGAGCCTTCCGCGCCCAGACGCTTCTCGGCGGCGGTCATCAGCTCGTCGTGCGTTTTTATATAACCATCCATCTTGAGGGTGTTGGCCAGGATCGTGATCCAGCCCTTCTCGGAAAAGCCGGTCGCGGTATCCTTGTTCTCCCACCGGGGGCCCAGCACGGTGTAATAGTGCATGGAGATCGCGTCCATCCGGGCGCGGCGGTTTTCGAGCAACGCTTCGGTGAAATCCGTCGCAGCGCCGTCACGGTCGCCGCTGGCGAGGAGCAGCGGAGCGGGTTGCTGCGAAGTCTTCATGAACGTCGCCCACTGGTTGTACTGGTCGGCGTAGTATTCGGGGCGCATGTTGCCGCCGCACCCCCAAGTTTCGTTGCCCATGGCGTAGACGGCCACTTTGAAGGGCTTGTCGCGTCCGTTGGCGCGGCGCTCCCGAACCAGTGTCGTATCCTGGTCTCCCGTCATGTATTCGAGCCATTGGGCGGCTTCGGCGACCGTGCCCGTCCCCATGTTGGCGTTGACGTAGGCGTCCGCGCCGATCAGCTCCACGAGGTCGAAGAATTCATGCGTCCCGAAGGTGTTGGGGTCGGGGACGCCGCCCCAGTTGGTGTTGACACGGGTGACGCGCCGCGCTTGGGGGCCGATGCCGTCGCGCCAGTGGTATTCGTCGGCGAAGCACCCTCCCGGCCAGCGCAAGAGCGGCACCTGCAACTCCTTCAACGCCGCGACCACATCGTTGCGCAACCCGCGCGTGTTTGGGATGGGGGAGTCCGCGCCGACATAGACGCCGCCGTAGACGCCACTGCCGAGATGTTCGGAAAACTGCCCATAGACGTACTTGTTGATCACGGCGCCGGGCGAATCCACGTGAACCGTCAACGTCGCGCCGGTTTCGGCCTTGATCGGCACCGTCGTTGCGACGAGCAGGAAAACCACCGCCACCAGCACGACACTGTTCAAGCCCATATGCCTCATAGCCCCCCTCCCGCAGAACCTGTCCGCCTTTCATCCCGCGACCTTCTTGTCGCCAAGCATTAGGGGGTCATTATAGCATCCCCGTCATTTCCTTATATAGGGCGCATGTTATACTGGGCGGTCTATGCGGTTGTTCGTTGCAATAAATTTCTCGAATGAGGTCAAGGACGCGCTCTGCGAGACGATCGCGGAACTGCGGGCGGCGGCTCTGCGCGGGCGGTACACGGCGCGCGAAAACCTGCATCTGACGCTCGCGTTCATCGGCGAGTCGAACCGCCCGGAGGACGTCCTGAAGGCGATGGAGGCGGTGGCGGCGGAGGCGCCTTTGGAAACGCTCGACATTACGCTCTCCGACGCCGGGGTCTTCGGCGGCAGAGGCGGCGATTTGCACTGGGTCGGCGTCACGCACACGCCGGAGTTGGAATCGCTTGCCGCACGCCTCGCCGACGCCCTTCGCGCGAAAGGTTTCGCCGTCGCGCGAAACCGCTTCACGCCGCATGTCACGATCGGCCGCCAGGTCGTTCTTGCGGCGGGCGCGGGGATCCGCGCCCGCCCCGCCCACATGCAAGCCGCCGGGCTCTCCCTGATGCGCTCCGACCGCCTGTGCGGCAGGCCCGTCTACACGGAAATCGGCTTCGCTCCGTTTTAGTCGTCCGCCTACGGCCGCTTATTCGCATTGACCGGGCGTTTCGATATCCCGATCCTCTGCTTCCCGGTGTTGCCGGGCACCGCCGGACCGTTCTCGATATCGGGCGGCCCATCGTCGTCGTCGCAGTTGCCGGCAAGACCACCGATCAAGTCGTTCCCCCAATCATCGACCATGTCCATGAACTTGTCAGTCCAGTTCCCCTGTCCGCTATTACTCGACGCAGCCACCGCCATCGGAGCACCCGCCCCGGGGAGGAAAGCGGTGCGCAAAACCTGTCCTTTACCATGCAACGGACCTGCGGCCA
The DNA here is from genome assembly GCA_031271905.1 of Acidobacteriota bacterium. Classification (GTDB taxonomy): domain Bacteria; phylum Acidobacteriota; class UBA6911; order UBA6911; family UBA6911; genus UBA6911. The sequence continues at coordinate 26,688 of JAISUT010000033.1, forward strand.
TTCGACCGCCTGAATCCCGGAGGGGAGCGGCGCGAAAACTTTGCCCATTATTACGCAACGGCGCCAGCGCATTCTTCAAGCCGTCCAACTTGCATGAGGTATCCTCGAATGTTGGCATTGGGAGGAGGAGATGCGAACAATCTATATTGTCAATGGTGCTGTGCCTCTTCTCATCCCGGCATTTGTCATATCGTTCTCTGCTTTCATCCCACTCTTTGCATGCTCTACCTTTTCCGACGGTTGCGATACGACGACCGTTGGACAACACGACCGTCCCTTTCCTTTTTTTATACTCTTTTTCCGTCGGATCGCCCTTACGATTGCTTGTATTCTTACGCTTGCTTGTATTTTTACCGGAACCGCCTTGCAGCCCCATCGCCAAGGCGGATCGGGGCGACGCACTTTTCAAGCCGTTCTGCGCGGAATCCAGCCTCTCGCCATCGTCCTTGATCATCCAGCCGGGATTTTCCAGCAACTCGTCCTGCCCCCGTTTCGGGCCTTGCAACCTGATGGCCGTCATGCGCCAGATGGGATAATCGCCCTTCGATCCGAAGGAAATCACGTCCCCGCCGGGGGAATCGTCATATTCGATTTCCATGCTGTAGCCGTCTTCCTCCAACCGGACCAGACGGCCTTTATCGTCATAAAAGTCATCGACCGTGCTCGGCTTGTAGAGTTCATAGACCGTCGAGGGGTAGCTGTTCGGCTGCGCGCGGCCGTAGAACCCGTTGCCAACGTACGCCCAGTTCCCTTCCTCGACATATTCGGCGAACGGCTCGTCGGGAAGCGCGCCGCGCAAGACCGCCATGGATTCAAGCTGGGAGTAGGGGATGTTCGGATTCGTCAGCTTGGCGCGGAAGTCGCTGTAAAACTTGGCGACCTTCTTCACGGAATCGGGCATGACGTCGAGCGGGACATTCTTCAGGTCGAGGCTCATCTCGGTCATTTCCGCGCCCGACAGCAGCGGACGGACCCGCTTCTGGAAATCGCGGTCGAAATCGGAGAACTTGGTGCCGGCCTCGATGCCCCACAGCAGCACCTGGATGTCGCGCTGTGCGATTTCAGGATGATCCGCCGACTTTTTCAGGATGCTGTACACCAAGTCCGCCCGCTTGCCTTCCAACGGCGCCAGCAGGTAGCCATCCCCCTTGGTCGGCCCGTGCGTGCCGGCCCGCAGGCAGTAGGACTGCAACGTGAACGTGTAATAGCCCGGCTCCAGGTTGTCGAAGTCGTAGACTTCCGGCTCGACGGGCTTGCGGTATTTGTCGAGGTCTTTCAGCCAGAAGGCGATCGGCATGGCGTCGTCGATCGAGGTCGTGATGTTCTTTTCCTCGAAAAGATCCACCTTGACCGCCTTGGTGGAGACTTTGTCCGTGACCTTCTTCGCTTTTTTTATGATATTGCCCAGTTGGGCGTATGCGCTGACGGAAAGCAACAGCACCAGCAAAGCGGCGAATATTTTTTTCATGTCGGCCCCCTCATCAGTTCATGGAATTTTGATCTTGGGAGGGTGCGCCATTTCCGCGCATTTGTCAAGGGCAAAGCGCCCCTCATCAGTTCATGGAATTTTGATCTTGGGAGGGGGAAGGACCTTTTCCCGGGCCGACATCCTCGAATCCGGCCAGATCAAGTCCATCAGCGAGCTTGCCCGTACCCTCGACGTCGATGGCGCGTATGTGGCCCGCATTCTCAAGCTGACGACCCTGGCCCCCGACATCGTCGAAGCCCTGATCAACGGCGAGGAACCCAACGGGCTCTCGCTGGTCAAACTGACCCAGAGCTTCCCGGAGAATTGGGCCGAGCAGCGCCGCCAGTTCGGCTTCGTCACCGACTGACGACAGGACCGGAGACCACCCCAGAGAGCCGACCGTCAGCGTCGGCTTTTCTACTTTAGGGGGTAGGAAAGCGGAGTTGACCACGCTTCTTTTCATGGCCGTGGCGGGCGATTTCGAAAAAAACGTCCGGTTACGGCATCGAACGATGACCTAAGACAACCGCCAAAAACGGCAACCAGCCGCAAACCCATATCAATCAAGGATGTAGCTTTCCGGACGAGCTTCGGACTTGGTCCGGAGAAAACAGAGAATCAGTGGTCAAACAGAGAAAGAAAGGCTGGAAGATAGGGAGAATCGATGGTGCGGAGAGGTGTTTTGGAAAGATGTGAAACGGGCGCAAACCCTTTAGAAACAGGGGGAAAAAGAAAACCCGTCACCCCGGAGAATGACCCCAGAGAGACGGGTTTGTCTTTTCTAAATGGTGGAGGTGGCGGGAATCGAACCCGCGTCCGAAGGACTTCAGCGAGCAGAGACTACGTGCGTATCCGATCCGTTGAGTTTCGCGAACGTAACGTACGAACCGGCAGGAGCGCACGTCCGCTATCCCCTAGGTTTCGGCCAGAACGCCGGGAAGCAACGCTCCAACCTATCCCGCTGTGTGACGCCCCGACCCGTCTTCACGGGAAAAAACGGCGGGACGTGGCTGCTTTAAGCAGCCAGAGCTAACTGATTGTCAGCAGTTATATTTAATTTCCACGATAGTTACGAGTCGCGGACAACTCGGCACGCCTCTACAGCCTCTTGACCCCCGTCGAATCCAGTGCACCCCCCAATTCATCGATCAGACGATCATTACTATAACGCCCCCGATGGCAAACGTCAAACGGGTTGACGATTCAGACGGATTCAGACGATTTCCCCCTGATGGTAGTTCTCGCCGCTGCGCCCCCCTGCAAAAGGCCCGTACCGCCTCAAGTCCGCTCGAAGCCGCGCGGACGGCATCAAGGCATCGCGCCCAGACGCCCAAACGCTCGGATGCCCGGACGGCAGGCACCTGCGCACATTTTATCGGTAAATTCTGAACGATGCCGCGCCCCGCGCCGATATGGGGTTGGACGGGTGTTTATGGCGACCATATGCCGAATCGACACGCCTTGACCATGGTTCATGCGCAAAACGAAAATCTGAGACGGAAGACGTAAAGTTGGAAGATGAGAACGAATTGTCCGGGCTCATGGTAAATGAGCTTTTGCAGGTGCAACGCCCGGGTGACCCGACCCCCGGAAACTACCGCAGCCGGATAGAAGACATCGTTGAAGAGAAGCTGGTGGTGGCATGGCCCTCCGACGGCGGGTTGCGCCTGCCCGTCCACCCAGACCAGATGCTCGGCTTCTCCCTCGTGCGCGCAGGCAACGCCTATTATTTCAGCGGGCTGGTGGACAGTGCGACAGACACTCCGCTGCCGCTCGTCACCGTCATCGTTTCAAGCGCCATCCAGCGCGTGCAACGCCGGCAGGACTTCCGGATCAAATGCCTGATCCCGATCGAGCTGGTCGGCGCTTTGCCGAACTCGCCCACAAGCTCGCCGGACGCGAGCCCGGCCATGCTTCGGCTGAAAACCCACACCTACGACCTGAGCGCCAGCGGCGTCGCCATCCGCAGCGAAACCTTGATCCCCGACGGCACCCTGCCGGAGGTCAGGCTCTCGCTCCCGGACGGCGGACCGGCGATGAAGATCCTCTGCCGGGTCACCCACTGTTCCGTGGTCCCGGAGAACCCCAACATGTACCACGCCGGGATCCAGTTCATCGACATCAACGAAAAAGAGAAGGCCCGCATCGTGCGCTTCGTCTACCGGACGCAGCTCAAAGGGTTGCGCACCTAGCCCCGATGCCGTCCTGCCACTCCCCCCGCCGCTCCCGGGACTGTCCCGAGACGGTGCCGCACACCTTCTCAAGCTTCAAGCAAAGATGCGGTCGGCCCGAAGTGCGGTCGGGGCGAATTATATTGCTCCCCTCCGCCGTTCCATCGGTATAGAATTGTCGCTTGTCGCAGCTCGTTGCGGAGGCGCGGCGGGGCGTTCACGGCACGCGCCGCCTTGCGACAAGCCGCGAGTCGCCGTTTGCCAAAAGCCGAACGTGGTGCATGGGGCCATGGAAGAAGAACTCAAAGCCTATCGCGACTACATCTCCCAGGCGGTCGCCGCTTGGGCTGCGCTCGACGCCGCCTCGCGCGAGGCGGAACGGGCGCGCCTGCAAAGGCTCCACGAACGACGGCTCGCCGATTTCCAGCACGAGCGGTTGCTCCACCTGCTCGTCACCCTGTTTTTCGGCATCGTCCTGGTCGCCCTGTTCCTCACCGCGTTGACTTGCGGCGCAAGCTTGGCGGTCACCGTCGGCATGTGGCCGACGACGCTGCTGGGCGTCCTGACGCTGGTAGTCCTGGTGCTGGAAGCCTTCTACATCAAGCACTACTACTTTTTGGAAAACAACGTCCAGGCGCTCTACCGGCTGGTCAGACCCCTTTACCAACCCTGACGCCCCCAACATCCCAGACCTCGGATCGTCGCACCTATGATAACGTTCGCCATCTGCCTGTTCGCCCTCGTCGCCGGCTATTTCGCCTACGGCGGCTTTGTCGAGCGCGTCTTCGGCGTGAAACCGGATGCGCCCACCCCCGCCTATGCCATGGAGGACGGCGTCGATTACGTGCCGATGCCCTGGTGGCGGGTGTTCCTCATCCAGTTCCTGAACATCGCGGGCCTAGGGCCGATCTTCGGCGCGATCATGGGGATGATGTTCGGCCCGGCGTCCTTCCTGTGGATCGTGGTCGGAACCATCTTCGCCGGCGCAGTCCACGACTACCTGTCAGGGATGATGTCGATACGCCGAGGCGGCGCGAGCCTGCCCGAGCTGGTGGGGGACGAATTGGGGGGGGCCGCCAAGTCCTTCATGCGGCTTTTCGCCCTGCTGTTGATGGTGTTGGTCGGCGCGGTCTTCGTGTCAGGGCCCGCCGGACTGCTCGCGGGATTGCTCCCGCAGGTGGGCGCGCCGATATGGATGGCGGCGATCTTCGCCTACTACATCCTGGCGACCCTGCTGCCGATCGACAAGCTCATCGGCCGCATCTACCCCGTCTTCGGCTTCGCGCTGCTGTTCATGGCGGCGGGGATACTGTTCGCGCTCTTTTACAACCACGCCCCCGTCGTCGAGGTGGCGGTCGGGGTGGGCAACCGCCACCCCGACCCGGCGATGCACATCTTCCCGATGATGTTCGTGAGCATCGCCTGCGGCGCCATTTCGGGCTTCCACGCCACCCAGGCGCCCCTCATGGCGCGTTGCATCAAGAACGAGCGGTATGGCCGCCGCTGCTTCTATGGCGCGATGGTGGCGGAGGGGGTCGTCGCCCTCGTCTGGGCCGCCGCCGCATCCTCGTTCTTCGGTTCGTTGGACGGGCTGCAGAGCCATGTCGCCGCCTTGCCCGCCACGGCGAACAAGGGTGCCGAGGTGGTCGATGCCATCTCCAAGGCATGGCTGGGCGGGGTGGGCGGATTCTTGGCGATACTGGGCGTGGTGGCGGCGCCGATAACCTCCGGCGACACGGCGTTGCGTTCCGCGCGCCTGATCGCCGCCGACTTCCTTCACTTCGACCAAAAGCCCCTCTGGAAACGGCTGGCCGTCTCCATCCCCATCTTCATCGTCACCTTCGCCGTCCTGCAGATGGACTTCGACGTCCTGTGGCGCTACTTCGCCTGGTGCAACCAGACCCTCGCGGTGTTCACCCTGTGGACGGCGACGGCGTACCTCCGCCGCCAAGGGAAGCTGTACGCCATCGCCCTGGCACCCGCGATATTCATGACGATGGTCTGCTCGACCTACATCTTCGCGGCACCGCGCCCCGAAGGGGCGGGGCTTTCCTACGAAACCTCGCTAGCCATCGGGGGTGCGGTCACGGCATTGGCGACCGTCTGCTTCTTCCGGCGGAAGGGAGGGCGGTGACGTGGCCCGGATGACCGCGCAAAGACGAGGCCGACCGCAGGCGGGGACGCCGCCGACGGCGGAGGAATGGCAGCGGGCGACACCGGTCTCCTTCGCCCATGATTGGCGCGGGGAGAACGCCGACCCGGCGCGGGAGACGCAGGTTCGCATGCTTTGGGACGACGAACGCCTGCACATCCAGTTCCATTGCCGCTATCGGGGGCTGCACACGTTCGCCGAACGCAACTGCCGACGCGACCAGCTCTGGCTGCGCGACGTGGCGGAAGTCTTCATCCAGACCGGGCGCGAATCCACCTATCGCTACACGGAGTTTGAAATCAGCCCGAACGGCTGTTGGCTGGACCTCGGCATCGCCCCCGGCGTCAAAGCGCGTCTCGGATGGGACATACGCAGCCGGGTGCGCGTCCTCCCCGACCGGCAGGTCTGGGTCGGGGAGATGTCGCTCCCCCTCCCAACGCTGGCGGGCGGCGGCTTCACCCCTGAAGCGACCTGGCGCGTCAACCTGTTCCGCATCGAAGGCGCCGAGCCGCGACGCTTCTACTCGGCATGGCGCCCGACCCGCACCCCCCAGGCGAATTTCCACGTCCCGGAGTGTTTCGGCGAATTGGCGTTCGGCGCCTGACCGCCGTCCGTCGGCAAAGGGCGTCTTGCGCTCCGCGCCGCCCCCACCCCGCGCGAAACGGCGGCTTGGCGGCGCGAAGCGTCCTTGGATTACGGCAGCGCGGCAAAGACCCGGTAGGAATGCGGCTTCAGCTTTACCGGGGCGACGTGGCGGTTGCCCCCCGCGCCGTAAAAGCCGAAGAACCCGCCCGCCGCCTTGGGCGCGGGGGCGTCGATGGTCTCGCCCGTCGTCAGCTCCTGTATCCTCGTAAACCTCGGATCCAGGGAGACGTTCACGTCCACCGCCTCGGGGAGGAACGACTCCACGATGAAGGTGTCGTTGTCGTACATGAATATGCTCACATCACCCGGTGCCTCGACCCGCACAGGCATCTCGCCCAACAACGTGTTGCGGATCTGGTTCAAGACCGAGGTCGGGAAGCTGTACAGGTCGCTGAAATTCTCCGGGATGACCAGGACGTAAAGCTGCCCCTTGGCATAGCCCGCCTGGATCAGGAGCGGGTAGCCGAGGTCGTTCTCCGTCCGCGCGCCGATGATCTCCCAGGCGTCGTTGGTCAGATAATGGAGCTGCGGGATCAGGATGTTGCTCTCGGCGGGGAGGTCGGGAGTTCCGCGAAAGCCTTTGACGCGGGCTTTGCGGTCGGTGTAGCGGATCTCCACGATGTCCTCGATCCCCTTCCCCTGCAGTGCGCGCAACAACCCCGAGGTGATGGTGACCGACTTGCCCGCCACGAGTTGCGCCTTGATCTTGTCCACCAGCGCCGGGTCGGCCGCAGCCGACTCCGTCAGGAGGATCATCTTGTCCTCCGTGGGGAACGTCGGGCGCAGATCGATCGGGACGCCGACCATGCCCAGGTAGTTGTGCAGGAAGTCCTCGCCTACGGCATGGTGGGGGCGGTAGCTCTTCAAGCCGACGGGCTTGCCCAGCTTGCCGAGGAAGGCGTCCACCTGCTCGAGCGACTTGCCGGCGGCGCGCGCGTAGGAGCTCGTCTTTTCCGGCACCCCTTCTTTTTTCGCCGCGGCGGGTGGACCGAAGGGCGACGGCGTGACGACAGTCAGCGGCACGTCGAAGATGGAGTCGAAGTCGAAGCTGGTCTTCTGATCCTGCCACGGGGAGCGCTCCGAGGCGCGGATGGGGCGCAGGATGTCGGTGAAGTTGAACAGCGTGACCTCCGGTGCCTTGGCGAACGCCGTCAACCAGAGCTGCTCCGCGAAACGGTCCACCGTGGGGCTGCCGTAGGTGTCCACCCAGCCACCGCCGTTGCCGCCCGGCTTCAGGTTCTCGAAATAGCGGAATATCTGGTAGCCGAGGTATTCTTGCAAATGCTGGTCGCCAGTCCGGTCGCGCGTCTCCGTGCCGGTGTAAAGACCGTCGAATATCCCCGGCTCGGTCTCCACGTTGAAGCCCAACCCCTGGAAATGCTCATACCAGTTGGGGTACTTCACCACCATCTTGACCTTCGGGTTCACCGCCTTGGCGGGGCCGACGATCAGGTTGCGCGCAGCCTCGTCCAACTGATCCAAGCGGAAGCGCGTCCAACTCTTCTTCCCCTTCGCCTTGATGCAGAGCTCGCACTTGCAGTTGGTGAAGAAGAAGTCGTCCAGGATGATCTCGTCGAACATCCCCGCCGTGTACTCCACGACCTCCTTCAGCTTTTTCCGGTGCTCCGGGTTGGAGTAGCAGTAGGTCTGGAAGCGGTTCCCCTCGTTGACGGTGATGGTGATGCCGCCTGCCGTCTCGACGCCGTGGTCGTGGAAGAACTTCTTCGCGCCAAGGACCGTGTCGCGGTCGGCGACGACCATGTCGCGATGGGTCTCCAGATAGACCTTGTCGACCTTGACCGCTGCGGATATGTCCTTCCAGCGCGGCTCCAGCCACGCGGGGTCTTTCATCTCGCGCACCTCGTAGACACGGGTGTAGACGGACACTTTGAAATTCTTGTACTGCCCCGCAGCGGTGATGCCCGCAGGGATGCAGATCAAACTGACCGCCACGGCTAGGACTCTCAAGGTATTTTTCATGGGTGCATCCGGGACTCGGGAAATTGGCAAGAGGAAAGGGGGAAACGTCCAAAGCGACAACTTCACGGGGGCGGCTTGCTCTAAACCACCCCCATGAAATTCATTCGGATCCAGTCCGGCGCAAGATTGAAGCTACTTGCTCCCGAACGTGAGGACGATGCCGCCGGAATAACGAACGTTGGCCTCGAACTCGGAGAACCGGCGCACGCCGATGTAATCGACCTGTGCCGGACGGATGGAGAGCCGGTCGTTCACCTTGATGTCAACGCCGCCGCCATACGCCATGGCGAAGTTGTTCTCCACGGTGGCGGTGTCGGGGTTGACGTGGTTGATGCCGAACAGGGCGTGGAGGTACGGGCGGACTTTATCGCTCGACCCGATGGTGTACTTGGGCCCGAAAAGGAAGCTGTGGGACTTGACGTCAGTCCACTCGTTCGCAATCCGCTGCGCATCAGTCTGATCCAACCAGCCATAGTGACCGTCGAAATCAGCCGTGACGGCCCAGTTTTTGTTGACGTTGAAATCCACGGCGGCGTTCCATCCGTGCAGGTCGCAACTGCTGGCGATGTCGTTACAGCGATAGAACGAATAACCGCCGAAGATCGACGCCACCGGAACGTCCTGCGCCATAGCCACCGAAGAAATCCCTAACAGCAGAACAACAACTAGCACAAGCTTTTTCATCTGTCGTACCCCTTTTTGATAGTTTGACAATGCAACAACAACCTTAAATGCGCGTCCTATTAAACCATGAATCATCTAATGCTAAATCACATTCAACCGATGCCAACATACGTTAATAACCTAAGAGATACCCCAAATATTAGCCAAACGGCATTTTTTGTCAACAGATTCTGAATGACCCCCGCATAAAAAGGCTCGGCGGCGGCAAGAAAATGAAGTTGGGGTTTGACACGGCTTCCATCCCGCTTTAGCATGGATTGCCATGCGCGCACTGGGAACAGGCGCAGATTCCAAAGGGAGGCGACATGTCTGAAGAAACGACCGGGCCCGAAGGATCCGCCGAAGCGGATTCATCCCCAAAAACACGGCAATCCCAGCTCATCTCGCGCCGCAACTTCACCCGGGGGGCGGCGGCCGTCATGGGCACGGGGGCGCTCGCCGAAGCCGCAGCCGCGTTCGACGAGTTGCCCGACGAAGCCAAGGCCGTCCAACTTGAAAAGAGCGCGGAGATCGAGGCGCTCATGGTCGAGCGCATCATCACGGACGACGACATCCGCAGGGTCATCGTCAACGCCGAGGCGACCGGGCGCAAGCTCTACCAACCAGGCTCCGACCACTTCCTCTCCAAGTTGAGGATAGGTCAAGTCTATTTCTACGTGGAGTATTCCAAGACCGGGGAGTCGGCATACAAGGTTCACGCGACCTGGGCGCACCGGTTCATCATACTGAAGGAGCCCTACTAAATGGCAGACTGGTATTGTTTCAAAGACAACGTAAAGTTAGAGGAGGCGGACGTCGTCTTGAGCTACGTCCTGCTGAACGAGTTCTTCACGGGGTTGAAATGCCCCAAATGCGGCGTGCAGTACCTGCCCGAAGAGGTCGTGATGACCGAGGTGGCTGAGAAAGAGAAGCAGCTCGAGTCCAAATAGGCGGCAGCCATGACCGACACCACGGAAAGCCTCTGCCCCCAATGCCTGCGGCGCGTCCCCGCCCGACGCGCCGTCGAAGGCGGGGATGTCTACCTGCACCGGAGCTGCCCGGAGCACGGGCCGGTCGAAAAGGTCTTGATCTGGCGCAACGGCCGCGTCCCGCTCGACCTCTGGACCAGGCCTCGCGCCGGCGCCTGCTGCCCATCCTCCTGCGACTGCACCCCCGCGGCGGCGGGTTTCGCCAAGGTGAGCTTGGCGAGCCTGACGCTTGACGCCCCGGCGCGCCGCCCCGGCTGCCCCTACAGTTGCGGCATCTGCCCCGGGCACCGCCAGAGCACCTGCAGCGCCCTGGTCGAAGTCACCTCGCGTTGCAACCTCCGCTGCCCCGTCTGCTTCGCCGACGCCCCCGGCGCGACGGGGGCGCCCGCAGCCGACCCGGGCGTGGACGAGATCGAGGGGCGCCTCCGCAAAGTCCGGGCAAGCGCAGGCAACTGCCCGGTGCAGTTCAGCGGCGGGGAGCCGACCCTGCGCGACGACCTGCCCGAAATCGTCCGGCGCGCGCGCGCGCTCGGCTTCGACCACGTCCAGGTCAACACCAACGGCTTGCGCATCGCCCAAGACTTCGGTTACGCCGAGGCGTTGCGCGACGCGGGGGTCACCGTCTTCTTCCTCCAGTTCGACGGCGCGGGGGCGGGCGCGGACGACGCCCACCTCAAGATGCGCGGGAGGGCGATGGCGGCGGTGAAGGAGGCCGCCATCGGAAACGCCGCCGCGTTGCGCGTCGCAGTCATCCTGGTGCCCACGCTGGCCAAGGGGGTGAACGACACCCAGGTCGGCGACATCCTGCGTTTCGCGAAAAGCCGGATGCCTGCGGTCAAGGGGGTGCATTTCCAGCCGATGACCCACATGGGACGCTATCCGCGCTCGCCCCGCAACGAAGACCGCATCCTGGTCCCGGATCTGCTCGCCGCCATCGAGGAGCAGACCGGCGGGGAGCTGGCGGTGGAGAACTTCATCCCCTCGGCATGCGAGGATCCGCGTTGCTCGTTTTCGGCGCTGGCTGTGCTGGGCGAGGACGGGCGGCTGCTCCCGACGACGCACATCGACTGGGCGGGGGCGCGGGGGGGGGACGCGGCGGAAAAGTCTATCGCCTACATCCGCAGGCATTGGAGGCATCCAGGCAAAGGCGCCCCGGACATGGCGCCGGGGCGGGGCGGCGCCGGGGCGGCGTCTCCGACCGCGCCCGCGCGCGAGACCGAGGGGGGGGCGGAAGCGTTCGACGCGCTCCTGGAACGCATCAAGAACTACTCCCTGTGCGTCTCCGGCATGGCGTTCCAAGACGTGTGGAACATCGAGCTGGACCGCCTGCGGCGCTGCTGCATCCACGTCGCGGAGTCCGACGCGGCGCTAGTCCCCTTCTGCGCCCATTACCTGACCGGCGCGGACGGCAGGCGCCTGCGGGCGTTCGCGCAATCCATCGGGGGCGGCGTCTGAAAAGGGGGCCAAAAGTAAAAAGCCCGCAGGCGCCGGGTGGGCGGAGGGCTCAGGTCGCCGCTCCGCCACCGCCCCCCACCATCGCGGCGACCCCGCCAGCGATGCGGGCGCCCGCCACCGCCTCCACCGCGATCGTCGCCACCACCACCGCCGATATCCCCGCCGCGACCGGCCAGAGCGCCCCCGGATGCGCCCATTGCGCGATCACGCCGACGACGGGGCCGAGCACCTGCCCGAAGCCGATGAGCGCCTCGTGGTAGCCGCCGTGCTCCGTGCTCCCTTTGCTGACCGCCATGCCGAAATAGAGGCTGCACGCATAGATCGCGCCCAGGGACAACCCCAGCAGGAGCTGCGCCAGCGCCATGCCCGCCAGCGCCGCGCCGAGGCCGGCACCCTCCGACGAGCCCGCGGCCAGCGTCCCCAGGAAACCCGCCAGCATCGTGACGCTGGCGCCCAGCACCAGGACGGGACGCCGCCGCCAGAACGAGGTGCTCCCCAGGACGACGAACGCCACCGCCCGCGCCACGAACCAGATGCTGCACTCGACTGTCGCCAGCGCCGGGGGGAGTTGCCCGACGGCGTGGAGCGTGGGGAGCGCCGGCGCGAGGCTGAAGATGATCACATAGGTCGAGGGCAGGGCGATGCGCGAAAGCCAGAGCGCCAGTTTGAGCGTCCGTTCCGAGGATCCGCCGGCGGAAGGCGCCGCCCCCCCGTCCGACGGCGGCCTGGCGGACGCGGCGGGTTGCGCGACGAGCCCCGCCCGCAGGATGCGCCGCAGGGTGATCGCCGAGCCCGCCGAGAGGTGTATGGCGGCGACGATGCCGAAGAACGCCCACGGCGGCAGGTGCTGGATGATGGAGCCGCTCAGGGCGAGGGCGAGGGCGCCCGTGGTCGCCCAGACGATGTTGTACCAGCCCAGGCGCTTGGAGAGCCGGTCGGGATCCCCGGCGGCGGAGACGAGGCTTTCCAAGAGCGGCCAGGAGGCGCCCATCATGCCGGTCTCCACTGCGACGACCGCCGCCGTGGGGACGGCCCAGCCGACCGTGGCGAAGAAGCCCGCCGCCACCGCGAACGCAGGCATGGCGGCGTACAGCGCCTGCAACGCCGCGATGCGCTTCCACCTGCCCGACAGGCGTTTCGCCGACAGCGCGCCGAGGACGTAGAGCGCCCCTTGGCACGCCGCCACCGTGAAGTTCTCCCGGGCGCCCCAGTCGAAGCGGCGGGTCATGTAGAAAAGCAACCCGACGGTCAGGAGCGTGCCCGCCGCAGAGTTGACCGCCTCTGCGGCATACAGCAGCACAGGGCTCCGCCTCAAGATGTCCACAGGCCTGTCCATAGGAAACAATTCCCCGCCCGGCGCCTCAAATGCGCCCGGCGTCTTTCAAACCACGGCGAAGCCGACCTCCCGGCTGAGCCGAGAAATGAACTGCGGGCAACTTCGCCTAGGCGAAGTCACTGGGCAGGCGGGGCGGCGCCCCTCGGCGCACGCATCTTCAGGATGCGGCGGCCCAGGCACCCGCCCCGCCCCCTCGGCGCCGAACCTTCGACGACGCCAGGCGCTAGTAGTCGCGGCGCTTGGGATAGAACGGCTTCTTCGGGTATTTCCCGAACTTGCCCGGCCTGCCGCCGCCACCGCCCTTGTTCCGGTCGAACCTGTCGTAGTAGTTCGTGCGCGGCTCCTCGCGGTCGCGGAACCCCCGGCTCCGGTCGTCGCGCTCGAACCTCTCGCCACCGCCCCGGTCGCCCCGGTCGCCCCGCTCAGGCCGGTCGCCCCGGTCGTCGCGTTCGTAGCGGTGCGGGCGCGGGCGGTCGAATGAGCGGAAATTCCTGTCATACGGCCTTTTCTGGTAAGGTCGCGCCTGGCGGTCTTCGTCGAACCGGCGCGGCTCCCGCTCCCTGGGCCCGGACGGCCCGGACTGGTTCAGGAGGACGTCCAGCTTCTTTTCCAAGAAGACCAGGTGCTGCTGCACCCGCTTGAGCAGGGCGAGGACGTCTTCTTCTTCATCCTCTTCCTCCGGCATGTCGTCCTCGGCGGCGACATCGTCGTCGTCCAACATGTCCAAGACCTGCTCCTCGTCCTCCGCCCCCCCCTGCTCGTCCAGTTCGAGCTCGTCCGGCTCTTGCCCCTCCGGCATTTCCTCGATTTCATCGGAATCGTTGTAGGATTCTTCACTCATAATGGTTTTCACCCTTTCAGTCAGTTAATTTCGGAAATCCGGAAACAGTTTCAGGAGTTCGGAATTAAGTTAAACAATCAAAACACCGGCTTCAATCGGCGCGGCAAATGGCATCCGCGCCCCTATGCGGTCACACGCCGCCATTCATCGAAGGAGCGGGCGATGCAATCTTCTATTGCCAGCCCGTCGAAGTAATTGCCCGTCAACGCCAATTTCCCCGATCCGGCGGGACGGGGTTCGCCCAGCGCCTTTTCCATCTCGGCCACGACCTTTGCATGGCCGATCTCCGGCGAGGGCAGGGTCGCCCGTTGTTCGGCGACGTCTTTCAGGACATCCGCCCCCGGCGCGTCCCCCGTGGGGATGCCGAGCACTTCGCGGATACGTTGGAGCTTCCGCTCCCGCGCCAACCCCGGTTTGAAGTGGAAGGCGAAGCCGCGCGAGGCGGGGTCGGGAAAGGGGTCGCGCGTCACTGCGGAATAGAACACGTCCCCGACCGGGACGACGAAGGCGCATTCCGGCAACCGGCACCGGTCGCGCGCGATGCGCACGCCGAGGCTTTCCACCTCGACGGTCTTGATGCGCCGCAACGCCGCCGCGAGCGCAGGCCGGACGCCGCCGACCAGGGTTGCGGCGCTGTCGGGAGGGGTGGCGACCGCCACGACCGGGGCGTCCAGCCCGTCGCCGCCCTTCAACTGCACGCGCAGGGACGGCGCGCCGGGTTCGCCCGCCGAGACCGAGGCTACGTCCGCCCCGGTGCGCACCTCTATCTTGGGATGGGCCGCGATGGCGTCGCAGAAAGTCTGCAAGCCCCCGGGGACGCCGAAGCTGCGGGGGAACTCCTCGCGGCGCGAACGTTTCTTGAACAGGGAGCCAGGCCCCTCCACGGGGAACCCGTCCGCCGGCTGGGAGGGGACGGCGGCGAAGAATGGGGCGAACAGGCGGCGGAAATTGCCCTTGCCGAGGAGCCCCGAATAATACTGTCCGACAGTGCGCCCCTTCTTCCCGCGCAAGACGCCGAACGGGGCGTGCAGGGCGGCTTCGAGCCAATTGAGCTTGAGGAGTATCTTGGGCGGCGTCAGCCAGGCGACCTCGCCGTCCCGCAGCAACCCGAAATGCGCCCGCGCCGGCCCCCTGCGCTCCAGGCGGGGGGCGAGCCCGGTCGCGACCGCGATGTCCAGCAGTCGCGAGTAGGAGTTGTAGGCGGTGTGCGCCCCCATCTCGTACCAGAAGCCGTCGCCGCAGCGGTGAGAGTAAAAGCAGCCGCCGACGCGCCCGCCCCGCTCAAGCACAAGGACGCGCCTCCCCGCCTCCGCCGCTTTCCAGGCGAAGCTGAGGCCGCTGATCCCCGCGCCGATGACGATGACTTCCGAAGTGCCCATAATTGAAAAGACAAAATGATAGCAAAGAGGACGCCGTCTTTCCACAGGCGGTTTTCCTGAACGCCCCCGGCGGGACCCCCCGGCGGGACGGCCGGGATCCTTCCATTGTCGGGCGGGTGGCGTTATCATAAGCGTTTTTCACGTCGGCAACCGCCCCGGGGCCCGCAGCGCCCCGGGATCGAGCCGAACCCACACGCAAAGGATGGAACATGTCGTCCAACAATGTCAGTGAGCAAGCAGTCCTCGACGCACTGCGAACCGTCAACGACCCGGACCTGGGCAGGGACATCGTCTCCCTCGGCTTCGTCAAAGACCTCGCCATCGACGGGGGCAAGGTGTCGTTCACCATCGAGTTGACCACCCCCGCCTGCCCGATGAAAAAAGAGATGGAGCGCTGGGCGCGCGAGGCCGTGCAGAAGGTCGAAGGCGTCGCCGAAATCGCCGTCACCATGACCGCCACCGTGACGCACGGCGCCGCAGGGGCGGGGAAGCAGAAGATCGAAGGCGTCCGCAACATCGTCGCCGTGGGGAGCGGCAAGGGCGGGGTCGGCAAATCGACCGTGACGGTCAACCTCGCCATCGCGCTGGCGCAGGCGGGAGCGGCGGTGGGCATCTTGGACGCGGACATCTACGGCCCGAACATCCCTTTGATGATGGGGGTCGCAGGCCGCCCCCACGCCATCGGCGAACGCATCCAGACCCTCGCCAACTACGGCGTCCGGCTGATGTCGATGGGTTTTTTAATGGAGGAGGACGACACCCCCGTGATCTGGCGCGGGCCGATGTTGCACTCGGTCGTACAACAGTTCCTGCGCCAGGTGGACTGGGGCGAGCTGGACTACCTCCTGATCGACCTGCCCCCGGGGACGGGCGACGTGCAGTTGAGCCTGACCCAGACCGTGCCGCTGACCGGCGCGGTCGTGGTCAGCACGCCGCAGGACGTGGCGTTGCAGGACGCGCGTAAGGCCATTCAGATGTTCCGGCAGGTGGAGGTGCCGGTGCTGGGCATCGTGGAGAACATGTCCTACTTCCAGTGCCCCAAGTGCGGCGAGGTCTCCTACGTGTTCAGCCACGGCGGCGGCGCGGCCACCGCCGCCCGCTACGGCGTCCCGCTCCTGGGCGAGGTGCCGCTGAACGCCTCGCTGCGCGAAGGGGGCGACGCGGGGAAGCCCGTGGTGGCGATGACGCCCGACGCCCCTGCGGCGCAGTCGTTCCAAAGCATCGCGGCGCAGGTGGCGGCGCAGGTCAGCGTCGTCAACGCGGGCAAGCGCGGGCTGACGGTCATCCAATAGGGAACCTCTAAAAACCTCGCAGACAAGGCGCTGGCGCTGTTATCCGGGGTTTTCAGAGGTTCCCAATAGGGGCGGAGGCGCGCCGGCGCCCCTCGCAGGGGCAAGCGTCACCGCTTGCCCCTGTAGGCGACCACCTCGATCTCGATCGCGCCGCCCGCGGGCAGGGCGCCCACCTGCACAAACGACCGGGCGGGAGGGTTGCTCGGGAAAAAGGTCGCGTACAGTTTGTTGACCTCGGCGAACTCCTTGATGTCCAGGCCGAAGACGCTCACCTTGACGACATCCTTGAAGTCCAGCCCCTGCGACTCAAGTATCGCGTGGATGTTCTTGAAAATCTGCTCCGCCTGGGCGAGCGTGCCCCCCTCCACCAGCTTGCCGGTCGCGGGATCCAGCCCCAACTGCCCCGACAGGAAAAGCAAGTCCCCCGCCCAGACGCCTTGGCTGTAGGGCCCGATGGCGGCGGGGGCCTTGTCCGTCTTGACCGGGATCCCCTCGGCGGCGGCGCTGGAAACCACGGCGAACAGCATCACGCCGACGGCAAGCATCTTGAATACGATCATATCCCATCTCCTTTATGGTAATTGACCATGAAGGGTATAGGAAAACCGGTTCCCTGTCAATCCGGCGGCGGCACCGCCGCCCCGTCATTTCCCGCAGGGGACGGGGGGACGATGAACAGCAACGCCGCGACGACCAGGTATCCCAACGCGACCTGTTGCGACAGACCGGTCGAGAAACGCCAAGGGAGGTAGAGCCCGCCGGCGGGGGTCGCCGAATGGATGACGCCGAACAACGTGCAGACGGCGCAGATCGCGGCATAGGCGGCGGCGCGGCGGGTCTTGCCGTCGATGAGGTCGGCGAGCATCCCGCCCCAGAGGATGGCGGTGAGGATGAAGCCGTTCCCCACCAGGCGCAGGAGCTCCAACTCCCCCGTGACGCCGGCGGGGACGGCGACGACGCCGAACTTCTCGACCAGGCTGTCGGCGTTGGTCAACGCCAGGTAGCCGATGGAGGGGACCATGGCGAACACCACGGCGCGCGCGTGCCGGCGCGGGGAGCCCACGAAAGCCTGCGCCACGATCTCAATCCCCACGAACAAGAGGACGGGGGTGATGACCGCCTCCGGGATCGCCTCGATCACGAACTGGAACACCCCGAGCACGCCGCCGACGCCGATGAAGACGCCGGTCGCCAGCGTGTACGCCGCCCGCCCCCCCATCGCCTTGTATGCGGGGTGCCCGATGTAGGGGGTGGTCTGCGCCACGCCGCCGCAGAGCGCGGCGACCATGGTGGACAGCGCCTCGGTCAAGAGGATGTCGCGCGTCCCATACTCGTCGCCGGCGACGCGGGCGCTCTCGGTGTTGTTGACGCCGCCCAAGATCGTGACCAGGGCGAACGGGAAGGCGATCGGCAGGTAGGATGCGGCGACCCCCAGACCGTGCACGAAGCCGAGCGTCGGCACGGGCAACGAGGGGTGGAGCGCGAAAGAGGGGGCGGAGACACCCTCCATGCCGAAGAGCCCGGAGGCGGCGGACAGGTAGTAGAGCGCGCAGCCGAGGATCACCGCCCCCAGCGCCCCGGGCATCCCCAGCGGCAACCGCCGTCGCGCCAGGATGGCGTAGAGGACGACCCCCAGCGCGGCGATCCCCGCGACGGGCGCGGAGAAGATCTTCATCAAGGGGAAGAAGGCGAGCAGCGTGACGCCGATGCCCGCGAGCGAGCCCAGCAACCCCGCCTGCGGGATGCGCCGCCGCACCCATTCCCCCCAGAAGGAGAGCGCCAGCTTGCAAACCCCGATGAGCATCAGCGTCGCCATCCCCACCTGCCATGCCGCCACCGGGTCTTTGGTCTCGAGGAAGACCGGGCCGATGACGGCGGAGGTGATGCCGATGGAGGACGGCGTGTCCAGCCCCAGCGGCATCGCCGTGACATCCGTGCGCCCCGTCCGCCGCGCCAGCCGGAACGCGAGCCAGGTGTAGGCGACGTCGCCGACGAGCACACCCAGCGCGGTGCCTGGTATCATCAGCGCGAAGATGCTGTCCAAGGGGTAGGCGAAGACGCCCGCCAGGATGCTGGTGAGGATCACCAGGTTGCTGATGTTGTCGAGGATGAGGCCGAAGAAGGCGTTCAGGTCACCCCAATGCGCCCACTGGTAGCCACGGTAGCGAAACAGCGTCGTCATGCCTGCCCCCTTGCCTTTGCCAAAACGGCAACTATACAACAAAACCGCCGCGCGGGCACGGGTGCGGCGACCGGAGCGACCGGAAAAACGCTTGCGGGGGCGGGAGGGCGCCGCAGGAGAAATCCGCCAGATTCTGCGTATGCCCCCCCGGCATCCTGCCGATGAAACATATGGGCGTCCGCGAAAAAAAACGGATGATGCGCCAGCGTCTGCCTGTGGTTTTACGCAGGCGCCCATGCGCCGCCCCCGGGCGGCGGGGATCACCGGATGTGCTATATTTTGCGGCGTCGCGCACGGGGCGCGGGACAGCGAGGCGTGTTTCACCATGATGACGATCTTCAGCCTCCGGGAGGAGGCCAGCCACGGCGACCATTACGCCATCAAGACGTTGCAGAGGATGGCGCAGAACGGCAACGGTGAGGCGATGCTCACGCTCAAGAACCTCGCCGTGCTCAAGTTGCCGTACATCTTCCCCTACCTGCTGGACATGGTGAAGGAGGGGAGCCAGGACGTGTTCGAGTTCCTCCTGCAACTCTCGGACAAGAACGGCGGCTACGCGCAGCTCATCTTCCAGGACGGCGACAACATCCGGGGCAGGACGTTCGACCTGCTGAAAGGCTTCAAGGAGCAGGGCGACTCCTTCGCCTCCATGCTCATGAAGCGGCTGGCGGAGAGGGGGAGCAAAGAGGCGCTGGCGTTCGTCACCCAGGCGGCGCGCGACGGCGACAGGAGCAGCATCGCCTTCCTGATCAACCAGGCCGACAAGGGCGACGCGGCGGCGGTGGAGCTGCTGGAGGAGACTGCGGCGGGCGGCCACGCCGACGCCATATTCTGGCTCGACGCGCGCAACGGCACGATCTCCGACATCCTGCGCCAGCACGCCCGACAGGGGGACGACCGCGCCTCCAAGGCGCTGGTGCAACTGGCGGACAAAGGCAACATCGAGGCGCCTTACCTGTTGAAGGACGCCGCCGACGCAGGCAGCCTGCCGGCGGTGTTCTGGTTCGACCAGATGGGCAAGGACATCTCCCCCACGTTGGAGAAAGAGGCGTGGCGCAACAACTTCGACGCCGTCGCCGTGCTGGGCGACATGGCGGAGAAAGGGAACGTGAAAGCCTTCGACATGCTCAAACGGATGGCGACCCAGGGCTCTAAGAACTCCCATGCCTTCATGTGGTTCCGCGACCAGGTGGACAAAGGCGACCTGATGGCGACCGAGTTCCTGTTCTCGCTGGCGCGCAAGGGGAACTCCAAGCCGATCCCCTGGCTGAAAGAGCAGGCGGCCAAGGGGGACGTGGAGGCCATCGACACGCTCAAGGCGATGATTGACAGCGGCAACGTCGAACCCTCCGGCAACGACAAGCTGATCGAATGGTGCGGGAAGCAGGCGGACGGGGGCGACCTGGAATGCCACGACCTGATGCAACAGCTCGCCAAGCGGGGCGAATCCCCCGCCATCCGCTGGCTGGAGGCGCGCGCCGGCAAGTCGGCTTACGACATCACGGACATGGAGGCGGAGAAACCCGCCCCGGAAGGGCTGATGGACACGATCAAGAACGTCCACCAGTTCCTGCAAAAACGCCTGTCGCGCCAAGGATGACCTTGCGGCCGTCTCCCGCCGCCAAGCGGACGCAGGCGCATCCGCCCCGCGACGCGGTCACTTCAAAGTCCCCAGGTATGCGACCAACCCATCCAGATCCTTCGCGGGGAGGTTGGGGTACGCCTTCATCCTCGTGTCGGATTTCATCGTCTTGGGCGCCTGCACCCATTTCCGGATCTCCTCAGGCTTGAGCCGCGCGCCGACGCCGGCGAGCGACTCCTTGTCGCCGCCGTCGGTCGAATGGCAGAACGAGCATTTCTGCATGGCGTAGACCTCCTTGCCATGCTCCACCGCGCCGCCCTGCGAATAAAGCACAGCCCCGCACGCGAGCAAAAACGTCCCAAGAGAAACGCTGGCAATCCATTTCATAGCCGCACCTCCGCTCGTCCGAACCGCAGACTATTAAAATCTTACTACACGGAAGCCGAATTGCCGAAGGGCGCCGGCAAAAAACCCGGACGCCGCGCACCGGCCGCTACTTCTGGTTGCGCTTGGCGACCAAGTCCAGGAACTCGGCGCGCGTCTCCGCCGAGCGGCGGAAGGAGCCGAGCATGGAGCTGGTGGTCATGCTGGAGTTCTGCTTCTCCACGCCGCGCATCATCATGCACATGTGACGCGCCTCGACGACCACGCCGACCCCCAGGGGGTTGATCTTCGCCTTGATGGTCTTGGCGATCTGCGCCGTCAGCCGCTCCTGCACCTGCAGGCGGCGGCTGTACATCTCCACCAGGCGGGCGATCTTGCTGATGCCGACGACCTTCTTGTCCGGCAGGTAGCCGACGTGGACCTTCCCGAAGAACGGCAGCATGTGGTGCTCGCACATGCTGAAGAAGTCGATGTTGGTGACGACCACCATCTCGTCGTATTGCACGTCGTCCTGCACGTCGAACAGGGCGTTGTTCAGCAGCTCGTCGGCGTTCTGCGTGTAGCCGCGCGTCAGGAACTTCCACGCCTGCTCCACGCGGCGGGGCGTCTCCCTCAAGCCTTCGCGATCGGGGTCCTCCCCCAACTTGACCAGCATCTCCCGTATCAGATCTTTCATCGGCGCCCTCCGAGGCCGTTCCCGAACATGTCCTTGCCAACCGGCGGGGAAATATTACCAGCAATCGGCGAACCATGCACGGCGGCGGTTTGACCGTGCCCGCCCGCCCATGCCGGCATTCCCGGGGCGGCGGCTGAAGACTGGAAGCCAAATAACCGGCGACAAGCCAATGAACACTAGTCACCGACCACGGTCATGGGCTACACTTTGGAACCATGGCGCCTTGGAGATACCATGTGTGGCGGTTTGGCAAGACGATGACGGCGGCGGGGCGGATGCTGTTGCGCCACGAAGTCCCCAGGGACGCCGCAGGCATCTCCTATTTCACCATCATGGCGCTGTTCCCCGCCATCCTGGTCGTCATCGCCGCCGTGGACGCCTTCTTGGGCAAGATGGAGTGGCACGACATGGTGGTGGAGAGCATCGTCGGCCTCTTCCCCGGCTCGCGGCAGTTCGTCCGTTCCAACCTGGCGGAGGTCACCACCCCCTCGAAGGCGGGCATCATCTCCTGCATCGTCGTGGTGTTCTGGGCGGCGTCTTGGATATTCTCCTTCATCGAGAACTCGATCAACCGGGCGTGGGACATCCCCAACCAGCGCACCTTCTGGGAGAGCCGCCTGCGCACGATCGCCCTCTTGGCGCTGGCGAGCGTCAGCCTTTTCTGCTCGGCGGGGCTCACGATCTTCGTCGGGATGGCGCGGGCGCGGGCGGCGGAGCACATCCACCTGGACGGATACGCCACGGCTTCAGAGTTCATCGGCTGGTTCTGGTACCTCGTGCTGCTCGGCACGGGCATCCTGGTCGCCGTGTTCGTCTTCTCCATGGTCTACAAATGGACGCCGCACTGCAAGGTCTTCTGGCGGGAGGCGTTCACGAGCGCGGTGGTCGCCACGGCCATCTGGGAGGTCGCCGGCTACATCTTCATGAAGGTGGTGCCGCTGTTCGACTACCAGCAGGTCTACGGCAGGATGGGGGCGACCGTCACGCTCCTGGCATGGGTCTACACGTCGAACATGATCCTGCTGTTCGGCGCGAACTTCTGCTCGCAACTGCACTGGATCCGCGCGGAGATGCCAGGTCCGGAGTTCTTCCCCGACAAATGAGGCGTGGCCCCGCCCCACATCCCACAGGCTTCGCACGAAAATGAGATTGGACGACTTCGACTTCACCCTCCCCGAGGAACTGATCGCGCAACATCCCGCGCCGGAGCGCGACGGTTCGCGCATGATGCTGGTCTGGCGCGAGACCGGGGCGCGGGAGCACCTGCGATTCCGCGACCTCCCGGACGTCTTGGGCGGGGAGCACTTCCTGGTCGTCAACGAGACGAAGGTGTTCCCCGCGCGCCTCGCCGCGCGCAGGCCCGGCAAGGAGGAGTCCATCGAGGTCTTGTTGCTGCGCGAGGAGCGCCCCGGACGCTGGCTGGCGCTGTTGAAGCCGGGCAGGAAGGCGCCCGTCGGGCAGAGATTGCTGACGGGCGGCCTCTCCGCCGAAGTCGCCGCAGTCACGGCGACGGGGGGGCGCGTGCTGGAATTCGACCGCAAGGAGGGGTTGATGGAGGTCTTCGAGCGCATAGGCGCGCCCCCGACGCCCCCTTACATCCGCAGGGGCGAACCGCAGGGGATCGAAGAAGACCGGCGGCGCTACCAGACCGTCTACGCCCGCCACAGCGGTTCGGTCGCCGCGCCCACGGCGGGCCTGCACTTCACCGACGCCGTGCTCCGGCGGCTGGGCGAAAAAGGCGTCCCCGTCTGCCGGTTGCTGCTGCACGTCGGCTACGGCACCTTCAAGCCGGTGCGCGCCGAGAACGTCGAAGATCACGAGATGGAGCCGGAATATTACCGCATCGACGCCGACGCCGCCGCCCGCGTCGCGTCGCTCAAGGCCGGGGGGCGGCGCCTGGTGTCTGTCGGCACGACCAGCACCCGCTGCCTGGAGCATCTGGCGCGGCAGGGGTTTTCCTGGGCTGGGGACGCCGAGGGGTGGTGCGACCTGTTCATCCGCCCCGGCTTCGAGTTCCGCATGATCGGGGGGCTGGTCACGAACTTCCACCTCCCGAAGTCCACGCTAGTCATGCTCGCCAGCGCGTTCGCCGGACGGGAGCTTTTGCTGGACTGCTACCGCGAGGCGATATCCCTCGGCTACAGGTTTTACAGCTACGGCGACTGCATGCTCATCTTGTAGGGGGGGTGCCGACGGACAACCTTTGCAACCTGGGGCGGCGGGGCGGCGGGCGGCACCACGCCTTGCGCAAGCCGTCCGACGCACCTCCAGATGCGATCGTCGCGGCGAACTCATCCACCGACCGCCCCAAAGGGTATGCCTCGGGCGTTTGCCGCCGATAAGACCATTTGCGGGACGCCGCATGAAAAGGCGGACGCAAAAACGGCCAACGGTGATATGATCGGCGCATCCGGGGCGCGGATGAAATATCCCGGGGGCGTTGACGTAATTATTCCTGTCAGGAGGGGCGGTCAACTATGGATTGCAAAATCGCTCGGCAAAGGTTGTTCGACAGGCTGGACGCTGAAATAGACGGCGTGGTTTCCAGCGATGACGAGTTGG
Organism: Acidobacteriota bacterium; assembly: GCA_031271905.1. Taxonomy (GTDB): domain Bacteria; phylum Acidobacteriota; class UBA6911; order UBA6911; family UBA6911; genus UBA6911. The sequence continues at coordinate 50,445 of JAISUT010000033.1, forward strand.
TCGCGCACCTCGAAGCGTGCGCCGCCTGCCGCCGGGAATGCCGCATGCTGTCGTTGCCGCGCGCAGCGGCGAAAGCTGCGGTGCCGATGGAGGCGTCCCGTTGGTTCTACCAGAAGCTGAGTTCGCGCATCCGGGCGGCGGAGGACGATGAGGCGCGCGGCGCCGCCAGCCTGAAGGCGGTCTGGAAGCTGGCGTACCGCATGGTTCCCGCGTTGGCGGGCATCACGCTGGTGCTGATTGCCATCTTCGTCTGGCAGCAGGCGCGGCTCGCCCCGGTGTCGGCGGACAACTATGAACGGTTTTTCGTCTCGGACGAATCGACGCAACGGATGCTCTCGGTCGAGCAGAACGACATCACCTACGAAAGCGTCCTGACCGCGCTCGCCGAGCGGCAATTAGACCGTTTCCCCAGCACGCGGTAGGCGACGGGCATCGGACGCGCCGGGGTTTTCAGGGATTTGACGCGATGAAATCCAAACTGAGCATCGCCTTTTTATGGGCAGTCATCTTCGTCCTGGGGGGAGGGGCGGGCTGGTTCGGCCACTGCATCTACCGCAGTTCGACGACGGCGACAGGCAAGGCCGCCCAGTCCCGCCCCAAGACCCAACAGGGGAAGGACAAGGAAAAAGCCCAGGAGTTGCAGAAGATCATCGACGACCTGACGAGGGAGTTGCATCTGGACGCCTCGCAACAGGAGTCGCTGAAGACCATCTTCCACGAGACCCGGATGCAATACCGCAACCTCAACCGGGAGTTCCGCCCCCGCTACGAGCAGATCCGCGACGAGTCCGACGACCGCATCCGCGCGATGTTGCACGACGACCAGCGGGAGCGTTTCGAGGAGCTGCTCAAACCCTTCCGCCCGCAAAAGTCCGCCGCAAAGTAAGGGCGCATGCCCAATGCCGGGGCGTCTTCTTGGGAACCTTCTTTTGATTTTTCAACCGACACGACAATACGGTTACAGGAAGTTCAGGGCTCGCAGGGGATTCAGCCCTTTGTGCGCCACGAAGTAATAGATGGCCACCAGCACGACGAATCCGACCGCCACCGGGATGACCCTGCGGGTCCATTCTTCAGGGAGCAGCGACTGCCACCGCCTCTCCGCCTTCCCCTCCAGCACGCGCGCCGCGTTGCGGATGAGGTTGGGGGTGATGGTGGACGTCCGGTTCTGGTAGCCTTCCATCAGCGCCCGGTCGCAGATGAGGTTGATCTTGCGGGGATAGCCCCTGGAGTAACGCCAGATGGCGCGGATGGCGCCGCCGGTGAAGTTCAGCCGGGTGCCGCCGCCTGCGGCCGCCACGCGGTGGCGGATATATCTGTCAGTGTCCTTGGGGGAGAGAGTCTGCGTCTGGAAGCGGACGGAGATGCGTTGGTTCAACTGCCGCAACACCGGGGAGTTGAGTTTCGAGTTCAGTTCGAGCTGCCCGACGAAGATGATCTGCAACAACTTCATCTTCGCCGTCTCCAGGTTGGACAGCAGGCGCAACTGCTCCAAGATCGCGAGCGAGAGGTTCTGCGCCTCGTCCACGATCAAGACCGTGAACGCCCCCTCCTGGGCGCGGGCGACGAGGAAGTGGTTGAGGCGATCCAGGAGCTGCTTCTTGGTCATCCCGTCCATCCAGTCGGTGCTGAATATCTCGTCGGGATCCAAGCCGTCGTACGGCCTTTCCGGACGGACTCCCAGGTCTTGCAGGATGGATTTCAGTATCTCGATTTCCGAGAGCATCGGGTTTTGTATGAACGCGGTGCTGACGTTTTTTGGCGCAAGCCTATCCAACAGCGCCCAGCACAGCGTGGTCTTGCCGGTTCCGATGTCGCCGACGATGACCGAGAAGCCTTCGCGTCTTTCGATGCTGTACATGATCTGATTCAATGCGTCCTTGCTTCGCTGGTTCAAATACAGGAAGGACGGGTCTGGAGTCAGATTGAAAGCCGCTTCTCTCAGGCCGTAATATTTCTCATACATAACTGATAGCCTTATCGGCAGTTGCCTAAAGAGCCGATATATAATTCATATAATCACTACGCGGCACGTAAGTCATGGCCGTACCGTAGAATCGGCCTATCCAGCATAAAGCATTAATATTATGGCATGATTTCTTCAATTACCAGTTGCGCGGTCAAACTATTTGCCCGCCCCTGGTCTAGACCCACCGCCAATTCGCCTGTGGAGGTGTGGCACCCCCCCCCCGGCACCGCCGCCACCCTCACCAGAAATTTCACAAATCGCACAAAATACGATACCCTAATGGGTTTTGTAAGAAACGGAAGGGGGCGCCATGCGCAAGTTCCGCATCATGCTAGTCGCCGTCGTGATCTTGCTGGGGGTCGTCGCCGTGGTTTTCCTGACCAGGGACCGGAAAACCCCCGCATACCTGACCACCCCGGCAGTCCGGCAAGAGATCAGGATGACGGTCAGCACCAACGGTGTCATCGAGCCCGTGGAGCGCAGCGAGGTCTACGCGCCGATCGACGGCAGGGTCACGCGCATCTCCGCGCAGGAAGGGGACGGCATCTCCGCAGGGCAGCTCCTGATGGAGCTGGAGTCAGACCAAGTCCGCACGGCGCTGTCCGAGGCGAACGCCGCGCTGCTGGAGGCGCGTCGGCAGGAGCAGTCGGTGTTGTCCGACCCGCCCGGGGAGGAAGTCGCCGCCATCGACGCCACCATCGACGAGGCCGCGCTGCAACTCGCCGAAATCGACAAGGATCTCGCCGCCGAGGAGTCGTTGCTCGCCCAAGGCGCCGTCGCGCGGGTCTCGGTGGACAACCTGCGCAAGCAGCGGGAGCTGTTGCAACTCCAGTTGGACGGCCACCGGCGGCGGAGGCAGGAGCTGCTCGCCCGCCACTCGCCGGAAGAGAAGCAGTTGGAGCGGGACAGGGTGCGGCAACTGGCGGAGCAGGCACACTTCTTGGAGCAGCAGCGGCGCTTAGAGACCGTGGCTGCGCCGAAAAGCGGGGTGCTCTACTCCCTGGACGTCAAACCGGGCGCCTACGTCACACGCGGCCAGTTGCTGGCGCAGGTCAACCAGCCCGGGAAGATCAGGCTGCGCGCCTATGTCGATGAGCCCGACCTGGGCAGGGTCGCCAAAGGCCAGCCGGTCGTGGTCACTTGGGACGGTTTGCCGGATCGCCGCTGGACGGGCGTGGTCGAGCGGCCTGCGGAGCAGGTGGTCTCGATGAACAACCGCACCGTAGGCCATGTGATCTGCTCCATCGACACCCAGGACGGGGGCGACGCCTTGCGGGAGCTGATCCCGAACCTCAACGTGAAGGTGGAGATCACGACCATGCGCAAAGCCGACGCCGTCGTGGTGCCGCGCAGCGCCGTCTTCAGCCCGGACGGGAAGCAGTCGGTGACGTTGTTCGACGGCAAGGCCGCCGTCACGAGGCAGGTGGTCACGGGCATCGTGACGGCGGAGGACGTCGAGGTGCTGGAAGGCGTCAAGGAAGGCGACCCGGTGGTGACCAACCCCTTGGACGCGAACTAGGGGCGCGAGAGCCGCAGGGCAAGGGCGGAGAGGGGGGCGGAAGCCCCGTCCGCCCCATTTGGTTCGGAGCGATATGGCGGCACGGATTCCGATAATGGAGATTTTGCGCAACTCCGGGCAGGCGCTGGTGCGCAACTGGGGGCGGGCGGTGCTGACCTCCCTGAGCATGGTCGTCGGCACGGCGTCGCTCGTGCTGGTGGTGGTGGTCGGCATCAGCGGCCGCGCATACACCTTGGAGCAGATACGCGGCGTGGGCACCAACTTAGTCTCCATCAGCAACGAGGGGGCGCCCCCGGCCGACGCCCTCAACTTCGACGACCTGGAGGCGATCCGCAAGGATATCCCCGGCGTCCAGAGCTCGGCGGCCGTGGTGGTCGCGCGGCCTTCGGTGACGATGGACGGGTTCACGCACCGGGTGACGCTGATCGGCACCTCGCCCGAGTACCAGACCGTGCGCAACATCCAGGTGGTGCGGGGGGAGGGTTCCTCGACGAGAACGACGTGAAGTTCCGCAACAAGGTCTGCCTGGTCACGGAATATTTCGACGAGAAGTTGCAGCGCGACCCGTTTTACGACGGCCACGTGACGCTCTTCGGCATCCGCTTCACGGGTCAACACCTTCGGCCAGACCGAGGTGGTCGATTTCAGCACCATCGCCCCGGTCTCCGTCGTGCGCTTCTTCAAATCGGACGACGCCATCGACTTCATCTACGTCTCGACGAAGGACATGCAAGTCGTCCCGCAGGTGTCTGCGGCGGCCAAGGCGCTGTTGATCGGCCGCCATCGCAACCAGTCCTTCTACCGGGTGGACAACCTGGCGGCCATCTTGGACGCAGCCAACAAGATCAGCCTGGGGCTGACGCTGGTGCTGCTGGTCATCGCGATGATCTCCCTGGTGTCGAGCGGCATCAGCATCATGAACGTCATGCTCATCACCGTCACGGAGCGGACGCGGGAGATCGGCGTCAAGAAGGCGCTGGGCGCCCTGCGGCGGGTGCTTTTGACGGAGTTCCTCGTGGAGGCGAACCAGTCGCGTCTCCTTAAACCGCGGGTCACTCCTCGCGGATGTCGGGCTCCGCCATCTCGCGCCTGGAGGCGTCGTAGACGGCGGCGATGCGGAACAGGCGCTTGCCGCTCGACCGGTACGGCCCCGCGTAGTCCTTC
>JAISUT010000019.1 GCA_031271905.1 Acidobacteriota bacterium
CATGATAACGGTACGCTATCGCTGCCCACCGCTTTTGGCAAAACGGTTATCGGCGCGGCTTTGATAGATGAAAGAAAGTGTAATACGCTGATATTGGTTCATCTGCAAACGCTTCTTGCACAATGGAAGCGCTCATTGGAACAGTTTCTCGTCATCGAAACTATTCCGCAGGAGAAGAAAAGGAAACCGCGTTCCGCAATAGGACAAATAGGTCAGGGACACAACACCGCCACCGGAATTGTTGATATTGCACTGTTTCAAAGCCTGATACACGACGGCGAGGTTGATGAAACGGTTCATAACTACGGAATGGTTATCGTGGACGAGTGCCACCACGTCCCGTCGCTCAACTACGAGAAGGTACTTGCCGCCTGCAATGCACGCTTTGTTTACGGTCTTACAGCCACGCCGGTACGCGCCGACGGGCTTCATCCGCTCATTTTCATGCAGTGCGGCGCTGTGCGTTATGCCGTTGACGCCAAGTCGCAGGCTGCCAAACGACAGTTTGAACATTGCTTAATTCCCTGTTTCACAGCCTTTAAGAAACCATTGACGCAAGACGCCGACGACTGGCATATAACGCAAATCTATACTGCGCTGACCGAAGATGAGTTTCGCAATCAACAGATTGTTACTGACGCAGTTGAGGCGCTCAACGAGGGCAGAACGCCGATAGTCCTTGCCCAAAGAAAGGAACACGTCGCCCGACTTACGGAAATGCTTAAAACACAGACAAACGCCACTGTCATAAGCCTTGTAGGAACCGCCTCCGCTAAAGCAAAACAGACTGCTATGGCAACACTTACCAATATTGCTGACAATGAGCGCTTTGCTATCGTAGCAACCGGCAAGTATGTTGGCGAAGGCTTCGACTGTCCGCGCCTCGACACCCTGCTGCTCGCATCTCCGATAGCGTGGAAAGGTACGCTGGCGCAGTATGTCGGTCGCCTGCACCGTGATTTTCAGGGCAAAACAGACGTCCGTGTTTATGATTACGTTGATATTCATGTCCCTGTGCTTGAGCGAATGTATCATAAGCGTCTAAACGGCTATGCACAAATAGGTTACAAAGTATCTGCCGCCAAAAATGAGCCGGACAGGATGAGTCTTATATACGACAGTAAAAGTTTCCTGCCCGTCTTGAAGAACGATTTGCTTCAGTCACAGCGCGAAATCCTGATAGTCAGCCCCTATATGCGCAAACGACGGGTAGAAACCGTCTTGGAATGGCTTAAAACGCCTGTCAATAAAGGCATTGCTGTAACAGTCATCACCCGTCCGCCGGAAGCCTACAAAGACAATCAGACAATTTCAGACTGCATAACACTCTTACAGCCAGCCGTCAAAGTAGTGCTCAAGCCCCGCATACATCAGAAATTTGTCATCATCGACAACCGCCTTGTATGGTACGGCAGCGTCAACCTCTTGAGTTTCGGCTCGTCCGAAGAGACCATGATGCGCCTCGATTCCCGCGAACTCTCCGCCGAACTCGAATTGCAGGGATGAGACAGCAGATAGAGACTATCCGTAAAACGAGTAAACAGACTGATATATCGTAGTTTTAACCGTAGCGTAGTCGTTTTCCAAATCGAGGCCGGTCCCCGAAGGCGACGAGCGCACCTTGTGGGACTGGAAGATCACCTTCGACCGGCACAAGCCCGGCGAGGCCGGGGGGAAGCCCGAGTTCCGCATCGTCAGGGCGTGGGTCCCGACGCAAGGCAGGTTCTTCACGTTCCTGACCAACGACATGGAGTTCGACGCCGCGACCGTGGCCGCGGTCTACAAGGAGCGCTGGCGGATCGAGGCGTTCTTCAAGGCGATCAAGCAGAACCTGAAGATCAAAACGTTCCTGGGGACGTCGGAGAATGCGGTCAAGACGCAGATATGGACGGCGCTGGTCGCCATGCTGATCCTGCGCTACCTGCAACTGCCCTCCACCGCCGGATGGTCCCTGTCGAACCTGGTTCCATGTTGCGTCAGCAACTGTTCGTGCACCGCGACCTGCGCACTTGGCTCGCCAGGGATCAGATATTGTTGTATGCTTCGCTTCAGGCTGAAAAGCATGGTTGCCATAAGTCTCCTTTTTGGCGATTGGAAACCTATAATGCCATGTTTTTCATCCACTTACAACAAAACCGTTCATTATTCCTTCTTCGGCTGGGGTTTTGCAATCGGCTCTCCTGTTTGCGGTTCTCGTGGTTTTCGGTTCGCGGGCGGCGTGCCGCCGGCGCGGTGGCGCGGGTTTGCGACATGGCGCATCCTGTCAGTAGCCTTGGTCGCGCAAGGCGTCCAGCTCCCTTTGCAGGCGCCGGTCGTACTCAGCCAATCGCTCCTTGGGCGCGGCGGCGTCCACGTAGATCGGCTCGCCGATCTCCACCAGCGCGCGGGAGAACGGCGCGGGGATCTGGAAATGGTCCCAACTGCCGAGCGTCCACCGCCTCTGCGCCGAGACGCCGAAGGGGACGACCGGGTGGCCGCTTTTCCAAGCGATGTAGGTCGCGCCGCGCTTGGCGACGTACCGAGGGCCGCGCGGGCCGTCGATGGCAAAACCGATGTCCTTGCCCCCCGAGACCGCCTCCAACGCCGCGCGGGTCGCGCCATGGCCGCCGCGCGTGCTCGAGCCGCGCGCCGCCTCGTAACCGAGCCGCCGGATGACCTCGGCGATGTAGTCGCCGTCGCGGTGGCGGCTGGTCATGACCACGATCCCACGGTTGCGGAAATAGTAACTCGCCAGGAAGATGCGTCCATGCCAGAAGGCGAGGATGGGGCGCTTGCCCGCCTTGTAGACCGCCTCCAGCCTGTCCCAGCCGACGACCCGCCAGCGCAACGACGCACCGACGCACCGGATGGCGCAGTACCCCAACGTGGAGATGACGCGGGTCTTCACCCGCGCGAAAAGATTTTTACCGGCCATCCCGTCCTGCGACGCCACCGCCCCCGCATCCTTCAATAATCAAAGCCCGTCCACCTCGCAACGTTCCTGCGTCAAACCGCCGTTTGTGTCGCACGGGCGCATGGCGGCGCGTCTGCCGCGTTGCCGCTTGGGCGGGCGTACAAAATAGATCCCCGGTCCCGAAGGGGTTGCGCTCACTCGTAGCGCAGGGCGTCTATCGGGTCGAGCATCGCGGCCTTGCGCGCCGGCCAGACGCCGAAGACCAGCCCGATGCCGACCGAGACGCACAGGCCCGTGACGACGGCCCACAGCGGCGTGGACGCGGGCAGCTCCGGCACCAGCCACGCCACCAGCCAACTGAGCGCCGCCGCGAGGACGATGCCGAACACCCCGCCGATGCCCGACAGGGTCATCGCCTCCATCAGGAACTGCACCACGATGTCGCGACGCCCCGCGCCGATGGCCTTGCGCACCCCGATCTCGCGCGTCCGCTCCGTCACCGAGACCAGCATGATGTTCATCACCCCGACCCCGCCCACCAAGAGCCCCACGCTGGAGATTCCGATGAGCACGCTGCCGAGCAGGGATGTGATCGTGTCCAGTTGCTGGATGATCTTGTCCATCGTCGTCAGGTCGAAGTTGTTAGGGTCTTTGAACGCGACGTTGCGCCGCCGCCGCAACAGGCTCTCCACTTCGTCCAGCGCCTGGTCGCGCACCCCCTGCCCGGCTTGGACGTAGAGCAGGAGCATCTCGTTTTCCGGCGTCATCCGGTGCAACGTCCCGTAGGGAATGACGACGAAGTTGTCGGCGTCGGACGAGATGACGCTTTTCTTGCTCTTGGCTGTGACGCCGACGACGGTGAAGGGGCGGCCGCCGACGAGGATCTGCTTTCCCACCGGGTCGGCGTCGTCGAACATGGCTTCGGCGGCGTCGGGCCCCAGCACCGCCACCGACATCCGGCGGCGGTCCTCGGAGTCGGAGAAGAAGCGCCCGTTCTCGAAATTCAGGTTGTTGATGGCGGCGTAGTTGGAGGAGACGCCCGCGAACTGCGTGTTCCGGAGCCGGTGTTTCTTGTACTGTATCTGCACCCCCATCCCCGGCATCTCCCAGCCCACGTCTTGGACGGAGGGGCACTGCTCCTTGATGGCGGCGGCGTCGGCGAGCGTGAGGGGCTTGCGCATCCGCTCCTCCTTGGAGCGCCGCCCCCCCGTCTGCATGATCTGCTGGTGGAAGGCGTAGATGTTGTTGGTCCCGTAGGATTCGAGCGTCGCCGTGATGCTCCGCTGCAGGCCGGAGAGCACCGACGCCAGGAGGATCACGACGACGATGCCCACGACGATGCCCAGGATCGTCAGGAAGGAGCGGAACTTGTGCGCCAGGAGCGTATCGACCGCCATCTTCAAATTCTCCCGGTAATCGATCATGAGAATCCTACTCCTTGGCCAAGGCGACGATGGGGCTCAGCTTCGACGCCTTGTAGGCCGGATAGATGCCCGATACGATGCCGATGCCGCCCGACGCCAGGAGCGCCAGGAGGATGTAGCCGAGGGAGATGTGCATCGGCATCTCCACCGCCAGTTCGACGAGCGCGCAGGCGCCGTAGGCCAACAGGATGCCGAACGCGCCGCCGAGCGTCGCCAAGAGCGCCGACTCCACCAGAAATTGCAGCAGTATGTCGCTACGCTTCGCCCCCACCGCCTTGCGCATGCCTATCTCCACCGTGCGCTCAGTGACCGTGACCAGCATGATGTTCATGACCACGATGCCGCCGACCACCATGGAGATCAGGGTGAGCGGGAGGATGGCGGCCCCGATGACGGCGATGATCCCCCCCACCATCTCCTGCGCGGCGTCGCTGGACAGCATGTCGAAGTCGTCCTCGCGGCTCGGCCTCAGCTTGTGGCGGGCGCGCAGGATCTGCCGCACCTCGTCCATCGTGTAGGTGAGCGTGTCGTCCGAGGCGGCGCGCACCCGGAACTGGAGGGACTGGCGGATGCCGTAGCGCTTCAGGAAGACCGTGTAGGGGATGTAGACGTTGCGGTCGAGCGACTGCCCCATCATGTTGCCGTTCTTCTTCTCGACGCCGACCACGGTGTAGTTGTCGCTCCCCAGCTTGACGACCTTGCCCAGCGCCTCGGCCGTGCCGAAGATCTCCTCGCGCACCTCGGCGCCGATGACGGCGAAGGGGCGGGCGTGGCCGACGTCGAAGCCGGAGAAGAAGCGCCCCTCGTCCAGGTCTATCGCCTGTATCTTGGGCATGTCCTCGCTGACCCCGCGCACCGAGGCGTCGTAGACCACCCGGTCTTTCCGCCTGACGTCCGCCGTGCGTTGCAGGTTGGGGGAGATGGCCTGGCAGCTTTCGCACTGCGCCATCACCGCCTCCAGGTCTTCGCGCTTCAGGTTCTTGTTGCGCTTGATGATCTGCTCCCACTCGTCCGCGGCGACGTTCACGCGCGCGAAGCGGGAGACGATGAAGGTGTTGCTGGCCAGTTGCGAGGAGAGCAGGTCGGAGACGAATACGCCGATGCCGCCGATGGCGCCGCCCACGGTCACGACGGCGGCCACGCCGATGATGATGCCCAGCAGGGTCAGCACTGAGCGCATCTTGTGCGTCCAGATAGACTCCACGGCGATGCGGAACGCCTCCCAGAGCGCCGCGCCGAAGCGCCGCTGCCCGGTTTTCGCCGCCGCAACCTCAGACGATGCCATTCCCATAGCCGCTCCCGCGAACCTCCCCGACAAACTTTATCACTATACGCTGAAAAGAAGGGAAATGTTATCCGCGTTACGCCCCGGAGGCAAACCCGGAGGCAAACGCCGGTCTGTGTCGCAGGGATGTTCGGGGTGCGGGGCGAAGCCCCAGGTCGGCGGACGCGAAGCGTCGCCCACCCTGGGACGGGGTCAGAACATGCGCTTCGCCTTGTAGACGTAGGCGAGTATCTCGGCGACGGCCTTGTAGAGGTCGGCGGGGATGAAACCGCCCACGTCCACGTCCTTGTACAGCGCCCGCGCCAGAGGCTTGTTCTCCATGATCGGCACGTTGTGCTCCCTGGCGATCTCCTTGATCCGCTGCGCAACGAAATCGACGCCCTTGGCGACCACCTTGGGCGCCATCTCGTCCATCTTGTAGGATAGCGCCACGGCGTAATGGGTCGGGTTGGTGACCACCACGTCCGCCGTCGGCACGTCGCTCATCATGCGCTTGCGCGCCATCTCGCGCTGCACGCGCCGGATGCGCCCCTTCGTGATCGGGTCGCCCTCCATCTCCTTGAACTCGTCCTTGACCTCCTGCTTGGACATCTTCATCTGCTCCATGAACTGGTAGCGCTGGAAGGCGTAGTCGGCGAGCGCCAGCACCGCCATCAGGACGGCGACCCGGATCAATATCTCGTAGCTGATCGTGGAGGTCCAGTACAGGAGCTGGCGCACGTCCATCAGGATCAGCCGCGGGTAGATCGCCATGTGCCGATGGACCACCTGCCAACTGATGATGGAGACCATCGTGATGACCGCCATGCTCTTCGCCAGTTGCACCAGCCCGTTCTTGGAGAAGACGTTTTTGACGCCGTTGACCGGGTTGAGCTTGTTGAACTTGAATTTGAGCGCCTTGACGGAGAAGGCGAAGCCCCCCTGCGCCGCGTTGCCCCCGATCGACAGTGCGACGATGGCCAGCATGATGGGGACGATCAGCAGCGCCATGCGGAACGAGGTGTCCTTGAAGATGCTGGAGACGGCGGCGACGGTCAGATCCTGCGGGACGTGGAAACGGAGATGGTGCTGCATCTCCAGCTCCAGCTTCTGCACGATGGCGGTCCCGGAATAAGAGAGGATCAGCAACGTGCCGATCAGCACCGCCGCCGAAGGCACTTCGCGGCTCCGGGCGATCTGCCCCTCCTCGCGCGCCTTGCGCAGCTTTCGCGCTGTCGGTTTCTCAGTCTTGTCGCCCTTGTTGTCCGCCATGCGCCCCTCCCCCGCCCGACCTTAGCTCGCGCCGGACGCCAGCGCGTGCAACGTGCGGGAAAGCGACAGGAACACGCCCTCCAGTTGGCGCGGCAGGAAATAGAAGGAGAAGCTCAGGCAGGCGAACCCCGCCAGGAGCTTCAACGGCATCCCGACCACCAGCAGGTTGATCTGCGGCGCCGTGCGGCCGATGATGCCGATCACGATGTCCACGATGGTGGTGACGATGATGACCGGCCCCGCGATCTTCACGCCGATCGCGAAGATCGTCGCCGTCATGCCGACGAACTGCTCCACCAGCGCCCCGCCGATCACGAACCCGCCGACGGGGAGGACGCCGAAACTGTCATGCACCGCCAGCAGGAACCAGTGGTGCCCGTTGACGAGCAGGAACAGCAGGATTCCGACGTAGTTGGCGAAGAAGGAGAAGACTGGCATGTCCACCTCGGTCTGCGGGTCGATCAGGTTGATGACCGAGAAGCCCATCTGGAACGAGATGATCTGTCCGGCGAATTGCAGTCCGGCGAACACGCAGTTCGCCACAAAGCCGAGGACGAGCCCGAATACGACCTCCATCAAGATCGTCCCGGTCAGGGAGCCGAGGCTCAACCCCGCCGGGAGCGAGCCCAGCGGCAGCGACGGCGCCAGCACCCAGGCGGCGAGGAGGGAGAACGCCACCCGTATCGTGACGGGGATCGAACCGCCGCTGAAAAACGGGGCGCTGACCATGATGCCGCCGAGCCGCGCCAACACGATGGCGAAGCGGACGACCTCGGCGATGGGGAAGCTGATGTCCATATCCAACTCTCGGTCCCGCTCACGCGCCCGCCGCGACCTTGCGCCAATGACGGGGTGCGGGGCGAAGCCCAGGGTTGGCAGACGCGAAGCGTCGCCTCCCCTGGGGATAGGCAACCGCGAAGCGGTTGTGCGGCGGCTTACTTCGCAAAGTTCTCCAAATGGCCGAACAACTGCGCGGCGTAGGCGATCATCGTGTGCATGATCCACGGGAAGGTGACCAGGAACACCACGAACACCGCTATCACCTTGGGCACGAAGGTCAACGTCATGTCCTGGATGGAGGTCACCACCTGGATGACGCTGATCAGGATGCCGATGACGAGCGACGCCGCCAGCATCGGCCCGCAGACCCAGAGCGTGACCTGGAGCGCGTCCTTGGCGAGTTGCAACACCATCTCCTGGTTCATATCCCCTCCATCCTCCCTCGCCCGCTAATAGAAGCTTTTGACGAGCGAACCGATGATCAGGTTCCAGCCGTCCACCATCACGAACAGCAATATCTTGAACGGCGTCGAGATCATCGCGGGCGGGAGCTGCATCATCCCCATCGAAAGCAGGATGGACGCCACCACCATGTCGATCACCAGAAACGGTATGTAGAGCACGAAGCCGATCTGGAACGCCGTCTTCATCTCCGAGATCATGTAGGCGGGGATCACGACGCGCATCGGGACGGCATCGGCGCTCTTCGGGCGCGGCAGGCGGGCGATCTTCATGAAGAGCGCCAGATCCTTCTCCCGCGTGTAGCGCAGCATGAACCGGCGCAACGGGACGCTCGCCTTGTCCAGCGCCTGCATCTCGGTCACCTTGCCGTCCATCAACGGCTGCAACGCCTCCTTGTTCACCCGGTCGCAAACCGGCTGCATGATGAACCAGGTCAGGAACAGCGACAGGCCGATCAGCACCTGGTTCGGCGGCATGGTCTGCGTGCCCAGCGCCTGCCGGATGAAATGCGAGACGATGATCAGGCGCGTGAACGAGGTGACCGACATCAGGATCGCCGGGATGACGGTCAGCACCGTCAGCAGGATCAGGATGCGCACGGGGGTGGTCAACGTCCCGTCGCCGCCGCCGATGCGTATCTCAAGGCCCGCGCCTCCCGGCGCAGCCGACGCCGACGCCTGGCACAGCAAGGTCACAGCCACTACGGGCAATGCAGACAGAAGCTTTTTCACTACTGCTCCAGCGCTTCGCGCAACCGGCGCATCTTCAAGCGGATGTCCTCCGGCGGCATGTTGCCTGTGTACTGCATCGAGCTCGGCGGAGGCGCCGGGCGCTTCTTCTCGATCTCGAAGATGTTGCGGAAACCCTTGCCCTCGGCGCCCTCCTCCGCCGCCACGACGGGCGCGCCCTCGCCAACCATCGATTCAACCAGCGAGACCTGCCCCGGCAGGTTCGCCAGCAGGTTGACCTGCCCCGGCGTGCTCCCCAGGAGGAATCGGCTGCCCCCCACCTCGACCAGGGAGAGGGAGCGCTTGTCGCCCAGGCTCAGGGTCTCGATGAGCTTGAGGTTGTTGCCGCCGGCGACCTTGGGGAACGGGAACATCCCGGGGGCGAATTTCCGGACGCCGAAATAGGCGGCGCCGAGCAGGCAGAGCACCAGTCCCAGCCCCCCCAGCGTGCGCAGCATGGAGATCTGCGGCGGCCCCTCTTGGAACGGATACCCTTCCCCGTCCTCGGACGCGGCCGAGACCGTCGGCGCGGCGCCGTCCTCGCCGTCCGACGCGGACGATTCGTCGCCCACCCCCCCGGCGGCGGTCACGTCTGCGGCGACGGCGACGGGTTTGGCGGCCTTCTTGGGTTCGACCTGCCGCTCGGCCTTCGTCTCAGGCTTCTTCGCCGCCTTGGCGGCTTTCTTGGACGACGGATTTTTCTTCGCGCCCTCACCCCCCGCATCGGCGGAGTCGACGGAAGCCGTCGAGCCCTCTGCGGACGGATGCGCGACAGCTTCCGCGTCGCCCGCGACGCGGGCGGCGTCCTCCGCGCCTTGGGGGAAGGCTGCGCCCAGCCCCAACGCCAACGCCAGAAAAATCGGCAGAATCCCTCTCATCGCTCTCTCCTAATTTAAGCTTCTTGCAATGGGACCAGCGCCCTGCAACATCAAAAACTTTGCCTCCCTGACGGTCTTTTTTCCGCCATACCGCGTTGTCGTCACTCGCCGTGGCACCACGACGCCTCGTTCCTCCGCCTTGTCTGACGAAAAAATCCTCTCCGGTTAGGCAGTATTTAGATGTTACAGGGCGCTAGTTTTTCCCAATGCGTCCCAATGTTGCCTACGCCGGGGTGTTCAGGTCGGTTATGCGGATGCCGGTGGAGCTTTCCAGCTCCATCACCTCCCCGAACGCCACCAGCTTGCCGTTGATGAGGATATCGACGTTCTCGCCGGCGGATTTCGGCAGGTCGATGACCGAACCGGATTGCAGCCTCAGGATGTCCAAGACCTTCATGCGGCGTTCGCCCAACTGCACCGTGACTTTCAGCGGGACGTCCATGAAGCCCTGCAACTCCCTGATGGTGCTTTCGTAAGAAAGCGCGGCTTCGTTTTTCCGGTTTTCCGGCATCTCGTCCATTTTTTTGACTTCCTTAAAGTTGCACGACGAATTCGACTATGTACACTTCCGCCACCTTGTTCGCCGGCGCCATCGCATTGACGCGCGTCTTGATCTCCTCGCGCAACGCCTCTTTGCCCTGCGAGGTCATGATCTCGTCCGACGACTTGGCGGTGAGCAGGGAGATGATGGCGTCGCGGATGGCGGCGACCTCCGCCGAGTTCTTGTCCACCTCGCCCACCATCTCGCCCGCCATCCCCAACTGGAACGTCGCCTTGAGGAAGCGGACGTCGTCCTCGTCGGCGAGGTTGACCAGGAAGGGGTCTAGCGGCAGGAGCCCCTTGACGGCGGGACGCTTGGGCTCCTCCTCCTCGTGCGCGGCCGCGCTCGCATGGCCCGCCAGGGTGGGCAGGCGCGTGTAGCCGATCAAGCCCCCGACGGCGACCACCAACAGGAAAACCAAAATCCCGATGATGACCAAGAGTATGTTCGATTTCTTCTTGCCGCCAGCGGGGGCGCTGCCTTCCGCAACTGCGGCGTCCGTTTTCTGTTCGTTTTCTCCTGCTGCCATCCGAAATCGTCCCTCCTTTGCGATGCTTTGCCGGGAAAAACCCATGCAACTCACATGCCAAAGGGAGCCACACTCGAAAGAAATCCGCAGAATCCTCCCAAGGCGCGGCGCCGACCGGGGGCGCAAGGGCGCGGAAACCGGTGCGGGGAGAGGGGGAGGCACGATCCCAAAGGGGGGGGTGCCAAGGGGAGTCGGGGGGGGAGACAGGGGCGTCGGGAAATGACGCCGCCCCGCCAAAAGGGGGTGCCGGGGACGGTCCCGGGCGCAGGGGGATCGTCACGATACCGACGCGGCGCGTCAGAATCCCAGACGCGGCGCGGCGGCGGCACCGGCGTCGCGGGAGCCTGCGACGCCGGTGCGATGGTGGCGAACGCCGTCCGTCACCGCTTGAGGTTGATGGCCTCCTGGTACAGCTCGTCCGAGGTCGTGATGACGCGCGTGTTGGCCTGGTAGGAGCGTTGCGCGAGGATCAGGTTGACGAACTCCTCCGCCATGTCCACGTTCGACGCCTCCAACGCCGCCCCCGTGATGGTGCCGCGACCGCCGGAGCCTGCGGTGCCGATGGACGGCTCGCCAGCGGCGGGGAACGCCGTGAAGGTGCTGCCGTTGTATTTCAGCATCCCTTCGTAGTTCGGGAAGATCGCCAGCGCCAATTGCGCCAGCTCCACCGTGCTGCCGTTCTCGGTCAGCCCGAGGATGACCCCTTCGCCGTTGATGCTGATGTCGGCGAGGATGTCGGCGGCGTAGCCGTTCTGCGTCGTCTTGGAGGTCTCGGAGCTGCGCGCGGCGTCGGTGATCACCGGAGAGCCTTGGGAGTCCCACATCAGGAAATCGATGGACAGGGGGGATGCGCCGTCGACCAGGCCCGACACCGTCAGGGTCGGGTTGGAGGTGGGCGAGGTGAGGACGCCGTTCGAGTCGAAGGTCAACGTGCCCGTGCCCATGCTCACCGTGGTCCCCGGCGTGCCGCCGACATCCTCGGCGGGAATCGTCGCGTCCCATGTCCATTGCAGGGTGCCGGTCTTCTCGAAAGTCACCGTCACCGTGTGCTTGGTGCCGAGCGAGTCGTATACCTGCACCGGCGCGGCGAACTTGTCGCCGACGGCGGCTTGCGCGTCGAGGTTGGATGTGATGCTCATCTCCGTCGTCGCGTTGGCGGGGACGAGCTGCCCCATGCGGATCTCGATGGGCACGGTGCCGGCGGCGAGGTTGATCTTGCCGTTGTCCGCCATGTAACCCATCAGCTTGTAGCCGTCCGAGCTGAGCAGGTTCCCCGTCTTGTCATACTGGAACTGCCCTGAGCGGGTGTAACCGATCCCTTCGCCCAAGGAGACGACGAAGTAGCCGTTGCCGTTGATGGCGGCGTCGGTGGAGTTGCCTGTGCCGTTGACAGCCCCGTCCGACAGGTCGTGGGTCACCCCGTTGACCTTGCTGCCGAGGCCGACGACGATGGGGTTGCCTGCGGGGTTGACGCCCGACATGCCCCCCAGCAGTTCGGCGAAACTCGCCTTCCCCGCCTTGAAGCCGATGGTGCTCATGTTGGCGAGGTTGTCGCCGATGACGTTGATCGACTGACTGCTGGAGTTGAGCCCGGTCAGGGCCGTGTAAAAAGAGGTCAGAGCCATGGTGCTTTATTCTCCTCGGCGGAGCGGTCGCCGGAGTCCGGGGATCGCCGCCTGGTTCGATTCCTAAAGGACTCTAAAAACCTCGCCGACAGGGCGTCGCCGCAGGTCGGAAAGCGGAGTTCGCCGAGGCGAATGAGCATTTTCGACCAAGGCGCGACGCAGCGTCCGGGGTTTTCAGGGGTTCCCTAAATTGTTTTAAGATTACGCGGCGTCCTCGTCGGACGCTGTCAGGGCGGAGGTCAAGGCGCTCACCCCCTCGTTGATGGAGGCCAACTGCTCCAGCGAGCTGAACGCCGCCAGTTGCGCGACGTCGGCGGTCTCGTTGAACGCGGCCAAGGTGTCGGTCAGGGTGCCCACCCCCTCGTTGATGGAGATCAACTGCTCCAGCGAGCTGAACGTCGCCAGTTGCGCGATGAAGTCTTGGTTCTCCACCGGGTTCAGCGGATCCTGGTTCTCCAGTTGCGCCACCAGCAGCGTCAGGAACTGCTGCTGGTCGAGCGCGGCGTTCTGCCGTGCCGCCTCGGTGCCGCTGACGGCGGTCGAGCCGCCCGCTATCGGATTCACAGTGCTCATATTCGCGTTTCCTCCCTGATCGTCATGTGGCGGACGACATCCCGGCCGTCCGTCCCGCATTGCAATGCACTTCGCGTGCCAATTGCCGCCTGCGTCCCGTTTTCGTCGGAAACCGGCGTCGCCACAGGGTTTGGGGAATCCGGGGCGGGGACGCCGCCGCCGGGGGGGGCGGGCAGGTATTGCCCGGTGGGAATTTTTTCACCTCCGCCCGGCGCCCCGCCGGGGGGATGTGTGGGGGCGCGCCTTGCGGCGGCGGGGCTATTCGCGCGACCGCCCCCGGCGGCGACGCCTAGTCTCCTCGATGACCTCGCCGATGCGCCGCTCCATCCCTTGGTCGGAAGGGTGGTAGTAGCGCCGGTCTTTCAAGGCGTCGGGGAGGCAGTCCATGTCGGCGACCTTCTCCTTGAGGTCGTGCGCGTACTGGTAGCCCTTGCCGTAGCCCAGATCCCTCATGAGGCGGGTCGGGGCGTTGAGGATGTGCTTGGGCGGCGGCTCGTTGAAGGTGTTCTGCACGTCGCCCTCCACCCGGTTATAGGCGGTATAGAGCGCGTTGGACTTGGGGGCGACCGAAAGGTAGACGGCGGCCTCCGCCAAGGCGAGCTTGCATTCCGGCAGCCCGACGAGGCGCACGGCGTCCACGGCGGCCAGCGCCACCGAGAGCGCCCGCACGTCGGCGAGCCCCACGTCCTCCGAGGCGAAGCGCACCATGCGCCGTCCGATGTAGACCGGGTCCTCGCCCCCCTCCAGCATCCGCCCCATCCAATAGAGGGCGGCGTCCGGGTCGCTGTTGCGCATCGACTTGTGCAACGCCGAGATCAGGTTGTAATGCTCCTCGCCCCCCTTGTCGTACTGCACGAACTTGCGTTGCAGCGCCGACTCCAGGTCGGCGACCGTGAGCGTCGCAGCCTTCCCTTTCGCGCGCCGCCCCACCAGCGACACCGCCAGCTCCAACGTGTTCAGGGCGCTGCGCGCGTCGCCGCCCGCGAAGGTCGCGAGCTTGAGCAGCACCTCGTCGGACGCCTCGACGCCGCACCCCCCGAGGCCGCGCTCCGCGTCGTCGAGGGCGCGTCGCAGGATCACCTGCACATCCGGCGGCTGGAGGGGCTCCAGCACATAGACCTTGCAACGGGACAGGAGCGCGCTGATGACCTCGAACGATGGGTTCTCCGTGGTCGCGCCGATCAGGGCGATCACCCCCGACTCGACGTAGGGGAGGAAGGCGTCCTGCTGCGCCTTGTTGAAACGGTGTATCTCGTCCACGAATACGACGGTGCGCCCGCCGGTCTGGTGGCAGTGGCGCTCCGCCTCCGCCATCACCCCCTTGATCTCCTTGATGCCTGAAAGGACGGCGCTGTAGGAGACGAACGGCGAGCGCGTCTCGCGCGCCATGATGCGGGCGAGGGTGGTCTTGCCGGTCCCCGGCGGGCCCCAGAGGATGATGGACGCCAACTGGTCGCGCTCGACCATGAGGCGCAGCACCTTGTCCGGGCCGACCAGGTGCGCCTGCCCCACGACCTCGTCCAAGGTGCGCGGGCGCTGGCGCTCCGCCAGCGGCGCGTCCTTCCTCACCTCCGGCGCCCCTTTCGGGTCGCGGGCTTCCGGGAAAAGCGAATCTGTCATCGGGTGCGATCCCTCATCGCAAGGACGGCGCCAGCGGATCCTTCGGGAGCGTCCAGCCCGGCTTCGCGCCGGCGGCGGCGTTCTGCGCGTCCAGCCACTCCTTCAGCGGGGCGAAATACTCCATGACCGCCGAGCCGTCCATCCGCCGCTCCCCCGTCATCGCCTCCAGCGCGTCCGGCCACGGCTTGCTGCGCCCCAGCTCCAGCATGGCGCGGAGCTTGGCGCCCGCCGCCTTGTCGTCGTAGAACGAGCAGTCGTGCAACGGCCCCGTGCACCCCGCCTCCCTTGCGAGGGCGCGGTAGAACTGGAACTGCAAGATGTGCGCCAGGAAATAGCGCGTGTAGGGGACGTTGGCGGGGACGTGGTACTTCGCGCCGGGGTCGAAGTCCTTTTCCGTGCGCGCGACGGGCGGCGCGACGCCTTGGTACTTCTCGCGCAACTCCCACCAGCCGCTGTTGTAGCGCCCCGCCGGATAGGAGCCGTCCATGACCTTCCAGCGCCACTGGTCGATCATCAGCCCGAAGGGGAGGAAGGCGATCTTGTCCATCGCCTGCCGCAACAGCCTGCCGGTGTCGTCGGACTGGACGCCGCCGGGGAGCAGCCCCACCCGCTTCAGGTAGTCCGGCGTGATGGAGAGCGCGATGGTGTCGCCGATGGCCTCGTGGAAGCCGTCGTTCGCCCCCTCCTGGAAAAGGAACGGCTGGCCGTGGTATGCGCGCTGGTAGAAGTTGTGCCCCAGCTCGTGGTGGATGGTGACGAAATCCTCCGCGTCCACCTGGATGCACATCTTGAGGCGCAGGTCGCCCTTGCTGTCCATGTCCCAGGCGCTGGCGTGGCAGACCACCTCGCGGTCGCGCGGCTTCACAAAGAGCGAGCGGTCCCAGAAGGACTGCGGCAGGGGGTCGAAGCCCAGCGACTTGAAGAAATTCTCGCCGAAGCGGACCATGCCCAGCTCGTCAACCTTCTTCTGCCGCAGGATGGCGGTCAGGTCGTAGCCGCGACCCGCTCCGGGCGGCGCCGCCAGCGGGTAGGCGTAACTCCACTCCTGCGCCCAGATGTTGCCGAGCAGGTCGGCGCGTATCAGCCCCTCGTCGGTCACGGCCCGGTCGCCGTACTGCTTGACCAGGCGCGTGCGGATGTAGGCGTGCAACGACTCGTAGAAGGGGCGCACCTGCTCCCACAGCCGCTCCACCTCGGCGGAGAACTCCTCGGGCGCCATGTCGTAGTTGGAGCGCCACATCGCCCCCATGTCCTTGAAGCCCAGCTCGCGCGCCCCCTTGTTCTGCAATTGGATGAAGCGCGTGTAGCGCTCCCGCATCGGCGCGCCCACGCCGTCGTGCCACGCCTTCCACGCGGCGCGCAGCTCCTCCGGGTCGCGGCCGTAGGCGAAGATGCGCTCCACCTCGCCGATCTCCAGGCACTCGCCCTTGCGCGGACCTTCGTCGAAGCAGGCGCGCCCCTTGCCGTAGTCCCCCTCCAGCCCCGTCGAGAGCGTGGCGATCTCCTCGCGCTCCTTGGGGTCGCCCAAGGAGAAAAGGGACAGCTTCAACAACTGGAACTTGCGCGCCAGCTCCGGCGGCAACTCCATCCCGTCGAAACGCTTGACGTCCCCGGCGAGCTTGATGTTGGCATCCATCCGCTCCTGGCTCGCCTGGGCGGCGATGGCCTCCGTGTCATCGGTGATGAAGTTCGCCTGCACCCAATACGCCCGCGCCTCGCGGGTGGCGAGCTCCATCAACATGTCCTCCGTTTCGGCGATGAACCGCTCCGCCTCCTCGACCGTGGGCGCCTTGCCCGCCGGGGCGTCGCCGCAACCGCCGAGGATCAGGGATGCGGCGAGGAGCGCGCCGACGGAAGAGAACAGGCGCAAGGGGGCGGGGGTATTCGACATCATCATAAGGGCTCCGATCCATGGGGGCGCGGCGCGCCGCGCCCCGGGTGCGTAACGACGCCAAGCGCGCCTCCCGTCGCGTCCTAGGGGACGGGGGCGGCGGGCGCCTTCCTCCGGGCGAGCGAGCGCACGCCCCTGACAAAGCGTTTGACCAGCAGGAACAGCATCAGTCCGATGACCGCCACGACCAAGACGCCGAGGACGGGGGCGACGAAGGAGAGCACCGTGACCAGCGCGGACCCCGCCGTCTCCAACGTCGTCATCACCGGCGTGGCGACGACCGGGGCCGCCGCCTGCCCCGCCGCCCGCAACGCCACGGTGGAGGTTTGCACCGCCCCGGCCGCGCCGCCCCCTGCGATGATGGCGAGAGACCACTTCAGGAACGGCGAGACGTCACCCACCATCGCCGCCGTGACGATCGCCCCCGCCACCACGGCGGACGGCGTGGCGAGCGTGTCCATGACGCTGTCCACGACGGGGATGTAGTAGGCGGCGATCTCAAGGACGGTCGCCACGGCGAAGGCTATGAGCGCCTGCCACGAGCCCAGCCACGCCATGCCGGGGCTCAACGGCAGGTACCCCGACAACGCGGCGGCGCTGACCCCCAGCAACGGCACGAACACCCTGAATCCGCACACCGCGCTCAACCCGACGCCGACCAGGACGCCGAAGACGTTAGCCATGCTCAGCCATTCCATGTCCTCCCCCCCATCCGCAGAGCGACCGCGTCCGAACGCCGGCGGCCGCGCCCCATCACGATAAACCAGAAAGCCCGTAGATGGAATGCAAAAAAATGGGCGGGAAAAAATGGGCGGGGGACGGGCGGCGGGCGGCGGCGCCCCCGAGGCGCCCCTAGGCGTCGGTCTGCGGCCGCTCCGCCCCGTCGGTCGGTTGGCCGGGGCGGGGGAGCTCCAGCCAGGTGTAGTGGATGCGGTTGATCACCGTCCAGTTGCCGAGGATGGCGAGCACCCAGAGCACCGCCTCCATGTGCCCGTGGAAATTGACCGTGAACGCGCCGAAGACCGGAAGGTCGACGTCAGGCAGGCCGTAGGAGAGGCCGCCGATGATCAGGAGCACGACCCGCTCCGGGCGCTCCATGAAGCCGACCTTGCAGGTGGGGATCAACGATTCCGCCCGCGCGCGCGCATAGCTGGTCAAGACCGCCCCCATCACCACCACCCCCACCAAGACCACATGCCCCAGCATCTGTTCGCGGGCGTAGTAGACCATCAGACCTTGCAGGACGATGACGTCGGAATAGCGGTCGATCACCGAGTCGTAGAAGGCGCCGAACTTGGAGACCCGCCCGCTGATGCGCGCCACCCCGCCGTCGAGCATGTCGAACAAGCCCGCGAAGATGAGCACCAGCGCCGCGTGAACGAACCTTCCGTAGCCGAACGCGAACGCCGCCCAGAAGCTGATGAGCACCCCGGTGAAAGTCAGGATGTTCGGGTTGATGTGAAGGCTTGACAGAAACCCCACGATCTTGTCCAGGAGGAACTTGCCTCCCTTGCCGATGACCTCTGTTAACATGGCGTAAGGCTAGACTCATTCAAAAACCTTGTCAAGCCCTTGTCGCCCTGCGGCGAGGGCCTGCGGCGAGGCGCCGCCGGGACTGGCGGGCCCGCGAGCCGGCGCATCGACAAATCGACGCGGCCGGCAACATTTGGAATTGCGATTCCCGCCGTTTGCCCCTATGTTTTTATCCTGATTTGGGAGGGATTGCCCGTGCGGAGATGGATGGCTCTGGTCTTGTTGGTGGTTTCTTGCGGGACGGCATACGGACAACAACGGCCGCTCAGGACCGATGACGCGGAGCTGCTCCCGGTCGGGCGGGTGCGGCTGGAGCTGGGCGCGGAGTTCTTGCAACGGCAGCGGTACTCGCTCTCGGGGCTGGAGGGCGACCTGACCCGGGGCGTCGCCGCCATCGGCGTCGGCGTCGGCGAATATGCCGAGTTCCAGATATCGAGCGTGTTCCAGGAGGTGCTGTCGATCTCGCGGCGGAACGAGCCCGTGGTCGCCCCCGAACTGCACGGCGACTCGACCCGCTCGGTGGGCGACCTGGTCCTGGGGACCAAGTTGAAGCTGGTGGGGGAGAAGGGGCGTCGCCCCGCCATCTCCTTCAAGTTCGCCGTCGAGCTGCCGAACGCCAACCAGGCGCACGGCCTAGGCAACGACGAGACCGGCTTCTACGCCGACCTGCTGTTCGGGAAAGACCTCGGGCGCGTGCGCCTGCTGGGCGACGTGGGCTTCGCCATCTTGGGCTCGCCCGTCATCGCGGGCAGGCAGGCGGACCCGTTGACCTACGGGCTCGCCGTCCTCGCCCCGGTGCATCGCCGCGTGAACCTGGTCGCCGAGGTCAACGGGCGCAAAGGGCCGTCGGGGCGCGTCGGCAACGAGAACAGGTCGCAGTTCCGCGCCGGGGCGCAGATCCGGACCGGCGCGATCCGCTGGGACGTCGGCGCGGTCGCGGGCTTGGAGCACCACGACCCGAAGTCGGGGATCGTCATCGGCGCGACCTACGAGTTCCAGGCGTTCAAGCGCCCGGAGGCGCCGGTGAAGCTCCGCCCGCCGGCGTCCGGACAGGCCGGTCAAAGGTAGATCCTCGGGACGCGGGTGTTGATGTTGGTCAAGACCTCGTAGGGGATCGTGCCCGCCCACCCGGCGAGATCCTCCGCCGTGACGCGCTCCCCGCCCGACTCCCCGAGGAGGATCACCTCGTCCCCGTTCCACGCCGAGCCTTGCCCGATGTGCGCCATCATCTGATCCATGCAGATCGCCCCCACCTGCGGGTACCGCACCCCCCGGATGATGACTTGGGCGCGGCCCGACATGCGGCGGAAATAGCCGTCGCCATAGCCCACGGGGACGGTGACCACGCGCGTCTCGCGCTCCGGCCGCCAGCGCCCGCCGTAGCTGACCGGGTGGCCGGGTCTGACCACCTTGAAATAGACGACGCGCGACTTCCACGCGAGCGCGGGCGCCACCTCGACCGTGCGCGCGACCTCCGCCGAAGGATAGACGCCGTAGAGCAGGATGCCGGGGCGCACCATGTCCAGGTAGCTGTCGGGGAGTTGCAGGATGGCTGCGGAGTTGGCGATGTGGCGCATCGGCGTCGGCAGGCCGCGCCGCCCGTAGAAGTCGAGGACTTCCAGGAAGCGCTCCAACTGCAGGCGGGAGCGCCCGCCGTCGGCGGCGTCGGCGTCGGCAAAGTGCGAGTATATCCCCTCGACATCGACGTTGCGGCAGCGGAGCGCCGCCTCCTGGAGCTTGTGCGCGCTGTAGTAGTGGACGCCGATGCGCTCCATGCCGGTGTCGATCTTCAGATGGACCTTCGCCCGCGCCCCCAGCCGCCCCGCGACGGCGTCGATCTGCTCCAGGCGCTCCACGGAGGACGCGGTCAGGGTCAGGCCGTGCCGCAGGTAGCCCTGTATCTGTTCGCCCCAGACGCCGCCCAGCACCAGTATGGGCGCGGTGACGCCGTGGCGGCGCAACAGGACGCCCTCCTCCAGCACCGCCACGCCGACGTAGTCGGCATCGCCCGCCAGCGCCTGCGCCACCCTCACCAGGCCGTGCCCGTAGGCGTTCGCCTTGACGACGAGCATGACCTTGGCGTCGCCGACCTTGCGCCGGATGGCGGCGAGGTTCCGCGCCAGGCGGTCCAGGCGAACTTCCGCCCACGTCGCGCGCACGCCATCCCGGTCGCCTGCGGTCAATTCCTCGTTGATGGTCATAGGTGCCGCCAAGGTCGATGTCGTTGCGCCGCGCCCCCGCAGGCTACGCCCGCGCCATGTCGCGCATGAACAGCAGGAACAGCTGCACGTCCTTCAACAGGTGGACGGCCGTCTCATACGGGTGCGCCAGCAGCGTCTTCAACCGCCGCCTGCGCCGCCAGAAGCTTTTCAGGTCCGCGCGGGAATAGGTCAGGCGCTTGGCCATGTCGAAGTTCAGGTCGCGGAACGCCAGCGCCAGCTTCGACGGGACCCTCAGCTCGGGGAACTGCAGGCGCGCGCGCATGTGGGCGAGTTGGAGCTCCGCCGCGTGGAGGTTGCGGTTGAGCTGCTTGCGCAAGTTCTCGATCTCGAACCGCAGGCGCACCTCGGCATCGGAGCGGATGCGCGTCTGGAGCCAAAGCTCCTCCATCTCCAGCAACAGCGAAGTCCAGTTGCGCAACAGGTGCGCGACCTCGCGGGTGCGGCGGCAGAGGTGCTTCCAGCGGGACTCCACCGCACGGCCCGGCCGCCGGTCGGCGCGATCCTTCATCCTGAAGAAGCCGGACAGCATCGGATGGCCGCCTTCGATCAGCGCGGAGTTCTTGTACCAGAGGAAGTCGCAGAAGATGTTCCAGTAGTTCTCCGGGTTGGCGTGCGCCAAGACCTCCTTCATGTAGTCGAAGGAGTAGAAATTCCTCCACGCCTCGCGATAGGACGCCGCCAGCTCCCCCGGCTTGAAGTTCGGATGCTTGATCGTCTCGTGGAACGAGTCGTAGTCGTTCAGGTCGGGATGCAGCTCCTCGCCCCGGGCGACCATGCCGGCGTGATCCTGCGAGCCGGGGATGGGGGTCAGCATGAAGAACGACGCCTGTTCCACGCGCAACTCGTCCTGCAACCGCCGCACGTCCCCGCGCAACGACTCCGGCGTGTCGAACGGGAAGCCGAAGATGTAGGCGACATGCGTGGCGACCTTGGCGTCGTGCCACGCCGAGATCAGGTTCTTGTAGTCGTCCGCCTTGTTCTGCAGCTTGCCCGCAGCCTTCAGGTTCTGCGGGTTGATGCTCTCCATGCCGATGAAGACCTGCGAACAGCCCGCCCTGGCCGCCATCGGGACGAAGTCGTCGATCTTGTGCGACTGCGTGTCCACCTGCATCATGAACTGGATGGGTATGCCCTCCTCCTCGCGCAGCTTGGTCAACCCTTCGAATATCTTGCGCCAGTTCGTGTTGCGGGCGAAGTTGTCGTCGGTGAAAAAATAGAAGTAGAGCTTGCGGCGGTGGTAGTTCTCCCGCAACGTGTCGATCATGGTCTCGGCGGCGCGCACGCGCATCTTCTTCCCCTGCACGTTGATGATGGTGCAGAAGCTGCAGTTGAAGGGACAGCCCCGGCTGCAGTCGATGGTGCCGAAGTTGGAGACGATGAATTTTTTGAGGTACTTCCCATCGACCATCGGGATGGGCTTGTGCGTGAGGTCGGGCTTGCAGTCCATGAAATCGTACAGCGGCTGGAGGCGGTCGGCGTCCGCGTCCGCGAGCAGTTCGCCCCAAGTGTCCTCGACCTCCCCCTTGACCACGGTCACGCCGAGGTCGAGCAGCTCCTGGATGTCCGGCGTGACGACCGGCGACAGCGCCAACATGCCGCTGACGTGGAAGCCGCCGATGAGCACCTGCAATCCCCCCGCGCGGAACCTCCTCGCCAGATCCACCGCCCGGGGGAACTGGTTGGACTGCACGCCGGCCAGCGCGATGACGGTGCGCCGCTCGGGCAGGCGTTGCGAGTCGATGATGCGCTGGACGGGGAGCTTCTGCACGGTGTCGTCGTAAAGCTCGACCTCGATCTCCACCTCCTCGCCCAGCAGCTTGCGCTCGGCGACGTCCCGCGTGAGGCTGGCGAGGCACGCCAAGGTGTTGCTCGGCAAGACGCCCCGGAAATAGCGGATGACGTAGCCGTCATCGTCGTATTTGGAGGGTTTGATGAGGACGACGCGGATCTTGCGGCGCGTCGGCGCGGACGGTGTGGGGCTTCCAGGCATTTTCGAGGGCATCGCAATCACTTCCAATAAGTGGAACAGACACAAGACAGCAAACCACTAATGTTAAGTGTCGGCGGAAGTGGATGCAACCGTCAATTCACCGAATTCGTGCGCATCTATGCATCCGGGGCGTCGTCCGGCCCGCCGCCCTCCCCGTCCACGGGCGGCGGGGGCGGCGCCGAGGCGGGGAGGTCTTCGACGATGTAGGCGATGTTTTCTTTGCGCAAGAGGAAGCGGGGGCCGGTGGGGGACAGTCCGATGCTGAAGCAGTCGCGGTCATGGTAGCGGATGTGCCCCTGCAACCGCTCGCCCCCTTGCATCACGACCGTCACCTGGGCGCGGGACTTGACGAGCTCTTGGAGCCAAGAGGTTTCCGCGCCGGTATGGTCCAGGCGCTCCCGGCGCCCCGGAGGCGGCCTGTGCCCCTGCGGACCCTGCGGGCGCTCCTGGCGTTTTTTATAGTTGAAACCCGGTCTGTGGGAGGAAGCCGACCCGGACTTGTTTTGATATGCCAAAACCGTTCCCCTTATCGTTCGCGTGCCGCCGCTGTCACCGCAGGCTCTTTCAAACCCCTTCAACCGCACCCCCCGATTCCGCCGCTACTAGCGTCATCGGAGCTTTGATGATAGTCGGGAAACGGTCGTCAAGTCATCAAAAAAAGACCCGGGGCCGCATTTTTCTCGCATTTTGCCCATTTTCCCCGGAAGCGCCTGTCGCCCATCCGGTAGCGGCGCGGCGCGCAGGGGCGCCCGTCAACGCGCCGCCGCGCCCCTGCCGCGCAGGAAGGCGTCGATGTTCCTCCGCAGGCGGGCGACTTCGGCCGGGCTCAACCACGGGTTGGAGAGGTGCTTGACGACCTGCTCCTCGGTCATGCCGAGGCGCAGGCCCTCCTCGACCGCCACCGCGTAGCCCTCGACCTCGGTCGGCCTGTCAACGTAGTGCAGCTCGCGATCCCACAGATCCCTCCCCTCGGCGTGTTGGCGCAGGTGGGTCAGCTCGTGCGCAAGGTCCATGTAGAGGTCCAGCGGGTTGCCGTCGCGGTAGTAGCTTTCGAAGAGGATGATGGATGGCGCGTCGGGATCCTCGACATCCACGAAGCAGAACCCCTCCCCTCCGGCGATTTCGACGCGGGCCGCGTCCAGCAGCGCGCCGATGGGAAAGGCGGCGGTGGCGACGCGCCGGGCGGCGGGGCTCTCCTCGAAGCGGGGCAACAGCTCGCGGTAAGGGTGCACCCCCTTCCCCAGCGAGCGGACGACGATCGCGTATTCGGGCAGTTCGATGGCCATGCGCGAATTGTGCCAGATTTCCCCCGCGAGTGCGAGAGGGTGCTTGCGGCGAAAGGGCGGCGAAAGGAAAGCGAAAAGCCGCCGGGAAAGCCGATGGGGCCCGAAGGGTTTGAAGTGCCCGCAGACGATTGACACGCCAACAACCCCACGTGTAGAATGTCGGGGCGTTCGTCATACGCCTATCGGCGCGGCGCCGGGTCAGGCGCGGGCACGCACGACGAAGCAATCGTTTTCCAGGAAAGTGGGCGGGTTAAAGGCATGGGCGCTGTCGCAGATGAGCTGAAGGCGAAGAGGGAGAGCCTGGGCTTGTCTTTGGAACAGATATCCGAAGACACGCGCATCAACCTGCGCCACCTCGAAAGCCTCGAAGGAGGCCGCTACGACGAGCTTCCCAGCGGCATGTACGCCCGCGCGTTCCTCCGCACCTATTGCGACATCCTGCAACTCGACAAGGGGGACATGCTGCGGCGCTACGAGGAAGAGGTGGGGCCCCCGACCGAAAAGCCGGCAGTCCCGCAAAGCCACCTCCCTTCGACGCGCAGGCTCTCCCCCGCCATCGTCTGGGGCGTGGTGTTCTTGGTCTCCGCCGGGGGCATCTTCTTCGGGCGGGAGTGGATCACCGCCACGTTCTCGCCCTATTTCACATCCGAGGCGGACGACGCCCCACCCGCCGTGCAACGCCCCCCTTCGCCGGCGCCTGCGGCGGATGCGGCCCGGACAGGCGCATCTGGCGCAACCGGCGCCCCGTCGGGGGACGCCGCCCCGCCCGAGGGGACGCCTGAGGCGGATGCGCCGTCGGCGGCAACCGCGCCCGCGCCGGGGCGATCGGCGACCGGCGGGCAGGACCGCCCGCTGTGGCTCGAGGTCATCGGCAAGGAATCGTGCTGGCTCTCCGTCAACAGCGACGACGCCTTCGCCTTCGAGGACATGTTGAATCCGGGCGACACGAAATCATTCATCGCCAACCGCAAATTCGCCATCACGGTCGGCAACGCCAACGGCGTCCAACTCAAGCTCAATGGACGCGCGGTCCCGCCCCTCGGCAAGGCGGGCCAGGTCGTCCGCCTGACCCTCGACGCCAGTTCCCTGGCGCAATTCACCCCCCCGCCCGCGAGCTGAAAGACCGGCCTATGAGCGAGTACAACCTGCGCGAACTGGTCATTTCCGGCCACGCCCCGAAGAACGTCCGCATGTTGATGGCGCGGGGGGCGGCGCCGTTGCAGGCGGAGGAGATGCTCGAGCTGCTGGTGCACCTGCGCAACGACCCCGACGGGGAGGTCGCCGGCCAGGCCGGAGAGACGCTCGACTCGTGGAACGGCGCCGAAGTCCTCGCCTTGCTCCGCAGCAAGGACTGCCCCGCAGCCGTCCTCGATTATTTCGCCGACCCCGCGAGGCCGGAGGAGTTCCTGCAGACGATCATCGCCAACCCCGCAACCTCCGGGGAGGCCGTCACGCGCCTCGCCCTCGGCGTCTCGCCGCTCCTCCTGGACGCGATCCTGGACAACCGGACGCGCATCTTGGAATACCCCGCGATCCTGGAGGGCATCCGCCGCAACCCGGCGGCGACGCCCCGGACGCTGGGGGTGGTCGAGGAGATCGAGACCGAATTCCTGGGGGAGAAGCGGAAGGACTACTCGATCGAATCGACCGAAGATGCCGAGGACGCCCCCGGGCCTGCGGACGCCGGCGCGGCGGCCGTCGACGAGGAGCTCCTGGACATAGAGGCGGAAATAGCCATGCTCTTGGCGTCCCCCCCGCCCGACGACATCGAGCTGTCCCTGGAAGGGCTGCCCATAGAGACCGAGGACAACGACGCCAACCTCGCCAGCCGCATCGCCACCATGCCGGTGAAAGAGAAGATCAAATACGCCCTGTTCGGCACCCGCGAGGTGCGCGCCATGCTCGTGCGCGACACCAACCGCGAAGTCGCCCGCTCGGTGTTGCGCAGCCCCAAGCTGCGCGAGAACGAGGTCGAGGGGTTCGCCGCCATGCGCAACGTCTCCGACCACGTCCTGCGGGAGATCGGCAACAGCCGCGAGTGGCTCAAGAACACCTTCATCGTCCACAACCTCGTGAAGAACCCGAAGACCCCCACGGTCATCTCCATGCGCCTCATGCCCCGCCTGCGCACGCACGACCTGATGCTCATGTCGCGCGACCGCAGCCTCCCGGACGCCACCCGCATCGCCGCCACGCGCCTCATGAAGCAGCGCCTGGCCAAAGGTTCCAGCAAATAGGGGCGCCGCGCCCGCCGCAAGCCGCGGCCGTACCGGGGCCCGTCCGCACCGGAAGAAATTTTCCCTACCCCGGAAACGGCGGTCTGTGCTATAAGGAAAAACAGGTCACGACGATAAGGTGGTTGACGCCCCTCGCGGAAGACGCCGGGAGGTGCGGATGATTGAGATCAGATCGAAAAGGAGGGAGACATGAAAGTTCCTAAAATTCGGTTGTCCATCGCCCCCGTCGCCTTGCTCCTCGCGTGGAGCGCATTCTCGTTCGCGCAACAAGACGAGGTCGAACGGGAGACGGCGATTCACGAAAACGTCAAGCTGATCGCGCTGGCCCCGTCGGCAGACCTCTCGGCGGAGATACAGAAGGACTACCGGGCGTTCCTGCCCATCCTCGAAGAGGCGCTGAAGGAGAACGTCGCCGCGCAAAGCGACGCCTGCGCCCTCACCCTGCGCGTGACGCCGGGGATGCGCGAGGTCGGGTCGAAAAAGACCCAGCGGCCGCAGGTGCAGGTCACCGCCCACCGCAAGAACTCCCGGCAGGAGTTCGTCTCCTCGTTCATCCTTTACAGCTACATAAACGAGGGGTTGGTGGACAAGGAGGAGACGACGCAGTTCCTGCAAAAACAGGTGCTGAACGTCGCCGAGTGCGCGGAGTAGCCTTGGCCGGAGGACGGGGCGGGGTGCCGGGATCCCGGGCGTCCCCGCCCCCGCACAGTCGGAGGGCGCGCGCCCATCCCCGTTCGGCGACGACCGCCCCCGACGGCCGTCGCGGCGGCTATCGCGGGAGGATGCCCTTCTCCACGGCGATGCGGAGGACTTCCGCGACGTCCCCGGTCTCGAACTTGGCGAACAGGGAGTTCACCGTGTTGCGCACGGCGTGCATGGAAAGGTTGCGGATCGCCGATATCTCCGCGCGCGACAGGTCGAACGCCAGATCCTCCAACACGTCCTTCTCGCACTGCGTGAGCACGATGCGCTCCTCCACATGGTGCGCCTCCTTGTATTTCTCGACGAAGCGCCGCTGGTTCGCGGCGTAGGCGGCCGCCGCGTCGTGGACGCCCTGCAACCAGGCGCGCGGGACGCCGCAGGCGCCGTCGCCCATAGCCGCCTCCACGAGTGCGCGCATGGCGTCGCCCATCTCGATGAACGGCATCGTGATGCGGTTTGACAAGGCGAGCCCGTACCCTTGGCGCAACGCCTCCAACGCCCCCGCGCCGTCCCCGATCCGCTCCCGGCACACGGCCTCCAGCACCAGCCACTCCAACCGCCCGAACAACACCATCCCCGGCCACCGCCGGTTGCGGATGAACGCCAGCAGCTTTTGGAAATCCCCGGAGACGAGCTGGTGCCGCGCCCGCACCAGCTTGCTGAAATTGGCGACGAAGCCGGTCAGTGCGCTCTCATCGAGATCCGTCTTCAGCCATTCCGCCACGCTCTGCGGCTGCCCGAGCATCAGGTAATAGGTGCCCGCCACGATGTCGAAAGTGATGTTGCGCAAGGCGTACTCCGGCGCGTCGAGCTGCCTTTCCAGCTCCTTCATCGCCCGCTCGGCCTTGGCGGGCTCCCCGCGCGCGAAGCCGATGCGCAACAGGTAGAGCAACGCCCGGTTGCGCAGGTCGTGCTGCCTGTGCCGCATCGACGCCTCCAACGCCTCGTCGATGAACGCCTCCGCAGCGCCCAGCTCGTTCCGATAGAAGCAAAGCTCCCCGCGCGCCAAGGCGTCCATGCCGGACACGTTGCCCCCCATGGCGTGGACCGTGTGCGACACGGTGCGCGACAGCGCGTCGATGTATTCGTCCATGGCGCCCGGACGATCCGTCGCCACCATGGATATCCACGGCCCCACGACCGCGTGGGTCATCGCCCCGGACACCGGATAGGGGTTGCGCGAGTAATATTCGTCCTGCTTTATGTAGTAGACGTCGAAGTCGTAGACGTCCGTGAAGGGCGCGGACAGGTAGCGCGTGTAGCCGAGCGCCGAATAGACGCCCGCCAAGGCGCGGGTGGTGAACGGGGTCTCGGGCATGGCCTCGAACTCGTCCCGGTATCGGCAGCCGAGTTCGAATGCCTTGTCCAGTTGCCGCAGGCTCAGCTTCAGGCAGAGGTGTATCGCCGCGAACCGCGCGTCGGACAGCTTCGCTGCAGGCGGCGCGTTGTCGAACATCGGCATGACCAGCTTGGACATGGCGGCGGGGGGTTGCA
Source organism: Acidobacteriota bacterium (assembly GCA_031271905.1). Lineage (GTDB taxonomy): Bacteria > Acidobacteriota > UBA6911 > UBA6911 > UBA6911 > UBA6911. The sequence goes on from JAISUT010000019.1 coordinate 27,945, forward strand.
CGGTGGAATCGCACATGATCTGCACGATCGGGGAGTATTCCCCCGTCTTCTCGTAATAGTAGATCGCGTCGATCTTGGAGCCCCGGCCGCTGCACCACGCCGCCGCCTGGCGATACGTGTCGCGCACATCTTCCTCCGGCAGCTCCGCCTGTTTCCGGCACAGGTACTCGCGGAAAAGGGGGTGGAGCATGTACGCGCCCAGCCTGTCGTCGCAGTGAACGCCGAAGCCGATGCGCTCCATCTCCCCGACCAGCCCCGCGTCCCCCGCGAGCGTCCACACCAGATCCGTCGCCAGGTGGTCGATCAGCGACAGGCGCACCAAGAAGCGTTGCAGGCGTTTGGACGCGGCATGGAATATCTCCGAGTCCAGCAACTTGAAGATGTTCGATTTCATCGCCGTCCACACGTACCCATCCAAAGACGGGTTCTTCTGCAACGCCAACCCCAGCAACACCAGCGCCAACGCCCATCCGTGCGTTTTCGCGTGGATGGACGCCAGCGCGTCCATCGGGACTGACAGCCCCAACATCTTGAAATATTCGGCGACCTCGTCCCGCGTGAAGCGCAGGTCGTCCATGGTCACGCTCACGACGGGGACGCCGGAGGGCAACTTCTGCTTCTCGGCGTCCGTGTCCATGCGCGCAATCAAGATGATCGAGAAATTCGGCAACGGCGACCTTGTGGAGCGTTCAAAGAACCGGAGTATCGCCGGGTTGTGGATCAGGTGGCAGTCGTCGAACACGGCGACGAGCTGGTCGTCTTCGAGGCGCTCCTCCAGGACGACGCGGCGGTATCGCCTGAAGTCCGCGTTCGTCTCGGGAAAGTCCAGTTGCCTGAGTCGCTCCGCCATGCGCATGTTGTAGGAGGCGGTCGCCCGGACGAGGTTCTCCCAGAACCTCCCGCCGGCGTTGTCGCGCTCGGTGAGTTGCAGCCACAACGTGTCGACGTCTTGTTTTCTCAGGAAAGCCGACACGGCGCTGGTCTTGCCATAGCCCGCGCCCGCGCGGACGGAGACGAGGGTGCCGCTGCGCACCGCTTCGGCGAGCAGGTTGTTGATGCGGGGGCGCTCCAAGTAAACGGTCGCGCCGCCGAGTGGGGCTTGCTGGATCACGGACATCCTCGGGTCATAGTTTCGCGGTTCGCCGCAGGGGGCGGGGCGACGCCGTCCCCACGCATGTTTGAATTCGTCTATGATAGCACAAAGCGGAAGGGAGGTCGCAGTTTTCATCTTCACCGCTTCACCTGCGGCCCCAGCACACCCTACGCCCGCAACGCGGCGTCCAGGTCGTCGACGAGGTCGTCCACGTCCTCCAGCCCGACCGAGAGCCGGAGCAGGTTCTCGTTGATGCCCGCCTGGTCGCGCAGCGCCGGATCCATCGAGGCGTGGGACATGCTCACCGGGTGCTCCAGCAGCGACTCGACGCCGCCCAGGGACTCGGCCAGCGCGAACACCTTGACCGAGCGCATGACGCGGTGGACGTCCGCCAAGCCCCCCGCGACCTCGAAGGAGACCATGCCGCCGAAGCCCGACTGCTGGCGGCGCGCGACGGCGTGGTTCGGATGCGTCGCCAGCCCCGGGTAGTAGACCTTGCGAACCCCGGGGTGCCCGGACAGGAAGCGGGCGACCGCCGCCGCGTTCTTCTCGTGCAGGTGCATCCTCGGGACGAGCGTCTTGACGCCGCGCAACACCAGCCAGCAGTCGAAGGGCGACGCCCCCTGCCCCAGGGTGTTGGCGAGGAATTGCAGGCGCTCCACCGTCCCGGCGTCTTTGGCCACGATGGCTCCGCCCACCACGTCGCTGTGGCCGTTCAGGTATTTCGTGGTGGAGTGGACGACGACGTCCGCCCCCAGCTCGAACGGGCGTTGGTTGGCGGGTGACAGGAAGGTGTTGTCCACGACGGCCGTCGCCCCGCACCCGTGCGCCACGCGCGCGACCTCGCGGATGTCCAGGATGTTCAGCAAGGGGTTGCTGGGGGTCTCTATCCAGACCGCCTTGGTCTCGGGCCGGAACGCGGCTTCGAGCGCCGCCTGGTCTTGGAGGTTCACGAAGCTCAGCCGCAGGCCGAACTGCTCCTCGTACAGGTGCAGGAGCCGGTAGGTGCCGCCGTAGCAGTCGTGCGTGCAGACGATGTGGTCGCCCGGCTTGAAAAGGTGCAGCACCGTGGTGATGGCGGCCATGCCGGTGGCGGTGGCGACGGCGCCGGCGCCACCCTCGAGCGAGGCGATGTTCTCCTCGAGGGCGCGGCGCGTGGGGTTGCCCGCGCGGGTGTAGTCGTAGCCCGCGTTGACGCCGACGTCGGTGAAACGGAACGTCGATGTCTGGTAGATGGGGGTGATGACGCTGTTGTAGGCGGTGTCCTTATCGACGCCGACGTGAATCGTCCGGGTTTGCAAGCGCATGTCCGTCCTCCGTCGCAAGTGCGAAAAAAAAAAGCCTCTCCGATGACGTGGGGAAGAGGCGTGCGAAAGACGGTCGGCTCTTCCTCATCTTTCCCCGCCGAAACCGCGCGGGGCAGGAATTAGCACCTGGCATCCAGCCGGCTCGCGAGCTGGATCGGTTGCTACGGCGTCGCTGGGCCTGTTCCCTCAGCCGTTCTCGATAAGTTCGCGCCCGGCGCGCCTTCCCGGCGCCCCGGACGCTGACGAGATATATACCACACGGCGCGGGCGTGTGCAGGGAGAATGTGTGAAATATTTGCGGTCGGCGCGCCGCTGTGCTTTTATTGCTGTTCGCAATGGCTCGGACGGGGGGTTCCATGGAAAACGGGGTTTCAAACGGCATGCCGGGGCGCTATTCCCGGCAAGTGCTCTTCGGCGGCATCGGCGAGGCGGGCCAGGCGCGCATCATGCGGTCGCGGGTGGCCGTCGTCGGTTGCGGCGCGCTCGGCGCGATGCAGGCGTCGCTGCTCGCACGCGCAGGGGTCGGGACGCTGCGCGTCATCGACCGCGACTTCGTCGAGGAGAGCAACCTGCAGCGGCAGGTGCTGTTCGACGAGGCGGACGTCCGCGACGCGCTCCCAAAGGCGGCGGCGGCGGAGAGGAAGTTGCGCGCCGTCAACTCGCTGATCGCGGTCGAGGGCGTCGTCGATGACGTGAACGCCACGTCCATAGGCCGGCTGCTCGACGGCTTCGACCTGATCCTGGACGCGGCGGACAATTTCAACGTCCGCTTCCTCGTCAACGAATACGCGGTCAAAAACAAAGTCCCGTGGATCTACGGCGCCTGCGTGGGCGCCTACGGGTTGACATTCCCCGTCCTGCCGGGGGAGGGGGCGTGCCTGCGCTGCGTGTTCGAGTCGGCGCCGCCGCCGGGGGCCTCCCCCTCGTGCGACACCGCCGGCGTCATCGGCCCCGTCGTCGGCGCGGTGGCGTCGTTCCAGGTCGCCGAAGCCCTAAAGCTCCTGGCGGGCGCGCGCGACCGCCTGCGGCGCAAGATCACGACGTTCGACCTGTGGGAGAACCGCTACGACTCCATCAACCTGCCCGAGCCTTTCGCCGACTGCGCCTGTTGCGGGCGGCACGAATACCCCTTCCTCGAAGGGGAGGCGGGCGAGGAGGTCGCTTCGCTCTGCGGCAGGAACTCGGTGCAGATACGCCCGAAAAACCCGGGGATGCTCGACCTCGAAGGCCTGGCGGCTCGGCTCGGGCGGCTCGGGCGCGTGGAGCGGAACAAGTTCCTCCTGCGGGCGTCCATCGACGGCCATTCGCTGACCGTGTTCTCCGACGGGCGCGCCATCGTGCAGGGCACCTACGACGAGTCCGTCGCCAAATCCATCTACGCGAGGTATGTGGGGGGGTGAACAAGCCGGGTTCGCGAAAAAATCACAAATATTAATAAACCCTATTGACAATATATAGATTACAGTGCAGTATAGTCGCGTGACGAAGGCGGCAATCGGCAATCATTGCCATGTTGGCGCCCGGCGACCGGACGCGCCGCCGGCGGCGAGACGAACGACGGACGACCGACGGATTTAAAAGACGTCTGACAATTAAAAATGGAGGAGCAGAAATGGCTCGAATCTATGACGACAACTCATTGTCCATCGGCAACACCCCTTTGATTAAACTGAACCGCCTCACGGCGGGCCTCCCGGCGACGGTCGTGGCGAAGATCGAGGGACGCAACCCGTCCTATTCCGTCAAATGCCGCCTGGGCGCGGCGCTCATCTGGGACGCGGAGAAGAAGGGCATCCTCAAACCCGGCTCCGACGTCACCATCGTCGAGCCGACCAGCGGCAACACCGGCATCGCGCTGGCATTCGTCGCCGCCGCGCGCGGCTACAAGCTGATCCTGACCATGCCGGAGACGATGTCGCTGGAACGCCGCCGCCTGCTGAAGGCGTTCGGCGCGGACTTGATCCTGACCGAAGGCGCGAAGGGGATGCCCGGCGCCATCGCCAAGGCCGAGGAGCTGGCGGCCTCCGACCCCAAGAAATATTGGATCCCGCAGCAGTTCAAGAACCCCGCGAACCCGGAGATCCATTTCAAGACGACCGGCCCGGAGATTTGGGACGACACCGACGGCAAGGCCGCCATCCTGATCTCGGGCGTGGGCACGGGCGGCACGATCACCGGCGTCAGCCGCTATTTCAAGCAGGAGAAGAAGGCCCCGTTGTGGAGCGTCGCGGTGGAGCCCTCCGAATCGCCGGTGCTGGCAGCCGTCAAACGCGGCGATCCGCCCAAGTCGGGTCCGCACAAGATCCAAGGCATCGGCGCCGGGTTCAAGCCTGACGTGCTCGACCTCGACCTGGTGGACGAGATCCAAGGCATCTCCAGCGACGAGGCGGTCGAGACCGCGCGCCGCCTGCACAGGGAGGAAGGCATCACCGCCGGCATCTCCTCCGGCGCGGCGGCGGCGGCGGCCGTCAAGGTGGCGGCGCGCCCCGAGAACGCGGGCAAGCTGATCGTGGCGATCCTGCCGGACGCCGGCGACCGCTACCATTCCTCGATCCTGTTCCAGAACATCACGGTGTGACGGCGCCTACGCCGCGTCCACGACGAATCGGGGCGCCGGACGCGCATCTGCGGCGTCCGGCGCCCCAGCCCCACCCAGCCCCGCCCTCCCCCGTGAAACTTTCTGGATTTCCGGTCGTAAGTGACCGATAAGCAACCCGTGCCTCGCGCCGCATCGGTCGCGAGGCTGGAAAACATTGCCCATGGAGGATGTCTCATGAGATCAGGGAATAGGAAATTCGGACAAGTCGCCGCCCGTGCCGCGATGGCGTTGTTTTTGATGTCGGGCGCGGCGGCGGCCGCCCATGCGCAGAACCTCGGCTGGGACGGCAACACCGGGGTGCTCGGCACGCCCCTGGCGTACACCGCCCCCTCGCCGTCCAAAGGGCTGGGGCTGCCCGTGGTCGGCTACCATTTCCTCGACGGCGGCGACGTGCTGGGGGATTTCTACAACGCCTCGGTGACCGTGGGCGCCTTCTCCCGCGCCGAGTTCGGCTACACCCGCTCGCTGCACAGCACGAGCGGCGATTCCACCCTCGGCCCCCTGTGGGACAACGACGGCTTCAACATCTTCCACGGCAAGGTGAACATCGTCCCGGAAAACCTCGGCGGCAAGGCGTGGGTCCCCGCCGTCTCCACGGGCTTCGTCGCCCGCACCCAGGTGAAGAACGTCGTCGGGACGCTCTTGAACCCGGCCGACCCGGAGAACAGGACTAACGCCGACTTCTACGCCGTCGCCACCAAGACGGTCACGCAGACCGGCATCCCGCTGATCCTCAGCGGCGGCGTGCGCGGCACCAACGCCCAGATTTGGGGCCTGGGCGGCAACGCCCCCGAGTGGGAGGCGCTCGCCTTCGGCGTGGTCGGCTTCGCACTGCCGCTGCCGAACAAAGGCTCGGTGGTCTTGGCCGTGGAGCTGGCGCAACAGCCCAAGCATCCCGAGGGCCTGGAATACGCCAACGTCCCCACCACTGTGACCTACGCCGCGCGCATCACCCCGCCGGGCGCCGGCAAGCTCAACATCGATTTCGGGATGGCGCAGATCGCGGGCAAGGTCTTCGGCGGCGTCCCCGGCGTGCCCGGCACGGAAATCGACCTGAAGGCGCGCACCCGCTTCGGGATGCAGATGTCCTACGGGTTCTAGCCCGCCTGCCGCCGCGAAACGCCACCGGCTCCACCGGCTTAATTTTCCGCTTGTCCCCGGCGTTGAAAATGCTTATAAATGTCGTTCGCCGATTTTCAGCACTGGGGACGGGCCGGTGCGGCCCGTCCCTGAAATTTTTTCAAACCGGAGAGATTCCATGGAAATCAGATATACCGCCAGCGGTCAGAACTCATTGTCAACCAAGGTGTTTTTCAGCGACGAGACCGGCTTTTCCGTAGCCTCCGTCATCGTCATGGGCCAGAAGGACTGCGTCCTCCTGGACGCGCAGTGGACGCTCTCGAACGCCCACCGCGTGATCTCGGAGATCATCGACACGGGCAAGAACCTGACGACGATCTTCTGTTCGCACGCCCACCCGGACCACTACTTCGGCGCAGGGGTCATCGCCCAGGCGTTCCCCAAGGCCAAGGTGGTCGCCATCCCGTCCGAGGCCGAGCTGATGAACACGCAGTTCTTCGGCAAGCTCGAGCATTGGGAGGGGATCATCGGCGCGCACAACGTCTGTCGCGTGGAGGCGAAGGTCGAGTCGCTGCCTGAGAACAGCTTCGAGCTGGAAGGGCAGAAGCTCGAGGTCATGACCAAGGTCATGGGCGACATGCGCTACAACACCATGGTCTGGATCCCCTCGATCAAGACGCTGTACGCCAGCGACGTGCTGTTCAACCAGTCGCACCCCTTCACCTGCGAATGCACCAAGGAAGAGCGCGCGCAGTGGATCAAGGACGTGGACAAGATCGAGACGCTGGGCGCGGAGGTGATCATCCCCGGCCATCAGAAGCCCGGCATGCAGTTCGACAAGAGCTCCCTGGACTTCACCCGGGAATACATCCGCGCCACCGAGGAAGTGCTGGCGCAGACCGAGACCGAGGCGGAGTTCTTCCTCGCCATGTTCAAGAAGTTCCCCGGCGCGAACATCAACGGCCTGAGCAACGGCATGAACGCCGCAGTGTTCAAGGGCGGCCTGGACTGGAACTGGCGCAACATCGAGTAGGGGCGGGCAGGTGTTCAGGCGGCGCAGACGGATGCGCCTGCGCCGCCTAACGCAGACCCATCAGCCCGGCGGCATTCCCCCACAACATCGCTTCGCGGTCGCGTTCCGAGAACGGCTGGCGCAGGAACGCCGCCAAGACCTCGGCGGGCGACTGCCACGGCGCGTCGCTGCCGAACAGTATCCGCTCCGCGCCGTGCTTGCCGACGAAACGGACGATCTGCTCGTCCGGCATCCAGAAGAACGTGTGCGACAGGTCTAGGTATACGTCCTTTCCAGCCAGCAGCTCCTCCGCCTCGTCCCACATCTGGAAGCCGCCCAGGTGCGCGGCGACGACCGTCAGCCCGGGATGGTCGCCCAGCAGGCGGGCGATGGTCGCGGGACTGGTCCTGTAGGGCGGCTGGAAGACCCGCTCCCCCCCGGCGTGCAAGAACACGAAGAGTCCGAGCCGTTCGCACTCGTCCCACACCGGGGCGACGCGCGGGTCGTCCAGCGAGAACGCCTGGTATTCGGGATGGAGCTTTATGCCCCGGAAACCGGCGCGGGCGATGCCGGAGAGCGTCCGCCCCATGTCCGGGTCGTCCGGGTGGACTGTCGCCAGGCTGTAGACGCCCTCGGCGGCGGCGTTCACCTGCGCCGCCCATTCGTTGATGGACGCGGCCTGCTCCGGCTTGGTGGCGACCGGGAGGTTCAGGGACGCGGAAATGCCGGAGCGTCCCATGTCCTCGCGCGCGCCGCGCACCGAGCCGTCGAATGCGGGGGGATTGCCGAAGCGCGCGGAGAGGTGCGCCACGGCCTTCGCCGCCAAGGCGTCGGGATAGAGATGCACGTGAAAGTCGAAAATCATACGCCCGTGAAAATTCGTTAATTTACGCAATCGGACGTGCGATGTCAACGAGACGGGGCGGTCGGGGTGTCGCGCGCACTGGCGGAAATCGGGTCTCCAATGGGAGGGCGAAACCGACCCCGGCCCGCAGGTTGCGGCACCGACTGGCGGCCCGCCACCTCCGAACCGGGGTGGTCTCTCGAATAGCCACCCACCATATCGGCAACCGGGGCGGGAAAGAATAGGGGGTTATCGCGAATCCCCCGTTTTTTTTTCGCCGCCGCCTGCAGTCAGCCGCGCCAACGCCTTTTCCAACTCCCGCACCCGCCGACCGAGTTCGGGGAGCTTGGCGAAGGCGACGGTCGAGCGCAACCACTCAGAGTTCTTGAAGGCGGGGGAGCCCGAGACGACCGCCCCTGCGGGCACGTCGTGCGAGGTGCCGCTCTGCGCCGTGATGACCGCGCCGTCGCCCACCTCGATATGCCCGGCGAAACCCACCTGCCCGCCGACCCAGACGTTGCGCCCGAGGCGCGTACTCCCGGCAAGCCCCGACTGCGCCGCCAGCACCGAATGCGCCCCGACCTCCGCGCCGTGCCCGACCTGCACCAGGTTGTCGAGCTTCGCCCCCTTGCGGATGACCGTGTCGCCCACGGCGGCGCGGTCGATGGTCGTGCCCGCGCCTATCTCCACGTCGTCCTCGATGACGACCGCGCCGGTCTGGCGGATCTTGTAGAAGGTCCCGTCCTTGAGCGGGGCGAAGCCGAAGCCGTCCCCGCCGACGACCACGCCGTTTTGCAAGACCACCCGGTCGCCGAGCCGGCAACCTTCGCGCACCGACGCCAGCGCGTGCAGCTCGCACCCGGCGCCGACGACGACATCGGGATAGAGCACCACGTGGGGGTGGAGGATCGTCCCCGCGCCGACGCGGCAGTTCTCGCCGATGACGGCATAGGCGCCGACATGCACCCCCTCGCCCAGCACCGCCCCTGCGCCGACGACCGCCGTCGGGTGGACGCCCGGCTCAGGCCTCGGACGGGGGGAGAACAGCTCCAGCGCCCGCGCGAAGGCGAAGTAGGGGTCGTCCGTCCGCAGGCTGGGCGTCTCGACGTCGGGGATGTCCTCGCCCAGGATGATGGCGGAGGCGCGGGTGGTCTTGATGCGGCTGACATATTTGCGGTTGGAGACGAAGGTCAGGTCGCCGTCGCCCGCCTGGTCGATGCCCGCCACCCGCACGACGTCCACGTCGCGCCCGACCATCCGGCATCCCAGCTTTTTCGCGACCTCCGACAGTTTCATAACCCCACCCCTCAGACGCCGACCAGGTTTTGCGGCCTTCCGGCGAGGAACGCCGCCAAGTTCTCCTCCAGCACGCGCAGCAGGCGCGTCCGCGCCTCGCGCGTCGCCCAGGCGATGTGCGGCGTGATGACGCAGTTCGGCGCCTTCAACAACGGGTTGTCCGGGCGCGGCGGCTCGGTGGAGAGCACATCCAGGCCCGCCCCTCCCAAGCGCCCGTCCGCCAAGGCGTCGGCGACGTCTCGCTCGTCGATCACCCCTCCGCGCGCGGTGTTGACCAGAAGCGCGCCCGGCTTCATCAGGGCGATGGCATCGCGGTCGATCAGCCCCGTCGTCTCGGGGAACAGCGGGCAGTGCAGGCTCACCACGTCCGAACCCGAGAGGACGCCCTCCAGCGAGGTCAACCGCACGGCGCCGGCAGAGGCGTCTCCGCCGGGCTGCGCGCCGGGCTGCGGACGGCGGCAGGCGAGCACCTCCATGCCGAACGCCCCGGCGATCTTCGCCACCTCGCGGCCGATGCTGCCGAAGCCGACCACCCCCATCGTCTTGCCGGCAAGCTCCACCAAGGGGTGCTTCCAGTAGCAGAAGTCGCGCGAGCGCTCCCATTCGCCGGCGCGGACCGAGGCGCCGTGCGCCGCGACGTGGCTGGTCAGCTCCAACAGCAACGCGAAGACGAGCTGCGCCACGCTGGGGGTGGAATAGGCGGGGATGTTGGCGACGGCGACGCCGTGGCGCCGCGCCGCATCGAGATCGACGGCGTCGTACCCGGTGGAGAGCAGGCCGATGTAACGCAACTTGGGCAACCGGTCGAGCTGCGCCGCCCCCAGCACGGTCTTGTTGCTGATGACGACCTCGGCGTCACGCGCGCGCTCGACGGTCAGCTCCGCCGGCGTGTGGTCGTAGACGGTCAGCGCGCCATGCTTGCGCAAGGCGTCCCAGGACAGGTCGCCGGGGTTGCTGGTGTAGCCGTCCAGGATGACGATGTCCATGGTTCAACCTTCGTCCAGTTCCAGCCCCTGCAAGACCATCTCCTTCACCTCCTCGATCTTGAAGGGTTTGGCGAGGTAGCGGATCTGGTTGTCCTCGAAAAAGGAGTGGGTTTCGGGGTTCACGACATCCCCGGTCATGAAGATGATCTTGCCCGCCAGGGACGGGCGGTTCTCGCGCACCCAGTTGAACAAGTCCCTGCCGCTCATCCGCGGCATCTTGTAGTCGGTGAGCACCAGGTCGTAGCGGTTCTCCTGTATCTTCTCCATCGCCGCCTGGCTGTTGTTCGCCGTGTCGATGTTGATCGACAGGGAGCGGAACACCTCCGTCAGGAAGTCGAGGATGTAGCGCTCGTCGTCCACCGCCAAGATGCGCTTGCCGTTCTCCCTTCCGGTGAGCGCGTGGTCTTCGGGCGAGGCGTCCGGCGCCTGGCCGTCGTCCTCGTCAGGGGCGTGGACGATGGGGATCTCGATGAAGAAATGAGCCCCCTTCCCCGGGTTGCTCTTGACGTAGATGTCGCCGCCGTGCTCCTTGATCATCCCATAGGAGAGGCTGAGCCCCAACCCGGTCCCCTTGCCGACCTCCTTGGTGGTGAAGAAGGGGTCGAATATGCGCATCTGCTGTTTCTCGGAGATGCCCGGGCCGTCGTCGATGATCTCCACGGTGATGGTCTTCGCCTGGGCGTCCGCCCCCGTGCGGATGGTCAGGTGCCCCTTCCCGTGCGCCTCCAGCATCGCCTGCTCCGCGTTGGTGATCACGTTCAGGAACACCTGCTGGAGCTGTTGCGCGTCGGCGATCGTCGGCGGGATCGTTCGATCCAGCTCCGGGGTCACCTCGATGTTGTTGACCATGAGGTCGTAGCCGCGCAACTCCACGGTCTTTTCCAAGATGTCGTTGATGTCCGAGAGCGTCCGCTCCGGCTTCTGCTTGCGCGCGAAGGAAAGGAGGTTCTGCACGATCTTCCGGCAACGCAACGCCAGGTCGTTGATCTTCGCGAGGCTCTCCTTGGCGCGGTCGTCCAAATCCCGGCGCAGTTGCAACAACTGCGAATAGCCCATCACGCCCGTCAGGGGGTTGTTCAGCTCGTGGGCGATGCCGGAGATCAGCTCGCCGATGGCGGAGAGCTTCTCGGACTGGATCAACTGCTGTTGCAGGAGCTTTTCGTTGCTGATGTCGCTGGCGACGTGGATGGAGCCGGCGATCTGGTTGTTCTTGTCGTACCAGGGGCTGATGGATATCTGGAACACCCCGTCCATGTGGGGGATGGCGACCTCCTCCATGACGACCGCCCCCGGCTCGAACGGCTGACGGTGGCGGCAGCAACGCTCCGCGCCCCCCGCCGGGCCGTAGACCTCGGAGCAGTAGCGCCCCACCACCTTTTGCGGGATCGTCTTCAGGCGCTTTGCCAGCGCGACGTTGGCGCGGATGATCTTGCCGGAGGTGTCATGCACCGAGACGCAGTCCTGCATGGCGTCGAACGTCGTCTCCCACGACTTCTGGCTGCGGGAGACCACTTGGAACAACCGGGCGTTCTCCAGCACGATCGCCGCCTGGTGCGCCAGCATCTCCGCCCGCATGACCTCGTCGTCGGTGAACTGCCCCCCCTCCGTCTCGTCGTTGCAGATCAACACGCCGGTGGCCTGCTCCTGGGTCAGCAACGGCGCGATGATGGCGGCGCGCCACTTCATCACGTCCAGCACGCAGCCGTTGCCTTCCCCGCAACTGGTCTGGCGCAAGTCCTCGACGGCGATGCCGCGCCGCTCCCGGAACGACGCCATGACCGTGGGGGCGTTGGAGAGCTTGATCCTGACCCCGCTTATCTCCTGGACGCTCTTCTGCGTGGACGCCGCGCCGACCAGGTGCTCCCGCGACTCGTCCAGGAGGAACAGGTGGCAGTGGTTGCTCTTGGCAAGGCGCTTCCCCTCGGCGACGATGCGTTGGATGAGGTCGTCGAGGTTGAACCCCTGCGTCGTGATCTTGTTCACCTCCTGCAACGCCACCAGGTCTTCCGCGAGCTTGCCCGACTGCTGGCGCAACCCGGCGTTGACGATGACGACGCCCAGGACGTCCAGGCACGCGGCGGGGATGGCGCGCGCCCGCGCGGACGCCCGCCCCCTCCACCCCAGCCCGACGTATCCGACGGCGTGCCCCTCGGCGTTCACGGGATGGAGGACGAAGGATTGCAGCCCGTCCTTGCGCAACGCCTCGGTGATGGCGCCGGGCTTCCACTCCTCGGCGCATTCCGGGATGCGCAGGCTCGTCTCCGGGACGTTCCTGAGCAGGGAGGCGGACTCCTTGCCGAAGCCTTGCGACAGGAAGCGGCGCGATTTCTCCTGCACGGCGTTCAGGCGGACAAACCCCGCGTCGCAGACGCACAGATCCAGGAACACGTCGAGCGCACCCGAGAGGACCGCCTTCAAATCCTGGGAGCCGCCAGCAAGCGCCGCTATCTTGCCGACCGCTCCCGCCGCAGCCGATTCCATTGCCGATCCGTCAGCGTCCATTGGATTTCCGAATGTCCCCCCTTTATACAAAATGGGAATTAGTATAGAACATGGGTCGCCAATTACCAGAGCGGATTTTCAAGGGCCCTCACGGGCCGGGCGCGAAATAGCCGCGCCGATGGCGTATCTTCATGTCGGTCTTCTTGCCCGTCAGCTCGATCTTGACCGTGCGGAACGCCCCGTCCCGGGCGAGGTTGGACGATATGTAGCCGAGGCTGTACTGGCTGCGCAGGTCGTTGGCGATCTCCGCCACGATGGCGTGGACGTCCGCGGCCGTCTTCGGGAAGAACACCTTGCCGCCGGTGTCCTCGGAGATGCTCGCCAGCGCGTCGGAATATTTCTTCGCCTCGGAGTTGGACCAGCGGCCGAAGATGCCTTTCTTGGGGGCTTCGTCCAGGAAGCCGACGCAGAACACCTGCACGTCCGACTCCTGTATCTTCGCCAGCAGTTCCTTGAGCCTGTAATAGCTGGTGTCGTCGGCGCCGTCCGTGATGACCACCAACGCCTTCTTGGGCTTGTTCCCCTTCTGCGCCTTCTCGACGCCCAGGTAGACGGCGTCGTAGAGGTGCGTCTTGCCCGCCACGACGGTGTTCTCCAACGCGTCCTGCAGCTCGTCGTGGTCGCCGGTGTAGTCCTGCAACAACTCCACATCGTCGTTGAAGCCGACCAGGAAGAACTCGTCGTCGGGGTTGCCCGCCTGGATGAACGCCATCGCCGCCCGGTTCACCTGGCCGATCTTGCCGTGCATGGAGCCGCTCAAATCGAGGGCGATGCCGATGCTCACGGGCACGTCCTCGCGCGAGAAGGTCTCCAGCCGCTGCTCGACGCCGTCTTCCAGCACCCGGAAACGGCTTTGCTCCAGACCGGGGACGAAGCGCCCGTCCTTGTCCACGACCGACGCATACAGCGAGACCAGGTCGACCCGGACGCCGACGCGGAAGCCGGTCAAGGTCTCCACATCCTCCGCCTCGTCCGCGACGGGGGCGTCCCCAGCCTCCCGCCCTTGCGCCCACGCCGCCAGGGCGGCGGCGGCAAGCAACGCCGCAAGCATGGCGGCGGCGCGGAAAAGGCGGGGGAGGCGCAAGCCCGCACGCGCGCCCGGATGCGGGCGCGCGCCCGGCGTCAAGGGGCGGCGGGCGCGGCATGTGCAATCATCGGGAGACTCATCTCTTCGGCGCATAATATCCTTCCCGGGCGCGCACCGCCAGCTTGGGTATCCCCGGCGGCGGGTTCAGTCGGACGGAGACCTTCCTCCATTTCCCGTCGCGGGCCCTGTTCTTGGGGGAATACCCCACAAGGTACTGGTTGCGCAGCTCCGCGTGTACCAGGTCGATGTAATAGTCCAAGTCGTTGAAGCTGTCGGGGAAGAACGCCCTGCCCCCGGTCAGGGTGACGATGTGCTGTATCTCGCCGTAGCCGTAGCCGAGCCGCCCCTGCTCCCCGATGCCGTAGACCTGCACGTCGGCCTCCTTGGCGAACTCGCGGACCTCGGCGGGGGAGTAGCGGCTGCTGTTGTCCTCGCCGTCGGAGATCAGCACGAGCGCCTTCTTCTCGTGCCGCCCGCGCCGTATCTGATCCAGCCCCATGTAGACGGCGTCGTAGAGCGCGGTCTTGCCGCCGGTTTTCCCCAGCGCCAGCGCGCTCCGCAGCGAGGACACCTGCTCGGTGAAGCGGTGCGTCATGTTCGCCCGCTCGTTGAACGTGATGAGGAACGCCTCGTCCTCCGGGTTCTCGGATTGCAGGAAGCGGGTGATGGCGTTCTTCGCCTTGCCGATGTTGTTGTTGTCCTTCATGCTGGCGCTGACGTCGAGGATGATGCCGACGCTGATGGGCGCCTCCTGCCTGCCGAAATAGGTGACGTCCTGCTCCACCTTGTCCTCGAAGACGCGGAAGTGCTCCTTCTTGAGGCCGGTCACGTAGCGGCCGAGCGAATCGCTCACGGCGACGGGGATGTAGACGTTCTCGACGCTGACGCGGAACACGGGCGGCCTGGCGGGCGCGTCGCCGTCGTCGGCGCAGGCGGCGCGGCGCGGCGCCAAGGCGAGCGCCCCGCCCGCGAGCCGGGCGACGGTGAGAATAAAATGTCTTCTTGCCAAAGACGGCATCGCCTCCCCTCCTTTTGCGTTCCGCCGATGGGGGTCATTTTAGCACGCCGTCCGAATTCCACGAAGACGGCGGCTCGCCGCCGGACAACCGCGCCGCCGTCACTCGCCGAAAAACCGCCGCATGGCGTCGATGACGACTTCCGGCTGGTCGTGGTGGACCCAATGGCCGGCGGTGGGCACCTCGATCAGCCGGTAGTCGGCGATCGCCTGTATGCGGCCCGCCTTGGCAGGGTCTTCCGACCAACTGTCCAAACCCCGGAACAGCAGCACCGGGCAGCGGATCCCCCGCCATATCTCCATCGCGTCGTCCATGCGGAAGGAGTAAGGGGAGGGCGCCCGCATGTAGCTGTCGAACTTCCAGGTCAGCGTCCCGTCCGGGTTCCAGTTCGAGCCGTGCAACGTCAGGTGGCGGGCGGTCTCCGGGGCGAGGTAGGGGTTCTCCTTCATCATCCGCTCGCACGCCGAGCCCAGGCCGGGATAGCGGTGCGGCGTCCGGCGCTCGCATTCGCGCACCCCTTCGATCCAGTTGCGCAACCGCTCCCGCAGCGGCTTGGGGGCCGCCAGGTGAGGGGGCGGCGAGAACCCCTCGATGGCGACCAGCCTCGCCACCCGTCCGGGATAGATGCCTGCGTATTGCAAGGCGGCCGCCGCGCCCATCGAATGGCCGACCAGGTGGCAAGGCCCGCCCCCCAAGATATCGACCAGCGCCGCGAGGTCGAGGATGTACTCCGCCGTGCCGTACATCGCGCCGGTCGCCCAATCGCTGTCGCCGTGACCGCGCAGGTCGGGGGCGATCACGCGGAAGTCGGCGGCGAACGCCTCGGCGACGCGATCCCAACTGCGCGCGTGGTCCCGCGCCCCATGCACCAGCACCAAGACGGGTTTGGAGCCCCCGTCACCGCCCGCCGCGCCGCCCCAGTCCCAGAAGTGCAGCTTCAGGCGGTGCGAGTAGTAGAATTGCGAAATCGGCTCTTTCACCATGGCGGCTCACTCCGCTTTTTTCGGGTGTCTCGGCGGGAACAGGATCGACGCGCCGATGGCGATCCCCAGGATGGCGGCGACCGTCGCCAGCGACCAGTGTATGGGTATCTTGACATGGATGCTCTCGATCAGCATCTTGACGCCGATGAAGACCAGGATGAGCCCCAGCCCCATCCCCAGGTAGGCGAACTTCTTCATGACCGACGCCAGCAGGAAATAGAGGGAGCGCAGCCCCAGGATGGCGCAGACGTTAGAGGTGTAGATGATGAACGGATCCTGGGTGAGTCCGAAGATCGCCGGTATGGAGTCGGTGGCGAAGATCACGTCGGTGGCCTCGACCGTGACCAGCACCAACGCCAGAGGCGTCGCCAGCCACCTCCCGCCCTCGCGCAGGAAGAACTTCCCCGACTCGAACCCGGAAGTCATCGGGATGAAGCGCCGGAAGAGCCTCACGACCATGTTGTCCTCCAGCTTCACGTCGGTCTCGCCGTGGAAGAGGATCTTGCATCCGGTGTAGACCAAGAACGCGCCGAAGATGTACAGCACCCAATGGAACTCCCGGATCAGCGCCGCGCCGACGCCGATGAAGGCGGCGCGCATGACCAATGCGCTCAGGATGCCCCAGAACAGCACGCGGTGGTGCAGCTTGGGCGGCACCGAGAAAAAGGCGAAGACCAGGATGAAGACGAAGATGTTGTCTACGCTCAGCGCGTATTCGGTCAGGTAGCCCGCGAAAAACTCCAGACCCTGCTTATGGCCGAAATGGAGGTATATCCAAGTGCCGAAGGCGAGCGACAGCACGACCCAGGCGACGCTCCACATGGCGGCTTCCTTGAGCTTGACCACATGGACCTTGCGTTGGAGCACGCCTAGGTCGATGGCGAGCAGCGCCAGGACGACGACGATGAAGCCGACCCAGAACATCGGGTGGCCTCCGGCGATGGATTCTATGGTAGTGGGTTGCATGCTCCTCCTGCGCGGTTTTCCCGTTACGCACCCTTATGCACTTCATCGACCGGACTGGCGCGGAGGGACACGATTTTCTGCTTTCCGCGCGGGCGGCGCGTCGCGCCGTCACGACGCGGCGGCGCGACGCAGGCGATCCATGATCGCCAGCCCCAGCCCTTCCTCCGGAACCGGCAGCGCCACGATGCGCTCCAGCCCCAGCGCGTCCAGGCGGTGCAGGGCGCGGTACAGGTTCGCCGCCGCCTCGCGCAAGTCGCCGGAAGGCGAGAGCACCTCGATGGCGGCATATTTTGACGCATCCGCCGCAGGGGTCAAGGTCAAAAGCCCTATCCTTGCGCACGACGCCTCCGGCCGCGCGCCGCTGGCGGCGACCTCGAGCGGCGTCCGGGTGGAGTAGTGGCGCTTCATCTGGCCCGGGACGCTGGGCCGGAAGGCCGTCCCGACCTCGATTCCCACCGGCCCGAGCACCGCCTGCAACTCCTCCGGCGGCGTCCCGCCCGCGCGCAGGACGACGGGGCGTCCGCCCTCGAACGACAGGATGGTGGACTCCACGCCGACCGCCGAGGGGCCGCCGTCCAAGATGAGATCGACCGCGCCGCCGAGCTGTTCGGCGACATGCCCCGCCTCGGTCGGGCTGACCCGCCCGAAGAGGTTGGCGCTGGGGGCGGCGACGGCGCGTCCGGCGGCGCGGATCAACGCCAGCGCGGCGGGATGCGCGGGCACGCGGATGGCGACCGTGTCCAGCCCGGCGGTGACGATGGCGGGGACCGGGGGGGACTTCGCGGCGACCAGCGTCAGCGGCCCCGGCCAGAAGCGGTCGCAGAGCGGCAGGGCGGCGGCGGGGAGCGTCCCGTAGCGCCGCGCCGATTCCGCGTCGGCGACATGCACGATGAGCGGGTCTATGAGGGGGCGGCGCTTCGCCTCGAAGATGCGCGCGACGGCGACGGGGTTCTCCGCGTCCGCCCCCAGCCCGTAGACGGTCTCGGTGGGGAAGGCGACCAGCCCCCCGTCGCGGATGACCTGTGCAGCCTCGGCGATGGCGATAGGGTCGAAAGCGTCGGCGATGCGTACCGATGACAACGGGGTTCCTCCTGAAAATGACAATGCCGCGCACGGACGCGCCCCCAAGAACCGGCGTCGCGCCTTTGCGGCGACCGGGGCGTGGCGACAACGTCTCGGGGTGTTGCGAAATCCCGGCGGGTTTATGCGGACGGGCGCCCCACCTCCGCCAGACGGCGCTCGTCCAGTATGGTGATCCTGCGGCTGGTGATGTCGATGACCCCGTCCTTGCGGAGCGACGCCAGCAGGCGCGAGACCGTCTCCCGCGAGGTGGAGACCATCTCCGCCAGCTCCTGGTGGGTGATCTTCAAGTCGATGATGACGCCGCGCGCGTCGCGCACGCCGTGCCGCGTCGCCAGCTCCTGCAACGCCGCGCAGATGCGGGCGTCCGCGCTGTCGCCGCTCCGGCTCTGCCGTTGCCACTCCTGGCGCAGCCGCGCGCACAGCACTTGGATGATCTGCGACATCACCTTCACGTTGCCCATCAGGTGCTTGTGGAAGTCCTCGCCGCTGACCGAGACGATGCGGGAGTCCTCCATGGCGGAGACGGTCGCGGGCGCGGTCTTGCCGTCGAGCAACGCCATCTCCCCGAAGAAGTCTCCGGAACGGTGGATGGCGAGGATGACCTCCTTGCCCTCCACACCCGACTTTTTGGCGACCTTGACCTTGCCCGAGAGCACCAGGTACATGTAGTCGCCCGTCTCCTCCTCGAGGAAGACCACTTGGTTCTTGCGGTATTGGCGCTCCACGAAGATGCTCGACAACCGGATGAACTCGTCCTCGTCCAGCGTGGCGAAAAGCGGTATCCGGCGAATCCCTTCGGTTTTCATCTCAGATCCAATCGCGTGAAACCGGGGTCGTCCTCGACCGGGCGGGGCAGGCGCCGCTCCCGGAACCCTCGCAACGCGAAGCGCCCCGCGCCGAGCGCGACCCCGATCAGTATCGCGCAAACCCCCGCCAGCGCGGAAAAGACCAAGGATCCGACCACGGCGCCCAGGATGCTCGTGGGGACGCCCCAGACGACATTCCCCCCGCCCTTGTCCTCGTCCATCCATCGCACCGCGTAGCCGAACTTCACCGACGCCAGAAGCCCGTCCGCCTGTCGCGGCGCGAAGTCGCCCTCCAACACGGCGACCAGCGGCCCCGTGCGCCGGGCGTAGACGGCCGCGCCGCCGGCGACGGCGGGGATTGCGAGGCGGTCATAGTAGTCTTCGGCGAGCTCCGGCGTGGGGTGTTTCAACAGGGTGAGCGTCCCCGTGCGCCCCGCATCGGCGTAACGCGCCCGGGCGACCTCCATGTCGTAGGACGGGTCGATGTGCGCGGCGTCCTTCGCCTGCGCCCCCGCCCCTTCCGCAATCCACGCCTCGTAATCGGCGGTCGAGGGGAAATAACGGACGCTGGCGGCGTCGAGCCCTTGCCCGGGCAGATGACCGACCAGCCCGGGTTTGCGGGAGGCGGCGGCCCGCGCCTCATATTCACGGCTCTCCGGCGCGGACGCCCTTTCCGCCCCCGGCGCGGCGGCGGGGACGCCCGGAGGGGGCGTCTGGGCGAAGAGTGCGCAGGCGGACAACAGCGCCAACAAAGGTACGGCGATAGGAAATCTCATTTTATTACCGCGTTCTTCAGCGCGCCTGTTTTCGCGCCATCTTGCCACCAAGGGCATCCACATAGTTCGATATGCCCGCATAGAGAGACCGGGCGATCGCCTTTTGGGAGCCTTTATCGCCCAAGACCTTCTCGTCCTTGGGATTGCTGATGAAGGAGACCTCCGCCAAGATGGAGGGCATGTTCGCGCCCATGAGCACCACGAACGGGGCGCTGCGCACACCCCGGTCGCGGGAGGCGGGGATCAGCTTCCGCGCGTCGGCGAAGAGGGTCCGTTGGACTACGGACGCGAACTCCTTCGACTCGGCGATCTTGTCGTTGACCGCGATTTTCTTCACGAGGTCCCCCAACTCGCCGACGGTGTAGGTGGAGGATGCGTTCTCCCGGGCGGCGACCTCTTGTTCGGCGGCGGTTTTGGCGAAATCGAAATAGTAGGTCTCCACGCCGCTGAGCGCCGCATGGGTGCTGGAGTTGGCGTGGATGGAGATGAACAGGTCCGCCCGGCTCGCGTTGGCGATCGCCGTCCGCCGCGTCAGCGGGACGGTGACATCCGAATTGCGGGTCATGATCACCTCCACGTCCAGCTCCGACTCGATCTTCGCCTTGAGTTCGCGGGCGATCGCCAACGTCAGATCCTTTTCATACAACCCCCCGGGCCCGACGGCCCCCAGCTCCGTCCCGCCGTGACCGGGGTCCAGCACGATGCGATGGACCTTCAACCCCAACATGCGCGTCAGCGTGCTGGTCCCGCCGCTGGTGCGCGCCAACATGGCGGTGCCGATCTCAGCGGCCTTCCGATCCGAGTTGTTTTTCGCCGAGTTGGCCTTCGCCGGCGCGTTTTTCGCCGGGGCGTCCTTCGACTGCGCGCCCTTGGACGAGGCGTTCTTCGTGGGTGCGCCCTTTGTCTTCGCCGGGGTTCCCTGCGCGGCGGCGCCCTTCACCGAAGCGCTTTTCACCGACGATTGCTTCGCGGCGGCGTCCTTCGACGTCGTGCCCTTCGACGGGGCACCCTTGGCGGACGCGACTTGCACAGACGCGACGACGGCCGGGGCGGGTTTCTTGCCGGAAGCGCCCGGACGGGGCCTGGTCGATGCGGGCACCGCGGCGTCCGCATATCGGAGCTCCACCTCCAAGCGATAGGGGGCGCTGAGGCTCGTGACCGTGTACTCGCCCACCGAGGCGATATCAAACACGATCCTGACGGTGCCCGAGGCGTTCTGCGAAGTCCGTATCTGGCGCAGGTGGCCGTCCCCCACCGCAATTGTCTTGTTCTTGTAACGCTCCACCAGGGACGCCTTCGCAATGTCGATGAAGACGCGATCCGGGCCGGAGAGCCTGTCATGGGTGTAGTCCGCATGCCCGTTCAGCCCGATGACGACGCGCACGGAGTCTGCGCCGACCCTGTGGGAGATGTCGCTGACGGTGACCGGGCCGGCAGAGGGGGGCTTCGCCGAGACCGGTTTCGACGCAGCGTCCGGGGACGTCTTCGCCGTCTCGAAGGGCTTGGCGGCAGTCGCCGGCGGCGGGGGCGCGGTCGCGATCTTGGCTATCGGGGTGCCCATGAGCGCAGCCTCCTCTGGATAGCGCTCGCGCAACATCCGGGCGGCGTCGGCGGCGCCATTCTCGTTCTTCAGATGGGTCTGCATGTCGCGTATGCGCCGGAGCGCGTCGGGGCAATGGGAGTTGTCCGGATAGTTGGACACCAGGAACTGCAAGCGGTTCACGGCAGTCCGGTAATGCTCGTTGCCGCCGAAGATGTCGCCGACCTGTTGGTAGAGGAGCCCTTCCTCATAGACGGCGTCGCCAGCGAACCGGTAGCCCTTGTCGATCTGGTAGACCTGGCGGAACGCCTGGGCGCAAGCGACCCATTGCGACTGCTCCGGCAACGTCGCCTGACTCAACCGACCCCTTTTCTGGAGGGCTTCTTGGTACGCCCTGTCCGCCTTGGAACCGCCCCCTTCGAGCGGCGCGGCTTGCCGGGGGAGGCAGACCACTCCCCATAAAAGGGAGAGCAAGCCCACCATCCACACCACGCGCCCATGTCTCATGTGGAAAGCATAAGGAGGCGGCAGTCGTATGTCAAGGCATTAAATCGCTTGCCTTCAATCGATAACTCGTTGACAACTAAGGCGTTTCATCTTTTCTATATCCTTCGTCGCCATCTTTGCGAAAATGTTAGGAGGTCGGGGCGCCGATCAGTTGAACGTCCGTATGTTGGTCAGGTGCGTGACCCCCGACTCGTCCGTGTAGCGCATGATCGGTTGCGGACGCACCTCGCGCGGCGTGACGGGAGCCGTACCGCCGTTCATCTCATACTTCCTCTTG
Organism: Acidobacteriota bacterium; assembly: GCA_031271905.1. Lineage (GTDB taxonomy): Bacteria > Acidobacteriota > UBA6911 > UBA6911 > UBA6911 > UBA6911. The sequence goes on from JAISUT010000019.1 coordinate 49,705, forward strand.
ATGGATGCGACGTATTCCCTGGTCTCCTTGTAATCGGGGATGCGGCCGAGGCGGCTGACGATGTTTTCCCCGGCGTTGTAGGCGGCGAGGCTCAGTTCCAAGTCTTCGTTGAATTTGTCCATGAGGGCGCGGAAATGGCGCACCCCCGCCCGGATGTTCTCCTCCGGGTCGAAGCTGTTGCGGACGCCGAGGCTCTTGGCGGTCGCGGGCATGAGTTGCATGAGCCCGCGCGCGCCGGCCCGGGAGACCGCCCGATGGTTGAAGCCCGACTCCTGCTCGATGATCGAGCGGATCAAGGAGGGGTCGAGGTTGTTCTCCTCGGCGTATTTCTCGATCAGCTCGTTGATGGACGCCAAGTCTGTGGCGACGGTCTCCGGCTGGCGCGGCGCGGCCGGCGCGGGCACCCTAGGCGCCGACCGGGCCATCCGCGACGCCGAGGGCGCGGGCGGCGGCACTTGGCCGGGGATCGGGGACAGCTCGTCCTCGTACACGCCCCGCTCCGCGTCGAACGCGGCATAGTATTCGTCGTCCCCGTCCTCGAACACGTCGGATCCGTCCGGGCGTGGGGCGTTGGTGTATTCCCGCACGCCGTCCGTGTCCACGGCGGCATAGAGGTCTTCGTAGGTCGCGACTCCCACATAATCGGGGTAATCCTGCCCGAAGGCGGCGACGCACCCCGCCCCGAGGCAGAACGGCGACAACGAGATCGTCAATATGTAGATATATCTTTTCATTCCCCTGCATCCATGCGTCCATGCAAATCGTCCTGCGCGCACCGCCGTGGGCAGGACTTGCCCACACGTGCGGCGTAGGCTGCGGTTCTTCCGCAGTTTGTTTATCGGCGGGAATACTCGAACCCTATAGTTTTCGGCGTCGCCCTTTGGGGCGGCACTCGGCATTTGGCATTTGGCATTCGACGACCTCCCCGCCGTCTCCCGTCGGATGTTTCAGATATATAGAGTCCGTCCATAAACCATCAAAAGTCTAGTCACGACTGCTGTCGCCCATAGCCATATCCCTTGCGCCTGTCGAAAGACGCCCGCCGTAAGACCTAGTCGGAGGATTTCGGAAAAACGGCGACACCGCCTGTTTCTCGTCGCCCGTTGACGGTTTCGCCTCGAACGACGGCTTCACCTCGACGCCCGACGCCGGCTGTGCCGCCCGCGACGCCCCGCCGACGGTGTCGGGTTTCGGTTTCACCTCGCCTCCCTGCGCCGCGTTCAAAACCGGGATGCCCATTTGGGCCGCCGCCGCGAGCACTGTCGCGCCAGCCACGCTGGAAGTGACGCCGCGAAAGAACTCCCTCCGGTTGCTCTTGTCTTTTTCGCCTCCTGTAGAACTCATGCTTTTCTCCTATTCGATTGAGTCAATTTGTAAGACATTCGTTTGCTCGTGTGAACGCGGGCGGACGGGCATGTCAATGAAGGGAACCGCTAAAAACCCCGGATGCCGCGTTGCGCCTTGTCTGCGGGGGATGGCGGCGGTTATTTTTCCTGCATTCTGCAACAAATCTTTGCCGTTTGCCTGCAAAATCAAGTCCAAATGTTTTGCCCAATCCTCCATCGTGAGCGGAATTTGCCGTTTCGCGTATTCTTCGGCAAAATCCAAATACCCGTTGACAATGCGCCCCAGTGATTGTAATTCGCTTTCAGTCAAATAGTTCTTGGCTATCGACACGTCTGTTTTGACGATTTTTCCGTTGGGCGATTTTTCCCACGATGTCAATCCCATATTTTCTTTTGTATGGTCGGCACGGCGATAAATCAGTTCGGCTGCCGTGTGTTTATGAACTGCATAGTGCATTTTGTTTTGCACTTTGGCGAAAAACTCTTTGGTAACGGGCGATTCCGGATTGTAATCCATTGCCGTAGCATAAATGTCCGTGATTTTCTGATAAAAACGCCGTTCCGACAAGCGAATTTCGCGGATTTCTTCCAACAGCCGTTCAAAATAATCATCGTCTAAGAACGCGCCGTTTTCCATCCTTTTGCGGTCAATCACATAGCCGCGCAAAGCGAAATCGCGCAAAACAGTCGTAGCCCATTGTCTGAAAGCCGTTGCACGTTTTGAATTTACGCGATAACCAACCGCGATAATGGCATCGAGATTATAGTGCTTTACCGTTCTGCAAACTTCCCGACTGCCTTCCAATCGAACTACCGAGAAATCCTCGGTAGTTGAAATTTCTTTTAATTCATTTTCTGCATAAATATTTTTGATGTGCAGCCCAATATTATCGCTTGAAGT
>JAISUT010000023.1 GCA_031271905.1 Acidobacteriota bacterium
GTGGCGCGCGATCTCGAAGGGGGCGAACATCTCCGACGAATCGACGGAGCGGTCGTAGTAGGCGGCGAGCATCCCCGCCGCCATCGACTTGCCGAACCGCCGCGGTCGGCTGACGCAGATGAAACGGTCTTCCGTGCCCAGGACGGAGTTGGCGTAGGCGATGAGCCCCGTCTTGTCCACATAGATTTTAGAGTTGACGGCCAACCTGAACTTCCCGTTCCCCGGATTTAGATACAGCCCCATCGGACGCCTCCCCGTGCGGACGCCGCGCGCTTTCCCGCTCCCCGCACCGTCGATGCCAGACAGTATAGCCGTTCCCGCCAACGTGCGGCAACTTATTCGCCCCGGACTCGCGCCGCAGCAGGGACGGGGCATGGGCAAAAGAGTGATTGCGGCGGATTCGGCTCTCAATGTAGAATAACGTCCCGTCTTGGTCGCGCGCCCGGACGGGATTCGCGTGGTTGCCACAGGTTTTCGGATGCTCCGAGAAGGGAGGCTGCTTATGAAGCTCGTTAAAAAGTTTTCGACGGCCGTGTCGCTCGGCTTGGCGCTCATGGCATTCGCCGGTTGCTCCTCGACCCCCGAGGGGACGGTGCCGCTTGGGGAGCTGGCGCAAGGCATCGAGAAGCAAGTCGGTCGGACGGTGGTTGTGGTGGGGACTGTGGACACCGGGGTTCCGGGCATGTCCGCAGTCAAGCTGTTCAAGCTCTACAAGGGGACTGACTACGTCTGGGCGTCTTTCCCGGAAGGCGGGGAGGAGCCGCCGCAGTCCGTCAAGGTGCGGGTCACGGGGGTGGTTGCGGAGCAGGAGTTCTCCGGCGGGGTCGGCAAAAAGGTCTACGTCAAGTCGGAATCCGTGACGATGGAGTGACCCGCTAAACTCCGGCCACGGATGGAACGCATGTCACGGACGCTTGACGCGCCCATCCGTGGTTTCCCTGTTCCCTCGCCACCCGCACCCCTTTTGCTTTCACTCGCGCATCTTATCTCACGCATCAGTTCGCGGCATGGCCGCAACACCTTTCCCGATACGCCTTCCAGAAACGCCGGAGGACGCCTTGCGCCTTCGCCGCATTCTCCCTCCACGTGCGCCACGCCGACGCCGGGTTGCCCCGCACCAGCTTGCGCGCCCGGGCGGCGAGCCCCACCGCCGAATCCCGTTCGAAAGCCTCCAGGAAGTCGTCCTGCGCCGTGTCGCTGACCACCCGCAGTGCCGCCGCCGGGATCCCCCTCGAAGCCGCCTCGCGAACCAGGAAGGCGGTCTCCATGTCCACGACGGAAGCCTGGAACCGGCGGAAGAGCAACCCCTTGTGCACGGGGTTGCCTAAGACGTGCTTCGAGGAGAGCGCGCCCCCTTGCGCGACGGCGAGACCCGCCGCCTCGGCGACCGTCACCAGCGCGGCGGCGTCGAGGTCGAACGGTCGCCCCGCCTCGACATGGTCCCAGTCCGGGGAAACCCCGCCCAACCGGAACGGCGTCGCCCGTGCGACGGCTACCAGGTCACCCACGCGCAAGCCGGGGTCGAGAGCCCCCGCGTATCCGGCGACCAGTACAAGCTCCGGCGAGACCCGTTCCAGCGCCGCATTGAGGCGCGCCGCAGACTTTTTCGGCCCCACACCCGACCGGAGGAACGCGACAGGCTGCTCGGAGGCGGCTTGGGCGCACCAGAGCGGCAGATCCGTCCCCGGCAGGCGGCGCACCTCGCCCCAGCAATCCGTCGCGGTTCGCAACTCTTCTTCCAGCGCGGCGACTATCAGTATCATGGCGGATTCAGGATATGTCGGCGGAGGTCGGGAGTAAAGGGGGGGAGCCGACAAATCGATGTCGTCGAAAACCTCGCAGGCAAGGCGCGACGCAGCGCCCCCGAGGGTTTTAGAGGCACCCCAACAACCTTTGCGCCTTGGAAGGTTGGCGGGATGGGCGGGGCGCGCCCCCTGAGGCGCGCCCCTAAACCCGCTCCCCTAAAAATTATTGTCGTTACCCGAGGCGGTTGCTATAATTCCCGCTTCAACTTTGTGTTGGGAAATGGGAAGCGCCGCTTATGTCGAGATGTGGACTTAGCAGAACCGAGCGGCCGGGATTCAGCTTGCCTGCTGGAATCTATCGTTGGGCACCTCAAACTGGAAATCATCAAGGTGCTTTCCCCGGCGCGCACGGCGGCTTTCCCTTATGGTTGGCGTAAAGCGTCGGCCTCCGTCGCTTCGGAGGCGGGCGGTCTTGCGCCGGACGGCGCGGATGGCAGGGTTTCGTCCGCAAGACGGTGCGATTGCTATAATTCGCTGCAATAAAATGCTTTGGGGGGCATCTAAAAAGCTCGCAGACAAGGTGTCGCCGCAGATCGAAAAGCGGAGTTTACCAAGGTAAATGAGCATTTTCGATCAAGGCGCAACGCAGCGTCCGGGGTTTTTAGAGGTCCCCCACAGGGAGATCAAGTGGAAAGTTCTGACTCCTCCTGGATAACAATGTTCGTCTGTACCAACTGTGCGAGGCCGGGGGCGGCGTCCACCTCGTCCCGGCGCGCACGTCCCTCGGTCCCCGACTTCGGCCTGCCGGGGCGCGTCGACCAGATCGTCATCCCCTGCGCCGGGCGCATCCAGCCCGAGCATGTCCTGAAGGCGCTGGAGGCCGGTTCGGACGTGGTGGCCGTCGTCGCCTGCGAGGAGGGGAACTGCCACTACTCCGAAGGCAGCCGCCGCTGCGCGCTCCGCGTGGAGCACATCGGCTCCCTGATCGAGGAGATCGGCCTGGGCGAAGGGCGGCTGGTGCTCGCCCATCTGCCGGGAACCGCCGTCGAGGACATGCTGCTGACGGCCGAGCCGGGGAGTAAGATCGAGCCGCCGGACGCCGCGGCGCTCGACCAGAAGGTCGGCGCGGTGCGCGACCAGGTGCTGGAAGCCCTGCGCATCGTCCCCGCGAACCCGCTCGCGGCGGCGCAAAAGCCCGCCGCCCAGAAGCCTGCGGGGAAAAAGGTGGCGAAGGCGAAAGAAGAAGGGGGGCGGCGATGAACAAGCTCTGTCAGGCGCTGAATTCGTGCAATTTCCTGGTGACGGCGGAATGCCTCCCCCCCGTCGGCGCGGACGCGGCGGCGGTGCTTGAGACCGCGGCCAAGCTGCCGGAACGGCTGGACGCCATCGTGCTGCCGGACAACCCCGACCGGATACGGCTCTCCGCGTTCGGCGCGGCGACGTTGCTGCGCAAGGAGAGGAACGCGACCGTCATCATGGCGATGACCGCGCGCGACCGCAACCGTTGCGGCCTGATGAGCGACGCCTTGGGCGCGGCCGCCGTCGGCATCTCCGGCATCCTCTGCGCCAGTGGCAACCACCAGTCGCTGAGCATCTGCCCCCAGGCGGCGTCCGCCAACGGCGTCGATTCCGTGCAACTGGTGCAGACGCTCAAGAACATGGTGTTGCACGGCGAAGAGACCGACATCGAGACGACCGGCAAGAAGGTCAGCCTCCAGATCGGCGCGCTGGTCCAGCCTTATTTGGAGCCGCTGGAGCTGAACCTCATCCGGGTCAAGAAAAAGGTGGCAGTGGGCGCGGACTTCCTCCTGACCCAGGCGGTCTTCGACGTCGCCGGTTTCGAGAAATGGATGGCCGCCGTCCGCGAGGCGGGCCTGGACAAGCGTACCGTGATCCTCCCCAGCGTCCTCGTCCTGGACAGCGCGGAAAAGGCGCGCAAGCTGCAAGCGCTCCGGACCTACGGGACGATCGGCGAGGAGGTCGTCAACCGCGTCGCCGACGCCGCCGACCCCGCCAGGGAGGGGGTCGCGCTGGCGGCGGAAATCGCCGGGAAGGTGAAGCAGGTTCCGGGCATACGCGGGATCCACCTCCTCTGCGGCGGTTGCGAGGAGCTGGCGGGGGAAGTCGTCAAGCTGGCCGGACTGTAGGGGCGCGCCGCGCCCGGGGTTTTTAGGGGTTTCCGAGAGAGAAATAAAATGCCTGACAGATACCATATCAAGACAGTTGCGACACCCGGACGGTTCTACCGGGTCGGCAAATTCGGCGAGGTGGACTGGCGCGAAGACTGCTCGCGCTGTTTCGACTGCGTCAAGCTCAAGTGCTGCTTCGACGTCTACAAGCACGAGACGGAGCACAACCGCGACCCGCGCACGGCCACGCAGCCCCTTTACGAATGCAAAGCCTGCATGTCCTGCGTCCAAGGATGCACCAAGGGCCTGCTGACGCTGTCGGTCAACCCGGAATATTTGGACATGGGCGACGAGTACTGGAAGCCGGACGTCCTGTTCACCACATGGAATCAGGCCGACACCGGCAAGATACCGGTCTCCGGCGCGGGCTACCGCGGGCCGTTCCACGGCTTCGGCTTCGACTCCATCTGGACGGACATGTCCGAGATCGTGCGCCCGACGCGCGACGGCATCCACGGGCGCGAGTACATCTCCACCTCGGTCGATGTCGGGCCCAAGCCGATGCGTCTCCAGTTCACTCCCGACGGCGCGCTGGTCGAATCGTCGCTGAAGGTGCTTGAGCTGCCGGTCCCCATCGTGCTGGACGTCCCCGCCTGGGCGGTGCGAGGCGCGGAGCTGGCCGAGGCGCGGGCGCGGGCGGCGCAGGAGCTGGGCACAATCGCCGCCGCCTATGTCGAGGACGCCGCGAAGCTGCCTGCGGAGCTGCTCGCGTCGGTCGCGCCGGTCGTCGGCTGCGCCGATGTCTCCAAGCCGGGCAAGCAGGCCGAGGGGGCGCTCAAGGCCGCGAAGCTGGTGGAGCTGCTCGACGGGACGGACGATGAGGTCGCCAAGGCGGTCGAAGCCCTCGCCGCCCTGAATCCCCAGGCAATCCCCGCCGTGCGCCTGACGCTGGTCCCCGGCGTGTACGGGCGCATCGTCGAACTGGCGAAGCGCGGCGTCAAGGTGTTCCACCTGTGCGCCGACCCGCACGGTTGCGAGGTTTTGAAGGGGGGCGCGCAGGGCCGGCACATCAAGGATGCCATACGGGAGACGCACGGGAAGCTGGTCGAGGCGGGCATCCGCGACGAGGTCACGCTGATCGTCTCCGGCGGCATCGCGCTGGCCGAGCATATGGCGAAGGCCATCATCTGCGGCGCGGACGCGGTGGGCGCGGACACGGCGCTCCTGGTGGCGCTCGGCTGCCGGGTCTGCGCGGGGGCGCACGCGCTTTCCGTCCACGGGGGGGCGAAAGACGGCGCCGCGCCCTGCCCGGACTGCCCCGCGGACGGCGTGCTCGCCAAGGCGACGGAAGACCTCCAGTACGCCGCGCAGCGCATGGTCAACCTCATGGGGGCGTGGCACAGCCAGTTGATAGAAGTATTGGGCGCGATGGGCATCCGCGAGGTGCGCCGCCTGCGGGGCGAGATGGGCCGCGCGATATTCATGGAAGACATCGAGAAGGACGCCTTCGGCGACTTGGAGCAAGTCCCCGAGGAAGTCAACGCATAAGGGACGGTTATCGAAATGGCGAATGCAAATGTTTTAGAGGGGACCCCGCACGAGGCCGGCCGCAGCTCCTGGCCGCAGGAGAAGGTGGAGCGCAAGGTCGCGCCCGCGCCCGACAGGTACCGTAACGCCATCGGCAAGTACAAGATCTACCGGTCGGCGGCCTGCAACTCCTGCGGGCGGTGCGTCCAGGTCTGCAAGTACGGCGTCCACAAGAAGCCCAAGGGCTACGCGCTGACGCTGCGCCCGGAAGACCACCTGTGCGTCGGCCCTGCCTGTTCCGAGCAGGGGGAGATGTGCGTGGCAGCCTGTCCGCAGAAGGCGCTGAAAATCCGGCTGAACCCCAACGCCGACGCCATGGGCGACCCGCGCTGGACGAGCGACCTGATCATCTCGAACTGGTACCAGGCCGAGACCGGGCACACCCCGCCGGACTATTTGCAATACCGCCACGGCGAGTCGGGCGGGGGCTTTGACAAGATCCGCTTCAAGTTCGAGGTTCCCGGCACCGGCTACACGCCGCCGGAGCCCGTCCCGACGGAAGCCATCGACACGGGCTTGGACCTGAACCGCAGCGGCGACGGCAGGCCGCAGGTGCATATCGACATCCCGCTCTACGGCGGCGGGATGAGCTTCGGCTCGGTCAGCATCTACACCATCTTGGCCAAGGCGCGCTCGGCGGCGGCGTGGAACACCTTCAGCTGCACGGGTGAAGGCGGCTACCCCGACCGGCTCATGCCCTACGACGACCACATGATCACGCAGGTGGCGACCGGCCTGTTCGGCGTGCGCGAGGACACCATCAAGCGCGTGCGCATCGTCGAGTTCAAATACGCGCAGGGCGCCAAGCCCGGCCTGGGCGGGCACCTCCTGGGCGACAAGAACACGCCGGAGGTGGCGCGGATGCGCGGCGCGGTGCCGGGCAACGCCCTGTTCAGCCCGTTCCCGTTCCACAGCGTCTACAGCGTCGAGGACCACAAGAAGCACCTCGACTGGATCAAAGAGGTGAACCCCGACTGCCTGGTCAGCGTGAAGGTCTCCACCCCCACCGACGTGGACATGGTCGCCGTCGGGAGCTATTACGCCGGGGCGCACATCATCCACTTGGACGGCAGCTACGGCGGCACGGGCGCGGCGCCCGACATCGCCAAGAAGAACATCGCCATGCCCATCGAGTACGGCATCCCCAAGGTCCACAAGTTCCTCGTGGCCGAGGGGATCCGCGACAAGGTCACGCTCATCGCCTCGGGAGGCATCCGCACGGCCTACGACGCGATGAAGGCCATCGCCCTGGGCGCGGACGGCGTGGTCATCGGCACGGCGGAGCTGGTGGCGGTCGGTTGCGTGCGCTGCGCCTGTTGCGAATCGGGGCGCGGCTGCCCGCGCGGCATCGCCTCCACCGACACGGAGCTGGCCGAGCTGATGACGCTCGACTGGGCGACGCAGCGGCTCGTCAACCTGCAGAACGCCTGGCACGAGCAGATGCTCGACATCCTCTCGCGCCTGGGGATGAAGTCGGTGCGCGAGCTGTGCGGCCGGAGCGACCTGCTCTGCTATCTGGGGACGCCGGGCCAGACCAAGACGTTGTAGGGAGCGCAAGCCTATCGCAAGCCTTTGGGACGCTAATTTTGGAGTTTGCACAGAAGGACTAACGAAGTGAACGACATCGCTGAAAGAATATTGGCAACCAGATCCCAGGTCTATTCCCGTCCGGCGACGCCGACGGAGGCGAAGGCCGCCGAAGAAGGCGGTTGCGGCGTCACGGGCTTCGCCTGCACCATCCCCTTGGCGGGGCGCTTCATCTACGAGCCGTCGGTGCAGATGCAGAACCGCGGCAACGGCAAAGGGGGCGGCATCGCCGCCGTCGGCCTGACCCCGGAGCAGATGGGGGTGCCGCGCGAGGTGCTGGACGACGCCTACCTCTTGCAGATCGCCCTGCTCGACCCGTCGTGCCACGCCGAGCTCGAACGCAAGTTCGTATTGCCCGACTTCGATGTCGTGACCTCCGTCCGGCAACCCCATGTGAAGGACTACCGCGACGTTCCGGGCTTGGAGGTCTGCCCCCCGGACGTGCATCGCTACGTCGTGCGGGTGAAGCCCGACAAGCTGAAGAAGTTCGCCGAGGAGTCGGGGCTGGGCGGGCTCTCGCCGCGCGAGCTGGAAGACGAGTTCGTCTGGCGCAACTCCTACCGCCTGAACGACGAATACTACGCCTCGCTCGGCGAGAAGCGGGCCTTCGTACTCTCGCACGGGCGCGACCTGCTGGTCTTCAAGCTGGTCGGCTACGCCGAGCAGAACGTGGAGTATTACCAGCTCGAGGACTTCAAGGCCCACGCCTGGATCGCCCACCAGCGCTACCCCACCAAGGGGCGCGTCTGGCATCCGGGCGGCGCGCACCCGTTCGTCGGCTTGAACGAGGCGCTGGTGCACAACGGCGACTTCGCCAACTACTATTCGGTCTGCGAGTACCTGAAGCAGCGCAACATCCGCCAGCAGTTTTTGACCGACACCGAGGTCTCGGCGCAGCTCTTCGACCTCTGGGACCGCGTCTACAAATATCCGCTGGAGTACATCATCGAGGCGCTGGCGCCTACGACCGAGCTGGACTTCGACCAGCTCCCGCCTGAGAAGCAGGCGGTCTACCGGCAGATACAGGCGACGCACATCCACGCCTCGCCCGACGGGCCGTGGTTTTTCATCATCGCCCGCAGCCAGCCGGACAAGAAAAAGATACAGTTGCTCGGCATCACCGACACCGCCATGCTCCGCCCGCAGGTCTTCGCGCTGCAGGACAACGGCGACGTGCAGATCGGCCTGATCTGTTCCGAGAAGCAGGCCATCGACGCGACCCTGCGCAGCCTCGCCAAGGAGGACATGCGCTTCTGCCCCGTGGCCGACCGCTACTGGAACGCGCGCGGCGGCTCCAGCACCGACGGCGGCGCGTTCGTCTTCACGGTGGGCGAAAACGGCGACGGGAAGAAGAAGATGACCTGCACCGACAAGTTCGGCCGCGAGGTCAAGCTCAACATCGGCAGCGTGCGTTGCGACAACCTGTCGGAGGAAGACGAGAAGGCTGAAGCGCCGCAAGAGCTGAAGGACAAGGTGGACGGCTGGCTCCGGCAGGGCGCGCCCGCCGGGGTGGACGCGATCTTCCAACACGCACAGGGGCTCCCCGACTGGAAGGCGGGCGACCTGAAGCGGTTCTGCCGCCTGATCGTCGATGGCGCGACGGACGCGGCGACCATCGCGACGGCCGTCGAGGCGCTGACGCTGTTGCGCGACCGCCGCTTCTATTACGGCGACAAGCGGCGCGCGACCGTCATCCGCGTGTTCAACATCATGCTGGCCAGGCTGTTCGACAAGGCGCCGCTCTTCGGCGGGCCGGCGTCGGGCTACTGGCGGCGTGTGAACCTGGCGACGCGCGACCTTCTGGCCGCGCCCGCGGCCGACGAAGAGGTGCTGGTCATCGACGCCGAGGGCTTCCCGCCCGAAGGGGACGGTTGCGACGCGGTGCTGATGTGCAAGGCGCACCAGCTCGGCTGGCGGCGCTTCATCGTCTACCGCCTGCGCGGGCAGCGCTTCCACGGCGCGGGGCTGGGCTTGGAGACGGGCGATGTGCGCATCGACCTGTACGGCTCCAACGGCGACTACACGGCCAGCGGCATGGACGGCTTGCAGCTTTACATCCACGGCAACGCGCAGGACCAGGTGGCGCAGATCGCCAAGAGCGGCAAGCTGGCGATTTACGGCGACGTGGGGCAGACGTTCATGTACGGCGCGAAGGGGGGCGACGTCTACGTCCTCGGCAACGCGGCGGGGCGGCCCCTGATCAACGCCGTGGGGCATCCGCGCGTGGTCATCAACGGCACCTGCCTCGACTTCCTGGCGGAGTCGTTCATGGCGGGCGACCCCTTGGCGGGCGGCGGCTTCGTGGTGCTGAACGGGATGGAGATGGACGGGCACGGGCGGCTGGTGACGCAGGCGACCCCCTATCCGGGGAGCAACCTTTTCTCGCTGGCTTCGGGCGGCGCGATCTACGTCCGCGACCCCAAGCGGCAGGTGACCGAGCGCCAGCTCAACGGCGGCGTGATCTCGCCGCTGACCGACAAGGACTGGCAGTTGATCCTCCCCTACTTGGAGGAGAACGAGCGGCTGTTCGGCATCAGGGTGCAAGACCTGCTGACGGTCGATGGCGCGGTCAAGGCACCGGGCGAGGTCTACCGCAAGGTGAGCGCCGTGACGCTCTCCGTCCTCGCCGGCAGCAAGAAGAAATAAGGCGCGGCTCGACGTTTCGCGTGTTCCGTCCGTGTGTTCCGTGTTTTTCGCGGTTTGATTTTTATGGTTTGAAACTATGTCCTCTGGTTCGGAAAAAGATGGCGGGAGCGCGGCGGCCTTGGTCTGCGGCGCGGGCGCGTCCGGGGTCGAAGCGGCGCTCGACCTTGCCGACAGCGGGCTGAAGGTCTATCTCACCGACCCCTCGGCGGCGATAGGCGGCGTCGCGTCCGGGCCGGGCGCGAAAGAAGAGGGTGCGGCGGCGCTGGCCGCGCTGGCCCCCAAGCTCGAAGAGTGCGCGAACCACCGGGGCGTCGAAATCCTCACCCTGACCAGGGCCGAGGCCGTCTCCGGCGGGCCGGGCGCTTTCAAGGTCAAGTTGCGGCGCAGCCCCCGCTACGTGGACGCCGCGAAATGCACCGCTTGCGGCGATTGCGGCGCGGCCTGTCCGGTGTCGCTCCGGACGGCGGGGGGCGAGCGGACGGGGCGCAAGGCGATCGCGCTCGAACACCCCGGCGCCATCCCGAACGTCTTCGGCATCGTGAAGTTCCCCGGACGCACGGCGTGTACGAACGACTGCCCCGCCGGAGTCAACGTGCAGGGGCTCCTCTCCCTGTTGCGCGCCGGCAAGGTCGCGGAGGCCTACGCGCTCCTGCGCCGCCGCCAGCCGCTTCCGGCTTCGAGCGGCCGCGTCTGCCGCCGCCGGTGCGAGGACAAGTGCCGCCGCATCGACATCGACGAGGAGGCGGTGGCCATCAGGAACTTGGAGCGTTTCGTCGCGGACGCCGCGCTGGCCGGAGCCGTGACGGTGCCACGGGACGCGGCGCCGCCTAGGCGGGGCAAGCGCGTGGCCGTCGTCGGCGGCGGCCCGGCGGGGCTGACAGCCGCGAACGACTTGGCGTTGCAAGGCGTCGATGTGACCGTCTTCGAGGCGCAGGAGCGACTGGGCGGGATGCTCCGCTACGGCATCCCCGCGTGGCGGCTCCCGAAAGAGGTCTTGGACAGGGAGGTGCAGTCCATCCTCGACCTCGGCGTCGCCGTCCGCACCCGCGCCCGCGTCTCCAAGCCCAAGGCGCTGCTGGAAGGCGTGGAGCTCGGCGGGGAGCGCCACGAGCCGTTCGACGCGGTTTTCCTGGCGACCGGCGCGTGGACACCCAAGAAGCTGGACCTGCTCGGCGAGAGTTCCAACGGGGTCTGGCAAGCGCTCGACTTCCTGCGCATGGTGAACGGCGGGGCGGCGCCCGCCGGTGCTGTCGGCAAGAGCGTGGTGGTGCTGGGCGGCGACGACTTGGCGCTGGACGCGGCGCGCGCGGCCCTGCGTCTGCCGGGGGTGCAGACGGTGCATCTGGCATGCCTGGAAAGCTGGACGGAGATGCCCGTCGACCAAGACGAGGTCGAGACGGCGTTCCAGGAGGGCGTCGTCATCCACAACGGGCTCGGGCCGACCGGGATCGAAAAAGAGGGCGACCGGGCGGTGGCGGTGCGCTTCCGCGCCTGCATCAGCGTCTACGACGAGCATAGGAGCTTTGATCCGATCTACGACGACGCGATGGTTTCGCGCCTGGCGGCAGACACGGTCGTCGTCGCGGCGGGGCGCGTCGGCGACGCCGGCGCCTTCGACCTTGAGACCAAGCCCGGCGGGCGCGTCTTCGTCTACCCGGAAACGGCGGCGACTTCGCACAAGGGGATATTCGCCGGAGGGGACGCGGTGCTGGGCCCGGCCTCGATGGCGGAGGCGGTGGCGGGGGGGCATCGGGCGGCGCGGGAGATTTTCGCGTACTTGGACGGCGGCGACGCGGCGGCGCAAGTCGCGGACGAAGACGATGCGGCGTTCGCGGGGGTCGCGCCCAACCCCGACCCGGACGCCGAGCCGCTGGAGCGCGCGGAGATGCCCACCGTGAGCCGCGCGGGCCGCCTGAAGCCGGACATGTCGGAGATCAACCTGGGCTACGACAAGGGACAGGCGCTCTACGAGGCCGGGCGGTGCCTGGAATGCGGGCTGTGCAGCGGTTGCATGGAATGCGTCCACGTCTGCCCCGTCGGCGCGGTGCGCCACGACGAGCGGCCCGAGGACTTGGAAATCGAGGTCGGCGGCGTCATATCGACCGGGGCGGCCTCGGCGACGGAGCGGCTCTGCCTGTCCGCGCCGGGCGTCGTCGACGCGGAAGCCGCGCCGGACGAGGCGTTCGACGCCGAATTCGCGGCAGACGGCCAGGGCGGCGGGGTCGCGGCCGTCTCCGGCGCCGTCGTCCGGGGCGGCGCGGCGGCGGCTGAGGTCTTGCGGCAACTCGCGGCGACGGGGCGTCCCGCGACGCCGGAAGGCGACGGGGCGAAGGCGGCGTTGGTGCTGGGCGGCGGCGTGGCGGGGATGACGGCGGCGCGGAACCTCGCCGACCAAGGCTTCCGAGTGCATTTGGTGGAAAAATCCGACCGGCTCGGCGGCATGCTGCGCGGGAGGAACGCGACCCTTGACATGGAGAACGTCCCGGAATACCTGCAAGCCTTGGAAAAGGCGGTGCGCACCCATCCCAACGTGCGGCTGCACCTCTCGGCCGAACTCAGACGGACGGTGGGACGGGCGGGCGATTTCTCCAGCATCGTCGCCGCGGGCGGGGCCGACGGGGGCGACGGCAAAGGGGTCGAGGTGCGCCATGCCGTGACGGTCGTCGCCACCGGCGGGCGGGAGCGCCAGACGGAGCAGTATCTCATAGGACGGAACCCGGCGGTGGTGACGCAGAGCCGCCTGGGCGAGATGCTGGCCGACGGCAGCCTGACGACGGCGCTGGAGGAGAAGGTCAAGCCGACCATCGTGATGATGCAGTGCGTGGAGAGCCTGACCTCGCGCTATCCGTATTGCAGCCGCGTCTGTTGCGCCCAGGCGCTGGGCAACGCCTTGGAGGTCAAGAGCCTCCTGCCGCATTCCGAGATCGTGGTGCTGGGCGGGGAGCTGCTGGCGCACGGGGCGGAGGAGACGGCGTACCAGAAGGCGCTGGAACGGCGCGTCCGCTTCATCCGCTATTCCGGCACCGACCGCCCGGAGGTGGGCGAGGAGGGGCGAAAGCTGCTGGTGCGGGTGCATGACGCCGACATCGGACGGGGCCTGGTGATCTACCCCGACCTTTTGGTGCTTTCGACCGGCATCGCCCCGGCGCTGGACAACCCGGCGCTGGCGCGGACGCTGGGCGACCGGCTTTCGACCGACGGCTTTTTCATGGAGGCGCATCCGCGCCTGCGCCCGGTCGATTCGGGCAACGAGGGGGAGTTCGTCTGCGGTTGCGCGCGCGCCCCGCAGTTCATCCGGGAGGCGGTGGCCGACGCGCGGGCGGCGGCGGCGCGGGCGGCGGCGGCGTTGCGCAGGGCCGGGGGCGCGTCGAGCGCAAAAATGTCCCATTGCCCCTAAGTTTAAGCGGAGGGGCGGTGCCGCCACGGCGGGCTTGATTTCACGGGATGAAAGGCTTTAACTTACTAAGAAAGCGCAGGAAGAAAGAGAAAGACTATGATAGTAGCCTCACCTAAATCCGTAACGGAACTGAAAAACATCATCGCGGGCCACAAGAAGGTCTTGTTCGCGGGTTGCGGCACCTGTGTGACGGTGTGCCTGGCCGGCGGCGAGCGCGAAGTCAGCATCACGGCCTACGCCGTGCGCATGGCGTGCCGCTTGGACAAGAACCCGATCGAGATCTCGCAGGTCACCATCGAGCGCCAGTGCGACAACGAATTCCTGAAGGAGCTTGCCGAGCCGGCCTCGCAAGTGGACGCCATCCTCTCGTTCGGCTGTGGCGCGGGGGTGCAGGCCATCGCCGAGCGCTTCCCGAACCTGCCGGTCTACTCCGCGCTCAACACGCAGTTCCTGGGGGTGTTGGAGGGGCAGGCGACTTGGACGGAGAAGTGCATCGGGTGCGGCGACTGCGTGCTCGCGCATTTCGGCGGCATCTGCCCGGTGACCCGTTGCGCCAAGCGCCTCTTGAACGGCCCCTGCGGCGGCTCGCTCAAGGACCGGTGCGAGGTCGCGCCCGACAAGCCCTGCGCATGGCAGTTGATTTACGAGCGCCTGAAGGGCATCGGCCAGCTCGACCGCTTGGAAGAGGTCGTTCCCCCGAAGGACTGGAGCACCGCTTGGTACTCCGGCGCGCGCAAGATCGTCCGCAAGGAACACCAGGTGTAGCCCGGAAGCGAGCGGCGGCGCGACGCACCCCAAAGCGCGTCGCGCCGCAAAATCAAAGGATGCTGAGGTTGCGGGGGTTTTCCGCGACCGCAAGAACAGGCTTCCCTCCCCTTTCCGCAATCCTGCATTTTTTCGACTGCTTCGCCCCTGCATGTGAAGTGTGCCTCATCGAGCCTCGCCACAAAATAGGGATGCCGGACGGGGCGACCTGTAAAAAGCTGTCGGAATTCTTTACACTTTCCCCCCGGAGCTTGGGGTGGCCTAACTGGTTATTTCGCAATCGAATGTTTGGTTTTTTTTGCAACTACCTACCAAATGTGTCGGAATCCTTTACAAAAAACCAAGGAAATCTTTGCTGAGGCCCCGGTCGCAATAACCGCAAACTATAGATGCCGTTGCCGTTGCTTGAATTGTCGGCGGTGTGGCACAAGGATTGCATTATAGAGGCCATAACCTTTGAAAGGGAGGGTTTAGCAATGAGAAAGGTACAAGGATTGATTGTGCTGGCGATCATACTGATGGTCGCCGGCATCGTTCAGGCCGCTCCGATAGACGATGGCGCGGCACTGAATGCCAAACTCAACGAGCTTTTTGTCGGCGGCACCCACCATGTTGACACGGCTTCGCCTGATGCTGGTGGCAACGCATGGGAGGTATCCTATAATGGGATGCAAACCACGCTGGCTTTTTATTCGTCGGGGTATGCAGGGGCGACATTCGGCATATACTCCGGCGGCGTTTCACAGGTGATTTTTTCTGGCACCAGCCCGCTTCGCAGAGCCGTTGTTTGGACTTCGGGAGATGGTACGGCCAGCCTGATTGAGTACCAAGACAATGGCGACATCGTCACAATTCAAACGGGCATCGCCATCGACATGACCAATTTCGGGTTCTACGTGGTTCTGGATAATGGTACCAGGCTTAATTCCATCGGCACCGACAACATGCTCGCATATCAGGGAGATAACGATGCCGGGGATCATTGGGCCGCCAACAACGGTCTTTTTGCGACTGCCGATTATCTGTTGACGTGGGACATGTCGGGTACCGGGTATTACAACGAATATATCGTGTCCGCCGAATCCATCGCCCCCGCATCCTCCACCGTGCCGGAGCCTTCCAGCGTGTTGTTGCTGGGCGGCGGCCTGCTCGGCTTGGGGATCGCCGGTTATCGCAAGATCCGCAAATAGTGAGAAGTTGCGGCGACGTTGAACGCTGGTCGCTCCCGTTTGCACAGGCGGGGCGCGACCGGCGAAGCAAGGCAGCAAGCAGCAATAGGCAGTAATCGCATACCCAAATTTAGTGAAAACCCTGTTATCGGCGGGCGTCACCCTTGGCGCCCGCCGATTTCATTTTGGGGTCGCGAAAACGGACTGCCACTGCCAAAGGCGGCGCGGCTCGAAGCTTTGGAAGTTGCCGCAAGAATAGTATGATAAGCCTGTCGGCGGCTCAGGACGTCGCGGCGGGGAACGGTGGTCGGACTCTCGGAGTGGAAAGTGCACATCATAGGCGCGGCGCTCAGCGATCGGGGAAAGGTCAGGTCTTCGAACGAAGACTCCTTTGTCGCCGATGTCGGAGGTGCCGTGTTCCTGGTCGCCGACGGCATGGGCGGCCACGCCGCCGGGGAGGTCGCCAGCCACCTGACGGCGAAGGCGGCGGCGGAGGCCTTGGCGGGGTGCGCCCCCGGACTGGCGCCGGCGGGGCGGTTGCAAGCGGCGGTGCGTCAGGCGAACGAACAGGTCTACGGCGAGCAGGAGCGGGCACCGGAGTGTCGCGGCATGGGGAGCACGCTGACCCTGTTGACGTTCGACGGCGACGGCTACCACCTCGCGCAAGTCGGCGACTCGCGAGCCTACCTGTTCCGAGACGGCGAACTGCGCCAGCTCTCCCGCGACCATTCCGTGGTCTGGCCGTTGTACGAGGCCGGCGACATCTCCAAGGACGAACTCGCGAAACACCCCAGGAAGCACCTGGTCACGCGCTGCATCGGCACGCACCCCGATGTCGATGCCGACCTGTATGACGGGCCCGTGCGGGAAGGGGACATGTTCCTGCTCTGCTCCGACGGGCTGACGGACGTTCTGACCGACGGCGAAATCCAATGCGTCCTGAGGCGGTGCGGACACAACCCGAAGAAGGCATGCAAGGATCTAGTCCGGGCCGCCAACGATGGCGGCGGCCCCGACAACGTCACCGTCGTGGTCGTCGCGGCGGATGCGGGCAAACCCCGGGCGCGCTCTTCCCTCCACGCGAAGATCGCGTCCGCGTTCCGGCTGTAGGACGCCTTGTGGGAACCTCAAAACCCCGGATACTGCATTGCGCCTTGTCTGCGAACTTTTCAGATGTTCCCTTGTGAGGGCGCGACCGGCGCTATTCCCCGATGATCTTCACCAGCACGCGTTTCTGGCGCATCCCGTCGAACTCTCCGTAGAATATCTGCTCCCACGGGCCGAAGTCGAGCCGCCCCTCCGTGACCGCGACCACGACCTCGCGCCCCATCACCGTGCGCTTCAGGTGGGCGTCGCCGTTGTCCTCGTAGCCGTTGTGCTCATACTGGTCGTAGGGCTTCTCCGGCGCCAGCTTCTCCAGCCAGCGTTCGAAGTCGCGGTGTAGGCCGCCCTCGTTGTCGTTGATGAACACGCTGGCGGTGATGTGCATGGCGTTGACCAGGCACAGCCCTTCGCGGACGCCGCTCTCGGCGAGCGCCGTCTCGACCAGCGACGTGATGTTGACGAACTCCCGCCGCGTCCGGGTGCGGAAGCCGAGTTCCTTGCGATACGATTTCATTGCCATCCTCCGTTTGTCAGTCTCCACCCCAAGGCGGACTGTCCAACCGGTTCCGCCCGGAACGTCCTATGATAATGCCCCGCCGCCCTTTTTTATGAAAGGAATTTGGGGATATTTGAATAATCCCGGGAACCGTGTGGTTGGCCTGTGCAAGGGCGGGTTTTTAGGATTATCGCAAACCCTATAGGCATGATATATTTTATCGGTCGCGCAATGGACGCCGAGGATTTGTCACACGGATGAGCCGCATGGGAAAAGGTGATTTCGCCGTCGAGTTGGAAGATGTGGGGTTCGTGCTGGGCAACGGCAAGCGGTTGCTGGACGGCGTCAGCCTCCGCCTGCCCGCCGGGGAGACGCTCGTGCTGATCGGGCGCAGCGGTTCGGGCAAGACGACCCTGCTGAAATCCATCAACGCCCTGTTGCGACCGACGTCTGGGGCGATTCGCGTGCTGGGGAGGGACTTGGCGGACTGGGATCCCATCCGGTTGCGGCGGCAGGTCGGCTATGTGATACAGGAGACCGGGCTGTTCCCCCATTTCACCGTCGAGGCGAACGTGGGGCTGGTCCCGCGCCTGCTCGGTTGGGACGAGGGACGTATCCGCGCCCGGGTGCAGGAGTTGTTGCGACTGGTCGGCCTGGATCCGGATCTGTTCGGGGCGCGCCGTCCCGGTCAGCTTTCCGGAGGACAGCGGCAGCGCGTGGGGGTGGCTCGGGCTTTGGCCGCCGACCCTCCGTTGCTTCTGATGGACGAGCCGTTCGGCGCCCTGGATCCGGTCACCCGGGCGGAGCTCCAAGAGGAGTTCCGCCTGTTGCGAGACCGCTTGCGCAAGAGCATCGTCTTCGTCACGCACGACATCCGAGAGGCGTTGGCGTTGGGCGACCGCATCGGGCTGATGTCCGGGGGGAGGTTGCTCCGGGTGTCGGCGGCGGGCGACTTCTTCCAGACGGACGAGCCCGAGGTGGCGGCGTACAGGAAGGTCTTCGCCTGAGGCCGCCATGGAATACATCCTCTCCCATCCGTTCGAAATCCTCAAGATGACCGGGGAGCACTTGCTCCTGGTGGGGGTCTCCACGGCGATCGCGACCCTCGTGGGGATCCCGCTCGGCGTCTTCCTCACGCGCAGGCCCGCCTGGAGCCGATGGGTTCTGGGCGCGGCGAACGTCATCCAGACCATCCCCAGCCTCGCCCTGTTCGGCTTCCTGATCCCCCTCCCGCTCCTGGGCGGCATCGGTGCGCGGACGGCGGTCGTCGCCCTGATCCTGTATGCGCTGCTGCCGATCATCCGCAACACCCATGCAGGAATCGCCTCGGTCGATCCCGCCATCCGGGAGGCGGGTGTCGGCATGGGGATGACGGACTGGCAGTTGCTGACCCGGGTGGATCTCCCGCTCGCCCTCGGGATCATCATGACCGGCCTGCGTTTGGCAACGGTGATCTCCGTGGGGGTGGCCACTATCGCCGCAGCCATCGGCGCGGGGGGCTTGGGGATGTACATCTTTCGCGGCGTCTCCATGGTGGACGACCAGCTCATCTTGGCCGGCGCGCTCCCGGCGGCGTTGCTGGCGCTGGCGGCGGACTTTCTCCTCGGGCTGTTGGGACGCGCCGTCACCCGAAAACCGCTCCTCTGCATGAAACTCCTCGCCGCCGGGGCGCTGGCGGCGCTCGCCGCAGGCGGCGCGTTCCTGCTCGCATCCGGCGGCGAGGCGCGGGAGGCGCGCCCCATAGTCATCGGGTCCAAGAACTTCACCGAGCAGTCCATCCTCGGGGAGTTGCTGGCGCAACGGCTGGAGCGCGCGGGTTTCAAAGTGGACCGCCGCCTCTACCTCGGAGGGACCCTGATATGCCACAACGCGCTGGTCGCCGGACAGATCGACGCCTACGTGGAATACACGGGAACCGCCTACACCGCCATCTTGAAGCGGACGCCGGTGAGTGACGCCCGGAGAGTCTACGACGACTTGCAGAAATCCTACCTTGAAGGCTTCGGCGTGCGCCTCACCAGGCCGCTCGGTTTCAACAACACTTTCGCCATCATGGTGCGGGGGGGGGACGCCCGCCGCCTGGGCGTGAAGACGATCAGCGACGCCGTGGCGCACGCCCGCCGTTGGCGCGCCGCCTTCGGCGTCGAGTTCCTTGAGCGGGAGGACGGGTACCGGGGGCTTGCCGCCGCCTACGGGCTGGATTTCGCCGAACCCCCGAAGGTCATGGATCTCGGGCTCACATACCGGGCGTTGGCCGACGGCAAGGTGGACCTTATCGCGGGCGATGCGACCAATGGCTTGGTGTCGGCGCTGGATCTGTTCATCTTGGAGGACGACCTAGGCTATTTCCCGCCCTACGAGGCCGTGCCGTTTGTCCGGGCGGACGCCTTGGCGGGACATGCGGGGCTCCAAGAGGCCATCGACTCCTTGGGCGGGGTGGTCTCCGACGAGACCATGCAACGACTCAACTATGCGGTGGACGGCGAGCGCCGCGATCTGCGCGAAGTGGTCGGCGAGTTCCTCGACGGGCTCGGGCGGTGAACCTACGGAGTGTGCCGGAATCCACCCCCGACCTCGCCATGACCCCGAGTCCCGCCGACATGGCTGGCGGCGTAGACCCGGGGCCGTACTTCAGGGAACCTTCATGGCGAGCCCCCCCGCCGTCAGAAAGACCAGCGGGCGAACAGCCTGACTTGCAACGGCTCCGGCAGCTCATTGGTCTTCAGGAAATTCGCCGAGTTGAACACCGTGCTCTGGATGTTGGACGAGTCTTGCTCTTGAAACAGGTTCTTGAACTCGGCCGCCACCTCGAGACGCCTGGAGTCCTTGCGAAACAGGAATTTCGAAATCCGCATGAAACCCGTGTACTCGGCCGCCGAACGGTACTTTGAACCGGCCGGTTCGAGTCTGATCGACCGATTGCCTTGGGGCAGCCGGACTTGCGCCGTCGAAGAAACCGCCGCCCCGGACACCAGCGCCATGTTCGCCGAGACTTGCACTCCGATGCGAGGAACCTCGTAGGAGCCGATCATCGTGAACATGTGCGGACGGTCGCGGGTGCCCAGCCCCCCGTCGGCGTTGATATAGTCGTTCGGATCCTGCCCCGTGACCTCTACGCCCTTCGCCCGCTGGCGCGTATAGCCGGCGGTGAGCTGCCAGCGATCCGAAAACCGCTTGGTGACGTTCAGGATGAACGCCCGGTAATTGGAATAGAGGCCGTCGCCGTTGGTGCGCAGGAACACCCGGTCCGCCGAATTGCTCAACAGCGGATACACCGTGACGACCCGGCCGTCCGCCAGCGTCACGTCCTGCTCGCCATAGACGCCGTTGAGGACATCGTAGCCGAGCAGGTTCCCGCTCCGTTTGTAGACGAGGTTGACGCCGACGCTGAAACCACGCGCGACCTCGCGCTCGAAGTCGATGGCGAACTGGTCGGTGAAGGGCGGCTTCATGTCCCGGTCGATCTGGGTCTGGGAACGCGGGTCGGACACCGATGCGAGAATCGTGTAGCCGCCCGTCGCCGGGTCGTAACGCATCGTCCGCGTCACCGCCCTGCCGGGGGAGAGGCTGGCGAACTCGCTGAGGAAGAGCGGGAGGTAGTAGCGTCCGGCGACCAGCCGCAACGTCGTCTTGTTGTCCTTGGTCAGCCGGACGGCCACGCCACCGCGCGGCGAGAAGGTGTTCCAGGTGACTAGGTCGCCAAGCCCCTTGGTGGTGCCGATCTCGTTGAACTTGTTGTCGAACTGCGGGACGTCTTGGCTGCTGCCGACCATCCGGTCGAACCGCGCCCCGTATTTGAACGTGAACGGGCCGACCGTCATCTCGTTCTCCGCCCAGAACCCCTGCGCCCTGCTCACGGCGCCGTACACGTCCGGATCGACGAACTGGGCCTGCTCCGGCTGGCCGTCGAGGTCTTGGTAGACGACGCCACCGGGCTGGATATCGACCCGGACGTTCTTGTTGCGCGATATCTGCACGCCGAAGGACAGGTTGTTGCTCACGGACCCGAACGTTTTGTAGGTGTTAACCTTCACGCTCCCCTCGTCTCGACGCGGACGGGTTTGCCGCGCCACGTAGTTGCCGCTCCATACGCCGGTGTTCAGGTCGCGGTGGATGGGGGTGTCCAAGTCCTCGTAGAAACCGATCTGGTCGTTCCCCGCCAGCGAGATGTTGTAGCGACCGGTGAGCACGGTCTTCGGCGTCGGCGTCCAGACGATCTGCGATCCATAGTTGCCGTCCATCTTGGCGTTGCCGTAAGAACGCCACAACGTCTCGATGGGGCGCGTGGGATTGGTCATGGGCGGGTTCACCGTGCTCCAGATCTCGGCGTAGTAGGTTTGCTGGAACTGCAATTGGTCGTTGATCTGCCAACTCGCCTTCCAGTTGGTGTCCAGAATCCAGTCGAGGAACCGCTGGTCGTCAGGCGGATCCGGTTGGCCGGGCGACCGCCCGAAACGGCCCCGGTAGATCATGCCGCCGAAGAACCATGCCTTGTCATGCACGATAGGGCCGCCGATGTGCCCCGAGAAGTCGCGGTATTTGTACCACTTGAAACCGGTGTCCTTGCCGTCGGCGCAATTGTCGCAAGGGCGTTTGGTCGGTTTGGTGGTCAAAAAGTCGGGCGACCAGTAGCCGGAGAGGTCGCCATGGAACTGGTTCGTGCCGGATTTGCTGATGAGTTGCACCACCCCTCCCCCGGCGGCCTGGTATTCGGTCGAGGCGCCCAGCAGCGTGGCGCTGATTTCTTCCGCGCTGTCGAACTCGCCCGTCAGGAAAAAACCGCCCGAGGAAGCGTTGTTGATCGACACGCCATCGGACAGCAGCGTGGTCTCGTTGGTGTTCGAGCCCATGACTGTGGTTTGCCACACCCTGCCGTAGTCGCTGGCGGTCACGCCGGGAAGCAGCGTCAGGTAGGATTGCACGCCGTAGCGTTCGGTGGCGGTCACCTCCAGTCGCTCGACGCTGATCGAATTTTGTATCGATGTGAGATGTACGTCGATCACCGGCGCCTCGCCGGTGACGGTGATCGTCTCGGTGACCGCGCCGACTTGCAGCGTCACGTTGCGCTCGGTCGTGCCCGCCGTCAACACGCGCAGATCGGTCTCCTCGTAGACGCGGAAGCCGTCGGACTCCACGCGGAGCGCATATGTCCCGGGATGAAGCCCCGTGAAGCGGTATTCTCCCCGGGAGTTGGACGCCGTGAACCTCGACCCTCCGGGGAGGAGCGGCGAAGACAGCACCACTTTCGCCCCTTCCACGGCCGCATCCGCCGGATCTTGCACCGCACCGACGATGCTGCCGGTCGTGACCTGCGCCTGCGCCGGCCGCAGCGACAAGGGAAGCCATGCCAATATGACGCATAACGACAATTTCAGCCCATGCAACGATGTTTTCACAAAGACCTTCCTCCACGCGCCGGCGGGCTCGGTCTGCGGACCGCGCTTGGCGAGGCCGCAGACCGACGTGACGGTCGCATGGCGTTTGAATTCACTGCATTCCACCTTGGCGCCGATGTCCTCTTCTAGCTTTTGCGGAGCTGTCGTGCACGTTTCTCGTCGCCGAACAACCCTTCCTTGGGGAGCTTTTCGCCATCGACGACGATGTCGTCCACGCGCTCGTTGTAAAAAGCCAAGTTGTTGGCGATTCTGGCGACCTCGGGCAGCGGGAACCGGTAGTACCAGATGATGTCCTTGAAAAGCTGTTGCCCGACTTGCACGGAATAATAGCCCGCAACCCCCTTATAGGGGCATTGGCTCTTGTGGTCGCTTTCCACCAGCAAGTCGCGGCGCACGTCTTCCTTGGGGATGTAGTATCGCGGGACGATCCCCGTCTCGAACAGGATCACGGGGCGTCGCGTCTCGGCAACGGTCTCCCCGCCCAAGATCACGCGCACGTGCCGGGTGCTGTTCAACACGTCTATGCGCTTGTAAGGGTCGCGCGCATGCCTGAATATCTCCTCCCCTTCCTCATACCACCCGTCCACCTTTTCCCATACGAAGGAGACGTACTCCCTCAAGTCGGGAGGGTTTTTCAAGTCAGGGTCGCTGGACGAGGGTTTGGGGAAGTGCCAAGCGGCGTCCTCCGACACCTTGTCCCCCACCTGCAGGGTGTAGTAGGAAGCCTCCCCCTTGGTCGGATCGACGGTGCGGTGGTTCGAAGGTTTCAAATACTCCGTGCGCACGTCTTTTTTGGGGAAGTAATAGACCGGGATGCCGCCGTAGTCGTATACCAGCAACACCTGCCTGCTGTCGGCGACCACCTTGCCGCCGAACACCACGCGGATCCATTTGGGGCTGGTGTAGATCGTGACCGGGGTGGGGCTGTACGTGGACGGGTAGCCGTATTTCCCCGGCGCCGAGGTCTCACGGGTCGGGGCTTGCGCACCCGGCGCGTTTTGCGCCAAAAAACCCAGCGTGGGAATCGCGACGCCCGCCGCCGCCAACAAGCCCCGCCTCGTGATCAAGCCCGCCGCCGTCTGCAAGGGCGCTTCCGCCCCCGCTTCTTTATGGTCTTGCATGTAGACACCTCCGAAAAATGAGAGAAGGGAACCTGCGAAAAACCCCGGACGCTGCGTTGCGCCTTGGTCGAAAATGCTCATTTACCTTAGTAAACTCCGCTTTTCGATCTGCGGCGACGCCTTGTCTGCGTGCTTTTTAGAGGTTCCCAGAATGAGTTTCACCTTGGGATTCCCGAACCATCGAACCGGATCTTTCACGACACCGGTGATTCCGTTCGCTGGCGGAACGCCCGCCGAAATCCCGCTCGCCTCCCGCCCGTGACGCAGGCGCGTCCGCCCCAACATCCTTGGTCGGATGCCGCGACCGCCCGTTTCGGGAAAACAATCATCGACAACAGGGGCAGATGTAATTTGCTATGCAGTGCGAATATGGTTTGCAGACGGGGAACAGGCGATGAAGGTGGGATGTGCCAACGAAGAAAACGCCCCTCATGGTTTTATCTCCTGCGTCAGGCTAAAACCGAGGGCTTCCGATGGTTTCGGTCAGCCGTCAGAAGTTTGTTCTCGAAATCGGCGGAGCGTCCAGTTTTCTGATGGCGAACCGCCCTTATTTCCGATGCGCCCCCAATAGTGACTTAAACCAATGGGAATTGTCAACATTTTTTTATGGGCAGATGATGCGCAGATGATGCGGGAGAAATGCAGGAGAAATGGGGCAGATTTTTTATGGGCAGAGTTCGGGGCCTGAGTTCGGGTAGGCGTGTCTGTCGGCAGGTAGGTCAGGCAGGGCTTTTGCGCCGCCGCAGGCAGGGGAAAATTCAAGGAAGGGCGTCAGTCCGACGCACGCTTGCGCACGTCGCAAAGCAAGGCCTTGTAGACCGGGAATCCGGAGATCGGGTCGCGGTTGTCGAAGTCGGTCAGTTGGTTGACGTTCGCCCTCTGCCACTCCGGTGTGCCCAGCGGTCCCCCGCCCCCCATGTTGGCCTCCACGACGCCGCGCGTCACGTCGTTGGTGACGTGGGCGCGGAACGCGACCCGTCCACGCGGCGAGACGACCTCCACCTCGTCGCCGTCTTGGATGCCGCGGGCGCGGGCGTCATCGCCATGGATGTGTACGAGCGGCCAAGGCTGCCGCTTCGCGAGGCTGGGGATGTTATGGTGCTGCGAGCGGAAGTCCGACTGGGTTCGCGCCCCGGAGTTGAACACCAGGGGGTAGGATGCCGCGACCTCTGGCGTGGACAGCGGCCCCTCCTGCGGTTCCACATATACCGGCAGCGCATCGTAGCCGTGCCCGCGCAGCCATTCCGAGGCGACCTCGAATTTCCCGGTCGCGGTCTCGAATCCCGGACGCCCGTCGGCGCGCAGTTCGCCGCGTTCGTACTTCCGGTAACGCCTCTCCCCTCCGGCCAGACGGACGCCCCCGGCGCTGGCGCGCAGTTCGTCCGGAGTCACGCCCGTGCCACGCAAGGCATATTCGACGGCGGCGGCCTCGTCTTGCGGCCACAACCGGCCATATCCCAGACGCCGTGCCAACCCGGCGAAGATGGCATAGTCGTTGCGCGCCTCACCCAAAGGTTCGATGACCTTGCGCCGGAACTGGACGAAGTCGCCGTCTTGGATGTAGGACTCTATCTCGAACATCGTCGTGGCTGGGAGGCGCAGGTCGGCGTACAGCGAGTCGGCGGTTGGAAAGCGGTCGATCGTCACCAGGAAATCCAGAGAGCTCAACGCCCGCCGCCACAGATCCGGCGCGGGCCACGAGGTGATGAGGGAGGCGCCTGCGACGATCATGGCTCGCACGGGGTAGGGTTCGCCGCGCAGGATGGCGCGCGGCAACTCCGCCGCATGCGCCTCCTGCCGCACTTCGTGGTAGAGCGGGTACTTGTCCGATCCGACGGGAGGGCGGCATTGCACCGGAAGGGGCGTCAACAGGCGGTTGAGCCGCGGTGCGGCGCGACCGAGGAGCAACTTCCCGCCGGGGGCGTCCAGATGCCCGGCCAAGGCTTGGATGGTCAGCACGGCGCGGATGGCTTGGACGCCGCAGTTGGAGTATTCCAACCCGGTGTACATGCAGATCGCGCAGCTCCGCGCCCGCCCGATGGCGCGTGCCAGCCGCCGGATCGTCGCGGGCGTGGTCCAGGTGATGCGCGCGACACGCTCCGGGGGGAACCCCTTCACATACCCCTTCAACTCGTCGAAGCCGTGCGTCCAGTTCTCGACGAAGTTGCGGTCGTAAAGCCCTTCGTCTATCAGCACGTGCAAGACGCCCAACGCCAACGCCCCGTCCGTACCCGGTCTGAGCCCCACCCAGCGCGCGCGCGTCGCCTTCGCGGTCTCGCTGCGCCTGGGGTCGATGACGATCACGCGCGCGCCGCGCTTCTGCGCGTCTTTGATCCGGATCAGCTTTCGAGGCGGTGAGTCGGTCGCGGGGTTGGCGCCCCAAACGATGATCAGCTCCGCCCGCTCGATGTCTTCGTGGGTTCGGCACATATAGTCGCCGAAGCAGGCGCGGGGGGCGATCATCCCATATGAGACATAGCACAGGGAGCCGACCCCGGTCGTGTTGGGTGAGCCAAAGGGGAGGAGGACTGCGTTGGCGGAAGATTCCACCGTCCCCTCGGGGGCGAATTGCTCGTTCAACCCGTATTCGAAATTGCCGCGCCCGGTGTAGACGCACACGGTCTCTGGACCGAACCTCCGCGCCAGGTTTTGGAGGTTTTCGGCGATCATGTCGTAGGCTTGTTCCCAGGAGACGCGCTCGAACCGCCCCTCGCCGCGCCCCCCCACGCGCCTTTCCGGATGGAGCAGCCGGTCGGGCGAATAGACGATTTCGCGCGCCGCCGCGCCACGCGGGCAGACGATGCCCCGAGGGTGGCCTTTCGCCGGCGTCAGCCGATCGATGCGTCCGCCGGACAAGTGGATGTCCACTGCGCACCCTGATGGGCACACGCCGCACAGCCCCGTGACCGTCTCCCCTTTCCGCTCCATCGCCCCCACCATCCGGCATGGGTGAAACTAAGCATCGAACCCAGCGCCAAACCAACAAGGTTCCCACAAGACATACGGAACCATACGAAACGCTAGTTGTAAGATTACACCTCCATTCAGCTTAGTATGATTGGGAACCTCTAAAAAGCTCGCAGACAAGGCGTCGCCGCAGATCGAAAAGCGGGGAGTTCGCTGAGGCGAATGAGCATTTTCGACCAAGGCGCAACGCAGCGTCCGGGGTTTTTAGAGGCGCCCTGATGTCGAACGGGCAATTTCCACGGCACCGCCCGTTCTTTTGTATTAAAATGAAGGTGTTTTGCGGCGCGTGGCGAGACGGCCCCGCTTCCGTCTGCGGGGGGCATGCCGCGCCCGCAGCGCCTGATCGGCAACCTTCGGCTTGGGGAATTCGGCGATATGCACGAATGGGCTTTGAGCGACGGCATGGTGCGCGCCGCCCACAAGATCAAGATGGAGCGGGGTCTCAAGGAGGTTGTCTCCATCACGGTGGTGCTGGGCGAAGTGCAAGACATCGCGCCCGACATCTTCACGGAGATTTTCGACGAGGTGAAGCGCCAGCAAGACGGCTTCGAAGGGACGAAGCTCGTCTTGGAACGCGAACCGGCGGAATTCCGATGTCACCAGTGCGGCGAAGCCTTCCACTTCGACCGGGGGCTGCTACCCCACGAGATCTCCGAGAACATCCATTTCGTGCCGGAAACCCTGCGCGTCTACATCCGGTGCCCCGCCTGCCAGAGCGAGGATTTCGAGATCGTCAAAGGGCGCGGCATCTACATCAAGGAGATCGTCGGGGAGACGGGGGACGGCCTGGACGCAGACACAGGGGATGTGGCGGAAGGGCGGGACGCCCGATGAACCTGAACCTCGACCCCAGGCCGTATGCCGTCGCCGCCCGCCTCGCCAGCGTGAGGAGGACCATCGCCGTGAGCGGCTTCAAAGGAGGGGTGGGCAAGTCCAGCGTCGCCAGCCTGCTGGCGCTCGCCTCGACCGACTGCGGCAGGAAGACGGGATTGCTCGACCTAGACTTCTCCGGCGCGAGCTGCCATCTGATATTGGGCGTCTCCCCGGGGCCGGGCGCAGCGTTCCCGGACGAAATCGAAGGCTTGCGCCCGCCCGAAGCCCACGGCGTACGGTTCATGTCGCTGGCGTTTTTCACACAGGATCGCGCGGTGCATCTGCGCGGCAAAGAGGTCGCCGACGTCGTCATGGAGTTGCTGGCGGTGACAAACTGGGGCGAGCTGGATGTCCTGTACCTGGACATGCCGCCGGGGATTTCCGACGCAGCGCTGGAGGTCATGCGCCTGATGCCGGACATCGAAGTCGTCGGCGTGCTCACGCCGAGCGTCCTGTCCCGATCACTGGCGTTCCGAGCGTTGCGTTTCAGCGAGCAGTCGGGCGTGAAAACGGCAGGGGTGATCGAGAATTTCGCGGATGACGCCGCCGAGGGCGTGGACACCGCCGAAGGCTTCAAGGTGCTGGCGCGCCTGCCGTATGACGAGGGTTTCGAGGCGGCGCTGGGCGATGTCGCGCGCCTCCGGCAGACGAAGCCCTACCGCGTTTTGGGAAAAGCTGCGATCTGACGCGCCGGTGTCCTACAGGATGCGGCGCGGGTTCTCCATAGCGTCGCCAAACGCGCCCACACCCGGCAGGATCAGCCGGGGTGCCTTGCGCATCGCGTCGGGGTCTGCCGAAACCAGCGGATCGCCCCCCTACGGCTCCGCCGCGTCTTTCCCGTCTTCCGGCCCTTCCGGGAAGACTTCGGTGAGGTTGACGGCGAGTCCGGGTAGGACTGCGACGTCGATGACGTCCTTGTCCCCGTAGACTTCCTTTATGTACTTCCCGTTTTCAAGGAGGTTCACCTCGACGAACCGCCGCTTGGGGTCAACGACCCAGTATTCCCTCACGCCATACGCCCGGTAGAGGGCGAACTTCACCATCCGGTCATGTGTTTCCGTGGAAGGGGAAAGGACTTCGACGACCAGATCGGGCGCGCCGACGATGTTCTTCTCGCCGATCTTCTTCTTGTCGCAGACGACGATCAGGTCGGGTTGCACAATCGTGTCGTCGTCGGTGTCGGCGTTCAGCCGGACGTCTATCGGGGAAGATATCAGCTTGCACGGCTTTCCGCGTAGGAAGCTGCCAAATATGAGGGCGAGCTCCCCTGCAATGAGTTGATGCCTCGGCGTAGGCGCTGGCGACATCAGATAGGGCACGCCGGCGATCAACTCGTAGCGAACGTCGTCGTCCCACGTTGCGTAGTCCGAATAGGTGTAGCGTTCTTGTTCCGGGAGTGGCATTCTCTGGCCTCCTGTCGCCGCGCCGCCGGAGTCGAAAATTCAACTGCCGTCAAACAAGGTGGATTCTACCACGGAAACGCAAGCCGCGGCGTCGCCATTCACCAGGAAAGCAGCCGGGCGCGCAAGGCCGCGAAGTCGATCTTCTTGTCGTAGAGCGCGCGGCCTAGGATCACCCCTTCGATCACGCCCGCGCCCGTCCCCCCATCCGCGCCATCCGCGCCATCCGCGCCGCCGGGGTTGCGCGCTTCCCAGAGCCGCCGCACATCCGCATCGGAGGCGACGCCGCCGCTGCCGATGATCTTCATCCCCGTCCGGCGGGCGAGGTTCTCCGTCTCCTCGAAGTTCACGCCCGTGAGCATGCCGTCGCGCGCCACGTCGGTGTAGATGATCCGTTCGACGCCCAAATTTTTCATCCGCAACGCCAGCTCCACCGCGCTCACGCTGGTCACATCGACCCAGCCGCGCAACGCCACCATCCCCTCGCGGGCGTCGATGCCGACGATGACCGCGCCGGGATGCCGCTTGACCGCCTCTTCGACCAGCTCCGGGCTGTCGATGGCGACCGTCCCTAAGATCACCCGGTCCGCGCCCAGGTCGAACATCGTCTCTATCTGCTCCAAGGTGCGCAGGCCGCCGCCGAATTCCACCGGTATCTTCAGCGTCTGGAAGATCTTCTTGGCGATTTCAAGGTGCGCCGCCTGGCCGGTGAACGCCCCGTCCAGATCGACCAGGTGCAGCCGCCCCGCGCCCAGCGACTCCCAGTGCGCCGCCATCGCCGCCGGGTCGCTGCCGTACTCGGTCGAGCGGGAGGCGACCCCCTCTTGCAGGCGGACGCACTTGCCGCCCTTCATGTCCACCGCCGGAATCAATTCAAACATCGTATCCGCCCCCATGCCGCCCGCCTTGAATTATGGAACCTCTAAAAACCCCGGATACTGCGTTGCGCCTTGGTCGAAAATGCTCATTTACCTCAGTAAACTCCGCTTTTCGACCTGCGGCGACGCCTTGTCTGCGTGCTTTTTAGAGGTTCCCTCATTTTGCGATGCCGAGGAAGTTCCGCAACAGCCGCTTGCCGTTATCCTGGCTCTTCTCGGGATGGAACTGCGCGCCGAACACCTTCCCCCTGCCCGCGACGGAGCAGAAGCGCCGCCCGTAGTCGGTCCAGGCGAGCGCGTCGGCCTCGTCGACGGGGGAGACGTAGAAGGAATGCACGAAATAGAAGTAGCTCCCGTCCGGGATGCCTTCGAGCAGCGGCGCAGGTTGGATGCCTTCGAGCTGGTTCCAGCCGATGTGCGGCACCCACAGCCCCGGCACATCGAATTTCGTAACGTTACCCGGAATCAGATCCAGCCCGTCGTGGCTGCCGAACTCCTCGCTGTGCGTGAAAAGAAGCTGCAATCCGAGGCAGATGCCCAGCAGGGGCGTCCCCGCCGCCGCCGCCTCGCGGACGGCCTCGTCCATGCCGGTGCGCCGCAGGTTCTCCATAGCGTCGCCGAACGCGCCCACCCCCGGCAGGATCAGCCGGTGCGCCTTGCGCACCGCGTCGGGGTCGGCCGAGACCAGCGGCTCGCCCCCCACCGACGCCAGCGCCTTCTCGACGCTGCGCAGGTTGCCCATGCCGTAATCGATGATGATGGTCTTGCCGTCGTCTGCCACTTCAAAGCACTCCCTTGGTGGATGGCACGCCCTGGACCCGCGCGTCCACGCGGCTCGCCAGCGACAGCGCCCGCGCGGCGGCCTTGAAGACGGCCTCGAAGATGTGGTGCGCGTTCTTGCCGTAGAGCAGTTCGATGTGCAGGTTCACGCGCCCCTGCATGGCGACCGCCCGCCAGAACTCCTCCACCAGCTCCGCGTCCAGCTCGCCCACGCGCTCGCGCCCGGCATCGACCCGGTAGACGATGAAGGGGCGTCCCGACAGGTCGGCGACCACGCGCGCCAGCGCCTCGTCCATCGGGAAATAGGCGTGGGCGAAGCGCGTGAGCCCCTGCTTGTCCCCCAACGCCTGCGCCAGCGCCTCCCCGAGGCAGATGCCGATGTCCTCGACGGAGTGGTGTCCGTCCACCCCAAGATCGCCCTTGCAGGCGACCGCAAGGTCGAACAGGCCGTGCTTGGCGAAAAGCGCCAGCATGTGGTCGAGGAACTGCACGCCGGTCTGGATGTCCCCCCTGCCCGTCCCGTCCAGGTCGAGCGTCACCGAGACGTCCGTCTCGCGGGTTGTTCGATGGATCGTCGCTTTTCTCTCGCTCATAACGTCACCTTTGGATTCTCCGCTAGATTCTCCGCGTTGCCGCACCGGCCGCGTCCTCGGCGCGGCGCTCCGCAGCGCGCCTCCGCCCGCCCCTACCGCACAGCCTCGCGCAACGCCTGCAACAACCGCTCGTTCTCGCGGGGGGTGCCGACGCTGATGCGCAGGCACTTGCCCAGCGTGGGGTAGTGCGACACGTCGCGGACCAGGATGCCTTTCGCGTACAGGGCTTCGAACACCGCGTGGGGCTCCCTGGGAACCTCCACTAGGAAGAAGTTGGCGCGCGAAGGGTACGCCCTCACCCCCGGCACCTCCCCCAGCGCCTTGCCCAGCTTCTCCTTCTCCGCTTTGAGCGTCGCGATGGCGGGCTGGAAGCGCTCGATATGCTCCAGCGCCGTTTCGGCGGCGACCAGGCTGAACTGGTTGACGTTGTAGGGGAGCTTGGCCTTGGACACCTGCTCGGCCAAACGCGGGTGCGCCATCATGTAGCCAAGCCGCAAACTCGCCATCCCCATCGCCTTGGAGAAGGTCCGCGTGATGATCAGGCGCGGAAACTCCTTCAACAGCTCGAAGCCGGTGTAGCCGCCGAACTCGTAATAAGCCTCGTCCAGCAGCACGAAGCCGTCGTACTCGTCCAGGACGCGCCGCAGCCCCGCCTCGTCGATGGCCGAGCCGGTGGGGTTGTTCGGGTTGTTGATGACGACGATGCCCGCCCGGCCTTCCTTCGAACCGCCGCGCGCTTTCTCGATGATGGCGTCGATGTCGTAGGCCATGTCCGCGCCCAGCGGGATGTCGATGACGCGCGCCCCCAGCACCGTGGCTATCAGACGGTAGACGGTGAAGGTCGGCACGGGGATGGCGACGGGGGTGCCGTCGGACACCAAGGTCATCAGCACCGACTGCAGAAGCTCGTTCGAGCCGTTGCCGACCAGGATGCCGTCCTTGGGCCAGCCGGTGAACTTCGACAGCGCCTGGCGGAGCGAGTCGGGGACGAAGTCGGGATAGCGCGACCACGGGTATTCGCGGAACCGCCGGAAGACCTCGTCCTTGAGGTCGCCGGGGAAGTCGAACGGGTTCTCGTTCTGGTTCAGCTTGATGTCCGCTTCGTAGGCGTGCAGCGTGTAGGCGGGCACGTTCAGGACCTGGGGCTTCACCCCGGCCAGCGGGGAGTTTTTGTCGATGGCGTCGTCGATGGCTTCCATGTGCGTCTAAATTCCTTGGTGCGCATTCCGCGGGGAACGCGCGATCTACAAACCTCTGCCGCGAGCCGCCGTTTATGGCGCGCCCCGCTAGAGGGATTCAGGTTGTTGCACTACGACATGCGCGCGGCGTATCTCTTGGTGAAACTGCCGGGGCAGCTCGTCCCAGACATGCAAATCGACGATGAACGGCAGGTTGCTCTCGTCGAACGCATCGCGCAGTTCGCCCACGGCGCGGCGTTTGTCCTCTGGGACGAACGCCACAAGGTCGAGGTCCGAGTACGGACGCGCGGTGCCTTTGATCCTCGACCCGTATGCCCAGACGGGGACGCCGGGGAGAAACCGCCGCAGGTATCCCGCCAAGATGTCGCGCTGGGCGTCGGTGACGGCGAGGGATTTTTCCGGCAGACGCTCCGTCCCCTTTTCGCCTGGATTCATTCCCACCCTTTCCCGGAAAGTTTTTCATACAGCCGTATCGCGTCACCGACGAATCGCTCTGCCGCGCCGACTACAGCCGCCGCTTTTTCGCCGCTGTAGTCATGCGCGGTCGAAACCCGGAGGTCGGCGTATTCGAGCCAGCGTTCCGTCGCGGAAGGCAGGAGCTTGTTCTGCGCGGCCAGTTTGAATATGGGCTTGGGGCTGTTGGGGACATCCGGCAGGCCGAGCTCCGACAACAGGTGTTGTTTCACGTCTTTCCAAACCATGTCGTAGCAAGTTTCAAACCGTTGGACGACGGATTCGGCGATGGCTTCCCGGTCGATGGATGACAGCTCCGCCCTTCCTTTGGCAGACAGATGGTTCTGCAACTGCAATTCCAAATGTTTCAGCGATTTTTTTAGTTTTCCGTAATCCATCGTCGTTAATTATCCCTTGGCCGCGCCCCCTCAAGGCGTCCTTACTTTTTCTTGGCGGCCCTGGACTTGATGTCCGCGACCTCGGCCCCCTTGCCGCCGGTGATGCGTATGGTCACCGAGCGGGCGTGCGCGTCCAGCCCCTCCTCGCGCGCCAGCGCGTCGATGGACTTCCAGGTGCGCTCCAGCTCCGCCTGCGAATAGCGGATGATGCCGGTCTTGCGCTGGAAGTGGTAGACGCCCAGCGGCGAGAAGAAGCGCGCCGTCCCCGTGGTCGGCAGGACGTGGTTGCTGCCGGCGAAATAGTCGCCGACCGCCTCCGGCGTGTAGTCGCCGTAGAAGATGGCCCCGGCGTGGCGCACCTTGCCGATGACCGACTGCGGGATGCTCGAATAGATCTCCAGATGCTCCGGCGCGATGTCGTTGACCCAATCGACGTAATCCATGTAGTTGTCCAGCACCACGATGGCGCCGTAGTTGTCCAGCGACTTCTTGGCGATCTCCCGGCGCGGCAGGACGGCGAGTTGCGCCTCGACCTCGCGCTGGATGAGCACGGCGTGCGGCATCGAGTCGGTGAAGCAGATGGAGCAGGCGTAGGCGTCGTGCTCGGCCTGCGAGAGCATGTCGGCCGCGATGAAGCGCGGGTTGGACTCGGTGGTCGAGAGGATCAGGATCTCGCTGGGCCCGGCGATCATGTCGATATCGACCTCGCCGAAGACCTCGCGCTTGGCGGCGGTCACGTAGGCGTTGCCCGGTCCGACGATCTTGTCCACGCGCGGGACCGTCGCCGTGCCGTAGGCGAGCGCGGCCACGGCCTGCGCCCCGCCGACGCGGTAGACCTCCTTCACCCCCAGCTCGTCCAAGGCCGCGGCGATGATCGGGTGCTGCTCGAAGGTCGAGGGCGGGGTCACGGCGACGATGCGCGGCACGCTGGCGATTTTCGCGGGCACGACGTTCATCCACACCGAGGAGGGGTAGGCGGCGCTGCCGCCGGGGATGTAGACCCCGACGCTGTCCAAGGGCGCGACCCGCTGGCCCAGGACGACGTCGCGCTTTTTGATCTGCCACGACTTCTGCACCTGCCGCTTGTGGTAGGCCAGGGCGTTGGCGATCGCCTTTTTCATGTCCTTGCGCAACGAGGGATCGACCTTCTGCGCCGTCGCGCGCAGCTCCTCGGCCGGGATGCGGAGCCGCTTCGCCGTCAGGCGCACCTTGTCGAACTTTTCCGTGAAACGCACCAGCGCGCGGTCCCCCTCCCGGCGCACGGCGTCCACGACCTCGCGCGCCGCCGCCGCGATCTCGCCCGACGCCAGGCTTTTTCGGGATTCCAGCCGGTTGAACAGCTTGGCCTTGTCCTTCTCGCGGAAAATGCTAACCATACGACTCCCCCCTTCCCCTGTTGCATGAAACCGAAAATGATAGCATCATCGCCGCCCCGATGTCGGGAAAACGTGGGCTGGACTATGGTTGGACTATGGTCGCCGCGTCTTTTCCACCAAGGTGGCGCGGGTGATGGCGCGGTCGCCGAAGCGTTGCGAGATGTCGTCGATGGCCTCGGCCAGCTTCCGCTCCCTGGGCGTGGACCGGGGTTCCGGCGGCTCGTCCCGGAAAAGGCCGAGCTGGCGGCTCGGGCCGTTCGGGCCGTCCCCGTCCGTCCCCAGGTTGCTGAGCGAGACTCCGACCAGGCGCACGCGCACCCCTTCGCGGAACAGCCCTTTCATCAGATCCAGCGCCACAGGGAAGATTTTCTCGGACGTGTCCACGGCCGCAGCGAGCGTCGCGCGCCGCGTGAAGGTGGCAAAGTCCTCTTCGCGGAACTTGACGGTCACGGTGCGCCCGCGCACCCCTTCGAGCCTCATCCGGTGGGCGGTCTTCTCGACCAAGGCCAGCAGGGTCGCGTGGAGCAGGTCGAAGTCCGAGGTGTCGCGCTCGAAGGTGGTCTCGTGACCGATGGACTTGCAGCCTTCGACGGCCTCCACCGGGCGGTCGTCCATCCCGCGCGCCAGCCGCCACAGTTGCGTCGCCCCGTCCCCCTCCCCCAGCCGCCGCCGGAGGCCGCGCTCGTCCAAGGCGGCGATCTGCCCGACTGTCCGCAACCCCGCCTTCTGGAGCGCAGCCTCGGTCTTGGGGCCGACGCCCCACAGGCGGCGGACGGCGAGCGGCGCGAGGAACTCCCGCTCGCGCCCCGGCTCGACCACGACCAGGCCGTCGGGCTTTTCGAGGTCGGAGGCGATTTTGGCGACGAACTTGTTGGGCGCGACCCCGACCGAGGCGGTCAGGCCGAGCTCCCCGCGTATACGGCCTTTGATCTTCGCGGCGATCTCGCGGCCCGTCCCGTAGAGCTGGCGGCTGCCGGTGACGTCGAGGAACGCCTCGTCCACGCTGACCTGCTCCACCATGTCGGTGAAGCTCGACAGGATTCCCATGACCTGGCCGGAGACGCGGGCGTACTTGCGCATGTCGGGCCGGACGTAGACGCCCTGGGGGCAGAGCCGCCACGCCTGCGAGATCGGCTGCGCCGAGTGGACGCCGAAGCGGCGCGCCTCGTAGGAGCAGGTGGAGACGATGCCGCGCCCCCGCCCCCCCTTGGGGTCGGAGCCGACGATGACAGGCTTGCCCCGGAGCTCGGGGCGGTCGCGCTGCTCCACCGCCGCGTAGAATGCGTCCATGTCCACATGCAGGATCGTCCGTGGCATAGGAAGAAGTAAAACACCTCCCCGCGCGCGACGCAAGCTCCCGCCGCACGCCCGTAATCGGAGGCGTGCGTCTCTCGGCGGCGTCGGATCCGCCGCTGCGGCAACCGGGGAAATTATGGCTTGAAAAGTGCGGGGCGA
Source organism: Acidobacteriota bacterium (assembly GCA_031271905.1). Taxonomy (GTDB): domain Bacteria; phylum Acidobacteriota; class UBA6911; order UBA6911; family UBA6911; genus UBA6911. The sequence continues at coordinate 35,515 of JAISUT010000023.1, forward strand.
GTCCGCAAAATATGCCCTTGTTGCAGCATCAGCGCAAGGAGCCAGTGGCGACGTAGCTCAGATGGTTAGAGCGTGGGATTCATAACCCCAAGGTCGGTGGTTCGATCCCACCCGTCGCTACCATCCCGCCGTCCAAAGCAATCCACCACAGTCTAAAACAACCCGTCAAACGCGGTGTTCCCGCGTTTCCACCGTACGACGCCATTCGACGCGGCGCAATGCAACCGACCAACCGTTGGTTGGCATAAAAACAGGGATATGCCAACAGCGCGAAAGCAATGTCAACAATTCGACGAGAGGCGGCGCTTATGCGGTTGTCAGACGTGGCGGTGAAAAAACTGAAGGCGTCGCCGGAATCAGAGGAAGCCCGCGACCCTCTCCGGGTCGTGCGTCAGCGGCGCAGGGGGGAGGCTCTCCAAAAACACCCGCCCGTAGCTTTTCGTCACCAGGCGCTTGTCCAGTATGGCCAAGATGCCCCGGTCGGCGCGGCTGCGGATGAGCCGACCCACCCCTTGCTTCAACAGGATCGTCGCCGCCGGGATCTGGTAGTCGTAAAATGCGTTCCCTCCCGACTCGTTGATACGGTTGATGCGCGCCGAGACCACCGGATCGTTCGGCACGGCGAACGGCAGCTTGTCGATGACCACGCAACTGAGCTGCTCCCCCTGCACGTCCACCCCTTGCCAGAAGCTGCTGGTGGCGAAAAGCACCGCGCCCGGGGTGCTGCGGAACTCCTCGATCAACCCGGACTTGCTCTTCTCCCCTTGCAGCAGGAGGGGGAAATCGACCTCGTGGCGCAACGACTCGTAGACATGCTTCATCTGCACATGGCTGGTGAAGAGCAGGAAGGCGCGTCCTTGGCTGGCGTCGAGCAACCTCTGTATCTCCACGGCGGCGCGGTCCGTCCACCCCGGCTCGCGCGGCTCCGGGATGTCCCTCGGGACGTAGAGGATGGCTTGCCGGGCGAAATCGAAGTGCGACGGGACGACCAGCTCCCTGACGTCCCGGGCGTCCAACCCCAACCTGCCCTTGACGAAGGAGAAGTTCCCACCGGTGGCGAGCGTCGCCGAGGTCAGCACCGCGCAATCCACCTTGGCGAACAGGTGTTCGGCGAGTATCGGCGCGAGGTTGATGGGCGAAGCCCAGATATAGACGCCGCGACCGCGTATCTCGTACCAGAACACGCTCTCGCGCGAGTCCGACTCCAGTATCTCCGCCAAATCGAACTGCAACTCCTGCGCCCGGCGCACCAGCGTGTCGAGGCTGTCGCTCTGCACCGTCAGGCTGTCCAAGGTCTTGCGCACCACGTCCAATTGGACGCGCAGGTTCTTGTACGCCGGCTCCAGGTTCCCGCCCCCCGCCGCCGGCCCGCGACGGAGGTCTGGCATGCCTCCCAAGGGGCGGAGCACATAGCGCCCCTCCCGCGCCCAGAAGCAGGTGAAGAAATCGACCGAGCCCTGCGCCAGCTTGTCCAGCTCGCGGGCGAGGAACACCGACCCCTCGCCGGTCTCGGCGAGCGCCGCGCGGGCGTCGCGCACGAACTCGTCCACGCGATAGTTGCTGATGCGGACGCCGAAATACTGCGTCGCCACGTCCTCGATCTCGTGCGCCTCGTCGAACACCAGGACGGAGTAGTCGGGCAACACCTCCCCGAAGTCCCCTTGGCGCAGGGAGAGGTCGGCGAAGAACAGGTGGTGGTTGACGATGACGATGTCCGATTCGAGCGCCCGCTGCCGCACTCGCGTGACGAAGCAGTTGTCGAAGTTATGGCACTTGCGCCCCGCGCAGGTCTCGCGCCGCGCGTCCAGATGCTGCCAGAGCGCGAAGGTCTCCGGCAGATCCGCCAACTCCGCGCGGTCGCCGGCGTCGGTCTCCTGCACCCAGAGCCTGATCTTGCGCAGGTACTCGGGGTCGTGCGGCGAGAAAAGGTACGCCTCGCCATTGATCGCCTCCAACCGGTTCCAGCAGAGGTAGTTGCTCCGCCCTTTCATGTAGCAGACCGAGAGTTTGCGCCTCAAGGCCTTTTCCAGGAACGGGATGTCTTTATGGAACAACTGCTCTTGCAGGTTCTTGGTCGCCGTGGAGACGACCACCCGCTTGCCGGAGTAGATGGCGGGCAGGAGGTATGCCAAAGTCTTGCCGGTGCCGGTGCCCGCCTCCACGCAGAGGTGGCGCCCCTCAATCATGGCGTCGGCCACCGCCACCGCCATCTGGATCTGCCCCGGCCTGTGCTCATAATGCGGATGGATCTGGGCGATGGCCCCGCCGGGACCCAATATCCGCTCGATCTCGTTCCGCAAAACCGCCCTCCGGTTGACACCGTCCTAAACAGCCGTTTGCCGCACCGCCGCGCCTATCGCAAGCCTTTGGCGGCGCAGGCTGCCTCCACGTCCTTGATCGACTTGGGGATCGCCCCGCATCTGGCGGGGTCTAGCACCTTCGCCCCCTTGGGCGTGACCAGCACGTCGTCCTCAATGCGGACGCCGCCGAAATCGAGCCAGCCCTCCAGCCTGCCGTAGTCGATGAACTCCGGGAACTTCCCTTCGCCGCGCCAACGCCCTATAAGCGCCGGGATGAAATACACCCCCGGCTCCACAGTCAGGACGAAGCCCGGTTCCAGCGCCCGGTTCAGGCGCAGGTAGTTCAACCCGAACTGCCCGCTCCGCCGCTCCTTCTTCTTGTAGCCGACGATGTCGCCCAAGTCCTCCATGTCATGCACGTCCAAGCCCATCATGTGGCCGATGCCGTGCGGCATGAAAAGGGCGTGCGCCCCCGACTCCACCGCGTCTGCGGGATCCCCTTTCATCAACCCCACCGCCTTCAACCCCTCGGCAAGGACGCGGCAGGCGCCGAGGTGGACGTCGCGGAAGGAGACGCCGGGGCGGATCATCCCAATCGCCGCCGCCTGCGCGTCGAGGACGACCTGGTATATCTCGGCCTGCTTTTTCGTGAACCTCCCGTTCACCGGGAAAGTGCGGGTGACATCCGAGGCGTAGCCCATCGGCGACTCCGCGCCGGAATCGTTCAGCAACAGACGCCCCGACTTCAAAACGTGGTCGTAGGCATGGTTGTGCAGCACCTCGCCATGGACGGTGACGATGGGGTCGAACGCCTGCGCGCGGTCGGCGGCGAGCGCAATCCCCTGCATCGCCCCCGCCACGTCGCTCTCGCGCAGGCCGGGGCGGGCGACCGCCATCGCGGCGCGATGCATCCTGGCGGTGACGGCGAGCGCGTTTTCGATCTCCGCGACCTCTTCCGCCGATTTGACGCTGCGCTGCCCCGCCACCGCCTCCATCAGCGCGGCGGAGGCGCGACGTCCGGTGCTTTCACACCTGACGCCCAGGAGGCGGGCGAGCCGAAGGGCGGTGGAGTGTTGGTACGGGGGGAGGTGGTGCACGCCCCTTTTCTTCTTACGCAGGACGTCCACCACGCCTTTCAGCTTCGCGACGTCCTCCACCGCCTCGATGCCCGCCCCATACGCCATCTCTTCGATGGAGGCGCGGGGTCCCGACCAGACGATGTCGTCGATGTCCTCAGGCCGGGCGAAAAGGATGTCCCTGTCCGGCTCCGGGAACATGAGCAGCGCCAGGTCGGGCTCTGCCAAGCCCGTGTAGTAGAGGAAGTGCGAGTTTTGCCGGAACGGGTAGGCGTTCGCGGCGTAGTTGCGCGGTTGGAGCGCATGCCCCAGCCAGAGCACCGCCCCGTCGCCCGCCGCCTTGCGGATGGCGTTGCGCCTGTCCCTGAAAATCGTCCGCCAATCCGCCGCCGGTGACGCCGATTTCATAATTTGCCGTCCCCTATGGACTTTTTCAGCCGCCGGACCTCCTCCCGCAACCTGACCTCGCGGGAATGCAGCATGAAGAGATAGACGGCAAGCAAGACCCAGACGGCCGCAAAGGCCGCGACCAGATAGTTCATCGTGTTCATCGTTTCCGTCCCCGTCAACAAGTTCCCGCAAGCCCCCGCCGCAACCGACCTCGACCCATGCGCCGTCGCCGCCGCGTCAGGGCTAGGAGACTTTGCGCGACAACTCCTCCACGTCGTCCTCCAGCGAGGCGAGGGCGAGGCGCCGACGCAGGAGGAACGCCATGAGCAGGAGGAACGCCGCAAGGCAGGTCAAGAACGCCGGACGCATCGCGGGCGCCAGCCCCCCGCTCTCCAGCATCGGCGACGGGTGGATGTCCCGCCACCAGCGGATGGAGAACCAGACCAGCGGCGCGTCGGCGAAGGCGATGACGCCGAACACGGCGGCGACCAGCCCCCGGCGCTCCGGGTCTTCCAGGTATTTTCGAACCAACAGATATGCCAGGTACAGCAGGCACAGGATGAGGGAGGTCGTGAGGCGCGGCGACCACGTCCACCAGACGAACCAGACCGGCTTCGCCCAGATCGGCCCCGTGACCAAGACCATGACGAAGAACAGGACGCCGACCTCGGCGGCCGCCACGCCCAAGTTGTCCCAGCGGCGCTCCTTCCGCACCAAGAACAAAACCGAGGCGGCGAAGTTGGCGGCGAACGCGGTCATCCCCGCGATCGCCGCCGGGACGTGGAAATAGAAGATGCGTTGCAGGTCGCCCATCGTCCGCTCGCGCGGCGCGCCCACCAGCGCCATGTAGAGCGCGCACAGCATGAGGGCGAAAAGCGCCACGCCGAGCGCCACGTCCCACCGATCCCGCGAATCCAACTTGCCGTCCACCCCGCCCTCGCGCCGCAATTCGATCCCAACCCATGCGAACCCTGACAAACTTTGATACGATAGCGCACAAAACCGCACCGGCAAAACAATAAAACAGGGAAATGGGGGAAATGACCCGCACGCCTTCCCTCTCGCCGTTTCAGGATGTAAGCTATAGGGGTGTTTTCAACCGCCGCGATTATGCGGGCTGACTCTCTCTCCGGGCTGGTTTCCGGGCGCATGGGAAACGATGCAAAAAGACACCGTTCTGGTTGTGGATGACGACCCCCTGCTACGGCGGGCTTTCCAGCGAAAGCTCGAAGAGCGGGGATGCCACGTCATCTTCGCCGGGGACGGCGCGACGGCGCTCAGCCGCATCCAGGCGGACACCCCCGACATCGTCACGTTGGACGTGAAGATGCCCGACATGTCGGGCATGGACGTGCTGCTGGAACTGCGTCGGCGCCGCGCGCAAGTCCCGGTGATCATGGTCACCGCCTTCGGCGTGGTCGATGACGCCGTGCGCAGCCTGAAGCTGGGCGCGTATGATTTCATCGAAAAGCCGGTCAACTTCGAAAAGCTGGAGAACGTCATCCACAACGCCCTGGAGGCGCGGCGGCTCCGCTCCGAGGTCGCCCGCGCCCACGCCGAGCAACGCAACGCCTTCAGCGTGGACAAGATCGTGGGCGTCTCCGCGCATGTGCGCGAGGTGAGGGCGCTGATAAAGAAAGTCGCCGCCAGCGAGGCGTCCACGATCCTGATCCAAGGGGAGAGCGGGACGGGGAAAGACTTGGTGGCGCACGCCATGCATTACGAGTCGGCGCGGCGCGACCAGCCTTTCTTCGCCATCAACTGCGCGGCGATCCCGGAATCCTTGATGGAGAGCGAGCTGTTCGGCCATGAGAAGGGGGCGTTCACCGACGCCCGCACCCAGAAGAAAGGGATGTTCGAGATGGCCGACGGCGGGACGCTGTTCCTGGACGAGATCAGCGAGATGACCTTGGGGATGCAAGCCAAGCTCCTGCGCGTGCTGGAGGGGCAGACGTTCCGGCGGGTGGGCGGCGTCAAGAACCTTACCGTGGACGTGCGCATCATCGTCGCGTCGAACCTGAACCTCGAGGACGCCGCGCGCACGGGGCGGTTCCGTTCGGACCTGTTCTTCCGCTTGTCGATCATCCCCGTCCACCTGCTGCCGCTGCGGGAGCACAAGGACGACATCCCGCCGCTGCTCGAACATTTCATCCGGCATTACAACGAGAAGTTCCGCAAGCGCATCCAAGGGCTCACCAAGGAGGCGGAGGAGCTTTTGATGAACTACAACTGGCCGGGCAACGTCCGCGAGCTGAAAAACGCGGTCGAACGGGTCATGATCCTCGCCGACGAACGCCGCGCCACCGCCCGGCACCTCCCCATACGGATCTCCGAGGGGGGGGCGTCGCCGGTGGAGGCGAATGACGGCGCGTTCCGGCTCCCGCCGGGTGGGGTGTCGCTGTCCGGCATCGAGAAGAACCTTTTACGCCAGGCTCTCGAGCAGGCGCACGGCAGCAAGACCGCCGCCGCGCGCCTGCTCGGCATCACGCGCGACACGTTGCGTTACAAGATCAAGAAGCACAAGCTCGAATAGGGGCCTTCGGGTGCGACGGCCGTTCATCGGCGGCGCCCGGCGGAACCACCACACCAGTTAAAAAAGGAGATACGGCAACATGGCAAAAGACGTCCAATCGGCAGAAGGCATCGAGAAGATCGCAAAGCTCCTGGGCGACCAGGCAGACTATTACCTCAATTACAAGAGCAAGACGGTCGCGAAGAAGAACCTGCACCTTCCCGGGCCGGATTTCATCGACCGCATCTGGGTGGCGAGCGACCGGCCCATACCGGTGCTGCGCAGCCTCCAGACCCTCTTCGACCACGGTCGTCTGGCGGGGACCGGCTACCTCTCCATCCTGCCCGTCGATCAGGGCATCGAGCATTCGGCGGGCGCATCGTTCGCGCCGAACCCGATCTACTTCGACGGCGAGAACATCGTGAAGCTCGCCATCGAGGGGGGGTGCAACGCCGTCGCCTCCACCCTGGGCGTGCTCGGCTCCGTCGCGCGCAAATACGCCCACAAGATCCCCCTCATCCTGAAGGTCAACCACAACGAGTTCCTCTCTTACCCGAACAGCTACGACCAGATCATGTTCGCGGACATCCAGCAGGCGTATGACATGGGGGCGGTGGCGGTCGGCGCGACCATCTACTTCGGCTCGGACGAATCCAAGCGGCAGATCCAGGAGGTCGCCGAGGCGTTCCGCGAGGCGCATGACCTGGGCATGGCGACCATCCTCTGGTGCTACCTGCGCAACCCCGCCTTCAACAAGACCAAGGAGGGCGGCCCGGACTATCACGTCGCCGCCGACCTGACGGGGCAGGCGAACCACCTGGGCGTCACCATCGAGGCGGACATCATCAAGCAGAAGCTCCCGGAGTGCAACGGCGGCTACGAGGCGGTCAATTTCGGCAAGACCCACAAGAAAGTCTACACCGAGCTTTCCGCCGACCACCCCATCGACCTGACCCGCTACCAGGTGCTGAACTGCTACATGGGGCGCGCGGGGCTGATCAATTCCGGCGGCGCCAGCTCCGGCGCGGGCGACTTGGCGGAGGCGGTCAAGACGGCGGTCATCAACAAGCGCGCGGGCGGCATGGGCCTGATCTCGGGGCGCAAGGCGTTCCAACGGCCGATGGAGGAGGGGGTCGCCCTCCTGAACGCGATCCAAGACGTGTATCTCTGCAAAGAGGTCACCGTCGCCTAGCCGCGGCGGCTTCACATGGCCACGGAAGACGACGATGAACGGAATCCTCTTCGACCTTGACGGGGTGGTGTACAACTCGGAGACGCCCATCGCAGGCGCGGCAGAGGCGCTGGCGCGCATACGCGAGCGGGGGATTCCGCATCTTTTCGTCACCAACACCAGCTCGCGGGGGCGCGAGGCGCTTGTGGAGAAGCTGGGGCGCTTCGGCATCCCGACGGCGGCGGAGCAGATCGTGACCCCGTGCGTCGCCGCCGCCGAATGGCTGCGGACGCGCCAAGCAGGGCAGGCCGGCGACTCCGCCGCCTTGTTCCTCGCGCCAAAGGCCCGCGCCGACTTCTCCGGCGTCCGCTGTTTGCCGGAGGACGCCGAGTCCGGCGCACGGTTCGTGGTCGTCGGCGACATGGGGGAGCGGTGGGACTACCGCTCCCTGAACCGCGCCTTCCGCCTGCTGCACTCCGACCCCGAGTCGGTCCTCGTCGCCCTGGGCATGACGCGCTTCTGGTTGGGCGAGGACGGTCTGCGCCTGGACGCCGCGCCGTTCGTCGCCGCGCTGGAGTGCGCGACGGGGAGGCGGGCGGTGGTGCTGGGAAAGCCCGCCGCGTCCTTCTTCGGGCTGGCGGTGCAAAAGCTGGGCGTGCCCGCCTCCGAGGTCGCGATGGTCGGCGACGACATCGTGACCGACATCGGCGGCGCGAAGCGGGCGGGTCTGAAAGCAATCCTCCTGCGCACCGGCAAATACCGCCCCGCCGACCTCGACGGCGTCGCCGACGGCGACCGCCCGGACGCCGTGCTCGACTCCATCCGCGACCTCCCCGACTTCGCGATGTGACATTTGGCGTTTACGAAATGACACCCAAGGGGGATAATCACGTCTCATGGACGGTTGCACGGTGGTTGGAGATTCACCGGAAGGAACCGTAGGGAAAACATAAGGAGGATACCGACATGAGGAAACTGATTCTGACGTTGGTGGTGGCGGGCTTGGTGGCTTTCGGCGACACGGCGGCGTTCGCAGCCTCGGGGACGTTGAAAGTCGAAGGGCTTTGCGGCATGTGCAAGACCCGCATCGAAAAGGCCGCCAAGGGGGTGGACGGCGTGACCAGCGCCGCCTGGAACAAGGACACGAAGGAGTTGTCGCTCGAATACGACTCTGCCAAGGTCAAGTTGGCGGCCGTCAGCAAGGCGCTCGCGGCGGTCGGTCACGACACCGAGGCCGACAAGGCCGACGACAAGGTCTACGACGCCCTGCCCGGTTGCTGCAAATACCGGGGGAAGCAAGCGTCATCCCAGCAGCAACAGCAACACCACCACTGATCCGACGCCCTGACGCCCATGGGCGCGGCCTGCACCTGCGGACGCGGCGGAAGGGACGCCCTTCGTCGCCACCTGCGGACCGGGCCGCCGCCGTTTCACAGACATCGCGTCCCGCTGCGGCGCGTGGAGACCGCCTATGCACATCCCTGAAAACTACCTGAGCCCGACGACCTGCGCCGTCATGGGCGCCGCCATGGTGCCCGTCCTCGCGGTGGCGATCAAGAAGGTGAGAAAAGAAGTCCCCCCCGAGAAGATGCCGCTCATCGGCGTAGGCGCGGCGTTCGCCTTCCTCGTCATGATGTTCAACGTGCCGCTGCCCGGGGGCACGACCGGACACGCCGTGGGCGCGGTGCTCGCCGCCGTGTTGCTCGGCCCCTACGCCGCCTGCCTCGCGGTGACGGTGGCGCTCGCGCTCCAGGCGCTGCTGTTCGGCGACGGAGGCGTCTTGGCGCTCGGCGCGAACTGCTTCAACATGGCGTTCGTCATGCCGATGGTCGGCTACGGCGTCTACACGCTCTGCAAAAGCGCCGTCAAGAAACCCGCAGGCGCCTACGCCGGCATGGCTCTTGGCGGCTATGTCGGGTTGAACGCCGCCGCGCTGTTCACCGCCGTCGAGTTCGGGCTCCAGCCCGCCCTGTTCGCAGCCCCGGACGGGACGCCGCTCTATTGCCCCTATCCCCTGTCGGTGTCGATCCCCGCGATGATGGCGCCCCACCTGCTCGTGGCGGGCTTCATCGAGGCCGCCTTCACCGCCCTGGTCGGCGCCTTCGTCATGAAGGCCGCGCCGGAGGCGCTGGACGACGCCCGGGGCGGGGGTCGGAGGCAGGTCGCCGTCTACGCGCTGGTCGCGGCGATGATATGCCTCGCCCCGCTCGGGTTGCTCGCAGCAGGCACGGCGTGGGGCGAGTGGGGCGCGGAGGAGATCGCCGAGGTCGTCACCGGCGGGAAGGCGCTCGGCTTCGTCCCCGCCGGTTTGGAAAACGGCTTCAGCTTCGAGGCCCTCATGCCCGACTACACGGTCGCGGGGCTGCCGGAGACGGCGGGCTACGTCCTGTGCGCGCTGTTCGGCGCGGCGGTCTCGATCATCCTGTTCAGGCTCCTGGCGGGTCTGGGGAAAAGGCGCCGGACGGCCTGACGGGGAAAATGACGGAACATCCACCCGCAGGACAGTCAGAGGTCGCGCTCCCCGCCTGGTTGCGGGGGCGAGACGCGAAAGACGCCCCGCTCCCGCACAGGGGGCGCGGGGGCGGCGACCGCTTCATCGACAAGACCATCCTCGCGTTGCTCGGGCTCCTGTCCGCGATGCGGGCGCAGGACGAGCGTCCGGACGCCGGCGCGCCTTGGAAAGCCACCGCCTTCTGGCACTTGCTCGGCACCCTCGCAGCCATCGTCCTCGTCGCGCTGACGCGCGAATTCGCCTTCGTCTTCGTCGTCCTCACCTGCCTGCTGTTGCGACTCTGCGCCATGCCGCTCGCCGACCTGCGCAAAATCGCCCTGCTGGCGGTGATCGCCGGGTCGTTCTCGTTTGTCATCATGCTGCCGGCGGCGCTGGCGGGCAACCGCTACAGCCTCACGATGATTCCCGCGAAGGCGGTCGCCAGCGTCCTTGCGGTGGGCATCCACGCATCGACGTCTCGCTGGACGGAGACCGTCCACGCGCTCCGGCGCCTGCACGTCCCCTCGACGCTCGTCTTCGTCCTCGACATCGCGCTGAAACACATCTTCATGCTGGGGGAGTTCTCGTTGGAGACGTTGCGCGCGCTCAAGCTGCGCTCGGTCGGCAGGGGGCGGGGGCGGCGCGGGTCGCTGGCGGGCGTCACCGGGAACCTTTTCATCCGCTCGCACCAGATGTCCGAGGCGATGTACGGTGCGATGCTCTGCCGCGGGTTCGCGGGGACGTACCCGGTCTCGGGGAACGTTCGTCCCACCAAGGCCGACTTGTGCTATATTGCGGCGGGTCTCGCGCTCGTCGCGTTGTTTCTCTTGTTGCGGCGGGGCGGGACGGGGTAGGGAGAGGGGTGCGCGTCGCGGTTTGGCGGTGGAAGTACGGGACAGGCGGGGCAAGACCGGAGGGACGGCGGGCGGATGATCGAACTGGAACAAATCTCCTATTGCTACGGAGGGCGATCCGCGCTTTGCGGGGTGTCGTTGGCGATTCGCCGGGGAGAGTCGGTCTCCCTGCTCGGCGCCAACGGCAGCGGCAAGTCCACGCTGTTGAAGCTGCTGAACGGCTTGATCGTCGCCGACTCCGGCACCTACCGCTTCGACGGGGCGGAGGTCACGAGAAAGGGGCTTGCCGACGCGACGTTCGCCCAGTCGCTGCACCGCCGCGCCGGTTTCGTCTTCCAGAATTCGGACGCGCAGCTCTTTTGCGCCGACGTGTACGACGAGATCGCCTTCGGCCCGCGCCAACTGGGGTTGGGTGAGGACGAGGTGGAGGGGCGCGTGCGCGACATGGTCAAGCTGTTCGGCCTGGACGGGTTCGAGCGGCGGAACCCGTGGCACCTGTCCGGCGGAGAAAAGCGCAAAGTCGCCATCGCCTGCGTGCTGTCGCTCAACCCGGAGGTTCTGATGCTGGACGAGCCGATGGGGGGGCTCGACCCGCGCACGTCACGCTGGCTGGCGGAGTTTTTGGCGGAGCTGAACAAGGCGGGGAAGACGATATTGGTCTCGACGCACGACTTGGGGCTGGTCCAAGAGATCTCCCGCCGCGCCGTCCTCTTCGGCGAAGACCACCGCGTCGCGGCGGATCTGGAGACGGCGGCGCTGCTGGACGACGTAGACCTGCTGAAGCGCGTCAACCTGGTCGACCGCTACTACCACAAGCACACCGACGCCCGCCACAGCCATTTCCACATCCACAACTACTGAAACGCGGCTGGCGCGAAACCGGCGCACACGTCCGCGACTCATTTGGAGTCGCGGATGCCGAGGCGCTTGAGTTTTTCGCTGAGGGTGGTCGGGTTGACGTCCAAGAGCCCGGCCGCCTTCTTCTGGTTGCCTCCGGTCTTTTCCAGCGCCGCGAGGATGACCGCCTTTTCGTATTCCCCCACGCGCTCCTTGAGCGGGCGGGCCAGCAAATCTTCCGGGGATCCGTCCGGGCCGGACGCGAAAGCGCCGCCGCCGGGCGCAACGGGCGCAGGTGGCGGGGGCTGGAGCAGGTTCCGGGGGAACAGCGCGGCGTCGATCACATCGCCGGGGGCGAGCACCACCGCCCGCTCCATGACGTTCTCCAACTCGCGGACGTTGCCCGGCCAATGGTAGTCCATCAAGACCTTCAGCGCCTCGGGCGCCACCGTCAGCCCGTCGCGGTGGTTCTCCCCGGAAAACTTGCGGATGAAGTGCTCGGCGAGGAGCGGGATGTCCTCCGTCCGGTCGCGCAGGGGGGGGAGTTTGACGACGATGACGTTGAGCCGGTAATAGAGGTCGTCGCGGAACGTCCCCCGGCTCACGCAACCCGCCAAGTCGGTGTTGGTGGCGGCGATGATGCGCACATCGACCTTGATGTTCTCGAGGCTCCCCAGGCGCCGGAACTCGCGCTCCTGGATGACGCGCAGCAGGCGCGCCTGGATTTCCATCGAGAGGGTCCCCACCTCGTCCAGGAAGACCGTGCCGCCGTCGGCGGCCTCGAAAAGCCCCTTCTTCGTGACGGTCGCGCCGGTGAAGGCGCCCTTGACGTGGCCGAAAAGCTCGCTTTCGAGCAGGTCGGGCGGGATGTTGCCGCAATTGATGGCGACGAAGGGGGATGACGCGCGCCCGCTGGCGGCGTGGATGGCGCGGGCGACCAGCTCCTTGCCCGTGCCGCTCTCCCCCTCGACCAAGACGGTGCTGCGCCGGGGGGCGACCTGCGCGACGAGGTCGAAGACCTGCCGCATCGCCGCGCCCTTGCCGACGATGTTCTGGAAGCCGTAGCGCTCCTGCAGGGTCGATTTGAGCCGGCGGTTCTCCTCCAGCAGCTCGCGGTGCTCCAAGGCGTTTTTCACCGCAAGCAACAGCTCCTCGTTCTTGAACGGCTTGGCGATGAAGTTGAAGGCACCGAGCTTGGTGGCGCTCACCGCCTTGTCGAGGGAGGCGTAGGCCGTGAGCATTATCGCCGTCGGCGGCTGCTCCAGCTTCCGCATCTCGTCGAGGACTTCCAGCCCGTCGATGTCCGGGAGCATCAGATCCAGCAACACGACCGCGTATTGCCGCTCGCGCATCCGATCGAGCGCGTCCGCGCCGGTCGAGACGGCGTCCGCTTGATACGCCTCCGACTCCAGCAGGTCGGAGAGGACGTCCCGCAGGATCTCCTCGTCATCGACTATCAGAATCCGTTTGTCACCCATCGCGCCCTTTGCCTAGTTCGGTCAGTTCAGCCGGGCGGGGAGCCTCAGGGTGAATCGCGTCCCTTTCCCGGCGTCGCTCTCCACGAAGATGCCGCCGCCGTGCTCTTGGATGATGCCATAGGAGACCGCTAAACCCAAGCCCGTCCCCCGCCCCACCCCCTTCGTCGTGAAGAAGGGGTCGAATATCCTTTGCAGGTTCTCCTGCGGGATGCCCCCGCCCGTGTCAGAAACGTCCACCACCACCATCGACTCGTCCATCCCCGTGCGGATGGCGATCTCCCCGCCCGCCGGCATCGCGTCGCGAGCGTTCAGGAACAGGTTCACGAAGACCTGTTGCAGCTTCCCCGTGTTGCCATAGACGGGCGCGAGCCGCTCGCCCAGGTCCGAGGCGACGCGGATGCGCTTCCGGTCGAGCTGGTGGTCGAGCAGCGACAGGCTGTCGTGGATGACCCGGTTGATGTCCACCGCCGCGAACTCGTCGCCCCCCAGCCGCGAGAAATTCAACAGGTTGCCGACGATCTCCGCCGCCCGGAAGGTCTGCCGCTCGATCTTCTCCAGCAACGCCTTGCGCCGTCCCGCCTCCACGTCCCCTTTCAACAACATTTGCGTATAGCTGGATATGCCCGTGAGCGGGGTGTTGATCTCGTGCGCGACCCCTGCGGCCAAAAGCCCGACAGAGGAGAGCTTTTCCGCTTGCAGCAACTGCGCCTCCAGCCGCGTCTTTTCGGTGACGTCCTCCATGACCAAGAGGCACCCGCGCCTAGAGTGGGCTGCGACCTCGCCTTCTTGCAATGCGCCATCGCCGTAGTCAAAGGGGCGCACGCCCAAGTTGACGACAAGCCGCCGGCCGTCCGAGTTCTTCAACGCCAGCTTGAAAATGCCCGCCGGGGCGTCAGGCGACCACCCGTCCATGCCAGCGGCGTTTCGCAGAGCGGCAACCACGTCTGCGGAAAGGAGGTTTTCCGCCAGCGCGCCCGCGATGTCGCGCCGGGAGGCGGCGTACAGCTCCTCAAACGCCCGGTTGCAGGAGCGCACCCGCCCGGAGGCAGTCACCGAGAGCACCGCCACGTCGATGCTTTCGAGGATGTTCTCGGTGTAGTCCTTCAGGCGCGCCACCTCCTCCGCCTTGGCCTCGACCGAGCGGTAGAGCGTCGCGTTCTCCAGCGCCACGGCGGCGTAGCCCGCCAGCGCAGCCAAAAGCTCCACGTCCGCGCCGCTGAAATGCCTGCTTGGCGGCAACGCCCCCAACGCCAGCACCCCCACGCATCGCCCCTGGGACAGCAGATCCTGGCGGTACGCGAACCCGGCTCGCGCCAGCCCCCCGTCCGCAGGGCGCAGACAGCCGGCACCGCCTTTAAGTCCCGGAAGCTCCCCTGCGGCGGCCCGCCCCGGGTCGCCAGACGCCTCGCCGGTCGAACCGGTCGAAGCGGGGGCGAGCAGGATGGAGCCGCAGCCGTCATGGTTCACGCCTTGCGCGCAACGAAGCCATCCGGGGTGCGCGGCGTCTGGAAGGAACAACGCCGCCCCGTCCACCGGAAACGCCCGGGTGACGCGGTCGAGGATGCGTTGCGTCAGCGGTTGCAGGCTGATCTCGGAGCTGAGGGCGCGGGCGAAATCGAGCAGCGTCCGACGGTCGTGGAAACTGTTGCGATAAAACGCCCGATCAAACCCGGTCTGGACTGCGCGGCGCAAGGGGTTGAACAGCAGCGCCATCGCCAATGCCGCCAACGCGGCGACCAGCGCCCCGGCGCGCGGCGTCAGATCCCGCAACGCCCCGTCAAACGCCAGCGCGCCCAAGATGCAGGCGAAAAGCAACGCCAGCGCGGAAACCAGGCATGCCGCGCTTTTACGGGCGATGTCCTCCACGTCCATCAACCGGAAACCAAGGACGGCGTAGCCCACCGACAGCGGCACCAGCGCGAGGAAGAGCATCGACGCATCCATCGCCGGAGAGAAGCGGGCGAAACGCGCTGGCGCGCCCAAGAGCGTCGGGAGCAGGTAGATCAAGCCGAAGGGGACGATCCCCGCCAGCGAGCCGTAGGCGATCCACTTCATCTGCTGGCGCGCGAGCAGATCCTCCGCCCCGGCGCCCCCGAGGTGACGCCGTAGCAACAAGACGCCGCCGGCGAGGAACGCCGCGCAGAACCAGACCAGCTCGAAGCGGTCGAGCGACTCGCCGGCGGCGACGGTGCGGGCGACGCCCAGCGGCGCCAGATGCCCGGTCACCCACAGCAGGTGCGCAGCCAGCAGGAGCCCGGAGGCGAGATAGGGCGCGGCGACCGCCGCCGGACGGGGGCGCGCGTCGGGAAAGCGGAGGCAGAAATGCAGGAACGCCGCCGGCAACAGCAGGAAGGCGGCGACGGAGACGGCGTAGGCGAATAAATCCAACAGACCCAGCGCCGGCGTGTAGCTGAAAAGCCAGAGGGCGAAGGCGGTGAGGCACAGGAGGTAGAAATGCCGCGCGAGCGGCAACCGCCTGCCGCGCAAAAACACGAAGGCGCCGATGCCGAGATGGAGGAACGCCAGCAAGGTCTTCAGCCCGTCCCGGACGGTGAAAAGGTGCCGCGCCGACAGGGAGACCGGCAGGGAGCGCACCCCCGCCGCCGTCGCGACCTCGTAGCGCACCAGCGCACCCGGCCCTGCGGCATAGAGGCATTCGGCATAGGCGGCGAGGTTCGGCACCGGCTCGCCTTCGATGCCGAGCAACCGGTCGCCCTCGCGGATGCCAGCGGCGTACCCCGCCCCATCCTGCACGACCTCGGTGGCGACAAGGCCTGTCGCCTGGTCTTCCGCCTCCGTCCAGAAGACGCCGTCCGAGGCGTCCGTCCACGCCACCCGGTCGCGCAGGTTCAACACGCCGGCGGCAAGGAGCGCAAAGGTGAGGAGCGCCGTCGCAACGAGCCGGAGTGTCGCGGGAAATCGGTTCATGGGCGCTCCCTCTTATCCATGCCGCAAGTAAAAGCAATTCGCATACCATGCCCCCGCTTCCCGAACCGGCAGTCCCAGGCGTCGTCAACCGCCGATCCCCTAAGGCGTTCGCCACCTTGGACGCATCGCGCGCCTCCATGCCGCGTCCTGGGGCTCCAACTCTTTGAACAATCCGTCCAATTTATTGAATGTTCGGGGTGTTGAAGCCGTTTCAAACCAAGATCAAGAAGAAGAAAAACGCTCAACTAACGAATTGGCACTAACGCCGCCCCACCCAAAGTTCGATAAGGAGGTCATGCGGTGCGCACTTGGTTTTGCCACTGTTTTTCAAGATTTTTGGAAAAGACGAAGAAATGAGCAATAAAACATATGTCATCAGATACTATGGGGAATTGAATCCGGGGATCACCATCGACCAGACACGCGCCTCCTTCGGACAGGTGTTTCATGCCGAGGCATCTGTAATCGACGCGATTTTCAGCCATAGCCGCGTGGTGTTGGCGCGCGACCTCACCGAAGAACAAGCGGACGCCCTGGTCGAAAGACTGAACGGCATCGGCATGGTCGTCAAAAAGGAATCGGCGGCATCCCTTGCAGGCGACGACGCCCCGCAGGCGCAACCGGCCGTCGCGCCAGCCGCACCCGTCCCGCAGGTGCCGACGCCGGACACGGGCGGCGGCAAAGGCGCGGAGGCGCGCCGTCCCATGTGGGAGGTCGAGACGTTCGACCGCACCCCGGCACCCGCGACGGCAGCAGCCGACCCGGAGCCGGAACCCGCGCCGCAACCAGCCCCAGAGCCGGCACCGGAACCGGAACCTGCGCCGCAGGCGTCCTCCATGTACAGCTCCTTCCCGGAAATCATCAACGGCTCGACGCGGCTGACCATCCCCCCGGATCCGCCGTCGGCGAAAGAACGCGCCAAGGGGGTCGGAACTCCCTGGTAGAAGACCACTTCAGGAAGCCTCTAAAAACCCCGCCGACAAGGCGTCGCCGCAGGTCGAAAAGCGGAGTTCGCCGAGGCGGACGAGCGTCTTCGACCAAGGCGCAACGCAACGCCCGGTTTTTAAAGGTTCCCTTCACAAAGAATATGGCGGAATAAGACCTGCCACGGCGGAACGCGGCGTCAACGGAAGGTGTAGTTCAACCCGAAGCGGACGGAGCGGGGATTCCGGTCGAAGGCGATCTCCCCGTCTGCCGTCGCCACCCTCTTGCGCCCTTGGTTCAAGGCGTTGCGCAACTCGAACATCACCTCCCACCGACCAGCCACCTCCAAGAACGCCGGGAGCGGCAGTATCTGGCGCACCTCCAAGTTAGCCGAGTTCGTGCCGATGTCCATCTTGTCGGAAAACCAGTCGAGCGCCGTCAGCGGGTTTCCCGAGTTCCAACGCACCGTGGCGATGACGTTGGTCCCGCTCGACGGGACGAAGGCGTCGATGCGCCCTGTCACCGAATGGCGGTACTCCCGCCTCATGAAAGCCTCCGGGTTCCCTTCAAGTTCGGCGACCGTCGCCAAGGCGGCGGCGCCGGAGGCGGTGGAGACCGGTGAGATTTCCTGCGACTCCCCGTAGATGTAGATGATCGAGCCGGTCAGGTTCTCCGCGACGTCGTGCTTCGCCGTCAGGCGCACCCCTTTCTGCCGCGAGCGGTCTTCGTCCATCTCCACGACGCAGGAGCGTTGCCCGGACGGGGTGAGGGCGGTGACGAGGATCGGGATGCCGGGTCCGTTGATGTAGTCTTGGTAGAAGGCGAGCTCCAAGGACGCCCCCGGCTTCAGCTCGCGCCGCACCACCGCCTCGGAATGGCGTACCTGGCTCATGCTCACCCGGTCGCCGACCATGGTGAGCAACGTCGATTCCGCAAGGTTCAGCACCTCGCCGCCCGGAAGCATGATCGACCCGGCATCGCTGAGCCGCCGCGATGTGAGCGAGGTCTCGAAGCTCCAGCCCTCCGCAGGGGTCAGCAATATCTGCAATGACGGGTAGAAATAGCTCTTGTCCTCGCCGTAGTGCAGACGGGCGTAATCGATGCCGTAGCGGATCGACAGGAGGTCGAACAGCCGGGTGGTGCCTTCCGTGCTGAACGCGAACGTCTCCAACCCGTCGGCGGGGGGCAGGGAGTTGGCCGGGGACTGGATCGAGTCGGAGACCAGTTGGTTGCCCGACATGCGCCCGTAGCCGACGGAGATGTTGTAGTCGCGATCCTTGTCAGGCCGGTAGTTGTAGGTGTTGCGCAATCGCCAAAAGGCGCCCGCGCCGGTATCGACCTGCCCCGACAGGATGACGCGGCTGTGCGCGCCCAGCGGCTCCGTGAAGGCGAAGTTGGTGGAGACGCCGCTCTGGCTGGCCTGCGGGCGCAGGATGTAACCCTCGCTTTTCGCCGAACCGGAGGCGATGCGCATCGCACCACCCCGGGCGAACCCGTCGGCGGAAGCCTCCGCCGACTCGGCGTCCACGTCTTCGCCGGGCGAGGAGCGGAAGATCAGCCGCCGTTCCGAGATGCCACGCAACACTTGGCGCACCCCCTGGTTGCGCGGATCGTCGTTCCGCAAGACGGCGTCGGAGAATTTATGCAACGCGATCTCCAGCGAGACGGAGCGCGTGTCATCGACGACGAAGCGGGTCGTGGAGACCGACCGGTAGCCTTGGCGGGAAACCTGGAGGCGGTAGACGCCGGGAGCGAGGACCGCAGTCTTGAAAAAACCGCCTGCGTCGCTGCGCAGGCTGGTGAAGTTCTCCCCGTCATGGACCGCCTGGACGACCTGGACCAAGGCGTCGCGCAAGGGGGTGCCGAAGGAGTCGGAGACGCTGCCCACGATGCGACCGCTGTCGTCGGAGGCTGCCGCAGCCGTCCCCGCGCCCATCGCCGTCGCGAGCAATCCGAACAAGAACATCGTTCCACGGAAAGACTTCATGCCAGGATCCCGTCCTCAAATATCCTATCCCAAAAAAAGCACCGACATGCCGCTCACCTTATCACAAGCGAATTCGCGCTGTCAATCGCCGAACCCTCCTCGCCATCCCCGGACGCTAGGCGACCGACATGGGAGGCGCGCCCTTCACGGCGATATCGTGGCGAGGATGCCGAGACCCGCGAGGATGACGACGGCGATGGCGGACAGCACGGAGACGATGACGCACACGATGGTCAATATGCCGAGGTAGCGCCAGAACGACTTCTGGTTTTTCAGCGCGTTCTCCAGCGACGCCGCCGTGCGGTCGTGCTCCAAATCGGTGATGCCCCCGGCGTAGCGGTTCAAAAACAGCCCTATGGGGATGTACAGGAACCCGAACGCGAAATAGAGCAACCCCATCATGACCAAGGGCGCCGCCGACACCCCAGGCGTTCCTTGCATTGAAAACGCATCGGGCGCGGCTAACGCCAGAAGACCGATGCCGAACATCGCCAAGCCCCCCAACACCATGCACCCCGTCCCGATGAAGGCGAGCACCCCGAACAGCCGCACCCAAGGGCGGGTCTTGAGGAGATGCCCCAACGCCTCTTCGGTGAGCGCCGCCGCAGGGCGCGTTTCAAACCGCGTTTCAAACCGCTCCTGCCTAGGCTCCGCAGGGGTGTGCACCGTAGAATGCAGAAGCACCGGGTCGTTGTCATTAATGTCGTTCATCGCAAAACCCTTCGTGAAATGAGCCAACCTCCCATGGGCCGTCCGTGTTCAAACGGTGTCATATTTACATAAAACGCCTCTGACGGATATGGAAAAATGCGCGGCGAGGCGCGGCGCGGCAACGCGGGATTTCGCCAACCGCCCGAGCCGGCATATTTGCGCCGACCTCGCCCCGGACTTGATGGTACAATCGGAAGCGTGACGGCGACACGCGCCGATGACACGAGGTCGGACACGCCGACCGCAACCGGTTCACGATCCGGCATATTCGAGGAGGAGCGAATGGCACTCAGGAAAATAGGCGTTTTGACCGGCGGCGGAGACGTCCCCGGCCTGAACTCCGCCATAAAGGAGATCACGGAGGCGGGCTGGACCGAGGGGTTCGACGTGCTCGGCATCCGGCGCGGTTGGGAAGGGTTGACGCACATCGACCTGGACGACCCCGAGAGCCGGGAGCGTTACCTGATGCCCCTGACCCGCGAGAACACGCGCACCATCGACCGGACGGGTGGGACGTGCCTGCACACGAGCCGCACCAACCCGGCGCGGATGCGCTCCCTGCCCGCGCACCTGAAGGCCGACGCCTTCCCCAAGAAAGAGGGCAAAAGCTTCGCGACCTGGGACATGACCGTGCAAGTCCTGCGCAACATCGAGCGGCTGGAGTTGGACGCGCTGATCTCCATCGGCGGCGACGACACCCTGAGCTATTCATCCATCCTCAACTCCGAGGGGGTGCGCATCATCGCCATCCCCAAGACGATGGACAACGACGTGCGCAACACCGAATATTGCATCGGCTTCGCCACCGCCATCACGCGCGCCATCGACGCCATCCAGCGCCAGCGCTCGACCATCGGCTCGCACGAGCGGGTCGGGGTCTTCCGCATCTTCGGGCGCGACGCCGGACACACGGCGCTTTACACCTCCTATGTCACATCCATCCGCTGCGGCATCCCGGAATACAAGTTCAACCTCGAGAAGATGATCGACCTCCTGATGGAGGAGAAGCGCGACAACCCGAGCAGCTACAGCCTGTTGTTGCTGTCCGAAGGGGCGGAGTGGGAGGGCTACCAGGTGCGCGAATACGGCGAGCCCGACGCCTACGGGCACCGCAAGAAGTACAACGTCGCCGAGGACTTCGGCGTCGAGTTGAAGCAGCGCACGGGCGTGGAGACCGTCATCAGCGACCTGACCTACGACCTGCGCAGCGGCGAAGCGGCTTTCGTGGACAAGTTGATCTCCTGCACCTTCGCCCACATGGCGGTCGAGGGGATCAAGAAGAACCAGTCGGGGCTGATGACCGCCATATCCGGCGGTTGCTATGCCATGAAGCCGATACCGGACTCGATGCTGGGGCCGCGCTGCGTGGACGTCGATGCGCTCTACAACACCGATCGCTACCGCCCCAAGTATTTCGAGAAGGCGGGCTTGCCGATCTTCTTGACGCGGGTGTAAGCGCGGGGGGCGCGGCAGGCGGGTCGCCTCACAAGTTGATGTTGACGATCACGGGCAGCTCGTCCGCCGCCGCGACCCATCGGACGAGCAGGAACCGATCCCCGTCTGCGCCGCCGTACCCGTGCGCCGCCAACTCCCCGGAGTCGAACAGCCCCAAGACGCGGACGTCGTCCTCGCCGGCCGGGACGGGCTTGACCTTGCCCGCGCGGTAGAGCTGTTCGACGATGTTGATGAACCCGTTCTCCAGGTCAGACTGGTCGGCTACCTCCCCTTCCGAGGCGAGGATGAGCATGCCGCAGGCGGCATTTTGGACCATTTCCGCTATCGAGACGCTGCGCCCCGACTTCAACGCGGCGTTCAGCCGCTCGCTCAGGTTGGTGTAGTTGGCGATCCCCATGTTCCCTGCCATCCGGTGAAAATGTAAGATTATACCTGAAACGAGGGACGGGTGGTCAACACCCCGTTCGCTCTTTGCCTGTCCGAGGGGGGACGATGGGGATTTGCGACGTTTGCAAGAAAGAGATGTCGGACGCCGAGGTGGCGACCTGCCCCGGGCGCGCCTTTGTCGCCTATCCGGACGGGACGACGCTCGCCGCCGTCCCCTACGACCCGGGCCGGCTCCACTTCCCCAAGTGGTTCCGCTGCCCCGACTGCAACATCGCGCCGGGAGGGTTCCACCACGAGGGGTGCGACCAAGAGGTCTGTCCGCGCTGCGGCGGGCAGCTTGTCAGTTGCGACTGCTTCTGACGGGCGTCAACCCTTGATCGCCGCGATCTCGGCGACGGCGGCGACCGCCCGCTCGACCTGCTCCTCCGTGTTGAACGGGCCGAGGCTGAAGCGCACCGTGCCGAACACCTCGTCGGTGCCCAGCCGCCTATGCACGAGCGGCGCGCAGTGCAGGCCGGTGCGGCAGGCGATGCCGTAGTTCGCGTCCAGGATCGCCCCCACGTCCGCCGCCTCCCATCCGAGGACGTTGAAGCTCAACACCGCCGTATGCCCTTCCGCGCCGTCGGCGCAGTAGGTGACGACGCCTTCGATGCCCTGGAGCCCCCGGCGCATCCTGTCCCAGAGCGCCATCTCGCGGGCGTGGACGTTTGCCACCCCCTGCTCCCGCAGCCAGAGCTGCCCTGCGTAAAGCCCCGCGACGCCGAGGATGTTCAGCGTGCCGCATTCCAAACGGTACGGGAACTCCTCCGGGTGGGTGCGCCGCCCGGACTGCACGCCGGTGCCGCCGAAGCGCGTGGCGCGGATGGGCACCCCCTCGCCGGTGTAGACGCCGCCGATGCCAGTCGGCCCCATGAGGCCCTTATGCCCGGTGAAAGCGACAAGGTCGATGCACATCCCCTTCGCGTCGATTTCCACCACGCCCGCCGTCTGGCTGGCGTCGACCGCGAAGTACGCCCCCGCCTCGCGGCAGGCCCGCCCCACCTCGCCCAGCGGCTGCACCGTGCCGACGACGTTCGAGGCGTGGTTGAGCAAAACCAATTTCGTATTCTCGCGCAACGCCGCCTTCACGTCGGCGGGCGAGACGAACCCGGCGTCGTCGAACGGGACGTAGGTGACCTCGACCTCCCCCGCCTGCTCCTTGTGGTAGAGCGGGCGCAGCACCGAGTTGTGCTCCAGGAGGGTGGTGACGACGTGGTCGCCCGACGCGAGCATCCCCTGGACGATCTGGTTCAGGGCGTCGCTGGCGTTGAGGCAGAAGGTGAGCCGGCGCGGGTCGTCCCCGCCGAAAAGCTCACAGAGCATCTTGCGGGTCTGCGAGACGACCTGCTCCATCCTGCCCGCCATGCTGCGTCCCGTGCGATCCGGGTTGCCGCCGCAGGTCGAATAGAACTCGTGCATGAAGTCGTAGACCTCGCGCGGCTTGGGATAGGTCGTGGCGGCGTTGTCGAGGTAGATCGGGTCTTGCATTCACATTCCTTTCAACTGCCTGCGGTAGGTCTCCCGCACGGCGTTCAGCTCCGCGTCGTAGCGCCCGTCCTTGAAATCGGGGAAGCTCCACTCGAAGGGTTGGTAGCGCCCGTCCCGGTAGCGCGCCACCATGTCCGCCCACGCGCCGTCGCCGAGGTATATCTTCTGCCCCGCCCCCTTGAAGCTGGCCAGCACCACCTTGTTGCAGTCAAGGTAGCCCACGTCGAGGTTGACCGTCCGCCCGCCGCCTGAGGCGAGCGCGTCCTCGATGCCGTTTGCCGCGCATTTGGCGTCGCCGATGCGCCCGGGCGGGAACAACTCGCGGAACGACACCAGCCTGCGCCGCAAGCCCGCCCCCATCTCCGGCTCGTAATAATCGGTCAGGTCGAACGGATGGTCCGGCCCGGAATAGTCGATCACGCCCCATGCCGCCTCCATGCGACGCACGGACTCCCGCAGGGCGTCTTCACGCGCCCAAAGGACCGCGACCAGCAATTTCACCGGCTCCGCCCCGCAAGGCCGTGCCATCTCCGCCACCTCCGTCGCAGCAACAACCCGCTACGATCTCAGCAAGTCCAAGGCGCGTGCCACGAGCGACGGGTGGATGCCGAACTCCCGGGCGACGTTCTCGACCAGTTCGTCTTGCGGGACGTCCCGCCGCCGCACCGAGTCCGCATCGCTCACCTGCAGCATCGACCCGCGCAGATAGCTGCGCCTCGCGCCCGAAACCCGCGCCAAGAGCGGGTAGCGCATCATGTCCCAACGGAACGACGCATCCCACGCCTTGCCGAATTCGCCGTCGTCCACCGGCGCGACCTTGTAGGTCAGGCGATGGACGCGCCTGCCGCCGCGCAAGGTCGCAAGGTCGACCTTCCCGCCGGTCGCGTCCGGCGTCAGCAGCAGGCGTTCCCCGGCGGACGCGACGACCGTGGGCGCGCCCGTCGCCAGCGGCACCGGCTCCGTGAGCAGGTAGCCGGGATCCAGCAGGTGCGCCCCGCCGTCGATCCAGACGAGCAGGGCGCTGTGCGTGTCCCGGCCGTAACGTCGGTCGGCGAGGATGTATTCCGCATCCCACCCCAAGGCGCGCAACAGGAAGCGGAGCGCCGAGGTCAGGGAGAAGCAGGTGCCGCCCGCCCCCCAGCGGATGTGTCCGGCGATCACCTCGCCGGGACCGCGCCGCGCCTGCTCGTCGCCCCCCGCCTCCGCGCGACGGATGATCTTCGTGACGTTCTCATAGGGGATCCGGGCAAAGGCGCGCGTGACGGCGGCGAGCGCCTGCGGCCGCCGCCGCGCACCGTCCCCGGCATCGAGTTGGAAATGGCCCATGAACTCCGCCAACGTGTCCATGCGCGACATTATACCCCAGCCCATGCCACCCGCGATGTGGTATCATGTCCGCTTTCGTACAGGATCCGATCACATCTGGAGCGGGCTTCATGGGCAAGGAACGCATTATCATCGTCGGCGCGGGGATGGCGGGCGCGGCCGCCGCATACTTCCTGGCGCGCCGGGGCGTCAAGGACATATTGATATTGGAGAAGGAGCTGATCGCAGGGATCCACTCGTCCGGCTTGAACGCCGCCATCCTGCGCACCATGATCGCCGAACCGGAGCTGAACCGGCTCGCCCGCGAGTCGGCGGCGTTCTACCTCGCCCCGCCCGAAGGTTTCTCGACGGAGCCGCTGGTGGACAAGACCGGCATCTACCTGACCGCCAGCGTCGGGAACGAGCCGACGTTGCAAGGCTGGTGCGCCGACAACCCCGAGACCGGCATGGAGCCGATAGACGTCGCCGCCGTCTACGCCCGGATCCCCGCGCTCGCGCGCGGCATCGGCATGGCGACCTGGAAGGGCGACGACGGCGTGATGGACGTCCACGCCATCCTGCAGGGGTTCCTAGGCGGCGCGCGGCGCGCCGGGGCGGAGTTGCGCACGGGGGTCGAGTTCCTCGGCCTGCGGACGGATGGCGGGCGCGTGACCGGCGTCGAAACCAGCGCGGGCTTCATGGATGCGTCCAAAGTCCTCGTCGCCAACGGCGCCTGGGCGTCGTGCGCCGAGGTTTTCGGCGCGTACGCGCTCTCCTTCACGCCGCATCGCCGCCACCTGCTGGTCACGGAAGTCCTCCCGCAAGTCGACGCGCGCTGGCCGGTGATGTGGATAGCGGGGGAGGAGTTCTATTTCCGCCCTGAGAGCGGCGGTCTCCTGATGTGCGGTTGCGACGCCGTGGCGGTCGCGCCAGACCAAGGGGAGGTGACCGACACGGCGCAGATCGAGGGGATCGCGTCAAAGGCGGCGCGCTGGCTCCCGTCGTTGGAGAACGTGCGCGTCGCCAAGGCATGGGCGGGGATGCGCACGTTCGTCCCCGACGACCTTTTCGTGATCGGCGCCGACCCGCGCCTCGAAGGACTCTACTGGAACGCGGGGCTGGGGGGGCATGGCGTGACCTGCGCCCCCGCGCACGGGCGGCTCGCCGCCGACTGGATCGCCGACGGCGGAAGCCCGCACCCCGCCGCGACGTCGCTCGCGCCCGCCAGGCTGATCCGTTAGGGAGCCCGCCAACCCGGCGTGCAGCGTTTTTAACGCCTTGGCGTTCCACGGGGCGCGAGGCGTCCGGCGCAACGATTATGGGAGTCTCTAAAAACCTCGCAGACAATGCGTCGCCGCAAGTCGAAAAACGGAGTTTGCCGAGGTGGATGAGCATTTTCGACCAAGGCGCAACGCAGCGTCCGGGGTTTTTAGAGGTTCCCTTATGAAAGTCTTGATTGTCGATGACGACCCCTTGGTCCGCGGCAGTTGCCGGAGGATATTGGAGCGGGACGGCTTCTCCTGCTCCGTCGCCGCCGGAGGCGCAGAGGCGCTCGAATATGTGCGGCGCGCCGCTTTCGACGCCGCGCTCGTCGATCTTAAGATGCCAGGCATGTCCGGAATGGAGGTTCTGCGCAGGCTGCGGGAGGAGTCATCCAACACGGCGGTCATCATCGTCACCGGCCACGCCTCCATCGATTCCGCCATCGAGGCGGTCAAGGCGGGCGCCTTCGACTACCTGCCCAAACCCCTCTCGCCGGAAGTCCTGACGGCGCGGGTGCGTCGGGCGGTGCGCGCCGTCCGCAAGGAGCTGGCGGAATCGCTCATCCGCAAGGAGCTGGAGCGCGAGAAGCTCACGGGACGCCCTCCGGCGCTGGGGCGTGTGGCACGGCTCATCCAAGGCGACGCGACCGGAGAGGCGGACGCGACCGGGGCGGATGCCGCCCAGGGCAGCCTGGCGCGGATGGAGGCGGTCGAGATACGCAACGCGCTCCGGCTATCCCACGGCAACAAGACCAAGGCGGCGCAACAGCTCGGCATCAACCGCAAGACGCTCCGGGAAAAGATGCAAAAATACGGCATCGTCCATCCCAAAGCCTGACATGACGCTCCTTCACTGCGAACCGTGCGCCCGTTACCATTCGCAGGGGGTGAAACCCTCGGGGACTTCGATCCTGACCGTGTCCCCGGTCTGCCCGAGGACGAACAGCCCCTGCCGCACGGCGTAGACCTGCACGTTCCCCTCGAGGATCGCGCCCGCCGCCGCTCCGAGCAGCTTCCGCCCGTCCCCCTTGGCGTCGAGGTGCGCCCGGATCTTCACCAAGCGGGCGATGTGCTCCCTCACGTCCTCCACGGAGAGATCCGCCTTCACCTCCACCGCCAGCGCATATGACCCGTTCTCCAGCCAGATGTCCGCCTCCGCCACCGCACGCCCCGCCTTGTCCGTGAACTTCTTGCGGGTGCTGACCTCGTCGAAGCCGTAGCCGAGCTCCCGGAACTTCCCCAGTATCCCCGGCGCGACCAGGTGCTCGACCATCTGGCCGAAGCGTCCGCCCAGGCTGCCGAGCCTCTTGTCCGTCTCCTTCATCTGCCGGGCGGTCTCCTCCTGCCGCTGCTTTATGTCTTCGATCATCTTCCGGTGTTCCCGCGCAACCTCTTGGATCACCCGGTCGGTCTCTTTGAACAGCGCCCAGACCTCCGCCGCCGACTGCGGGGCGTCGCCCCTGCCCGTGCCACCGCTTGCGTCCATCATCACCCCTCCGCTCTGCGTTTCCCGTATCCGCGCCAACCCCGCGCATCGCTCCTCATATATCTAACGAACGAGTCGCGATTTGGGCAACTGTTTTTGCCAGAAAAATGCAAAAAACTGGAGAAGGCGTATTTTTTGTGGGAAATCGTCCGCGCGTAAAGGGAACCTCTAAAAAGCTCGCAGACAAGGCGCGTCGCCGCAGGTCGAAAAGCGGGGTTCGCCGAGGCGAATGCGCATTTTCGACCAAGGCGCAACGCAGCGTCCGGGGTTTTTAGAGGTTCCCTGAAATGAAACAGGCCCCCGGTGCCCTGGGAGCCTGTTGGCTTGCTTTAATTCACGCTCGGCGTTTCGGGGCGCGGCTTGCCTGTCTGCAGACAGCGCCCCTCATCGACCGAAGCTTCCGGCTAGAAGCTCAGACGAACCTTCGCTTGGAACGTCCGGTGCCCCGCCTTGGTCGCGATGTAGCCCAGCGGGTTGGTGCTGTTCAGCCCGAACTCCGGCTGGTTGATCACGTCGTAGCGCGCCGCGTGGTTGTACGCATCCGCAGAGCCCGACGGCGTGGCGTGGTTGAAGATGTTCGCCGCGTCGACGCGCAGCTCGAGACGCTTGCCTTCCATGAACTCGATCGACTTGGACATCGCCAAGTCGAGAGTCCAGCGGCCGGGGCCGGTCAACGTGTTCGGCTGCATGTTGCCGATCTCGCCGGGACGCGCGTTCCGCACGACGATGTATCCGTTGACTTGCGAAGCTGCGGCATCCCAGGGATTGGCGATCGGCGCACTCGGATCGAGATACACCAACGCCTTCAAGGTGCACAAGTTGGCGGCAGTCAGCGCAGAAGCGACACCGCTGCACTGCGGATCCGTGACCTTCTGGTACTTGTCGCCATAGAAGGAGGCGGGCTCCCAAGTGCCGTCGGCGTTCCAGTTGTAGGTGACCTGCCCCGCCTTGTTGTCCCACAGGTCGGGACGCTCCAAGACGGGATTGCTGATGCTCCAATAACTGCTGGTGCCGCTCAGAGAAGCGGGGATGCCGCTGGTGGCGTTGGCGGTCCAGCTCAACTGCCAGCCTTCGACCGCCTTCTTGAAGGCGCCGGAGGCGTTGCGGAAGATGAACCCGTTGGCGCCGAACGGCAGCTCGTACGTCCCGTAGGTCGTCAGCGCGTGCGAACGGTGCTGGGTGGCGAGGTAATACCTGCGCTCGCCGGTGTTGTAGTCGCCGATGCCCTGGTCTACGAGGTTCCGGCTCCAGGTGTAGGTCGTCTGGAAGCTCAGCCCGCGCATCGGGCGCATCGTCACCTGCGCCTGCATCGAATGGTAGTTCGTGTACCCCTCGTTTTGATAGAGGGTGGCGCTGGAGAACTGCGGGTTGGTGTAGATGGTGCCGGTATACGAATTGCCGTAGCAGTTCACACCGCAATAGCCATACGTCGCCAGAGTCGATGCCAGACCGCTGTAGGTGCCGTTGGCCAACTGGCTCGCCGCATTGCCGTAGGTGACCATGCTGAACACCCCGTAATTGGTCGTCATCATGGATGCGGCACCCGGTCCCAAGATCGACACGAGCGTCGGGATGTCGGCGGGGTTGGCTGCCGCACCCTGCGCCCGGACGATGTCGAACTCCTTGTACAGACCGTTGCTGATGTAGTTCGGCGTGTTCAGGTTGACGCTGGAAAGCTGCTTGCGCGCCAGCGTCCCGATGTAGCGGACGTCCACCGTCACCGCGTTGCCCACTTGCCGCGTCAACGACAAGTTGATGCTCTGCGTGTACGGGGTGCGGATGTTCTCGTCATATACGCTCACCGCGCTCGACATCCCCCTGACGGTCTGCATCGGCTGGATCGTCGGGTTGAGCGCCGTCCCCAGATAGTTGTTGACGGTCGCGAGGTTCACATACGTCGCGGCGCTGTTGGCGCCCGTGGAACGGGTCGCGACGCCGCTGACCGTGGCGATGATCCCCTTGTAGCCGTCGAAGTTGTTGAGCGGCGAGTAGGAGATCGAGTAGCCGCCGCGCAGCGTGGTCTTCCCCCTGCCCAGCCAAGGCAACTGCCAGGAGAAGCCGACGTGCGGCGCGAAGTTGTTGTAGTCCTTGTTCCACTGGGCCCGGTCGGAGTGGTCGGAGTTCGGTCCCACGAATTCGTACACGGTCTCGGAGGCCGTCGAGGGGGCGAGCCCCAACCAATTCATCCACGTGGAGCCCGTCGCACCGCCGCCTGAAGAAGTCCCGCCTTGGATGCTCGACATGCCGCCCGCCAACGCCACGGTCATGCCCGTGTTGTTCCATGGCACGCCGTAGTATTCGTACCTGACGCCCAGGTTCAGGGTCAGGTCGCTGGTCACCTTCCAATCGTCCTTGAAGAACGCGGCGAATTCGCGGCTGCGGATGTCGGTGACGTAGAGGTTCTCACCGCTGTTGATGTCGTTCCAGCGGTAATTGCTGCCGTCCTTCACAATATAGTAGTACTGGCGGACGTCTGCGACCGATCCGGACAGGAAGTTCAGCAGATTGACCGCAGTGGTCCCTTGGTTGGACCAAGTGGTGGAGAGTGCCGACATGGTACCGGCCGTCCCGGGCCAAGCCCACTCGCCGGTGGCGTTGTTGCCGCCGCCGGCGGTCGTGTTCCCGCCGGTGATCATCGGAGCCGTGCTGGAGGTGCCGAAGAAGCCGCCCTCGCCGTCGCTCGTGTAGTACGCCTTGGAGAGCCTCACCTCGAAGCCGCCCTTGAACGAGTGCGCGCCGCGCATCCACGTCACGGTGTCGGACGCCGTCCAGCGGTGGTCGGTGCCGCCCCAGGTGCTGTTCAGGACGCCGCGGCTGGCCCACGGGGAGCTGACCCCGCTGAGCAGCGTCGAGCTGCCGGGGCCGAACGCCAGGGCGTCGTAGCTGACCGCGACCGGCATGTTCCCGGTGTAGTTCGTGATGCCCATACCCGAGGTCAGGTCGTTGAGGATGGGGCCCAGCTTGCCGTCGCTTGCGTCGACCGAGCTGTTCACGTACCCCGTCAGGCGCGAGAATCCGAAACGGAACTCGTTCAGCACCGTGGGGCTTATCGTCGAGGTCAACGACGCCACGATGCTCTGCGGCTTGCGCTCGTTGATGCCGATGTAGCTGTTCTCGGGCCACACGGGGCCGCCGTCCATGCCGCTGTTCTTCTCAAGCGTGTAAGTCCCGCTCAGGCGATGGGCGCTGTTGATGTTGTGGTCGATCTTGACCGTGATCTGCTTGCGCAGGTTGTCCTCGCCTACGCCGTAGATGTTGTTGCTGCCGGAGGTCGCCCTCCACCACTGGTACCCGGCGGTGTTCAAGCCGTCGCCCGTGCCGAAGTAGTTGGCCACGGGCATCATGCCCGGTCCCATGTACTTCTGGACGTATCCGGTCGAGTCGAAAGTCCGACGATTCGTGTCCCAAAAGCCCGTGGCGCCGCCGTTGGAACCGGGGGTGAGATCCGGGAGGTTCGCGCAGTCGTTCATGAGGTCGGCCTGGCTGACGGTCACCCCGGGTCCGAAAACGCTTTGGTACATCAACGTTCCGGACGTCCCCTGCGCATCATACAACTTCGGCGTTCCGTCGAAGGCGCTTGTCACCACTTGGCTGTGCGGATACCCGAACAGCGCGTGCATCGAATAATTAGCCTGGTCAGTGGCGTTCGTGCCCACGATGCCGTCAAAGTAGCGGTAGATGCCCTTGCGCGCACACCCCGTCAAGGCGTTGGCGGTCACCCACTCCTTGGCGCGCACCAACTGGTGATCCCAAGAAGCGAAGAAGAACGTCTTGTTCTTGATGATCGGCCCGCTCACGCTCACCGTGTAGTTGTTCAGGTTGCGCCAAGGCGGCGTGTTGCCGATGCGCTTGTCCTCGAACTTGCGCGAGTCCAGCGCCGTGTTCTGGTTGTTCCACACCCCGGAGCCGTGGAACGCGTTCGCCCCGGACTTGGTCGTGATCTGCACCTGCCCCGCGCCGCGCCCCAACTCCGCGTCCACGGGCGACAGGATCATCTTGAACTCGCCCACCACCTCCTGGTTGATGTTGCTGGGGGGCGTGATCCCCGACGTGTAGCGCACCTCGTTCGCCGACACGCCGTCGCGCGTGATGTTGATCGCGCCCGACGACACGCCCGCGAACGTCTGCGTATACGCGCTGAAGATCGGCTCTTCCGCCTTGATGACGCCGCCCATCGTGTTGAGCAGCTCCATCACGTTGTTGCCCACCAGCGGCAGCTCGGCCACCAGCTCTTCCTGCATGACGGTGCCCGACGACGCGCCTTCCGCGAGGACCATGTTCTCCGCAGTCCCCGTGACTTCGACCACCTCCGTGGAACCCGCCACGGACATGTCGAAGTTCACGCGCAACTGGTCGGACACGCGCACACGGATGTCCGTCTTGGTCGAGTTCGAGAACCCGGCCGCCTCAGCGACGATGTTGTACGTCCCGGGCTGCAACGCCGGGAAGCTGTACACCCCCGAATTGTTCGTCACCGCCGTCGTCTCGATGCCCGTCGCCGTGTTGATCGCCGTCACCTTCGCGCCGGTCACGACCGCCTGCGACGGGTCGTTCACCGTCCCGCTGACCGACCCGGACGACTGCCCGAACGCCAGCGCGGTCAGCAGCAACGGCAGAAGCGCGGTCGCGAAGATCGACTTCATTCGTCTGATTGTTGTCATTCTCTCTCCTCGCCGGGGCCCTCTTCAGACCCCGGCACATAGGCCACTGTCTCTCCCCCCAGGGCGGGAGAGGGTTCCTCGCTCCGCCAAGCGCGGGGCCCTTCTTCCCCGGCGGCGTCGCCAAGCCCCGGCGGCAAACCGGCGTTTGTCTCGCACGGGCGCAGGGCGGCGCGTCTGCTGCGTTGCCGCTTGGGCGGGCTTCCTCGACGTACGGGGGTACGCCTGCGGAGCCCGCCCGGCGCGCGCCTTGCATCCACACCACCCTGCGCCCGTGCGACCGTGGACGATGGCGGGTGCCGGCAGCTCGCGGCTTCGCCGCATCGCAACGTCCCTGCTACAAACCGCCGTTTGTCTCACTGG
>JAISUT010000036.1 GCA_031271905.1 Acidobacteriota bacterium
CACTCGCTGTCCAACACGCACGCGATCATCTGCGCCATCCAGAACGCCATCGGCGCGTGGGTCGATCCCCCGGCGACGCCGGACAAGGTCCTCAAGGCGCTCGGCAAGGCGTAAGCCGCGGCGGCGCGCCAAGACGCGCCGCACCGAAGCGCAAAGGGGCGCGACACCACGCCGCGCCCCTTCAAAAATCAAGGCTCCTGCCAAACCTCAGAATCGCATTTCAGAACTTGCCGCCATCCGCTTGCCATTCTGCGTTTATAGCGCAGCCGCCATTTTTTCCTCGACCAGGCCGCGTATGACCTCTGTGGGAGTCTTATTGGTGGCAAGCGCCATAGTCCATAGTCATAATGTAGTTCTCCGAGAGGCGATCGATGGATACCATGCGAAAACCCGCCTTGGTGGTGACACCGCCTTTGCTACGGTCAACCTTGGGGAGATGCCGAGTGAAGTATTCGTCCAAGGCCTCCGCTTCTTCGTCAGTCATATCGCTTGTTTTTTCCATATCGGCCATAGGTTCCCGACTCTAAGGCTATCAACTCCAACATGATCGAGTACAAGGAACCGACGTCCTTCGACAGGACAAAGCCGTCTTGTCGCTGGCAATAAAGTGCGTTCAGCCCTACTCGGCCCTGCCTTCACGGACGGCGGCGACGATCTCGGATGCGGAAACACCGGCATCGACCCCCTTCACATCCAACGGGGATTTCGCAGGGCGCACGGGCGAAAGGCGAAACAACGAGCCATCCCTCCTCCGGATCAGAACCTCGCCTTTTTTTTGGGCGGAATCAAACACCGATGCGAGTTTCTGCCTCGTTTCAGAATAGGTGTAAACGGTCATCTGGCGACCTCCCTGACATCGATTCCCATGCCCCTGGCAACGGCGACCAGCGTGTCATCCAACGAAATCAACGGGGCGGTGTGCCGCCGCGCGCAATCGAGGAAATAGGCATCGTACGCATATATGCGAAAATCGTATGCCATGCGCAAGGAGCGCGACATATCCACATCCACATAGCGGATAGGCACATCTTCGAACGCCGTCAAGGCTTTTTGAGCCAGCGCCAAGCCAATCCGTTTTTTCTTGAACATCGCCGAAAGCGCGTTGCCCACCTCCCACGGGATGACGGCAGGACCGATCAACGAGCATCCCGTGGTGGCCGCAACGATGCCAGCCTTGCTTGGCTCATTTAAAAGCACCGCGATCACAACGGATGTGTCAACAACGATATCCAACGCCCGCATCCCCCGACGATGTGCCAATTGTACAATAGCCCCTGTCCGTCAACAAGCCGTCCACGCCGCGCCCCTTCGCTACGCGATGCGGCGATGCGGCGACGCGGCGGTCAGGCGAAGCGCCCCAGTTGGGTGAAGAAAGTGTGGGTGTCGGCTACGTCCCAATGCTCGGCGATCTTGCCATCTTGGATGCGGAACATGTCGATCACGTCAAAGTCCAGCTCCTGGCCGCCGGGGGCGACGCCGAGCCAGGGGCCGCCCGTGTGCGTCCCCAGCGTGCGGCTCCACATCCAGACCAGGTCGCCCTCGGCGACGATCTGCCGGATCTCGTAGCGGAAGTCGGGGACGGCGCTGAAGATCGTGATGAAAAAATCAAGGAAACCCTCCAGCCCTTGGGCGCAGTCGGCGTTGTGCTGGATGTAGTCCTCGCGGATGAACGCCTCCAAGCCGTCCAGCTCGTGATCGACGAACACCTTCTGCGCGAAATCCTCTATCAACCGCTTGTTCTCCTGTGCCGTGCCCATACCCTTCCCCCTTCCCGTCCCATTAGATCGCCGGACATCCAACGTGCCGATTGTACTACGGAATCGGAGGGAAACGGCTGGGGAAAACCGCGTCCCGGTCTTCGCCTCGCCCGCCCCCCTGCGCGCCCCATTGGGTTCGCGCCCCGGCTTTCACGCGGGACGGGGCGGATTCCCCGGCTAAATCTCGCAGAGGCGTTTGAAGGTGGGGAGCCCCGGGGGCGTCCCCAGGAGCCGGCTCAACCCCGGGTCGTCCCAACGGAAGAAGGGGCTGGTGAGGCATTCCTCCTCCAGCAGCAGCGGCACGGTCGGACGCCCCATGCCCGCAGTGGCTTCGAGCGTCCGCAGGCGCGCGGCGAGGCGGGGGTTGTGCGCATCGACGGCGGCAGACTCGCGCACGCAGCGCAACGTGTACTCGTGCGAACACCAGATGCGCGTCCGGGGCGGGAGGGCGCGGATGTTCTGCATCGAGCGGAACATGGCGTCCGGCGTCCCCTCGAACAGGTTGCCGATGGTGGCGCCGAAGACGGCGTCCCCCGAGAAGAGGTCGTGCCCGGTCTCGGAGGAGAACCAGTAGCCGATGTGCGCCCGGGTGTGCCCGGGGATGTCCAGCACCTTGGCGGCGACCCCGCCGGCCGCCACCTCGTCCCCGCCCCGGAGGAACACCGTCTGTCCGGGGATGCGCCCCCGATCCTCCGCGCCGCCGTAGACCGGGATGCCGGGGAAATGCCGCAACAGCTCCGCGTTGCCTCCGGTGTGGTCGCGGTGGTGGTGCGTGTTCAGGATCGCCGTGAGCCTGCGCCCCGCCTGCACCATGTATTCGAGCACCGGGGCGGCGGCCCCGGGGTCCACCACGGCAGCCGTCTGCGGCTCGAATTCGTCGAGCAGCACATAGATGTAATTGTCCGACAACGCCGGAATCACGACGACCTGCATCCGTTTCACCTCACTAAGCAATTACCCCATATCCGCCCCTTTGTCCACCCCGCGCCTCGAAAGCGCCCCAGAAACGTCCAAGAAACGTTCGAGGGCTTTCAAGAAGCTTTCAAGAAACGCATCGGTTGGGCTATACTGCGCCTTCTGGTTCATGCTGCAGGCGCGAACCCGGACGGCCCGGGGCGCATGGGCGCATCAAAAGGCGGTCGCCGGGCGGCCGCAGGGTGATCGAAGGAAAGGGAGCCCGCATGGCGGAAAGCGAACGGAGCACGGATTTCAACTACACGAAACGGCAGATATTCTTCGGCGTCGTCAGCATCTTCGCCGTCTACAGTTGCATGTCCTACTCCGCGCAGACTCTCGGCGTCGTGCGCCCGAAAATGGCGGCGGAACTCAACGGCATGCCGCTGTACGACCTGGCGGTCTCCATCCCGGGGCTGTTCAGCGCCTTCGCGACGCTCATCTTCGGCAAGTTCTCCGACATGTACGGCAGGCGCGTCATGCTGATGATCACGATGGCGGTCACCTTGGCCAGCACGGTGATGAGCGCCCTCGCCCCCAGCTTCGTCTTCCTGATCGTGGCGGGGGTCATCGGCGGCATCGGCAGCGGCGCCATGATGACGCTGACCTTCGCCGTGGTCGGCGACCTGTTCCCGATGGAGAGGCGCGGGAAATGGATCGGCCTGCTCAACATCCCCGTCGGCGTCTTCTCCCTGGTCGGCCCCACGTTGGGCGGCTGGGTCGTGGACAATCCCGCGTTGGGCTTGAACTTCCTGCCGAGCCTGGGCTGGCGCTACCTCTATTGGGTCTCCCTGCCGCTGATGATCCTCAGCCTTCTCACCATCCCGGCCGGCGTCCCGTCGATAAAAGGCGGGCGGCGCGGCAAGATCGACGTGCTGGGGAGCCTGCTGGTGTTCATCGCCTCTTCCGCCACTATCACAGGGTTCTCGCTGGCGGGCAGCCATCCGTGGGTCTCTTTGCAGGTGCTGGGCCTCTTGGCCGTGGCGCTGGCGTTCTGGGTGCTCTTCATCAAGGCGGAGTCGCGCGCGGAGGAGCCGGTGCTGGATCCGCGCCTGTTCCGCAACCGTTCGTTCCTGACCGTATCGCTCGCCACCTTCCTCTCAGGCTTCGGCCAGATGGGGATGCTGATGTATTTCCTCATGTTCTTGCAGGGGGTGCAGCAGAGCCACGACTTCGGCGACTTCATCAGCTCGATTTCGCAACGGCTGTTCGCCGCCGACATCGGCGCCACCGCGGTCAGCGGGATGATCATCACCCCCATGAGCGTGCTGATGGCGTTCATCAGCGTGCCGGTCGGCTTCATCATGGGCCGCTCGAAGCATTTCAAATGGATCTACGTGGTCAGCTACACCATCCTCACCGTCACCATGGCGGGCATCGTCCTGCTCGATGCCGGGAGTTCGCAGTGGTGGAGCGTGCTTGCCGCAGTGATGGCAGGCGTGGGACTCGGCTCCATCCCCCCGCTGAACACCCTGGTGGTGCAGAAGGCCGTGCCGCAGAAGTTGCTGGGCGTCTCGATGGGGGCGTTCTTCTTCTGCCTCATGCTGGGAAGCATGGCCATCGCGCCCGCCGTGCTCGGCACCGCGCAGAAAACCGCCTACGAGAAGGAGCTGACGGCGTCGCTGCCCGCCGAACTGAAGACCGGCGACTTCCTGACGACGGTCGGGGACTCGAAGGTGTTGCTGAACCAGGAGGCGCTGGAGGCGCTGGAGGCGGATTTCGCAGCCAAGGGCGACGCGGCGCTCTTTCCCAAGACGGTGCAAGCCATACGCGACGCGATGGCCGCCGGGGTGCGGAGCGTCTTCATGGTCTGCGCGGTCACGATGCTGATCGCGTTCCTGTTGATCTGCACGTTGTCGGAGAAGCCGCCGACCTTCGACCTGGGCGAGCCGACGGAGCCGTCGGACGCGGCGGGGGAAGGGCGTTAGCCAACACGCGAAGCCCCCGCACGCCGAGTTTCCACACACAAAGTCTGAAAGGTGACACGAAGGAGGAGAGCCATGATGAAGGTCTTGAACATAACCGATGACAGGATGGTGCAAGTCGGGACGCCCGGAGGGGAGTTGCTCGACATCTCGGAGGGGAAGTTCAACTTCACGCCGCGCGTCGGCGACCGGGTCAACGTCTACGGCAGCGGCGACAACGTGATCGTGGAGAAGGCCGAGGCACCGCCCGTGGCCGCAGCCGCGCCGCGCACCGGCGCAAAGTCCAAAATGGTGGCGGGGCTGCTCGGCATCTTCCTCGGGGGCATCGGCATCCACAGCTTCTACCTGGGCAAGACGACCATCGGTGTCATCCAGATCGTCGTGAGCTTCGTCACCTGCGGCTTAGGCTCGCTCTGGGGGTTTGTCGAAGGCATCCTGATCCTCTGCTCCAAACCAGGCTCGTCTTGGCACCAGGACGCGGACGGCAACGAGCTGGACGACTGACGGGGCGTCGGCTTGGGCGCCGCCCCTAGCGGCTGATGACCTGGATGGAGTTCCCGGTCTCGCTCAGGACGTAGATCGTGCGGTTGTCCGGGGAGACCTTCACGTCGGTCGAGCCCTTGTCGATCTGGAACGTCTCGCCGGCGAGGCTCGACAGGTCGGTAGGGAGCATCGACAAGGTGCGCGAGGACGTGTTCACGACCAGGACGTCCTTCCCGTCCGGGCTCACGGTGACGCCGAAGGGCATCTTCCCGATGGGCAGGGTTATGCGCACCTGCGCAAGCTCGGCGTCGATCACCGTCAAGTCCCCCGTGCGGCTTCCCGCCACGAACACCCGCTTCCCGTCCGGGGTGACGGCGATGCCGTCCGGCCCGTCCCCGACCGGGAGCTTGGCGACCACCGCCCGTTTGCCGGGATCCACCACCCAGACTTCGTTGGTGCCGCCCATCAGGACGAAGACCTGCTCGGAGGTCGGCGAGACCGCGACGCCGAAAGGGGACGAGCCCAGGCGCACTGTGCCGGTCACGTTCCGCTCCCGGATGTCCACGATGTGCAGCACCCCCGTGTTGCTGCGCCCGGAATCGACCACATAGGCGAAGTAGCCGCGAGGATCCACCGCCACGGAGTTGGGCTTCGCCCCCGCCTTGACGTCCGCGACGATCCGGAACGTCTCCAAGTCCACCATCGTCAACATGCCGGAGTCGCGGCAGGCGATCAGCGCCGTCCGCCCCCCCTCGGCGAGCGCGAAACCGAGCGGCGCGGAACCGACCTCGATGCTTCGCGCGACCAGGTTCTGCGCGAGATCGACCTCGACGAAACGCCCGTCGGCGTAGGATGTCACATACGCCTTCGTCCCGTCGGGGCTGAGGACGAGAAAGTTCGGTGCCTTGCCCACCTTGCGAATCCGGTAGGGCGTGGCACCCCACAGCGGCGCCAGCGCCAGCGCCAGCAACATCGCCGGGATCGCGACCAGGGAACCCTTGGAAAATCTTCGCCGCATCCTCACCGCCTCCCCGTACACAGTCCGTCCACCGTCTATGAAGCGTCTGGGCGTCCACGCGCCTTCCGTCAGACTTCATCTCCATCCGGCTCCACTTTCCGCCCGACCGGATAATTTTTCACGCCGCAGGGGTTTCGCACAAGTGGAATTTTCCGGCACCCGCCCCATGGCGCGCAACACCCGTTCGCGACGCCATCCGCCCGAAGCCCGCTCCGGCCCGGCGCGCAGAGGGGACATTTCCATCGAGGCTTGACACCGGCGCGCACCAGGGTTGACAAAGCCCGGCGCGAGCACGTACCCTCATGTCGCCATGGGATTCGAACTGCCGCCGATCTACCCGGTCACCGACAAGCGCCTGGCGCGCAAAAGCACCCACTTGGCGATTTTGCGCGAGCTTTGGCGCGGCGGGGCGAGCCTAGTCCAGATCAGGGACAAAGAGACGCCGGTGCGGGAACTGCTTCGCGACCTGCTCCGCTGCCGCGAGTACGCCGAGGCGCGGAACGTGACCCTGATCCTGGACGACCGATGCGACCTGACGCTCGCCGCAGGGCTGCGGGGCGTCCACCTGGGGCAGGACGACCTCCCCCCGGCGGAGGCGCGCGCGCTACTGGGGGAGGGGCGCATCATCGGCTACTCGACCCACTCCCTGGCGCAGGTGCGCCGGGCGCGCGCATTGCCGGTGCAATACATCGGCTTCGGCCCGGTGTTCGCCACCGCCACCAAGGCGCTCGCCGACCCTGTGACGGGATTGGAAAAACTCCGGCGCGCTTGCCGCGCGGCAAGCGCGCCGGTGGTGGCGATCGGGGGGATAGGGCTGGGACAGGTGCGCCCGGTGCTGGAGGCGGGGGCGTCCTCCGCCGCCGTCATCTCCGCCCTCCTGTCCGCCCCGAGCATCGCACGCCAGATGGAGCGCTTCCTGCAAGCCGCCGTTTGCCACAGGGGCGTCACAGGGGCGATAATACAGGACGCTGCAACCGTCATTGCGGCTGCAACGCCTGCTTTAAAGGCGCCGCCAAGTCCTCGGCGACCGTCTCCGGCAGCGCCATCGTCCGGTAGCCGCAGAGCGCCAGGTAGACCTTCCCCTTGGCGTCGATGACGTTGACGTCGTAAGAGCCGTCCCCCGCCGCCGCGACGACGGCGAAGACTTCGCCCTTGGGCTGCGCCGCGACCGTCAGCGTCCGGAAGCCGTCAGGCAGGCCCAAACGCCCCTCCCCCGCAAGGCCGATGAGGCTCGACGCCTGGAAGCACAGCTCCACGAGCCGGGGCGCGGCCACAAGCGGCGACGACTCCGGCTCGCGGTCCGGCGGCAGTTGCGCGGCGAAACGCGCCACCACCGCGTCCCCGGAGCGCCAGGCGCTCCCCATGACCCGGTAGGCCGGACCGTGGAAATAGACCTTGTAGATGTCCTCCGCCGACGCGGCGTTCCCGGCCTTCAAATCCGGGACCTTCGCCTTGCCCGCCTTGGCAGCCTTGGCAGCCAGGCGCACACGGCCCGTGAAGTGCGTCGTGACCTCCGGCTCCGCCTGCCCGTGCAGTTGGCGCGAGCCGGTCAGGCGGCAGTCGGCGACCACGTCCGCGCCGTCGGCCGAATAGTCCACCCGCACCGTCACCGTGCGCGGCTGGTCGCGGTAGAACTTGAACGGCGCGAGGAAGCGCACGTCCTCGACCGCCGCGACGCGAAGGCCGGGGAAAAGCAGCCCCGCCGCCTCCGCCATCGCCTCCACCCCCATGACGCCGGGCAGCACCGGGGTGCCGCCGATCCGGTGGTCGTCGAGGAACGGCTGCTTGGCCGGGTCGAGCTCCGTCTCGACCTCTAGGCCGCCGTAGAGGCCCAGCGCCGCCACCTTGCCGAGCATGGCGCCTTCCGGCTTGAGCGCGCCGATGTCCAGGCCGCCCGTGGCGTCGAAGTCCCCGACCATGACGCCGAGCCTCTTGCCGATCACCAGCTCCGCCCCCGTCCCGGCGCAGAGTTCGCGCCGCGTGACCGGGATGCCCGCCTCGGGCGGCAGCATGTCGATGCCCGCCGCCTTCATGATCGCCGGGATGGAGCCGCGCGACGCCATGCCGATGCCGCTCCACGCCGTCCAGTCCAAGGCGAGCCCGCGCGTCGCGGGGCGCGAGGAGCGGAAGCTGGAGACGAACTTGCACAGCAGGTCGTTGGCCGCGCTGTAGTCGGCCTGCCCGGCGTTGCCGAAGCGGCCCGCCACCGAGCTGAAGACCACCGCCGCCCCCACCGGCGTGTCGCCGATGCCGTGCAGGAGGTTGAACCAGCCGTCGGCCTTGACGTCGAACACCAGGTCGAACTCGGACGGCTTCTTGTCCGGCACGTTGCGGCTGATCTCAAGGCCCGCCGCGTGGATGAGCGCGTCGATCTTGCCGTGGCGGCCGGCGACGCCCGCCAGCACCGCCTTCACGGCCTCCGTGTCGAGCAGGTTCAGGCTGTGGTAATGCGCCTCTCCCCCCGCCGCCTCGACCGCCTGGATGGCGGCGAGCGCCGCCTGGGCGCGCTCCAGCGCGGCGATCTCCTTGTCCACCATCACCGGGGTCACGCGCGCGCCGTCCTGCTTGAGCCGCGCGAAGATGTCGCGCTTCAGCCCCTCCCTGTCCGCGTCGAGGCGGGCGATGTCGGGGTTGGCGGCGTCAGGCTTCGCCGCGAGGTCGAGCAGGTAGAACGTCCCGCCCCCCGCCGCCTGCGCCAAGTCGGCGACGATGGCCGAGACGATGCTCCCCGCCGCGCCGGTCACCACGTAGACGCTATCCTTGCCGAAAGACACGGTGCCGGGCGTCGCCACCGGCTGCTCGGCAAGCCCCACCGTCCAGCGGCGGCCTCCCTGACGGCCGATCTCCACCGCGCCGGGGTCGCGCGAGGTTTCCGCCAGAAGCGCCTCGGCGACCTCCTCCGCGCCGCATCCCGGCTCGAAATCGACCGCCTTGGCCGTCAAGCCGCCCAGCTCGCGCTTCACCGCCTTGGTGAGCCCGGTGACCGCGCCGCCGAACGGATCCGCGGCCCCCGCCGC
Organism: Acidobacteriota bacterium; assembly: GCA_031271905.1. Taxonomy (GTDB): domain Bacteria; phylum Acidobacteriota; class UBA6911; order UBA6911; family UBA6911; genus UBA6911. The sequence goes on from JAISUT010000036.1 coordinate 9,155, forward strand.
GTCGTAGCCGTGCCGCCCGCCCAGGCGCACCGCCGAGACGAGGAACGCCCCCGGCGCGCCGAGCTGGCCGTAGAGCGCCCGCACGGCGGCGAACAGGAGCTTGGCCCGCACGCGCAGGGCTTCGCGCCAGTCGGCGGCGTCCATATCGGCGACCGCCTTGGGCGCGTCCAGCGCCGGCAGCCAGTAGAGACCCTGTATGGGCCCTTCGGCGATCCAGCCTTCCAAGGTCTGCGTCAGGGCGTCGGCGCTGGGCGCGCCGCCGGCCGTCTCGACGACGAGCGGCGTGACGCCCGCCTCCCGCAGTTTTCCGGCAAGGGCTTTCCCTGCCCCGCCCGCGTCAGAGACGACCACCACGCGGCTGCCCTTGCCGAGGGCGGCGCCCGTGGGCTTGCAGAGGTCGAGCGCGGGGCGCAGGCGCGGCACCGGCACGCGGCGCGGCACGGCGTCGGCGGCGGCCATGTCGCCGGAGACCGTCTTCGCCGCGGCAGGCGCCGCAGACGCCGCCGCCGTCGCGCTTTGGGTTGCGCCAGCCGCCGGAGCGCCCGGCTTTGCCGCCGCGAGGTCGGGACGCCGGTCGTAGACGAACTGGATGACATGCGCCAAGGTCGGGAAGTCGCGCATCTTGAGGTTGTCTTCGCGCGGGATGTCGTAGGTCTCGCGGATGGCCGC
>JAISUT010000041.1 GCA_031271905.1 Acidobacteriota bacterium
ACAGATTCCTGAAGGCGATTTCCATCACATAACAGAACGCGCCGCAAACAGAAACCCGAAACGCCTGATTTCTCAACGGATTCTGGTGCCACGCGCTTCCTAAAGTCCTAAAGTCAGGTCGACAGCGATCACAAGATTTAAGTTTTGACTGGACATGTGCTATATTCCCATCATGAAGATCGAAGTCGTCGACGAGACTACCGGAACCAGGCACACATGCGACGGCATTACAATCATCATCCGTCGGGCGGAAGAGAAGACCTTGGCCGACAGGTTTTGGGAAGCCGTCGGCAACTTTTCTTTTTTCGAGGCGGGCGTGTTCGTCGTCAAACTCGCCGTCGCCGCAGGCGTTATTTTCATCTTGTGGCATTGGCCATGGTGAACCGCTGCTTTTCCATCCGCTCCGCTTCCCATTTAGCCACCTCCTCGGCGATCACCAGCATCGCGTAGAACTCGTCCGCGTCGATTTCGTCCAGCGTGACCCGCACCCCCAGCTTCAACGCCGCATTCAACTCCGCCGCCCGCCCCATCAGCGCTCCGACAGGAGATTCCCTCGCCGCGTCCAGCTTGCCGAGCGGGCAGTCGTCGCACCGCTCGTGCGGCTCCGGATGGGGGGCGCCGACGCACAAGACCGGGTTGCAGAGGTCTTCGCGCCGGAGCTCCCAGTGGACGAGGAAGCGGAGCGACGGGCTTTCAGGCCAGTCGGAGCCTAAAAATTTTCATGTCCGGCACCGCCGAAGCCGGATTCGACCTCCTCTGCCAGCGCCGACGCCACCGCGACGCGGTGGTTGAGCGGCACCTCGTCCCCCGCATAGCCCTCATGCTTTTTGAGGACGGCATCGTACAGGTCGCCGCCTGCGGCGAGGTTGACCACCAGTTGCGTGTTCCCCGCACACGCGGGGGTGAGCCTCCGCCAATTCCGGGCCGACTATATCCGCCGCGAAGCCGAAAGACCGCACGCTGTGGCAGTACGTCAAGGAGGCGGCGCAGGACGTCTTCGGGCGCGACGAGGGCGGGTTGCCGAACGTGCCGGAGACCCGCGTTGGCCAGGTCAAGAACAAGTTCATGGGCGGGGCGACAGGCGCGGTGGCCGACTTCTACGCCGGAGTCGGGACGCTCGCCGACATCGCGGACGGGAGGAAGGGGACGCTGACCCGGGACGCCGAAGCCCTCAAGCGCGACCTGCGGGACGTGGACTACCCGTCCAATCCACGCTTCGAGGCGGGGGACGACGCTTCGTTCGCGGAGAAGGCGGCGTCGTTCGCGACGAACACACTCCCCGCGGCGGCTGGGAGCTTCGTGCCGCAAATCGCCCTGGGCGTCGGCACCGGCGGCGTCGGCTTCGCGCCCGGCGCGGCGATGGCGGCGCAGTCACTCGGCGGGATGTCCGAAGACATGCCCGAAGACGCGGGGCGTGGGCGCAGGGTCGCCCTCCTGCCTGCGGCGGCGGCTTCCGCCGCGCTAGAAAAGATCGGATTGGACAAGGTGCTGAAGCCGACCGGCGGGCTGACCTCGCTGGCGGAGAAGGCGATTTCCGAGTCCGTCACGGAACTGTTGCAGGACAGGGTGGAGCGCTCCGGGGCGACCGTCGCCAAGGAAGGCGAGCTCCGTCCGTCAGAACTGTATTCCGGCGGCTGGCGGCAGTCGCTGGAAGCTGCGGCGGCGGGTCTGTTGCTGGGCGCGGCATCGGGCGCGGCGTTCCGCGAAGGCGGCGGAGGGGATTCCGCCGGGCGTGGCGACAGTCGCCGGGAGACCGCACCGCCCACATCGTCCGCACCGCCCACATCGTCCGCGCCGACGGCACCACCGTCCGAGGTTGTGCAAACGGCGGCACCGTCCGAGGTCGTGCAAGCCGCGCCCTCCCCGGAGCGCGGGGGGGCGGGCGACGCGGGGTTCGGAGCGTCGGAGGTCTTCGAGGTTCCGGTAGAGCTGATAAAGTTGTCCAAGGACGTGCCGCAGTTCAAGGAAGGGGCGGACAAGGACACCGGCGTCGTCGAGAGGCTGGGCGGCGAGAAATACATCCGCACCGGAACGGCACCCATAGTGGTGTGGCGTCGTCAGGACGGCTCGCTGGAGGTGATCACGGGACGCCATCGCCTCGACTTGGCGAAGAGGAGCGGAGAGGCTACAATACCGGCGCAGATCGTGGACGAGTCGGCGGGCTTCACCAGGGAGCACGCGCTGACTTTCGACGCGGAATCCAACATCAGGGACGGACAGGGGAGCGTAGCGGACTATGCAAAGTATTTCAGAAATTCTAAAACAACCGAGGAAGAAGCATCCAGCCGAGAACTTCTTGATCGCGACAAAGGAAAGAAGGGCTTCTATATTGGCAGAAATGCCTCCGACGATCTATACGGACTATTTGAAGCCGGAAAACTCAACGCCAAAACCGTGGTCGGAATATCTTCGGCGGCACCCGGAAATGCGGACCTCCAGCGACTCGGAGCCGAATACGCCCTAGCAGGACATTCCGCAGAAGACGCGACTGCCTATGTGCAGGCGGCGGCGACGCTGAAGCCGGAAGGCGTCCAACTCGACCTGTTCGGGGCGGACGAGTCGTGGAAGGTGGAGGCGGAGCGCCGTGCGAAGGCGCAGGCTTTCGCGGAGAAGTACGGGATAGACCCCGGCGACAAGGCGGCGGTGGCGGGGCGGCTGGAGCAGGTGGAGCGCGAGATCGCCCGCTTCGATCGCTGGTACACCGACCCCGAGCTCGTGCGCATGATCGACGAGGAGGTGCGGCGACGCCATCCCGAGTCCGCGCAGCGTTCGTTTTCGGACGAGACGGCGACGGTTGCGCAGGTGCAGGGCGGCCTGTTCGCCGCGCCGACGAGTGACGAGCCCGCGCCGTCCGACAAGCCCAAGTCCGGCGCGAGGCTGGAAGCCGAACGGAGGATGTCGTCCGGACGGGCGGAGCCGGTTTCCAAGTCCGGAGCCAGCATCGGGGCGGAGCCCCCCAAACCTCCGTCTCCGACACCCACGACACCCCTGCTCCGCTTCGATTTCGACGAAAAGCCGTCCGGGGACGGGTGGCGGATGTCCGGTTCTCCGAACCAGCACTCGAAAATCCGCGTCGAGTTCGACGAAAAGCCGTCTCCCGCAGTGCTGGAAGCGCTGGAAAACAACGGGTTCAAGCGTGTTTCGCCGGTCATGCTCGAATGGTTCCACTTCGGGAACAAGAAGGCGAGACGCGACGCCTCCAACGTCGTCGCCGCGATAGAGGCGGAGCAGAGTGTTCGGGCGGGGTGGGACGGAGGCTCCGGCGTGGTGCGCGAGGAAGGTTCAGGCTCCGCCGTTCCGGTCAAGGGCAACCCGTCGGCTGAGGATGCTTCAAACCCCTTGTACGACGACCGGGGCGAGCCGATACCGGAGAACTTCACGAAGCCGGGTCCCTCGGGGCGGCCGGAGGCGCTCAAAGGCGCGAGGCGCGAACTGGAGGTGCGCAAGATAACCAAGTCTCTCAAGGACGACTACCCCGGGCTGGTGTTCCTAGGCATCCAGCCGAACCTGTCCGAGGGGCGTCCCGCGTCGCCGCTCGGCAAGCGGATACGCGCCGGGGAGAGCTTCAATAACGACCTTGTGACGGTCGGGCGGCTGTTCCGCAGCCCGCAGGTCGAGACTTTCCACTACGTGTTCACGGACGCGGAAGGCGTCGTCGTCGGGCATACGGCGGTGTCATCGCGCCTGCCGAACATGACGCGAACTGCCCCGTTCACGGAAGGCGGGGACTCTGCTTGGAGGTTAGAGCTCGCAGCCAAGATGAGAGAGTCCGGGGCGGTGAGCGTCTACGGCGTCCACAACCACCCCAGCGGGAATAACACGCCGTCCGCAGCAGACGTGAAATTCACAAATGAGATTGAACGGGAATTCTCCAAAGCCGGGATCGGCTGGGGCGGACATCTGATAACCGACCACGAGGAGTATTCGTTCCTCGCGCCCGGCGCAAACTCCGGTTTCGACCGGATGAGCCGACGCATGCAGGATAGCGGAATCGATTTCGGACGCCCGGCGATAAACATCGTCAAGATTCCCACGGGCGAGACCGGGGCAGACCCGCTCAAAAGCCCGTCTGCCTTCGTCCTTCCGACAGAGTGGAAGCTGTCGGAATGGGTCAAGGACAACATCGCGGACGCCGACGCGCCCATCCTTGTCCACTTGAACGGAAGGCAGATCAGGGCTGTGGAGAAGCTGTCCCAGACCGTGCTTGATGAGATGGACTCGTTGGGGCTCATGGACAGGCGGGCAGCCTTCGGGGCTAATCAGACCTTCCTGTACGACCCCGAGGGGCAGACGGTCGAGATGTTCTTCCCGAAGCCGTCACAGGGGGACGGCGACTTTGCGACGCAAAGGACGACGGTTGTCCACGAGAACCTCACCGAGCCCGTCGGGGAATCGGATGGACGGGGAGACGGCGTGGTGAGCGAGGACGCAGGGGAAGGCGACGCGCCGTCCTTCCCGCGCAAACCCGACTTGGGAAAGGGGGAATGGGACATCGCCGGGCAGGAGTTCAGGCGGGCGGACACGTTCGCGCAAGCGAAGGAACAGGCGGCCGCATTCGTCGGAAAGCCGCTTGAAAGCGCCGACGGGTTCGTCGCGACCGTCTCCAACAACGCCGTCGGCAAGATGCTTTCATCCAGCGCCGTGTCGAAGTCGGCGTCGCCGAAAGAACAGGCGCTGGCGGTGGCGAACCTCGACATGCTGTTCGGGCAGTCCGTGCTCGGATGGACGAAAGGCGACAGGAACGGCGACATCAACATCAAAGCGATAGACAGGTTCTTCGCCCCTATGCGCGTGGGCGGCTCCGCCCGACTCGTGAAAATCACCGTGAAGGAACTGAAACGGAAAGCGCAAGGAAACAAGATTTACTCTGTCGAGGAAATAGAAATCGGGGAAGAGAGCCCGATCCCAGAAATGGTAGAGGCTGACGGCTTGACCGCCGGGCAAACTCTATCCGGCCACATCGGGCTCGTTGAAACTTTAGCCCGGCGCGTCCGCGATTTCAAGCCCGTTTCCGGCGCACGGCTGGAGTTCGAGACGCGCAAGGGCGGCGGCGGAACCGTGCGCGAGCCTTCGAGCGACGAAGAATATTTCAACAGCTTGGTGGACAGCTTCGACAACGAGGGCCCGTTCGGCGACGAGCGCACCGGGAGGCGGACGGAAGCCCCGATGCCCACGGAAGGCGTCGTCGGGGGCGAAGGTGAGTCGATGTGGGAGCGTCGGCACGGCGGCGAGGACAGATACGGCATATTCGGCGACAAGGCGGTGCTGCCGCCGGACAGGAGCGGCGGCTTGGAGCTGGACGACGACGGGGAGCTGCGCGTCCCGGAAAAGAAGAAGCCGGGGCTGGTCGAAGGGTTCAAGAACATCATGGACTACGTGCGGGGGGCGGACTACGCCTTGGCGCGGAGCCCGGACACCCTGCCGCTCGTGCGGCTGGTCAAGCAGGCGGCGCGCGGCAAGCAGAAGGCGATGCAGAAATACTACGACCGGACCGCGGACATCATGGGCGAGTCGGGGATAAAGAAGGGTTCGTGGGAGGACAACCTCGTCCGCGACCTGCTCGACCAAGCGACGACGAGGCTGCGACCGGAAGACATACGCCACGCGGCGGAGTTCGACGACCTGTCGCCGTCGCGCAAGGAGGCGCTGATCAAAGCCGCCGACAGGCTGCGCCGCGAGGTGTTCGACCCGATCATCATGTCCATCCGAGACGACCCGGAGCTGATACGCATCATCGGACAGCGCGGTTACATCCGGGGGTACTTCCCCCACTTCGCGGCGTCAACGTTAGACCAGTACGGGCAGGGCGCGTGGTCGGTGATGGCGGACATGATGCCGGAAGGCGTCATGTCGAAGTTCCTCCGCAGGCGCGAAGGGGTGGACTGGGATCCGACCGGCGTGTCGGTCTACGACGTGCGTGTTCCCCGCACACGCGGGGGTGAGCCTCCCGCGCCGCTGCGGCGCAGGAGGCTATGGAACGGGATGCTGCGGCGACGGCGGGCGTGGAAACCGGGGCGCAAGCCGCTCCGGAGGAGGCTGCGGCACCGGCGGCACCGCACAAGGCCGTGCAAGCCGCGCCCCCCCCGGAGCACGGAGGGGCGGACGACGGGCGGTTCGGTGCGTCGGAGGTCTTCGAGGTGCCGGTAGAACTGATAAAGTTGTCCAAGGACGTGTCGCCCAGAACATCGACTTCTGGTTAAAACAGAAAACAGCCCAAGACGCCTAAGCCCCTTGCATATATCACCTCCTGTAGTAATATATAACCGTGGATTGCGAAGTCAGGGTGAAACACAAGACCGAGAGGAACCTGGACAGGCTGCCGGAGCCTGTGCGGAAGCTGTTTTTCCTGCTTGTGGAGGATTTGAAGGCGGACGGCCCGATCCAAAAGTCGTGGCCGAACTTTTCAAGTTTGGGAAAAGACAAGTACCACTGCCACTTGAACCGCTCCCATGTCGCCTGCTGGACATGGAAGAAAGGCAGCGTCGAAATCGAGGTGTACTATGCTGGCAGTCGTGAAAAAGCCCCGTATTGAACTTTCCCTGAACGGCGAAGGCGCGGCCGAGGCATTGGCGTGGCTTGCAAAGAAGTTCGACGTTGCCGTCGTCGAGGACGAAGACCGCAGCGTCCCCGTGGAGGAGACGGACTTCTGGCGGGAGATGAACGCCAACCGCGTCGGCAACCTGCTCCAGGCGGCGCGGCTGAAAAAGGGCGTGACCCAGAAGCAGCTCGCGGAATCGGCGGGGATAAAACAGAACATGGTGAGCGACTACGAGAAGGGGCGCAGGAGGCTGACGCGCCCCATGGCCGCGAAGCTCGCCGGGATCTTGGGAGTCAGCCCCGCCAGGCTGTACGAGGAGGGTGCCGGGTCGTGACGCCCAAGACACCTAGCCCCCGCCCGCGCGAACCGATTGTTTTCCTTGCGTCATTCTGGTCCCCTTGGGGCATGTCGCCCGCTCGAAGGGGATGACGCGGATGGCGCGGGAACTCGGCCTCGACCGCAAGGGGCTTTACAAGTCGCTGTCGGCAGAAGGCAACCCGTCGTTTGGCACAGTGGCGCGGGTCTTGGACAACCTCGGCTTCGGCATCAGCATCTACCGGAAGACGGCGTAAGCCCGCGCCAGCCGAACCCTGCTGCACCGACCCCGCATCCCGAGCGGCCGGTGCCGCCTCATTTCCGAATCCTCCGTCGGTCGCACGGCGTCCCCCCCCCGCCCGACATCCCCCCTTGCAGAACTGATTGCTCCCCATTCTGACGCTGCACAGGGATAACGCCGTCCCGAAATAAATTTTTTGAAATGTGACCTCAGTCACGCCGCCTCCCCCGATGCCTCTATAACATGTCGTTTTTTCACATCCGAAGGAGGACTCCATGCGGGCGTTTTTCCCACTTCTCACATTCACCCTGTTGGCGACGGGAGCGGCGCTGGCGCAGGAGACACCTGCGGCGGGTCTTCCCGCCGCAGAATTGTTCGTCGGCTACTCCCATCTGGGCGCGGACGTGTACGGCTACGGCTTCGGCGAAGGGCGGAAGTCCGCCCCCGGATGGAGGGGAGGGCTTTCCGCGCCGATGCTCCCGCGCCTCTCCATAGACGTGGAGGGGACGGGCAACTACAGGAAGACGGGGCTCCTGCTGTCAGAAGACCCGACGCGGGAGACGATGGACGTGGTCGTGGGCGAATACACGGTGTTCGTCGGCCCCCGGGTGAACTTCGGGCCGGTCTTCATACGGGCTATGTTCGGGGGCGACTACATCCATTACAAGACGCCGGAAGCCTGGGTCGTGGAAAGCTCATCCGGCTCGGAATGGAGCGCGGCGGGATCCTTCGGCGGTGGCGTGAAGTTGCCGGTGACGCGGCTGGTGTCGTTCCAAGCAGGCTTGGACTACGAGGTGGCGCGGCACGACATCTTCGGGACGCCGCCGGCGGTCTCCGGAGGCGGTCAGAACGTCCGCTACCGGGTGTTGACGCAGAACAACTTCCGCGTGTCGGCGGGCGTCGTGTTCAACGTGTTCAAAAGGTGACGACAGTTTTTACGGGAGGAATGCGCCATGACGACATCGAGGCGGGCGGGCGCGGGCGCGGCAGTGCTGGTGCTGGCGTTTTTGACGGCGTGCGGGGACGGGGGCGTGGGCGGCGGGGGAGGCTGGAGCGACATAGCCGTCAAGATCGCCATATCGCCGCAGGCGGGGAGCATGACGGCGGGGGAGTCCAAGGTGCTCACCGTGACGGCGACGAACACCGGCTTCGAGGTGTCGGTAAACCCGCCAGCCGACTACGAGCGGGTCGGCAACGACGTGGTATTCACCCCCGTTTCAAGGGGGACGTACACCGTCACGGCGACCGCGACGGCGAACACGTCGAAGAAGGCATCGGCGGCCGTGACCGTGACGCTCGCCGACCCGGAGGTCGCCGTCGCGCCGGGGGCGGTCAAACTCGCCGTGGGCGACACGATCCAGTTCGCGGCGAACACATCATCCCCGGTCGGGCAGCCGCAGTCCGCGCCGTCATGGGAGGTGTCGGGAGGCTGCGGCTCCATCGACCGGGCGGGGCTGTTCACCGCGACGGCGAAGGGGAGCTGCACGGTGGTCGCGTCCGTCTTGGACATCGACGACAAGCAGTTCACGGCGGTCGCCGCCGTGACCGTGACGCTCGCGGCACCGGAGGTCTCCATCGCGCCCACGGCGGAGACTCTCGCCGTGGGCAACACGATCCAGTTCGCGGCGCACGCCGTGCTCCCGGTCGGGCAGCCGCAGTCCGTGCCGTCATGGGAGGTGTCGGGAGGCTGCGGCTCCATCGACCGGGCGGGGCTGTTCACCGCGACGGCGAAGGGGAGCTGCACGGTGGTCGCGTCCGTCCTTGACATCGACGGCGTGAAAGTGTCGGCGGCGGCAGGCGTGACCGTGACGCTGGACACGCCTGCGATCTCCGTCGCCCCCGCATCCATGTCGCTCGCCGTGGGCGACGAGTTCCAGTTCGCGGCGAACACGTCGCTCCCGACCGGGCAACCGCAGTCCGCGCCGTCATGGGAGGTGTCGGGAGGCTGCGGCTCCATCGACCGGGCGGGGCTGTTCACCGCGACGGCGAAGGGGAGCTGCGCGGTGACTGCGTCCGTCCTTGACATCGACGGCGTGAAAGTGTCGGCGGAGGCGGGCGTGACCGTGACGCTCGCCGCCCCGGAGATCGCCGTCGCGCCGGAGGCCGTGCTGCTCACGGTGGGCGACGAGTTCCAGTTCGCGGCACGCACCGTGCTCCCGGTCGGGCAGCCGCAGTCCGCGCCGTCATGGGAGGTGTCCGGAGGCTGCGGCTCCATCGACCGGGCGGGGCTGTTCACCGCGACCTCAGGGGGGAGTTGCACGGTGGTCGCGTCCGTCCTTGACATCGACGGCGTGAAAGTGTCGTCAGGGGCCGCCGTGACGGTGACCGAGCCCAGGGTCGAGGACTTGCCGGGGATGCGGTTCGTCGAGGGCGGGACGTTCACGATGGGATGCACGGCGGAACAGGGGGGCGATTGCGACGCCGACGAAAGCCCCGCGCATCCCGTGACGTTGAGCAGCTTCTACATCGGGATCACCGAGGTCACCCAAGCCCAATGGAAGGCGGTAATGGGCTCCAACCCGTCCGCGCATGTCGGCGACAGCCTCCCGGTGGAGAACGTCAGTTGGAATGACGTGCAGGAGTTCCTTGAGAAACTTAACGAGAGGGAGGCGGCGTCCGGGAGCAGCCGCGTCTGGCGACTGCCGACCGAAGCCGAATGGGAGTTCGCGGCGCGCGGCGGCGTGGTGGAGCGCAAATGCGACGCCCGATATGACAGGTGCAAGTACAGCGGCGCCGCCGAGGTGGACGACGTGGCGTGGTTCGCGGACAACAGCGGCGGCGCGCCGCACGGCGTGGGGACGAAGGCGGCGAACGACCTGTGGCTCAACGACATGAGCGGGAACGTCTGGGAATGGTGCCAGGACAGGTACGGAGCCTACGACGACGACGCACAGAAAGACCCCGCAGGACCGGCCACCGGCCCGTACCGCGTGATCCGGGGTGGGAACTGGAGCGCCGACGGGGAGGTCGCGCGGGTGTCTAACCGCGCCTACGGCTATCCGGACAACCGGGACGGCACGCGCGGCACGCGCGGCTTCCGGCTGGCGTCCAGTTGGAAATGACGCGGCTTCCACGGGCGGCGTCGATGGAACGATGCGAATACGGACGCGGGTGCGCACCCTTGGCGCACCCGCTTGCGCGGCGCCATCATCGATCGGTCTGGGTTTGGCTGCGGCTGGCGGCGCGCAGGTGGTGTTCCCCGCACACGCGAACACTGTCCTTTGCCACTTTCATGCAACCCCTCCCCTATGTTTTCGATTACCCTCCGCCGCCGAACCTCCAGCCGCCGCCGCTTGCAGTGCATCCTTGGCAGCACAAGCCAGCTCTGCGGCAGCGTCGCCAGCACCTTGTGCCCTACGTACCAGCCGTGCGCCTGCCGGAGCCGCCGGAACGGCTCCTCTCCGCACATGATGAGCCACAGCGCGTTCAGCCGCCGGACGCGCAACTGTGTGGCGCGTCCGTCCCGCTGGCACAGCCCGCATCGCATATGCTCCCAGTCGATCCATGCTCACCGCTCTCCAGGGGCCGGGTCGCACAGGTACTCAGTAGTCTCTTCCACCTCGCTGTAGGTGCTGCGGGCGACCATCCTTCGCTTCACCCCGTTGCGCAGGAAGAACCATGTCGGTGATGCGTTGTTCGGCATCCGCCCCTCGCCGCGTATCCGATGGCGAGCTTCACGCCCGTCATCAGCTCCCAGTCCTGCTGCATGGCTGCCAGGTCGCCGAATATGGGAGTTCAACCCCGCGTCCAGTCGGCGACCGTCGCCTTTTTGTCTCCCATGTCAACCCTCCTCTTCCTCCAAGGGAAGTCTGGCAAGCTCCTTCGCCTTGGCTATGTCTTCCCTCTGCGTGGACTTGTCGGGAGTGAAAATCAAACAGTTTGACAGGCGGATGGAGGCGACGATGTGACTACGGTCACATTTCCGAAGAAACAGTCACATTCCGATTCAGCCTTGAACACATGAAAATAAAGGATAATCTTTTATACCCCTGATTTTCGCGGGGATCGGAGGAAACTCGGAGCTAGGAACTAGGAATTCGGAACCAGGACGCCCGGCGCAAACGGCCGCGCAAACGACGGAAAGCCGGGCAGGTGCCGACGAAAAGACAGACCGACAGACAAAGACAGACAGAAGGCAATAGAAGACAGAGGGACGACACGTCAATGAGACAACTGTTGATATCCAACCGCGCCCGCATCACGCCGCCATCGCCCATCCGCAAGCTCGCCCACCTGGCCCGTAAGGCGAAGAAGGCGGGGACGCACGTCTACCACCTCAACATCGGCCAACCCGACATCGCCTCGCCGCAGGAGTTCTTCGACGGCATCCGCCGCTTCGACCAACCTGTGGTGGCATACGAGCTGTCGCAGGGGAACGAGGGGCTGTGCAACGCCTGGTCCGGCTACATCAACCGGACGCTGGGCATCGCGACCAAGCCCGAGCAGTTCATGATCACCGAGGGGGCGTCCGAGGCGCTGGTCTTCTTGTTTGAGACCTGTTGCGACCCCGGTGACGAGGTGATCATCTTCGACCCCACCTACGCCAACTACCTGGGCTTCTCCACCATCGCGGGGGTCAACCTGGTGCCGGTGCTGAGCAACATGGAGAACGACTTCGCGCTGCCGGGCCGCGAAAAGATCGAGGAGTGCATCACCAACCACACGCGCGCGATCTTGATCTGCAACCCGAACAACCCGACCGGGACGGTCTACACGAAGGAGGAGCTGCAATTCCTGTTCGACATCTGCGAGGAGCACAACATGTTCCTGATCGTGGACGAGACCTACCGCGAGTTCGTCTACGACGATTTGAAGCCGCTCTCGATCTTCCACGTCGTGCCCGACAGCAGCCGCGTGGTGGTGGTGGACAGCCTCTCCAAGCGCTTCAGCCTGTGCGGGGCGCGCATCGGGTGCCTGGTCACCACCAACGAGCAGGTGCTGGCGGCGGTGCTCAAGATCGCGCAGGCGCGCCTGGCGGCGCCGACCATCGAGCAGTTCGCGGCGGCGCACATGCTGGAGACGATCCCCGACTCCTACCTGGAGGGGGTGCGCAAGGAGTTCCTGCTGCGGCGCGACATCTTGGACGCCGCCCTGCGGCAGGTTCCCGGCGTGACCGCCTCCAAGCCCAAGGGGGCGTTCTACACCTTCGTGCAACTGCCGGTCGAGGACGCGGAGGCTTTCGCCTACTTCATGCTGGACGAGTTCTCCCACGAAGGGAAGACGACCTTCATCGCCCCCGCCGCCGGCTTTTACATGCAGAGCGAGCAGGGGCGGCAGAAGGCGCGCCTGGCCTACGTGCTGGAAAAAAGCTCCATTGAGGACGCCGTCGCGACCCTTGCCGCCGGCCTCCGCGAATTCGCCAAGTAGGCGCGTTGCACCCGCCCGCCGTCCTGCTGCGGCACGGATTTACACAAGCCCCTGGTCGATCATGGCGTCGGCGACTTTCAAGAAGCCGCCGATGTTCGCGCCGTTGACGTAGTTGCCCGGTGTGCCGAAACGCTCGGCGTATTGCAGGCAGGCTGCGTGGATGTTCTTCATGATGCCAGCCAAGCGCCGGTCCATCTCTTCCTTCGTCCAGTTCGTCCTCATGCCGTTTTGCGCCATCTCGAGGCCGGAGATCGCCGCGCCCCCTGCGCCGGCGGCTTTGCCGGGGGCGTAGAGGATGCCGGAGTCGAGGAAGAGCGCGACCCCTTCCGAGCAGGTCGGGCGGTGCGCCCCCTCGGCGACGAGCCGGACGCCGCCCCGAAGCAGGTTCTCCGCGTCGGCGGCGCCGATCTCGTTCTGCGTGGCGCAGGGGAAGGCGCAGTCCGCCTCATGCCCCCAGAGCGGGTTGTCCGCGCGGGAGCGGTCGGCAGGTGTGAACACCGCGCCCTTGTACTTGTCGGCATACGCCTTGATGCGCCCCCGCCGCAAGTTCTTAAGCTCCATGACGTAGGCGAGCTTGCCGGCGTCGATGCCCTCTTCGTCGAAGATGTAGCCGTCCGAGTCTGAGACGGTGACGACCTTGCCGCCGAGCTGCAATATCTTCTCTATGGCGTATTGCGAGACGTTGCCGCTGCCGGAGACGAGGCAGGTCTTCCCCGCCAGGGTCTCGCCGCGCGTCGCCAGCATCTCGGCGGCGAAGTAGACGCAGCCGTAGCCCGAGGACTGCGGGCGGAAATGCACGCCGCCCCAGTTGAGCCCCTTGCCGGTCAGGACGCCGGAGAACTCGCCCGCGAGCCGCTTGTACTGGCCGAAAAGGTAGCCGATCTCACGCCCGCCGACGCCGATGTCGCCCGCCGGGATGTCCCTATCAGGCCCGATGTGGCGGAAAAGCTCGCCCATGAAGCTCTGGCAGAAGCGCATCACCTCGTTGTTGCTCTTGCCCTTCGGGTCGAAGTCCGAGCCGCCTTTCGCCCCCCCCATCGGCAGGGTGGTGAGGCTGTTCTGGAAGATCTGCTCGAAGGCGAGGAACTTGAAGATGCCGAGGTTGACCGAGGGGTGGAAGCGCAGACCGCCCTTGTACGGCCCGATGGCGCTGCTCATCTGGACGCGGTAGCCGCGGTTGACCCGCATCTCCCCTTGGTCGTCCATCCAGGGGACGCGGAAGATGACCGTGCGCTCCGGCTCCACCATGCGTTCCAAAATCTTGGCGGCGCGGTATTCCGGGTGCCGGTCGAAGACGAGGGCGACCGAACCGACGACTTCGGCGACGGCCTGGTGGAATTCCGCCTCGCCGGGGTTGGCGGCCTGCAAACGGGCCATGAAGGCGTTGACGTAGTCGATCATCGGAAGTCCTCCGTGCAAGGGGCGCGGCGTGCCGTGCTGTCCATCAAAGGGCGAAGTTTACGCCGACGCGGGGGGAAACAGAAGATTTTGCGCCTGAAATTTTGTCGGTGCCGGTCGTTCGCCGGCCTTCCGGCGGCCAGGCGTCGCCATCAACGGAATTGACAAAGGGCGGGTCGGTCGAGTAGGCTTTAACTTGCTTGTAAAAAGGAGGGCTTGGCAATGGGTACACAAATTCTTCTTTTCGGGATGCCCATGGGAATGGAATGGGTTATCATCTTGGGCGTCGTGCTCCTGCTTTTCGGGGGCACGAAAATCCCCCAGTTGGCAAAGGGGTTGGGCGAAGGGATTCGCAACTTCAAGACCGCCGTCAAGGAACCCGAGGCGGATTCCAACGCGGATTCGGGGAAAAAGCAGGAAAAAGAAGCATAGCATTCCCCCGGTTTTCTCCGGCAGGTCTGAGCCCGGCAGGTCTGAGCAAAGAGTAAGGCGCAAGATGAAGCGGGGCGGTTCCGTCCGGGCGTTGCTGTGCCGCCTGGACGGGCGCGGACGCGCCCCGTCGTCGTTTTACCGGGGCCTTGCCGGGCTTGCCGGGTTTTGTCGGTCTGTCGTCGGTTCCGTCAGTTCGCCCCCACGCCGTTTCTCTCCGCATAGTGCCGCGAATCGCCCCACTCGCCATAGGCGATGACGTCTCCGACGGAAAGGATCCTCGACTCGAGGCAGAACTTGCACGCCTCCGCCTCCTCATGGATGCACGGCTTGTTCTCGTACAGCAGGTAGTCCGAACGGTACTTCACCGGCGTCAGGTTGGGCATCAGCACGTTCGCCCCCGCCCGCAGCGCCTTCTCGCGCCCCATCGGGTCTATCGCCTGCATGGCGGTGGTGGCGGCGATGTTGATGTCCTTCATCATGATGCGCAACAGCGCCACCATGCGCAACGACAGTTGGAACCGCTCCCCCAGCGGCGGGATGTCGCCGCGATGCCGGTACAGGGGGGTGTCGGGGTGCTCGATGTACGGCCCCATCCCCACCATGTCGATGTCGTAGTCGCGGAAGAAGAGGAGGTCGTCCGCCAAGTCTTCGACCGTTTGGAAGGGCAGCCCGATCATGACGCCCGTCCCCACCTGGTAGCCGAGGCGTCGCAAATCGCCGAGCGCCCGGAGGCGTTCGGCGTGGGAATGCCTGCCGTCGCCCGGGTGCAGCCTGCCGTAGAGCGCGGGGTTCGAGACCTCGATGCGCAGCAGGTAGCGATGCGCCCCGGCGCGCCGCCAGCGCTCGTAGGTCTCCGGCGACTGCTCGCCCAGGGAGAGCGTGATGTGCAACTCGCCCCGCGTCTCTTCCTGTATCTTGCGGATCAAATCTTCTATCTTGGCTGCGAACGCCTCGTCGGTGCGCTCCCCCGCCTGGAGCACGATGGAGGCGTAGCGGCTCTCCCAGGCGAAGCGGGCGGCGTGGAGCGTCTCCGCCTCCGTCATCTCGTAGCGGGTGAAGTTGGCGTTGCCGGAGCGGATGCCGCAATAGAGGCAGTTTTTGACGCAGCGGTTGGAATACTCGATCAGGCCGCGGAAGTACGCCTTGTTGCCGACGCAACCTTTCTTGACCGCCGCCGCCCTCCTGAAGATCGCGCGGCTTTCCTCCTCGCCCGCCGCCAGCAGCCGGACGAGGTCGTCCCGTTGCAGGCAGCCCTTCTCCAAGACCTCTTCGACCATCGCGACATCCGAAGCCATCGTCATCACCCCTTCCCCGTCGTCTTGCGCACCGCGCCCCGGGCGGGGGCGCTACAGCGTCGCCCCGACCGCAAGGCGCAGCCATTGCAGATAGTCGGCGTCCCCCGCCGCGACGGGGATCGCCAGCACCTCCGGCACCTCGTAAGGGTGCAGCGAACGGATGCGCTCCCGCACGGCGTCGAACTTCCCCTGCACCGACTTGATGATGAGGAGGTGCTCCGCGTCCCGGCACAGCTCCCCCTTCCAACGATAGACCGACCGGATGCCGGGGAGGATGTTGACGCAGGCCGCCTCGCCGTTCTCCACCAGCGCGGCGGCGATCTCCACCCCCAGCTCCTCAGAACCGACTGTGCTTAAGACGATGATCGCGTCCATGGCGCCCCTGACGGAAAAAAACAACGGTCCAACAGATAAAAGATTGCATCCACGGTTGCAATCCTTTGCAAGAACCTAGTATTATGCCAACGGATCCGCCGGTTGCATAGGCGCAACATCTGAAACGCCACGTCCGGCAGGAGGCGCATGAAGGCAATGACAAGATTCAAGCATCGGCCCCCGTATAAAAAAGAACTCCTCGCGATAATCGGCATCGTCGCGGTGTTCGGCTGGTTGATCCTGGGTCTGTTCGGGCCTGGCGGGTACCGCAGCCTGCAAAAGAGCCGCTTGGAACAGAAACGGCAGCAGATGGCGGTGCGCGCCCTGGAGCTGGACAACTCCCGGCTCTTGCAGAAGATCACGGCCTTGCGCACCGACCCGATGGCGCAGGAGGGCAAGGCGCGGGAGAACAATTTCGCCAGGGAGAACGAAGTCATCCTGCCTGTACCCGAATAGGCGGCGCGGCGCGCCCCGTCCCTACAGGCTCCAGACCACCTTGCCCCTCACGACGGTCAGGGCGGGTCCGCCAGTGAGCTTCCACCCCGCGAAGGGGGTGTTGCGGCTGCGCGAGGCGAACTCCCCCGGCTTGACATCCATCTTCCGCTCCAGGTCCAGCACGGTGACGTCCGCGACCGAGCCGACGGCGAGCGTCCCCCGTCCCAGGTTGAGGATGCGGGAAGGATTCGCGGAAAAGAGCTCCGCGAGCCGTTCCAGCGTCAGGACGCCGGGGCGCACGAAGCGGTCGCAGACCAGGCTCACCGCCGTCTCCAAGCCCACGATGCCGAACGGCGCGTGGTCGAACTCCAGCATCTTGTCCCGCACGCTGTGCGGCGCGTGGTCGGTGGCGATGACGTCGATGGCGCCGGAGGCGAGCCCTCGCGCCAGCGCGTCCACGTCCTCTTGCAGGCGCAACGGCGGGTTCATCTTGGTGTTGGTGTCATACGAGGACTCCGCCACCGCCGCGTCGGTCAAAAGCAGGTGGTGCGGGGTCACCTCGCAGGTCAGCGCGACGCCCGCCTTCTTTGCGCGCACGACGGTCTCGAGCGCGTGGCGTGTCGAGAGGTGCGCGATATGGACGCGCGCGCCGGTCTGGCGCGCCAGCACGGCGTCCCGCTCCACCTGCACCTCCTCGGCGGCGGGGTTCATGCCCCGAAGCCCCAGCCGCGTCGCCCACCCCCCCTCGTTCATGACGCCGCCGGCGGCGAGATCCCTGTCCTCGCAGTGGTCGATCACCGGGATGTCGAAGATGCGCGAATACTCCATGGCGCGGCGCATCACTTGGCTGTTGCAGACCGGATGCCCGTCGTCGCTGACCGCCACGATGCCGGCGCGGCGCATCTCGCCGATCTCCGCCAGCGTCTTCCCCTCCAACCCCTTGGTGATCGCCCCGACGGGGTAGACCGCCGCCTTGCCCGCCTCGCGCGCGCGGCTGAGGATGAAGGCGGTGACCGCCTCGGAGTCGTTGACCGGCTGGGTGTTGGGCATGCAGGCGACGCCGGTGAAGCCGCCAGCGACGGCGGCGGCGCAACCCGACTCGATGGTCTCGGCGTCTTCCCGCCCCGGTTCCCGCAGGTGGACGTGCATGTCGATGAAGCCGGGGAGGATCACCAACCCGCGCACGTCGATCTCCTTGCGCCCTTTGCCGGCGACCTTGGGGGCGAGGGCGGCGATTTTCCCGTCGTCGATGCCGACGTCCATCACATTGTTCAGTTTTTGCGAAGGGTCGATCACCCTTCCCTGGCGCAGAATCAGTTGCATAGCTATCTCACCCAAGGGAACCTCTGAAAACCCCGGACGCTGCGTTGCGCCTTGGTCGAAAACGCCCATTCGCCTCGGCAAACTCCGCTTTTCGACCTGCGGCGACGCCTTGTCTGCGGGGTTTTTAGAGGTTCCCTCAAACTCACCCAAAAGGCAAAGCGACAAACGTCGGGCCCGCCGGACGCGGGACGCCTATGGCTCGAGGCCCGAGTTGCCCGACAGCAGGTACAGCACGGCCATGCGGGCGGCGACGCCGTTCGAGACTTGGTTCAGGATCACGGAGTAGTCTGCGTCGGCGACTTCCGACTCGATCTCCACGCCCCGGTTGATCGGGCCCGGGTGCATGACGATCGCCCCCTTCTTCGCCGAGCGCATCCGCTCGCGCGTCAGCCCGTACAGGCTCGCATACTCCCGCGCCGACGGAAAGAACGCCTCGTTCTGCCGCTCGTGCTGCACGCGCAACATCATGATGACGTCGGCGCCATCCATCGCCTCCTCCATGTGCGGGGTCGTGCGCGCCCCCAGCTTCTCGAACTCCCACGGGAGCAAGGTCGGCGGCCCGCAGACCCAGACATCCGCCCCCATGCGGCTGAACAGGATGGTGTCGGAGCGCACGACGCGGCTGTGCGCCACGTCGCCGATTATGGCGACCTTCAGACCGTCCAGCCGCCCCTTGATGGTGCGCACCGTCAAGCCGTCCAGGAGCGCCTGCGTCGGATGCTCGTGCATGCCGTCGCCTGCGTTGACGATGGAGGCGCGGCACTCGCGCCCGAGCAGGTGGGGCGCCCCCGCCGACTGGTGGCGGATGACGATGATGTCCGGCGACATCGCCTCGAGGTTGTGCGCGGTGTCCAGCAACGTCTCCCCCTTGGTGACGCTGCTGGTGGACGCCGAGAAGTTGAGGATGTCGGCGCTGAGCCGCTTCTCCGCCAGCTCGAACGAGGAGCGGGTGCGCGTGGACGGCTCGAAGAAGAGGTTCACCACGGTCTTGCCGCGCAATGTGGGGACTTTTTTGACCGGCCGTGCGGCGACTTCGCGCAACGCCTCCGCCGTGTCCAGGATGAGCTGGATGTCCTCCACGGAAAGTTGTTCGATGCCCAACAAATCCTTGTGGCTGAGGGATGCCATAATCCGACCTCTGGTTCTCGTGCCCCTAATTTTTGAGGGAACCCCTAATAAAAACCCCCGGGCGCTACGTTGCGCCTTGGTCGAAAATGCTCGTTTGCCTCAGCAAACTCCGCTTTTCGACCTGCGGCGACGCCTTGTCTGCGAGGTTTTTAGAGGCTCCCTTGATGAAGACGCCTTCCGCCTGGCCTTCCTCCGCCAACCGGACGTCCACGTCGTCGGATGCCTCGGTCTGGACGACCTTGCCCACGTAGTCCGCCTGGATCGGCAACTCGCGATGGCCGCGATCCACGAGGACTGCGAGCTGCACCCGCTTGGGGCGCCCGAGATCGACCAGGCCGTCCAGCGCCGCGCGGATCGTCCGCCCGGTGAACAGGACGTCGTCCACCAGGATCAGGCTGCGGTCGTTGACGTCGAAGTCGATGCGGGTCTCGCGCAACGTCGGCCGGTTGCCGCCCGCCGCAGTCAGGTCGTCCCGATAGAGGGTGATGTCCAAGATGCCGAGCGGGACGGCGCGTCGGCGCGTCGCCTCGACCTTTCGGCAGAGGCGCTGGGCGAGGTGCACGCCGCACCGTCGGATGCCGACGACGGCGAAGTCCTCCCCCGGGCCCAGCCGTTCGAGGATCTCGGCGGCGATGCGCGCCAGCACCAGGTCGATCTCCGACGCGGTCATCACGACCTTGCCTTGCACCTTGCTCCTGGTCTTGTCTCCGGTCTTTCCCATTGGTCGCAGGCCCGCCAGTCAATTTCCAAATCCGCCGCCGATGATAGCATACGGGGCGGGGGGCTGCAATCCGGCGGCAAGCCCCAGGGCCCCAGGAACCGCAACCGCGCACCGCGCCCCTTGGCGAACCCTTTTCCCATGGCCGCATCCTATCCGCACCCGCCGCCGTTTTGCGATGGGCGCCGCCTGCCGGGGACATCACCGGGAGAGGCGCGCCGATCCTGCCCGAAAGACCCTTCGCATGCTTGCCGCGCGCCTGCCGCCCCATCGAAAAAACGCATCGCCGCCGAGCGCAGCCCCTCGAGGTCGCGCGCACCCCGGCTCGCCCGGAAAAGCTCGTGGCCGAAGAAGAAGTTCTGCGAGAAGTAGGCGGTGAACTCCTTCATGCGGCCGATCGCCTTCTCTGGCGGGAAGTCCTCCAGCGTGTAGCGATACAGCCGCTCCCAGACCTCGGCAAACGAGAACGGCATCGGCGGAAGGCCGGCGAATTCGCGGAAAGCCCACGGCTTCTGCGCGAGGACGCGCCCCAGCATCAGCCCCCCGAGCGGCGCGAAAAAGTCGCGCCGCCCCTCCACGTCCTGCGGGGAGCGGATGTCGCCGTTGCCGATGACGGGTATCCTCGTCGAGGCGGCTATCCAGGGGAACTCCCGCCAGCGGGCGCGGCGCTTGAGCTTCTCGCCGGAAAAGCGCGGATGCACCGTGACGGCGTCGACCCCGTAGTCCTCGAACAGGCGCAGGCGCTCCAGGAAGGGGGCGCGCCAGTCGTCGGGATCGTCCCCCAGGCGGCATTTCACGAAGAGCGGTCCCCCGTAGCAGGCGCGGATGCGCGCCAAGACCTCGCGCAGGCGGTCGAAGTCGCGGAAAAGCGCGGCGCCGGAGGCGACCTTCTGGATTTCCGGCGCGGGGCAGCCGAGGTTCAGGTCGATGGCGTCGGGCGGCGAGGGGCGCAGCGCCGCGAGCTTCGCCATGACCGCTTCGAGGACAGCCTCGCCGCAGGTGCGCAGTTGGTAGACTACCGGCCCTTCGCACGCGCGGCGGCGGGAGAAGGGGGATGTCTCGGGGTCTTCCTGGTGGAACGCCGTCGCCGAGAGCATCTCCGTCGTCAGCGCCCCGTAGCCGCCGAAGTCGGACAAGAGCCGCCGGAAGGCGGAATGGGTGATCCCCGCCATCGGCGCGAGGAAGAGCGCCGGGGCGAAGGTCTTGCCGTGGACATGCAACGATTCGAACATGGGCGCGCCCGCTCCGTCACTCGGGAAGGTCGGAGCGTTTGCCGCGCCGCCAGTCCCGGACGCGGATGTATGCGTACAGGGCGAGGACCAGGATGAATGGGAGCCCCACCCCGAACCAGAGCGGATCCACCGTCCCGCCCAGGATCGCCAGCACGGCGAGGATCAGGACGACGCCCGTCATCCAAGGGCGGTGCGGGAACAGCGGGCGGGCGAACCCCTCCTCCGGTGCGGCGTCCTCGAAGCCGACATCGCCGCATTCCCCAACTTCCCCGACATCGCCGACACCGTCCCCGGCTTCGGCGGCGGCGGTCTTTCCCTCAGATTCGTCCGTCTCACCCATGGCAACCCTAAGGATGCCGCAACGACGGGGGGATTCCAATACGTCAATTCCGCGGTTGTCCCCTCGATCGTCTCGCGAACGCCCATCCCTCGCCGCCTCCGCAGGCCGGCGACCTCGCATCTTTCCGCACATGGGAACCTCCGAAAACCCCGGATACTGCGTTGCGCCTTGGGCGAAAATGCTCATTCGCCCCGGCGAACTCCGCTTTTCGATCTGCGGCGACGCCTTGTCTGCGAGCTTTTCTGAGGTTCCCATATCTGGAGGCGGCGGCCCGGTCACCCCTACGCAAACGACTTTGGATAAGATAATATCTGCATCGTGTGGAAAGAATCGGACTCCGAAGAAGATAGCCGACTGGTCGCCGGGTGCCGGACCGGGGATCCGCACGCCTTCGAACGGCTGGTGGGCAAGTACCAGCAGACGATCCTGAACCTCGTCTACCACTACATCGGCTCGCGCAACGACGTGGAGGACGTGGCGCAGAAGATCTTCATGAAGATATACTTCTCCCTCCCCAAGTTCGACGCTTCGCGCCCCTTCTTCCCCTGGCTCTACCGCATCGCCATCAACCAGTGTTACGACGAGTTGCGCCGCATCAAGCGCCAACGCATCCATTCCTTCAGCGAGTTGAGCATCGAGGAGGCCGACCACATAGAAAAGTTGATCAACCAGAACGAGGCGCCGCCCGACAAGGAGGACGCCGAGCGGGAGATGTATGCGATCATGCACAAGGTCATGGATCAACTGCCGGAGCAGCAAAAGCGCTCCATCATGCTCCGGGACATCGAGGGGATGCCCTACGACAAGATGGCCGAGTTGTTGAATTGCACCGAGCAGGCGGCGCGACTCAAGGTGTTCCGGGCGCGCTCGCGGCTGAAAGCCTTGGTGGGGAAGGCGCTCAAGAGGTAGGCCGCCGCGCGGCGACCGGGGCGGGCGGGGCGGATGAGGTGGGCGGTGGAAGTCGCCGCCGGACGGGAAGCATGGACTATTTGCAGATCATCGAGAAGCATTACCGGAAGGGCTCCGGCCTGTACGACATCCTGCTGGGCCACAGCGCCGAGGTCGCCCGCAAGGCGCTGGAGGTCGCCGCGCGCCATCCCGAACTCGACATCGACCGGCGGTTTTTGGAGGAAGCCGCCATGGTGCACGACATAGGGATTTTCAAAACCCGCGCCCCGTCCATCCAGTGCCACGGCGAGGAGCCGTACCTGCGCCACGGCGTCCTCGGTGCGGAACTGATGCGCCGCGAAGGCTACCCCGCGCACGCCCGCGTCTGCGAGCGGCACACCGGCACCGGGTTGACCAAGGAGGAGATCGCCGCCCAGCAGTTGCCGCTGCCCCACATCGACCTGGTGCCGGAGAGCGTCGAGGAGCAGGTGATCTGCTTCGCCGACTGCTTCTTTTCCAAGACCAAGCTGGGCGTGGAGAAAACGGTCGAGGACGTCCGCCGGAAGATGCAGGGGTTCGGCGACCGCTCGCGCGGGCAGTTCGACGCCTGGTGCGCGGCGTTCCTGTGACCCGTCGCATGCCGCGCCCTCAGTCTTTCGCCAATTCCCCGGCGGGGGCTTCGGCGTCCAGGCTCCCGCTCCACAGGTAGGTTCGCGTCTCGGCGACGACCACGCCGCTTAACAGGAGCAGGGCGACGAGGTTGGGTATCGCCATCAGCGCGTTCATGGCGTCGGCGAGATCCCAGACGAAGGCGAGCTTGGTCACCGCCCCGACGAACGTCCCCAGCACCCACAGGAGCCGGTAGGGGCGGATGGCGGCCTTGCCGAAAAGGTACTCGCACGCCCGCTCGCCGTAGTACGACCAGCCGAGGATGGTGGAAAAGACGAACACCAGCAGGCTGACGGACAGGGCGACCGGCCCGACGACGTGGACTTGGCCGAACGCCGCCTGTGTCAGATCCGCCCCGGTCAGATGCCCCAATCCGACGGGGTTGCGGATCAGGCTGGAGACCAGCACCAAGCCGCTGACGGCGCAGACCACGACGGTGTCCCAGAAGGTCCCGGTCGAGGAGACCAGCGCCTGTCGCACGGGGTTGCGCGTCCTCGCCGCCGCCGCCACGATGGGGGCGGAGCCCAGCCCCGACTCGTTGGAGAACAGCCCGCGGGCGACGCCGTATCGCGCCGCCGCCATCACCGTCGCCCCCGCGAAGCCCCCTCCGGCGGCCATCGGCGTGAAGGCGTGCGCGCAGATCAGCTTCACGGCGGGCGCGAGGTATTCGTAGTTGAACGCCAGGACGACCAGGCAGCCGAGGACGTAAAAAACCGCCATGAACGGCACCAGACGCTCGCAGATGGCGGCGATCCACCGGACGCCGCCGAGGATGACCGAGCCCGTCAGCAGGGCCAGGAACGCGCCAGTGGCCCAGGCGGGGATGCCGAGGGAGGTCTTCATCAGCGAGGAGATGGAGTTGGCCTGCACCATGCAGCCGATGCCGAAGCCCGCCAGCGCCGTGAAGACGCAGAACAGCAAGGCGAGCCAGCGCGCCTTCAAGCCGCGGTGCAGGGCGTACATCGGGCCGCCCAGCATCGTGCCGTCGGAAGTCTTGACGCGGTACTTCACCGCCAGCACCGCCTCGGCGTATTTGGTGGCGATGCCGAAGACGCCGGTCAGCCAGCACCAGAGCACCGCGCCGGGGCCGCCCAGCGCCACCGCCGTCGCCACGCCGACGATGTTGCCGGTGCCGATGGTCGCCGCCAGCGCCGTCGCCAGCGCGCCGAACTGCGAGACGTCCCCCTCGCCTTCCTGCGACCGGCGAAAAGAGAGCTTGATGCCGGTCCACAGGTGGCGCTGGACGAACCGCAGCCGGAAGGTCAAAAAGACGTGGACGCCGACGAGCAGGACGAGCATCGGCGGCCCCCAGAGCCATTCGTTCAACCCGAGTACGAATCCATGCAGGGTTTCCATAACCGTCTCCCAAACGCCCCGCGTGGCGAGGAGACAAGCGCGGGGCGCCCGCCGTCAGCGGGCTATGGACTCCAGGGCGTCCCAGAAGCCGGGGAAGCTCACGTTCGCGCACTCGGCGTCGTGGATGCGCGTCTCCCCCTCCGCCACCAGCCCCGCCACGGCGAACGCCATCGCGATGCGGTGATCCTTGCGCGTCTCTATGTCCGCGCCCCTCAACCGCCGCCCGCCGGCGACGCGCAAGCCGTCCTGCCTCTCCTCGACCTCGACGCCCAGGGCGCGCAAGTTGTCGGCGACGGCGGCGATGCGGTCGCTCTCCTTCACCCGCAGCTCCTGCGCGTCGGAGATCTCCACGCCGCCGGCCGTCTGCGACCCCAACACCGCCAGCACCGGTATCTCGTCGATCAGCGCGGCGACCTCCGCCCCCTTGATGGCGGGCAGCCCCTTTTTGAGGAAATCGGCGTTGTAGCAGGCGTACAGGTCGCCCCGCGCCTCGCCCGCCTCGACGGTTTCGTTCTCGACGAAGAGATCCATCCCGGCGCGCCGCAGGTAGTTCAGCAGCTCGCGCCGCCGCCCGTTCAGCCCCACCCCCGGCAAGGTCAACGCCGCGCCGGGGACGATCGCCGCCGCGACCAGGAAGAACGCCGCGCCGGAGAGGTCGCCCGGCACGGCCAGGCGCCGTCCTTGGAGGCGCGGGTTCGGCGCGACCTCCAGCCACTCGCCGTCCGCGCGAACCTCGCCCCCGAACTCCCGCAACGCGATCTCGGTGTGGTCGCGCGTCGGCACGGTCTCGCGCACCGCCGTCGCGCCCTGCGCGTAAAGCCCCGCCAAAAGCACGCACGACTTCACCTGCGCGCTGGCGACCGGCAAGGTGTAGCGTATCCCATTCAGCGCACCGCCGCGCAGCCGCAACGGGGGGAGGGATCGCTCGCGCGACTCGACGTGGGCGCCCATCAGCCGCAACGGCTCCATTATCCGCCCCATGGGGCGGTTGGAGAGCGAGGCGTCGCCGGTGATGGAGCACTCGAAGCCGTGCCCCGCCAAGATGCCGGAGAGGAGGCGGATGGTCGTGCCGCTGTTTTCCGCGTCCAGCGTCTGCGCCGGGGCTTGCAGGCCGCGCAGGCCGCGCCCCTGGATGGTGACGGCGTCGCCGTCCTCCGCGACGGCGACGCCGAGCGCCCGGAGGCAGCCGAGCGTGCTGTGGCAGTCGCGGCTGGCGGCGAAACGCCGGATGACCGACTCGCCCTCGGCGACGGCGGCGAGCATGGCGTAACGGTGCGAGATGGACTTGTCCCCCGGCAGGTCGATGGAACCGGCGAGGGTCGTGGCGGCGCTCAGCTTCTGGATCATGGTGTCGCTTCCCGTGAAATGCTACCTGTGAAAATATGCCTGATCGCGTGTAAGACAATGGATTCTACTATGAAACCGCGCGAGGTAGAATCGCAATCCACCGGGAATCCACCGAGACCCGTCCACATCCTCTGGGACGTCCATGAGGCGCGGTTTTCCGGGGGCGGGGGGCGGGCGTGTTCGACGTATGTCCCCATACGCCTACCTGCCTCCGGCAGGCCGCCCGACCTTTATTCCTTTGGGCGCGCCTGGCATCTGCACCCGTCTGCACCCCTGAGACCTTGCGATAATGACGGGGTGTGGGGCGAAGCCCCGCCAGCAACCGCAAGGCGGTTGCGAAAAGCCCCGACGGGGCTTCTGCACAATGCCCAGGGTTGGCGGACGCGAAGCGTCCTTGACAGACGGCGGGACGGCGGGTAACTTTTTCGTTTTGCTGATTACCTGTACTCAGGGCGGGGTGGAAGTCCCCACCGGCGGTATCCCGGCGACGCCCGGGGAGCCCGCGAGCGGCCTTTCGTGCAATGGAAGGCGGCAGATCCGGTGAGAAACCGGGGCCGACGGTCACAGTCCGGACGGGAGAGGATAGGATGATGGTTCCGCATCGCCGCAGACATCGGTCTGAACGTCAAAACGCCGCGCCCCGCCGCAGTTCGTCGGTGGCGGCGGCCTCCCCCTCCCGTCACAACCGTTCAATGGCAGAGGCACGGCGCGCCGTGCCCGGATGTGCGCAACGCCGCCGCTATGCGGCGCGGGGAGCGAGACGGAGGTTCGGCATCATGGAGGGACAAGGTTTGCTGGCGGGGTTCGGCGACGCCGAGGAGCGGGTGGAGCGTGCGCTGGAGGCGTTGCGCGCAGGCAAAGGGGTCTTGGTCGCCGACGACGAGGGGCGCGAGAACGAGGGGGACATCATCTTCCCCGCCGAAAACCTGACCGACTCCCAGGCGGCGATGCTCATCCGCGAATGCAGCGGCATCGTCTGCCTCTGCATGACGCCGGAGAAAGCCGACGCGCTCAAGCTGCCGTTGATGGTCGAACGGAACGACAGCAAGTACGGCACCGCCTTCACCGTCTCCATCGAGGCCGCCGAGGGGGTGACCACCGGGGTCTCCGCGCACGACCGGGCGCTCACCATCCGCACGGCGGCGAGGGACGGCGCCCGTCCGGAGGATCTGCACCGGCCGGGGCACGTCTTCCCCTTGCGCGCCCGCGAAGGCGGCGTGCTGGAGCGCGGCGGCCACACCGAGGCGACGGTGGATCTGATGCGTCTGGCGGGGTTCAAGCCGTGCGGCGTGCTGTGCGAGCTGACCAACCCCGATGGCACGATGGCGCGCCTGCCGGAGATCATCGAATTCGGCAGGCGGCACGGGATGCCGGTGCTCACGGTCGAGGACATCGTGAAGTACCGTCTGGCGCGGGAGCGCGTGTTGCAGGAAGCGGTGTGAAGATGAGGGGGGCGGGCGGCGGCCACGCCAGGGGCGCGCCATGGACGCGGGCTGGCGCTTCACGCTTTCCCGACGCCACCACTTGGAACCTGGCATGAAACGCCCCGAGCCCCCCCCGCCAGCGGCGGGTCCCGACGGCTCGGGTTCCCGCCTTTGAAAATCCGCCTTTGAAAATCCCGCCCGGGATGAAATTTCGTGGCGGTCGTTACGTAATTCCTGATTTGAAATCGACGGCGCGTTGAAAAACCGCCGCGAGTGCGTTATTTTTCTCACCATGAAAGTTTGTTACAGGCGTGTCGGCGCGACGAGCATTCCGGGAACCGAGGAATCACAAATTCACGGGAGTTGCTGACGGGGAGATCACGGGAAAGTGATGCGGGGGATGTTTCGAGCCCTGCAAGTTAGTATGTACTTACTTATGTAGCATGTAGCGGAGGAGTGTCACGATGCGGTATGGTTTCGAATGCTTCGCCCCGGTCGGGATGATAGCCCGGGGGGCGATCAGGGGAGCGGCCGTTTTAATCGCCGCGGGGGTTTTGTTATCAGCCATGACGGGCTGCCAGAAAAAACAGGCGCCGCCTCCGGCCGCGGCGCCCGAAGTCGCGGTGGTCGAGGTCTCCACCGGCCCGGTGCGGCTGACGACGGAGCTGCCGGGGCGCATCAACGCCTGGCTGGTCGCCGAGATACGGCCCCAAGTGAGCGGCCTTTTACAGGAGCGCCTCTTCACGGAAGGGGCCAACGTCAGGAAGGACGACATCCTCTACCGCATCGACCCGGCGCAGTACCAGGCGACCCTCGACCAGGCCGAGGCCGCGCTGAAGGCGTCCGAGGCCAACATCGCCTTGGCCGAGGCAAACCTGCCCGCCATCCGCTCCCGCGCCCAGCGCCTGAAGGATCTGGCCGCCATCCGCGCCGCCGGGGCGCAGGACGCCGATGACGCCGCCGCCGCCCTGCGGCAGGCCGAGGCCAACATCGCGTTGCAGAAGTCGTCCGTGGAGGTGAACCGCGCGGCGGTCGCCAGCGCCAAGATCAACCTCTCCTACACCCCCGTCAAGGCGCCCATCTCCGGGCGCATCGGCCGCTCCAACGTCACGGTGGGCTCGATGGTCACGGCCTACCAAGGCGAGCCGCTGGCGGTCATCCAGCAGCTCGACCCGATCTACGTCGATGTGACCCAGGCCAACGCCGAGCTGCTGGCGCTGCGGCGGCGCATGGAGAGCGGGACGCTCAAGCAAGGGGGGGAGAGCCGCCGGAAGGTGAAGCTGCTCCTCGAAGACGGGAGCGAGTACGAGTATGCCGGGACGCTCCAGTTCCAAGACGTGACGGTCGAGCCGACCACGGGCTCGGTCGTCCTGCGCATCTCCTTCCCCAACCCCAAGAACGTCCTGCTGCCGGGGATGT
This sequence comes from Acidobacteriota bacterium, assembly GCA_031271905.1. GTDB lineage: Bacteria > Acidobacteriota > UBA6911 > UBA6911 > UBA6911 > UBA6911. The sequence goes on from JAISUT010000041.1 coordinate 28,241, forward strand.
TCGTGCGCGCCGTCGTCGAGGAGGGGGTCAACGAGAACGCGATGCTGGTGCCGCAGCCGGGCGTCTCGCGCGACACGCGGGGCAACCCGGTCGCGCTCGTGGTCAACGCCCAGAACGTCGTGGAGCAGAAGCCTCTGGAGCTGGACCGCGCCATCGGCGACAAATGGCTGGTCTTGAAAGGCCTCGATCCGGGCGACAAGGTGATCGTGGAGGGCAGCCAGAACGTCCGCGCGGGCGTCTCCGTCCGTGTGGCGGGCGCGCCCAAAGCCCCCGCCGCCCCCAACGCGAACCCGGGGCAGCCCGCCCCCGCCTCTTCGCAGGCGAAGTAGGAGGGAGACATGGCTAGATTTTTCCTTGATCGCCCCGTTTTCGCCTGGGTCGTCGCCATCGCCATGGTGCTGGTCGGCGTCATCGCCATCTACACCCTGCCGATTTCGCAGTACCCGAACGTGGCGCCGCCGTCCATCGCCATCCGCGGCATGTACCCCGGCGCGTCGGCCCAGACCGTGCAGGACACCGTCGTCCAGATCATCGAGCAGAAGATGACCGGCCTGGACAGCATGATCTACATGTCCTCGACCAGCGAGTCCTCCGGCACCGCCCGCGTCGAGCTGACCTTCGCCCCCGGCACCGACCCGGACATGGCTTGGGCGAAGGTGCAGAACAAGCTCCAGCTCGCCATGCCGATGCTGCCGGACGTGGTGCAGCAACAGGGGCTGTCCGTCGGCAAATCGACGCGCAACTTCCTTCTCATCGTCGGCCTGACCACCGACGACGGCAACATGGACCAGAACGACTTGGCCGACTACGCCGTCTCGCAGATGGAAAGCACCTTGGCGCGCGTCCCCGGCGTGGGCGAGATCGAGGAGTTCGGCTCGCAGTACTCCATGCGCATCTGGGTGGACCCGGCCAAGCTGACCAGCTTCGGGCTGGTGACCGACGACGTCACCGCGGCGATCCGCTCCTACAACGTGCAGGTCTCCGCCGGGCAGTTCGGCGGCCGCCCCTCGGTCAAAGGGCAGCGCCTGAACGCCACCATCACCGTGCAGTCCCTGATGCAGACGCCGGAGGAGTTCGCCGAGATACCGTTGCGCAACAACCCGGACGGCTCCGTCATCCGGGTGAAGGACGTGGCGCGCGTGGAGCTGGGCGCGGAGTTCGCCAACTTCATCATGGCGAACAACGGGCGTCCCGCCGCAGGCATCGCCATCCGGCAGGAGGCTGGGGCGAACGCCTTGGATGTCGCCGACAACGTGAAGGCCAAGGTCGCGGAGATGTCGCGCTACTTCCCCCCCGGTATGAAGGCGGTCTACCTGAACGACTCCACGCGCTTCATCAAGGTGGCGATCGAGGAGGTGGTCGAGGCCCTGATAGAGGCGATCGTGCTGGTGTTCCTGGTGATGTTCCTGTTCCTCGGCAACATCCGCGCCACGCTGATACCGACCATCGCCGTGCCGGTGGTGCTGCTGGGGACGTTCGGCGTCCTGGCGGCGTTCGGCTTCTCCATCAACATGCTGACCATGTTCGCGATGGTGTTGGCCATCGGCCTGCTGGTCGATGACGCCATCGTGGTGGTGGAGAACGTGGAGCGCATCATGGACGAGGAGGGGCTGTCGCCGATGGAGGCGACGCGCAAGTCGATGGACGAGATCACCAGCGCCCTGGTGGGCATCGGCCTGGTGCTTTCGGCGGTCTTCTTCCCGATGATCTTCTTCGGCGGCTCGACGGGCATCATCTACCGCCAGTTCTCCGTCACGATCATCGCCTCGATGCTCCTGTCGGTGCTGGTGGCCTTGATCTTGACGCCGGTGCTGTGCGCCACTTTGCTCAAGCCGGTTTCCGGGGAGGGTCACGAAGGGCGCGAGACGGGGGGCTTCCACCCGATGCGCGCCTTCTTCCGCGGGTTCAACCGGATGTTCAACAGCCTGCGCGACAGCTACCAGGGGGGGGTCGGGCATGTGTTGCGCCTGCGGTTCGCCTACCTGGGGCTGTTCGTCCTGATCGTCGCCCTGATGTGCTGGTTCTACACGAAGATGCCGACCTCCTACCTGCCCAACGAGGACAAGGGGGTGATGATGACCATGGTGCAGCTCCCGTCCGGCTCGACGATGGAGCAGACCGAGGAGGTCGTCTCCGAGATCAGGAACTACTACCTGACCGAGGAGAAGGACGCCGTGGAGCTGGTCATGAACATCATCGGCTACAGCCAGGCGGGGATGGCGCAGAACCAGGCGATGATGTTCATCGACCTCAAGGACTGGGACCTGCGGCGCAACCCCGAGCTGCAAGTCCCCGCGCTGGTCAAGCGGGCGACGGCGCGCTTCGCCTCCATCCGCAACGCCCGCATCTACGCCATCGCCCCGCCCGCCATCACCGAGCTGGGGACTTCGGAGGGCTTCGACTTCATGTTGCAGGACCGCGGCGGCATGGGCCACGAGAAGCTGATGCAGGCGCGGATGCAGTTGCTGATGGCTGCGTCGCAGCACCCCCGGCTGACGGGGGTGCGCCCGAACGGCATGGACGACGTGGCGCAGTACAAGATAGACATCGACTGGAACAAGGCGGGGAGCCTGGGCGTTCCCATCGGCACGCTGCAAAGCTCCATCTCCGCCATCATGGGCGGCGCCTACGTCAACGACTTCCTCATGAACGGGCGCATCAAGCGCGTCTACCTGCAAGCGGACGCGCCCTACCGGATGCTCCCCGGCGACTTGGACAACATCTACGTCCGCAACACGTCGGGCAAGATGGTGCCGGTGTCGGCGGTGGCATCCGGCCACTGGTACTACGACTCGCCGCGCCTGGAGCGGTTCAACGGCTTCCCCGCCCTCAACTTCCAAGGGCAGCCGGCGGCGGGGGTGAGCTCCGGCGAGGCGATGCGCGTCATGGAGGAGCTGGCAGACAGCCTGCCGGGCGGGTTCGGTTACGAATGGACGGGGCTGTCCTACCAAGAGAAGATGGCGCAGTCGCAGACGGGGATGCTCTTCGCCTTCTCGGTGCTGGCGATCTTCCTGGTGCTGGCGGCGCTGTACGAGAGCTGGACGGTGCCGATCTCCATCTTGCTGGCGCTGCCGCTGGGGATCATCGGCGGGGTGCTGGCGACGATGATGCGCGGCCTGACCAACGACGTCTACTTCCAGATCGGCATCCTGACGGTGCTGGGGCTGACGACGAAGAACGCGATCCTGATCGTGCAGTTCGCGAAGATGCACCTGGAGCAGGGGAAGGGGCTGGTGGAGGCGACGCTGGCGGCGGCCAAGCTGCGGCTGCGCCCCATCGTCATGACCTCCCTGGCGTTCGGCTTCGGCGTGGTGCCGCTGGCCTTCGCCTCGGGCGCGGGCGCGGGCGGCCAGGTCGCCATCGGCACGAGCGTGCTGGGGGGCATGGTGACGGCCACCTTCCTGGCGATTTTCTTCATACCGCTGTTTTTCGTGGCGATCACATGGGTGTTCGGCAGGAAGAACGTCAAGGTGGCGCAGAGGGGAGGGGACGTCCATGCTTAAACCAAAGTACACGTTGCGCAAGTTCATACTGGTGTTGACGCCGCTGGCGCTCCTGCTGTGCGGCTGCCCGAAGCGGGCGGAGTACGCCCGCCCGGCGCTGCCCGTGCCGGAGTCCTGGGCCTCGCCGTCCGCGGCGGGGGAGGGGGCGGCGGCGACGCTCGCGCCCGACATCGCGTGGGAGGAGTTCTTCGAGGACGGCAACCTGCGGGCGGTCGTCCGCCTCGCGCTCGGGAACAACCGCGACCTGCGCTCGGCGGCGCTCGCCATCGAGAAGGCGCAGGCGCTGTACCGGGTTCAGGCCGTGGCGCGCCGCCCCGTGGTCAACGCCCAGGCGACGGGCACCGTGAGCCAAGTCCCGTTCGGCGACGACTCGTACCTGTCCCAGCAGTACAGCGTGGGCCTGGGGGTGACGGCTTGGGAGCTGGACTTCTTCGGGCGCGTCAAGAGCCTGACGGAGCGGGCGCTGGAGCAGTATCTGGCGACGGAGCAGGCGCGGGCGGCGACGCAGGTGTCGCTGGTCTACTCGGTGGCGGCGGCGTACCTGAACCTGGCCGCCGACCGCGAGAACCTGGCGCTGGCGCGCCGGACGCTGGAGGCGCAGCAGGCGTCCTACGACCTCATTCGGCAGAGCCGGGACATCGGCGTCAACTCCGACTTGGACGTGAGCCAGGCCCGGACGCAGGTGGAGTCGGCGCGCGCGGACATCGCGCAGTACGAGGGGCGGCTGGCGCAGGACGGTAACGCCCTGCAACTGCTGGTGGGGGCGCCCGTCCCGGAGGAGCTCCTGCCCAAGGACCTGACGGGCATCCCCGCGCCGAGGGAGCTGGGGGCGGGGCTGTCGTCCGAGGTGCTGTTGCGCCGTCCGGACATCCTGATGGCGGAGCACCAGTTGAAGGGGTACCAGGCGAACATCGGTGCGGCGCGGGCGGCGTACTTCCCGCGCATCGCGCTGACGGGCGGGACGGGCCTCGTGGGGACGGCGCTGGACGAGCTGTTCCACTTCGGCTGGAACTTCGCGCCGCAGGCGACGCTGCCGATATTCGACTCCGGGACGCGCGACGCGAACTACCGGGCGGCGGAGCTGGACCGCGACATGGCGGTGGCGGCCTACGAGAAGGCGATACAGACGGCGTTCCGCGAAGTGGGGGACGAGCTGAGCCTGCGGGCGTCGCTGACGGAGCGGCAGGCGGCGCAGGAGGCTTTGGTGGAGGCGCTGCGCGACACGTACAGGCTGTCCGAGACGCGCTACGACGCGGGGATGGACAGCTACCTGAGCGTGCTGGTGGCGCAGCGGGCGCTGTACGCCGCCGAGCAGCAGCTCATCGCCATCCGGCTGGCCCGCGCCACCAACCTGGTCGCGCTCTACAAGGCGCTGGGCGGCGGCGCGTAACCGCGCGCGCCGGTCTGTCCACGCATCTGCGCATTACAATTGGGGCGCGCCCGCCGGACGCGCCCCGTTCGTTTTCAACGAAAGCCGGACGACGGCTGTCACAAATCATTTACCTACAGACCCATAAATTGTTTACCTAATCGGCATGAAATCGTTGGCCTATCGCCGCAGGGACGGTGTTGCCGTCGTCCCCGCCGCGCTTCTCGGCGGATGAGGGAGTTCAACCTAGGAAAAAGAAGGCGACGGAACGGGATTCCTAGTAGAATTAGGTGCAAAACTCACGTGCGACAGGGGACGGGCGAGCCGTCAGGCGGTCATGCGTCGAGGGTGAGGACGCCTGCGCCGTTTTCCGCAGGGGTGAACAGCGAGTCCCGGAGTTCGACGAGAACGGAGGTCTCCGGCGTCGCGCCCACCCGCACACGGTTGGGGAGTGGCGCGTCGAACTGCAACGCCAGGAAGAACGGCGTTTTTCCGCCACGGCCGAAGATGGCTACCCCCTTGGTTTCGGGATGGAGCCCCGTGTCGAGGAAGACCTCAATGCGCCCGAGCGTGCCCCAGAACGCCGCCCGCTCCTGTTGCCGCATGCCGACCGTCACCGCGCGCACTTGGACGTTGAAGCTTTGCCTGTAGGGTGAGGAAAGGTCGAGATGGCAACTGACGGTGGGCGCGTCCGCTTCCGCCAGGGATTCCAGATACCGGATGTGGTCTTGCAACTCGAGATAATCCATGAAACCAGCTTGCACCCGCCGCGCCTTGCGTGGAAAGCCCGTCCTGATCGATTCGTACGCCCAAATCTAAGGTCAGAGTCAATGTTGAAAACATACAGATCGGCAGTTGCCGGGATTTCTTCACACCTGATTTCGTGGAAACTTGGCGACCATGGAAACCTGGGGATGCAATCGGCGTCACACAATAACTAGAATTATCATTATTCACGATTTGTATTTCTCGCAAGAAGCTCGGAGGGAATTTGGTATAGTTACTGCTTTCATTTGCGAGGAAGGACGGTAGTCATTGAGCGACAGCAGCCATATCAGGAATTTTTCCATCATCGCGCACATCGATCACGGCAAATCGACCTTGGCAGACCGCCTGCTGGAGCGGACCGGCGCCCTGACCAAGCGCGAGATGGCGGATCAGGTGCTGGACGCGATGGATTTGGAGCGCGAGCGGGGCATCACGATCAAGGCGCATTCCGTACGGCTGAACTACCGCGCCCAAAACGGCGAAGACTACGTCCTGAACCTGATCGACACCCCCGGGCACGTCGATTTCTCCTACGAGGTCTCGCGCAGCCTGTCCGCCTGCGAGGGGGCGCTCCTGGTCGTGGACGCGGCGCAGGGGGTCGAGGCGCAGACGCTGGCGAACACCTACTTGGCGCTAGACCACAATTTGGAAATCATCCCGGTGCTGAACAAGATCGACCTGCCCGGCGCGGAGATACCGCGCATCAAGGACCAGATCGAGAACATCATCGGGCTGGACGCGGAAAGCGCCATCCTGGCGAGCGCCAAGGAGGGCATCGGCACCGAGGAGATACTGGAGGCCATCGTCCACCGGTTGCCGCCCCCCGTGGGGAGCTACGAGAGCCCGCTCAAGGCGCTGATCTTCGACTCGTGGTTCGACCCGTACCGCGGCGTCATCGTGCTGGTGCGCGTCATCGACGGCACCGTGCGCAAGGGGATGCAGATCCGCATGGTGAACACCGGGCAGTCGTTCCAAGTCGAGCAGGTCGGGGTCATCACCCCCAAGTTCCAGGAGATCGACGCGCTGACGGTGGGCGAGGTGGGCTTTGTCATCGCCAACATCAAGCGGGTGGCCGACACCAAGATCGGCGACACCATCACGGAGGAGGCGCGCCCCACGCCGGAGCCGTTCCCGGGCTTCCAGGAGATCAAGCCGATGGTCTTCGCGGGGCTCTACCCGACCAACAGCGCCGACTACGAGGATCTGCGCGACGCGCTCTCCAAGCTCCAGCTCAACGACTCGGCGTTCTTCTACGAGCCGGACACGTCGGGGGCGCTGGGCTTCGGCTTCCGTTGCGGCTTCCTGGGGTTGTTGCACATGGAGATCGTGCAGGAGCGGCTGGAGCGCGAATTCAACCTCTCGCTCATCACCACCGCGCCGGGGGTGCGCTACCGCGTCACGACGACCAAGGGCGAGGTGATGGAGATCCACAACCCGTCGAAGCTGCCCGACCCGGCGTCGATAGCCAAGTTCGAGGAGCCGCTCATCACCGCGATGATCCTCACGAGCGACGAGTACCTGGGGGCGATCCTGAAGCTGGCGGAGGAGAAGCGCGGGGTGCAGAAGGGGTTCGAGTACGTGACGCGCAACCGGGTGCTGGTGACCTACGACCTGCCGCTGAACGAGATCGTGCTGGACTTCTACGACCGGCTCAAGTCGGCTTCGCGCGGCTACGCCTCGCTCGACTACCGCTTGGCGGGCTACCAGGAGTCGCGGCTGGTCAAGCTCGACATCCTGGTGTCGGGCGAGCCGGTGGACGCGCTCTCGCTGATCGTCCACCAGGACACGGCGGTGGTGCGCGGGCGGGCGCTGGCGGAAAAGATGAAGGAGCTGATCCCCCGGCAAATGTTCGAGGTGGTCATCCAAGCCGCCATCGGCAGCAAGATCATCGCGCGCGAGGTGGTGCGGGCGATGCGTAAGAACGTCCTAGCCAAATGCTACGGCGGCGACATCACCCGCAAGCGGAAGCTGCTGGAGAAGCAGAAGGAGGGCAAGAAGCGGATGAAGCGCCTCGGCAAGGTCGATATCCCCCAAGAGGCGTTCCTCGCCATCCTCAAGGTCGAGTCGTAGCGGCAGGGTGGCGATAGGCGTCGCGCTGGTGTTCCGCGCAAAGCGGCGCCTCGCTCTTGCGGGATACGGGCGCCGCCAAGCGAACGCCCACCGCACCCTCGGTGAACGCTTGGGAGTTTAGAGCATTTAGGGAGCCTCTAAAAAGCTCGCAGACAAGGCGTCGCCGCAGGTCGGAAAGCGGGGCTCGCTGAGGCGAATGAGCATTTTCGACCAAGGCGCAACGCAGCGTCCGGGGTTTTTAGAGGTTCCCTTTAGCGGAATTTGGACTCCAGCGCCTTCAGCTTGCCCAGGCGGCGCAAGTGGCGCTCCTCGCCGGTGAACCGCGCGTCGAGGAATATCCGCACCAAGTCTTTTGCAAGCGAGGACGCCACGATGCGCGCGCCCAGCACCAGCACGTTCATGTCGTCGTGCTCGACCCCTTGGCGGGCGGAGTAGCTGTCGTGGCAGACGGCGGCGCGGATGCCGGGGACTTTGTTGGCGGAGACCGACGCCCCGACGCCGCTGCCGCAAAGCAGGACGCCCCGGTCCGCCTTCCCGTCGAGGAGGGCGCGCGCCACGGCTTCGGCGAAGTCCGGGTAGTCCACCGCCTCCGTGCCGTGGGTGCCGACGTCCAGCGCCTCGTGCCCCAACTCGCCCAAGCGGGCGACGATCTCCCGCTTCAACTCAACCCCGGCGTGATCCGATCCGATGACGACGCGCATGACGTCCGCTCCTTAGCATATGTAAATTGAATCTGTCCATAAACTGTCCATCTTCTGATCGCCGGCGCGCCGGACGCGCCGCCATGCGCCCGTGCGACCTTGCGACGACCACTGTGGTGAGACAAACCGCCGCTTGTCTTGGAGTGCGGCACCGCGTCAGCGGCACCCCCGCTTGCCCAGAAGCCGGACTCCGTCCGGCGTCATTCATCGCCTTCGCGATGACTTCGACCGGCAGCCCCGCCGCCTGGGGCGGCTCCAAGTAGGCGAGCGTGACGCCCTCCGCGAGCACTGTACCATATTCATCCCGCATTTTCCCCACTCGGAACATCCTGCCGTCGTCGTAGCCCCTGAATGCGCAGAACGTTCACGTCCATCAAACAAATGAACGAGGGGGCGAAACGGGCAATTGTTTCGGAGGGGAAATGCAAAAAAATGCACCGGGCACCCTCCACCGCGCGGACGCGCTCGTCTGATCCTCTAAATAAAAGTAGGGGAAACCGGAAATTTGCCGGAAATTTGGTAAAAAATAGTTGACAAAAAATTTTTATGTGTTACGCGCGCGCGCGATGCGCGGGGGCGTAAAAAGGCGAAGAGGAGAAGTGAGAGGGCGATAATGTCACGAAGACAGGTGTAAAAACGGTGAAATTATGCAATTCACAAAAATTCACAATCAAGCGCGAAAGTAGTTGACAAACGAAACCTTCAATTCTATAGTATTCCCGTGCTGAAAACAATCTCATAAATCAAAAAAATGCTTCCCACTTGGGTGGGGGGCGATTCCCACTGGGCGGAAACGGCGAAGAACGCCCCGCTTGGGAAGACGGACGGTCATGCCAAGGACGTCCCTTGGCATGGCTTTGCGCGA
>JAISUT010000053.1 GCA_031271905.1 Acidobacteriota bacterium
GAAGGACTACGCGGGGCCGTACCGGTCGAGCGGCAAGCGCCTGTTCCGCATCGCCGCCGTCTACGACGCCTCCAGGCGCGAGATGGCGGAGCCCGACATCCGCGAGGAGTGACCCGCGGGCGTTGCGATGCGGCGAAGCCGCGAGCTGCCGGCACCCGCCATCGTCCACGGTCGCACGGGCGCAGGGCGGCGCCACCCTCGGGCTGCGTCGAATCCGCCATCTCCGGGAGGGGGGGCATCCTGCGCATGATTTCGCTTGCCAGGGGAATCCTCCTGGATAAAATGCCCCTTGTCATGACGATGAGAATGCATGTGCTGGACTTAGGCAGGATGTATCTGGACGAGGCGCAACTGGTGGCGGGCATCCATGCGGCAACCTTCCGCAACCAGAACCCGGCGGCGGCGTGGGTGGACATCCCGGTGGCGGCGTTTTTGGTGGACTACGGCGGGGGATGGCTCCTGTACGACACCGGTTGCAACATCCGCGAGGCCGTGATCCCCGAGGGCGGGGACGCCGTGTCGCCGTTTGCGGGGACTGGGGACGACCTGGTCGAGGCGCGCCTCGCCGGCCTCGGCCTCAAGCCGGGGGACGTCAGCCATGTGGTGCTGTCGCACCTTCATGTCGACCACGCCGGCTACCTGCACCTTTTCAGGGGCGCCGAGGCCGTCGTCGCCGAGCGCGAGTTCGTCGAGACGGTCGGGCTGTACCGCCAGCGGCGGTTCCCGGACGGTCCGTACAAATACGGCGACTTCGACAACTTCCTCGGGGCGAACCTGCGCTGGCGCCTCCTGCCCGAGGTCTATCGGGAATACGCCATCGTACCCGGCGTCACCGCCATCAACTTCGGCCCCGGGCACGCCTATGGGATGACGGGGCTGCTGGTCGGCCTTCCCGAAGCGGGGAACTTCCTGCTCTGCTCCGACGCGCTGTACCGCGCGGAGAATTTCGGACCGCCCGTCCGGCTCCCCGGGCTCGTCTACGACTCCATCGGATATGTGAGGACGGCGGAGTTCATCCGGCGCTTCGCAGCCGAGAAACAGGCGACGGTCGTCTACGGCCATGACAAACGGCAGTTCGCCGCGCTCAAGCCGGTCTATTCATAACGATCATGACGCCCGGCCGCCGCTCAGGGGATGTTCATGAGCTCCCGGCTGCGCTGCTGGGCGAACAGCGTGATGTCGGTGCCCAGCTTCTTCTCCAGGGCGTCGATGGCGCCGTTGACCTCCTCGTCCTCCGAGTCGTTGCTCTTGGCGATGTAGTACCACGCCAGCGACTCGATCTCGTCCTTCAACACCCCGTCGCCATTGGCGTACATGAAGGCGATGATCGTCTGGGCGCGGGGATGCCCCTGCTTCGCCGCCCGCAACATCCATCTCGCAGACCGCCCCATGTCCTTCGGCACGTCCTCGCCGGTCGAGTAGATGAGGGCGAGTGCGAACTGCGCCGAGGTGTAGTCCTGCTCCGCCGCCTGCTGAATCCATTGGATGGCCAGCCCCGGGTCTTTCGGCGCGCCGTCGCCCAGGCCGTACATCATCCCCAGTTGGAATTGCGCCTCGGCGTGCCCCTGACCCGCCGCCTGGTGTATCCACTTGAGCGCCTCGACGGGGTTTTTCAACACCCCCTCCCCGTCGGCGTACATCCTGCCCAGGTGCAACTGCGCCTCTACGTGCCCCCGCTCCGCCGCCGCACGGCACCATTTCGCCGCCAGCGTCGGGTCGGGCGCGACCCCTTCCCCGTCGGAATACACCATGCCGAGGGCGAACTGTGCGTCCAAGTACCCCTGGTCGGCGGCGTTCTGGAGCCATTTGACCGCCTCCACGGGATCGCGGTGGACGCCTTCGCCGGTGCCGTAGGCTAGGCCGAGGGCGAATTGCGCCGGGACATGCCCCTGCTTCGCCGACTTCTGCCTCCATTGGAACGCCCGCACCATGTCCTTCGGGACGCCCCTGCCGGAAGCGTACATCTCCCCGAGGGCGAACTGCGCCCCGGCATGCCCCTGCTCCGCCGCCCGCTGGTACCACTGCACCGCCAAGGCCACGTCTTCCGCCACGCCCCTGCCCTTGTCATAGACGGTGCCGAGGTTGAACTGGGCCGGGGCATACCCCTGCTCCGCAGCGGCTTGGAGCAACTGGAGGGACGCCATCGAGTTACTGGTCGTGTTGAAGTTCAAGCCTCGCCTCCTTCGGGCAAGCGGTCGGGCGGCCGGCTTTCCCGACCGCTCGGATGCTTCTCATGACGGGGGCATTTTACATCAAATCCGGCGTATTTAGCCATGCACTGTTCGCCCGGTCGTTTTTTTTGAAAAAAAGTGAAAAAAACCGTCGAAAAAGTTGGCCATTCCGGGGGGTCGATCGTTTGGTATAGAGAACGCGGGAGCGCGGGGAGGAAAATCCCCGCGGCGTTCGGACGGTCTCACCCCCCGGCCCTCGAAAACGAAATCGTCAACCAACCGAAACCGTCGGGAGCGGCACCCCTGCCGCGCCGCCAAAGGATCCTTGCGGCCGGCGCCTGGGGCGTTTCGGGAACCGAGAGAAAGGCCAAAGGGAAATGGGAAGGAAAACGAACGGGCGGAAAGGAAGTCGCGGCGCGGAGGCGGACGCGGGGGAGTTGGCGCGCATCCGCAAGCTGGAGGCGCAACTGGAGCTTATGAGCGACGGGCGGGCGTTGTTCTGGACGGCGCCGGGGTGCCCGCCGGAAGTGCGGCGCGCCGGGCTGGAGGACGTCCTGGCGTTCGAGGATGTCGGCGCCGGGGTGCCGCTTTTCGAAGGGCTGCGGATGCAGGGGCTGGACCTGCCCAACCCGGACACGTTGAGCGAGAAGCAGAGCGCCGACAAGGCGGAGGAGGTGCTGAACGCGCTCCTGGACCTGCAAATCATCCTGGTCGGCTTCGAGCAGATGTCCGGCAGGCAACTGTACGCGACGCTCTGGAGGCAGACGCTTTGGGAGGGGTGCTACATCAAGAAACGGCTGCCGGGCTCGGTGACCATCCTCGACGTCTCGCATTCGATCCCCCAGACGGAGATGTTGCAGTGCCTGGACGACGTCATGAAGCTGTGCTCGATCCATTGAAGGGAACCTGAAGCCGAACCGCGAACCGGCCGGGAACGGCCACCGCGACGCCCGCCTCGTCCCCGCGAGCGGCGGCGCGGGCAACATCTGCGCCCTCGCAAGACATCGGAGTTCAAAGAATGAGAGTATTTTGCCTTGTCCTCGCCTGCGTGGCGATGGTCGCAGTCCCTTTCCTCTTGTCAGGCCGTCCGGCGCAGTCCGGGATCCCCGAGGTCGCCTTCACCGGCGAGGACGCCCTGCTCACGGTCACCTCGTGGCGCGTCATCGGCCCGTTCAAGCTCCCCGACGACAGGCAGGTCTATACGATCGCCAATGAGAAAGAGGCGTTCGACCGCGACTGGCTCGCCCAGGTCGGCGGCGCCGAGGCGCCTTCGCGCATCGGGCGGGCGACGACGAAGGTCGAGATCGACTTCGATTCGGACACCGCCCTCGTGCCGGACGGGGGCGGGGGGCCGAAGCCCCCCGCCTTCCTCGACCAGGTGGTCGATTTCCCCATACCGCAGGTCTCCAGCCACATGCTTTTCGGGTTGGGGAGCGATTTCTTCAAGGTGATGTACGCCGCCGCCGACATCGTGTCGGGCGAGGACGCCGAGGCGCACGTCATCGTCAGCGGCAACAGCCCCACCAAGGTCTGGCTCAACGACGCCGTCGTCGCCGCGTCCCCGGAAGGCTCGGTCGGCAACGCGCAACAGTTGCAGCACCTGGCGAAGGTGCGGCTCAAGGCGGGCAAGAACCGCCTGGTCGTCAAGCTGTTCTGCTTCCCGCTGCTGAACGAGTTCTCCGTCCGGCTGGCCACTGCGGAAGGCGCCGAGGCACACATCCGGGAGCGGGGCGGCGTCCGCGACCTGCTGGACCGGCTCGCCGTCGCGCCGGACGAGCCGTTGCGCCTCACGGACAACCTCGGCTACCTCGCCGCGCCCGGCGCCGACGTGCGTTACGAGATCGTCGCCGCCGACGGCATGTTGGCGGCGCACGGCGTCGTCCCGGCGACAGGCAAGGCCGAGGTGCCGACCCGGGGGCTGGCGCAAGGGCTGTACCGGCTCTGGCTCTACATCGGGGAGGAGTCGTACTCCCACCCCTTCTACATCGGGCGCCCCGAGGGCGTCTACCCCTCGTACCGTCAGCGTTGCGTCGAAGCCGCCGGCGACGCGGGGGCGCAGTACGAGCCCTGCCTGGCGCTGGCGGGGCTCGCGGAGATACACAAGGACGTCGAGGGCAAGGGCTTCCGGCAGGATTGGATGAAAAAGGCGCTGGTCTACGCGGAGATGGTCGAGAACGGCCTTTACGACAACCCGAACGGCTTCAGGATGCGCTCCTACCGCTCCCCCATAGACGGGCAGAGGCAGTTCTACCTGTTCTACCGGCCGGAGACCGCGCCGCAGGCGGGTCCCATGCCCGTGATCGTGGAGGTGCCGCACAACGCCTACGGCACCATCGTCTCGCAAGATCCGGACGCCTTGCGGACGGGGGAGTCCAAGGACGACCCCTACTACAAGGCGAAGACGCAAAGCCTGGTGAACCGCGACGCCAACTACCTGCTGCGGCTGGCGCGCTTCTGCGACGAGTACGGCTACGCCTGCCTGTTCCCTTTCGCCCGGTTCCGGCAGTTCGAGGATCCGCTCGCGGTCGCCGACATGCGCGAGGCGCTCGCGGCCGCCAAGCGGGACTACGCCATAGACGCGGAGCGGGTCTATCTGCGGGGCTTTTGCCGGGGCGGCGGGAACTCGCTCCGGCTGGCGGAGGACTTCCCCGACGAGTTCGCCGCCGTCAGCGCCATCAACCTGAACGTCAACCAAGAACCCTTCCCGGTGTCCAACCATGACTGGGAGGCCGCCAACGACATCCGCAACGCCGTCGGCAACCTGCTGCACACGCCGGTGCAACTGGTCCACGGCAGCCATTTCCCGCACAGCCCCGTGCGCCAGTCGCGGGAGTTCCACTCCCTCTGCCGGAAAAACGGCGTCCGCGCCGAGCTGGAGCTGCTGGCGGGCGACACCCAGTGGGACGACCGGGACGAATACCGCATCTCGTTCGAGTTCTTCGAGGGGAAGAGGCGGGAGGCGATGCCGTCCGAGATCAGCTATGCGACGGGCCAGTTGAAATATCCGGGGGCGTGGTGGGTGCGCATCAACCGGCTCTCGAGGCCGGGGGAGGTCGGACGGGTCCACGCCGTCGCCGAATCGCGCGGACACATCAGGATCGAGGCGGAAAACGTCGCCGAAGTCGCCATCCTGCGCGACCGGCTGCCGAAGGCCAACACCGGGGCGAGCCCCCGGGTGACGGCCAACGGTGCCACCGCGAAGTGCGTCGGCGGGGACGGACGCCTGGTCTGCGAACTCGGGGACGCCGGGGCGCCGTCGGCGCTGGTGAAGAACGGGATGGTCGAGGGGCCGCTGGCGCACGCCTTCGCCGCGCCCTTCGTCTTGGCGCTGGGGAGCGGCGGCGACGCCGCGTTCCGGGAACAGGCCGCCGCCGTCGCGGACGACATCCAGACCTACTGGGAGGGCAAGCATTTCGTAAGCCTGCGCAGGAAGGCCGACCACGAGCTGACGGAGGAGGAGATGCGGGGGATGAACATCATCCTCGTGGGTGAGGCGGGGGAGGGGACGCCGCTCCGCGGCGCCTGCGACGACCTGCCCCTGACGGTCTCCGAGGATTCCATCAAGATCGGCGACTACGTGTTCCCCGGCGAGGGCGCGGCGGCGGCGGCCTACCCGAACCCGCACAACCCGGAGAGGTATCTGGCGGTCGTGGCGGCGACCGGCGCCGGGGAGCTTTCCCTCCCTGCCGCCGACCTGGCGCGCTACGGCGCGGACGTGACGGTATGGAGGAAAAACCCCGAGGGGAAGGCCGCCTTGGTCGGGGAGTGGTTCTGGGACAACGCCTGGCTGCACTTGACGGCCGCGTCCCGGGCGCTCCCGTGAACGGGCGCCTCGCCATCGGCGAACGAGCGTGTACACGAGGACGCGCCCGACCGCAGGGGCTGCAACGGTGCAATCCCCCGCGGCGGGCGCAAACAAAACAACCAGCAAGCAAAAAAGGAGAACACTATGAAGAAGTGGTCGAAAATCATCGCCGTCCTGACGTTGGCGCTCCTAGTCCAGGGCCTCGCCATCGGAACCGCCTCCGCCCAAGAACCCCAAGCCGGCCTCATCTACAATGGCTTGACCAACTCGGAGACCTCCCTATCCGAGGCCGCGAACATCGGCAGGGCGATCGGCGGCGGCTTGGGCACCATCGCAGGGGGCGTGTACGGCTTCTTCGTCGGCATCCCCACCGGCCCCGGCGGGGCGGTGATCACGGGGTGGGCGGGCTCCCTCGCCGGCTCCACCGCAGGAGCCGTGCTCGGACAAGCCCTCGGGGCGTTCTAGCCCGCATGGGGGGCGCCCCCGCAGGCGACTTTGACTTCTAACGGCTCTTAACCAGACAAAAGGAGATGAATGATGAGGGACAGAACTTTCAAGCGCACCTTGACCGTCGCGGCGTTGGCCGCAGGCATGTCTATGGGCGTCGGCTTCGCTGGCGCCTTGCAAGCAGACCGGCCGCTGGTCGGCGCCATATTCGGATGGCTTTCGTCCTCGCCCTCAAGCGAGGCTACGGCGGCCGTCGTCAGCGGCGCCGCGACTGGCGCCGCGACCGGCGCCGTCGTGGGGGCTGCCGCAGGCACGGCCGCAGGCATGGTCGTCCCGGGCGGCGGCGCAACCGCATCCATGGGCGCGTTCTTCGGCTCCGTGATCGGGGCGGCATGCGGGGCGGCATAGCCGCCCACAGGCTGGGACGCGGCTTGCGCCTCGTCCCGGCCCGACCGATGCAACCCACCCTGCGCCTTGGGGCGTTTCGCCCCGGGGCCTTTTCCGAGGCGGGGGCGGTCGCCTCGCCCTCTCGCGGCGAAGCGCCGCACCCGCCGTCGAAGGTGTGCGCAGCATGATGCCCCGGTTCCCGAGAAAGCCTGCGGCGCAGGCGTCCGTCCCGTCCTCACGCCCTCCGGCATGGCGGAGCTACCGGGCGGGGATGGCGCTGAACGCCGCCCTGCTGGCGCTGGCGCTGCTGGCAGGCTTCCGCTGCGGCGAGCCGGGCTCCATCGCGCCGTCGCTGCCGCAGATGCGGGCCCGGTTGTCGGAGGTCAAGGGGCGTGCAGCCCGAAACACGGTCCAGGTCGTCGGCAACAACGTGTCGGTCGGCGGGGTGTTGTCGCTCGCCGCCACCATGCCCCTCTACGGGCCTGCCGTCGCGACCTGGAAGCTGGGATTCCCCCTGGGCGCGCTCGCCCGTTCCATGATCGACGGCGTCAACCGGCCGTCCGCCATCGCCCTCGCGTTGCTGTTGCCGCACGGCGTGCCCGAGTACGCCGGCTTCACGCTCATGCTGAACAGCGTGACCATGTGGCACTTCGCGCTCGCCGGCGCCTTGCGCGGCCGGCGTCCGCAATGGACTTCGCTCCTGCGTTACGGCGCGGCGAGCCTCGCCGCCGGATGTTTCGTCCTCGGCGCCGCCGCCGTCGTCGAATGTTACATAACCCCCGCGATCGTGGGGCTACTGATGGGTCTATGACTATGAGAACGAAAGTCGGCTTCAAAGAATTCGTCTTCTCCCCGTCGTTGTTTTTCCGCGAGAAGGCGCAACTGGACGAATACGGGCTCTGGGCGGTCTTGGCGATCATCCTGACATTCCTGGCTGATTTTGCGACCAAGGCCGTGCTGTTTTACAAAATCGGCGTCGCCAACGTCCGCTCCCCGGACGAATGGGCGGAGTTCGGAGGCGGCTATTTCGGCGAGGTGATCGGCCACCAGATAGGGCTGGGGCTGAAATACGCCTTCCTGCTCGGCGCGTTCTACCTGATCGGCCGCTTCATGGGGGGCGAACGGTCGCCCGCGAGGCTGGTGAACCTCTCCGGATACTGCTTCCTGCCTTGGCTCGCCGGATGCTCCGTCCTGACGCTCGTCTACGCCTTCGGGCTGGAGATCGGGTTCGTGGACTTCGGCGGCGACCTCCGGGGGCAACTCACGTCCCTGCTCATCGACAGCCCCGCATATGTCGGGCAAAAGGTGGTCGGGTTCAACGCCTGGTTGTGGACTGCCGTGCTGGGCGCGGCGATGCTCGGCGCCTACTGGAAAACCAGGTTCTCCAAGTCGGCAGCCATCATGGCCGCCGCCGTCCTCGCCGTGACGGGGCTGGACAGGTTGGGCGGCATGGCGCTGCAATACGTCGGATGGATGCGATAGCGGCGAAGCCGCCATACGAGGGGTCGCGCGCCCCGCAAAGCGGCACAGGGGCGCGCAGCGATGGACGAACCGTCAGGAGGGGCAAATGGAGATCGCATCGGGAGGTGGGAGGCGCGAGGCGTCGAGGCTGCGCCGTTGGCTGGCGGCGATATCGCTCGCGGTGGCGTGCCTGGCGCATCCAGGCTTTGCGGCGGCGCAGGGCGGCGGCGCGCAACGGCAGGCGGAGGCGTTCGCCGCGCGCTGGTGGGAGCTGGTCGCGACCGGCGCGGCGGCGGGTGGCGGCGCGGCGGACACCGCCGTCGATCCCCGCCGGCGGGTGGAGTTCGACCGGCTGGCGTCGGATTGGCGCGAGGCGCTGGCTGGCGTCGGCGCAGACGGGGCGAAGGTGCGGGCCCGGGGATGGATGGACCGGCACCGGAGCCTCCACGTCGTTTTGGAGGCGGTCGCGGACTCCGGCGGGCGCGTGGCGGGCCCTGCGGGATTCACCCTGGAGCCTGACGGCGGGAGGCCGGTTGTCCGGGACGTGAGGGGACGCCCTTGGCTGCCCGCGCCGCCGCTCGCCGCCTGCATCCTGGTGCTGCTGTCCTACCTGTTCCTGCCCCCTTTGCTTTTCAGGGGGGTGTCCAGGCGCGCCTGGTTCGCGCGCCCGCCCAGCGCGGAGTCGTGGTCGAGGAGGCAGGCGGGCGTCCTCGCCTGCTCCCTCGGCGGGATCCCGAGCTTCGCCGCCTTCTTCGCCGGCTCCCATGCGGCGGGCGGCGCGTCCCTGTGGTTCGCATGGATGGCGTTCGCCTGCGGCGGGGCGATGGACTCGTTCGAGGCCGGGTTCTCCATCTCCTTCCTCTGCCTGTATGCGGCGGGCGCCTTCGTGTTCTACCGGGGGTGCTTCAAGATGGCGCAGGGGTGCGCCGACGGCTTCCGCAAAGGCTCCGGGCCCCCCCGTCCGCGCCGGGGCAAGGTCTTCGGCAACCCGATGGCGGTGCGGTTGCTCGTCTTGGCGGGGCTGTCGGCGGCCTTTCTGCCCGGGGTCATCCACCTGGTGCTGGCGGGCTCGGGCTCGGGCGCGCTTCTCGCCTGCCTGTGCCTGGCGGCCGCCCTCGTCATAGGGTGCCAGGCGGCAGAGGCCGCCATGTTCCGCAAGCTGGCGCACAAAGTCCTCGGCGACGACGACCCCGTCGTGCGGGGGGCGTTGGGCGTGTTCGGCAAGGTCGGCGGCGGCGCCCCGGCGAGGAAGGTCTACGTGCTGCCGGAGGACGTCTGGCCCGCGCCGAACGCCTTCGTCACCGGGTTCGGGCGCAAGCGCTGCGTGATCGGCGTCACGGAGGCGTTGCTAGGGACGACCACCCCGGAGGAGACCGCCGCGGTGCTGCTCCACGAGTACGCCCACTTCTGGGAGCGGCATGTCGCGCTCCTGCTGGCGTCCAACGCCCTGCTGGTCGCGGGGGCGTTCGTCTTCTTCTTCGAAGGCGTCGGGTGGATGCGCGCGGCAGGCGTGCCCTATCCGTCGTCTTTGACGCACCCGATCCATTATTTCGCCTCGTTCGGAGGGTTCCTGCTGGCGTCGGCGTTCGTGATGCCGCGCATGTCCCGGCTCTGCGAGCGGCGGGCAGACGCCTTGGTGCGCAAGCTGGGCGAGGGGGAGGCGTTGGCGTCGGCGTTGCTGAAGATGGGCGACGCCGCCAAGATGCCGCTCCGATGGCCGCGATGGCTGCGTTGGGCGATGACGCACCCGTCTTTCGAAGAACGGGTGGCGTTCTTGAAAGCCCGGCCGTCACCGCATCCGGCGACGCCTGCGGCGGTCTCCGTCAAAGGGGGGAGGGGCTGGCGATGAGACATCGAATCCCCTTCGGGGCGGGCGGCGCACCGTCTGCGAAACGTGTAGCCGTCGCGGCGGCGATCCTGTTCGTCGCCGTCGGCAACGGCGTCTGGTGGCTCGCGTCGCCTCCCCGCACATCGCCCCCTTGGGCTGGGATCGCGTCCAGGCTGGGGTTCCCTGCGGCGGAGGCGGGCGCGGAGGGCTATGCGTTCTTCACCGTCGAGCGCGCCACGCCCGACATCTACGCCACCGGCGTCGTCAAGTCCGACCGGTCCGCCAAGATCAGCCCTCCCGTCTCCGGCGTCGTGCGCCGCGTCGTCCCCGAGCGCTTCGCGGCGGTCAAGACCGGCGACACCCTCGTCGAGCTGGACGACCGGCAGGGCGTCGAAAACCTCCGGCAGGAGCGGGTCAACCTGGAGGCGGCGCGCGTCCAGCTCGTCCAGGCGCAAGACCAACTGGGGCATCTGCAATCGGTGCGCGAAAGGTACGAGCAGCTTTCCGCCTGGGGCGCGGTCGCCGCCATGACGCTGGAGGAGGCGACGGCGAACGTCGCCCGCCAAGAGCACGAAGTCCGGCTGGCGGGGCAGCGGGTGGCTGCCTGCGAAGCGAACATCCTCTACCTGAAGGAGCAGGCGGGACGGACCAGGATCAAATCCCCCATAGACGGGATAGTGACCGACGTCTTCGTCACGAAGGGGCAGTTCGTGGCGCCCGGCGGCGGGAGCGACCAGGCCGCCACGCTCCTCGTCGTCAGCGACACGAGCGAGCTTTTCGCCCAACTGCTGGTGGACGAGATAGACGTCTCCCGCATCAGGGTCGGGCAGGAGATCGAACTGAAGTTCGACGCCCTTCCGGACAAGCGCGCCGTCGGGCGGGTGCGCCAGATCGCCCCCGCGCCGGACAACTCGCAGGGGAAGCCGGGGGTGAGCTTCGAGACGTCTGTCGCCCTCGAGACGCCGGTGCCGGAGGTGCGCGTCGGCATGACGGTCTTCGCCGTGATGCGCGACGCACGCGCCACTCCGCGCCGGATCCCCGCCGGGGCGGTGCAGTCGCGCGGAGGCGAGGCCTGGGTGTGGCAGGAGGACGGCGGGCGGGCGCGGAAGAAGGCGGTGCGGGTGCGCGACTGCTCCGGCGGCGAATGCCTCCTAGTCGGCGGGCTCGAAGCCGGGGCGGTCGTCCTCGCCGGCCCCGACGCCAGGTTGCGCGACATGGTGGAAGGCACGCCGTTGGCGGCGCCGCGGCAGGGGGAGGCGGGGCATGTTGAAGATCATCCTCGATGAGAGCTGCAAAGGGCTCGGCGTGCATCCGCTCCGAACCGTCCTGACGGCGCTCGGAATCGCCGTGGGCGTCGCCGCGATGGTGGCGATGACCGTGGTGCTGCAAGGGGCGTCCTCGGTGGTGCTGGACGCCCTGAGCGGGCTGGGCGCCGGGACGTTCTACATACTCCCCTCCGCCGACGCCGGACAGAAGGCGCGCGCCCCGCGCTTCACCGACACCGATTTCAAGGCGATGCGCGAGGTGTTGAAGGACGAGGTGGAAGTGCTGTCGTTGATGGTGGAGACAAGCGACGTCGTCCTGCACCAAGGCGTCCGCGCCGCCGCCACGGTCATCGGCACCTCGCCAGACCTGCAAAAGGTGCAGCAGTACGAGCTGGGCGCAGGCCGTTTCATCGACGCACGAGACGTCCTCTGGCGGCGCAACACCTGCGTGGTCGGGGCGAAGCTCGCCGAGGAGCTGCGGTTCCCGCCCGACGGGACGTTCCCGCGCGTCCGCCTGCGCGACCGGGACTTCCAGGTCGTGGGCATGCTCAAGCCGCGGGGGCAGCGTTTCGGCGTGGACATGGACAGGGTCTTGCTGATCCCCCTGGAGACGATGCGCACGATCTACTTTTTCGGGGAGCAGCTTTCCGCGATCGGCAAGGTGCGCGACCCGGGGGCGCTGGCGCGCATCTCGGGACTCGTCGAGGAGAACCTGCGCGCCCTGCACATGCTGCCGCCGGACGCCCCGAACGACTTCCGGGTGCTGACCCAGACGGAGATCGTGGAGCGGCTGGAAAAGCTGACCTTGATGGTGGGGCTGGTGGGGGGCGCCATCACCGGCATCTCGCTGCTGGTGGGGGGCATCGGCATCATGAACATCTGCCTGTTCTCGGCGATAGAGCGTACTCCGGAGATCGGCGTCCGGCGGGCGCTGGGCGCGCGGCGACGGCACATCCTGGCGCAGTTCCTGGCGGAGTCGCTGCTGATATCGCTGGGCGGGGGGGCGTTCGGCGTCGCGGCGGGGGCGTTGACGGGTTGGGCGCTGGCGTTGCAGGCGGACATCCCGTTCGACCTCTCCGCGTCGGCGGCAGGCGTCGGGTTCCTGTCGGCGGTGCTCACCGGCGTGGTATTCGGCGTCTACCCCGCCCGACGCGCATCGGCGACCAGCCCGATGACGGCGTTGCAACACCCGTGACCTTCTTGCAACCGGATGGATGCCATGGCGAGGATTGATGCGTTGCACTCGTGGGCGGGGAGGCTGTCCGCGCCGTTGCTCTGCCTCGCCGTATTTTGCCGATGCGCGGTGCGGGGGGACGCGGCGGGTCTGAACCTTCCGCTGGCGGCGCTCATGGCGGGTTGCCTCGCGCTGGCGACGGTTTCCGGCAGGGGGGTGGCGCGCCGCGACGGCGCCGCCGCCGAGTCCGGCGCCATGGGCGTCGCGCTCGCGATCCTGGCGGGCGTGGAGGTAGTCTCCCACCTGCGGTCGCCGTACCAGCCGAACAGCTTCTTCGCGTTGCGGGAGGCGGCGTCGCTGCTCCTCCTGTTTTGTTTCGCGCGATCGCTCCTCGGCGACGCGGCGGCGCGGCGGCGCCTCTACCTCTGGATGACGGGGTTCGGCGCCGTCTGGGCTGGGGCGGACGCGCTCCGCTGCCTGCGGTCGCTGGCGGAGTTGCGCGCCCTCGGCGTCGGCGACCTGACCGCGTTCAAACAATACTTCTCCTACGGCTCGTGGACGACGCAGGCGTTGCTGCTGCTCCCCTATCCGCTCGGGTTGCTGGCGGGTGAGGCTGGATCGGCGAGTCCCCCGCCCCGCGACGTCGGGGCGCGGCGGCGCATCGCCCCCGAGGTCGTCGCCATGGCGCCGCCCGCCTTGGTGGCGGTCGCCCTCATGGTGGGGACGGTCTACTCCTTTTCGCGCGGCGCCTACGCGGCACTGGCGTTTTTCCTGCTCCTCGCCGGGGCGGGCCATGCCGCTTGCCGGCGGGCGCCAGCGCGCGGGCCAGCGCTCGCCTGCGCGGCGGCATGCCTCCTCGCGCTTGCCGCCACGCCCGTCATGCGGTCGGTGCTGGGCACGGCGTCCCTGCTTTCCACCGCGTCGCAGGTGCGGAGCTTCACCGCCCGTCAACGGCTGTTGGCGGGGGCGTTGCAAACGGCGGCGCGCGTCCCCGCATTCGGCGTAGGCGGCGGCAACTATCCGCTCGTCGCCATGGCGGGCGAGGGCGTGGCGGGCGCAGGCGGGGACTACGTCCCGACGCCGCTCAACCGCTTCGCGGCCACGGCGGTTGAAAAAGGGGTCGCGGGGCTTGCCGCGCACGTCGGCGCCTTGGCGCTGTTTTTCTCCGTGTCTCTGCGAAAGCTCGCCCGGGGGCGCGGGGGATGCGGGGGTGCGCCCTGCGGCGCGGCGGCTTTGATCCCCCTGGTCGCCGCCGTCGCCGCCGCCGTCGTCCATCAAATGTCGTATTATCCGGCGCACGGCGACGAAGGGGCGGCAGCGCTGGAGTGGGTGGCGTATGCCGTCGCGGCCAGCCTGCCCGTGGGCGATGGCGGGGACGGAGGGCGGCGATGACGAAGGCCGCGCCATGGACGGTGTTTTTCTGCCTCGCCCTCTGGGCGGCGACGGAGGTCCGCCAACGCCGGGTCGCCGACGCCGACGCCATGTACCAAGCGGCGCTCCTGGCGCACAGGCGCGGCGAACTCGCCTTGGCGGACGAGGCGATGGGCGACGCCCTGCGCCTCGCCCCGGACAACGCCTGCTACCTGGCGTACAGGGGGTTGCTACGCCATCGCATGGCGGGCGCGACGGACGCGGCCGGAATGGTCGGGACGGGGGCGGGCGCGGCGACGCGAGGTGGCGCCTCCGCCGACCGCGAGAAGCTCAGGGCCGCGGCGGACTCCTACGAGGCCGCGCTCCGGCTCAGCCCGGAGGACGGGCTGTTCCACCACAACCTCGGGTGGCTGTATTTCCTCCTGGGAGACCGGGAACGCGCCCTCGCGCACCTGGAGGGGGCGGCGGCTTCGAGGTTGCGCGACCCGGTCTACCACGTCTCCCTGGGCATCGTGCGGGAACGGTGCGGCGAACCGGACGCCGCCGCCCGCGACTATGCGGAGGCCGTCGCGTTGTCGCCGGGCGTCTTGGGCTCCGACTTCTTCCACCAGTTGCGGGGGCGCGACGCCCGGATGGCGGAAGCGGCGGTCGCCGCGGCGGTCGCGGGGTTGGAGGCGGAGTTGAAGGCGACGGCGGATCCGGTCGCCAAGGCGCGGCTGGGCGGGATATGCCTCGATTCCGACCCGGGGCGGGCGTTCACCCTGTTGCGGGAGGCGGTGGAGGCGCTGCCCAACCTCCCCCGCGCCTGGGGCAACCTAGGGCTCCTGCACGGCCGCAAAGGGGATTTCGCCGGCATGGAGGCGTGCTTCCGGCGCGCGCACTTCCTGGACGGGGACGACCCGCAGACCCTCCTCGGCATGGCGGAGGCATACGAGGCGAAGGGGGAGGGGCGCGAGGCGGCGCGTTGCCGCCTCCGTGCGGAGGCGCACGGCTCCAGGTCGCACTCCGCCCACGCGGGCAGGTTGACGACCCTGTATCGCGGCGTCCGTCGCATGGAGGACGACGACATGATCCCGCAAGGCATCTGGTCATACTGCGCCCCGGCGAAGATGAAGCCGAAATTTGAAGCCGGCGACTAAAGACCTGACAGCCGGACGGCGATTTGGGCTATGATAACGGAAACGAGGCGGCGACCGGCGGGCGCGGGTCGCCGGATTTGCAACGAACTGCCGGGAGGATGGGATGATGGGCGGACAGGCGAAGGGCGAGGGCGGATCACGGGCGGGAATGAACCGGCGCGGTTTTTTGAAAGGCGCGGCGGCGACCGGCGGCGTCGGATTGGCGGGCGGTTTGGGGATCATGGGCGCCGGCGCGCCCCCCGCCTCGGCGCAAGCGGCGGCGACCGGCGCCTGCCGCCCTTCCTGGGAGACGCCGCCCCCGCCGATCCCCGAAGGCGAGATCAAAGACACGGTGCGCACCGACGTCGTCGTCATCGGCGCCGGCGCGGCGGGCATGGCGACCGCGCTCTCCGCCGCCGAAGGCGGGGCGAAGGTGGTCGTCATCGAGAAGATGCGCCAGTTCTCCGCGCGCGGCTTCGACGTCGCCGCCGTGGACAGCCGCCTGCAAAAGCAGATGGGGATAAAGATCGACGTGCCGCAGGCCATCCGCGACCTGATCAAGAGCGGCGACAAGCAGATCAAGGAGGAGCTGTACTGGATCTGGACCAGGCACAGCGGCAAGGTGATGGACTGGCTCCTGGACCAGGTCGAGCCCGAAGGACTGTACGCCAAGCTCTCCGACGCGCAGTACAAGGGGCCGACCTATTTCGAATACCCGGTCACGCACCACATCCTGGGCGGCCCGCACACCAAGGACGCCGCATTCTTCGACGCCATGGCCATCATGGAGCGGAACGCCAAGGCGAAGGGGGTCGATTTCCGCTACCGCGCCAAGGCCGAGCGCCTTGTCCGGGAGGGGAAGGGGCCGGTCGCCGGCGTGATCGCCGGCACCCCCGGGAACTACACCCGCTACCTCGCCTCGAAGGGGGTGGTGCTGGCGACGGGCGACTACGGCTCGGACAAGGAGATGCTCCGGCACTACTGCCCGATCGCCACCCTGGTGGACATCAACGTCTACACCCCCCTCGGCGCCAACGTCGGCGAGGGGCACAAGATGGGGCTCTGGGCGGGCGCAGCCATGCAGAAGGGGACGCACGCCCCGATGATCCACAGTCTGGGCGGCGCGTGGCCCTACTTCTTCCTGCATGTCAACAAACGCGGCCTGCGCTACCAGAACGAAGACTTGGGTTGCCAGGCGGCCTGCCTCGGCAAGATGATGCAGCCGGGGGGCGTCGGCTGGACGGTCTACGACTCCAACTTCATGAAGTACGTCCCGCAGACGCTGCGCATCGGCGGCGGCTTTTTCTGGGACAACCCCGACCGCAACGTAGGCGAGGAATGGACGCCGGAGGCGGGCTTGGAAACGTTGGAGAAAAACATACGGGAAGGGCTGGCCTTCCGCGAGGACACCCTCGAAGGGCTGGCGGCGAAGATGAAGGTTCCGGCCGACGCCTTGAAAAAGACCGTCGCGCGGCACAACGAGCTGGTCAAAAAGGGGGTGGACGAGGACTACGGCAAGCGCAAGGAGCTGCTGTTCCCCATCGACACGCCGCCGTTTTACGCCGGGTTGATGAAAAGCGCGCTTTTGGCGACCACCAGCGGCCTGCGCATCGACACCGGTTGTGCGGTGCTGGACGCGGACGACGAGCCGTTGGGCGGCCTGTACGCCGTCGGCAACGTGCAGGGCGACATGTTCGCGGTCGATTACCCGACCGTCTTCCCTGGCCTGAGCCACGGCCGCTGCCTCACCTTCGGACGCCTCGTCGGGCTCCGGCTGGCGGGAAAAGAATTGGCGTGATTTAAGGGTTGACGGCGGGAGATTTCCGTTTGAGAATTTACCGGTCGCCGTCGTGCAGACCTGACAACCGGGATTTGATGCGCGGCGGCTGGCGCGGTATCGGCAAGATTTTCGGAGTGGCCCCGGAGGAGAGGCCTCGAAAGGACGTTAGAAAGATGCTGAAGAAAATGATCTGTTTCACCGCCATCGTCGCCTTACTCGGAATCGGGGCGGCCATCAGCCAGGAGAATCTGGAGACGAAGGCGCCCACCGCCGACCGTCACAAGGATCGCGGCGTCGCCTGCGGCGTCTGCCACGAGGGCGAGGAAGCGCCCACGACGGCCGCCAAGGCCGAGGCGTGCCTCATGTGCCATGAGTCCCTCAGCGCCGTGGGCGAGCGCACCAAGGATTTCAACGTGAATCCTCACAAGAACCACCTCACCGAGTCGAGCGACCTGGCATGCACGCAGTGCCACCAGGGGCACAAGGACGACACCGTGGTCTGCTTCGGCTGCCACGCCGGCATGAAGTTCAAATAACGTCGGCCGCCGGCGTGATAGTTGACACGCATTGCCATGCTTACTGGGAAGGCCTTGGCGACCGCGAGGCCGAGGTGCGGGCGAACATGCTCGCCGCCGGAGTCGCGAGGTCTGTGCAGATCGGCGCAGACCTCGACAGCAGCCGCATGGCGCTCGCCTTGGCCGACCGCTGGGGTGACGGCACTTGGTGCACGGTCGGCGTCCACCCCACGGATTGCCAAGACCTCGCCGCCGAAACCGCCGGAGCCGTCGTCCGGGAGTTGGAGTCGCTCGCATCGAGTCGCCGCGACAAGGTGGTCGGCATCGGCGAGACCGGCTTGGACTACTACCATCTGACCAAGGGGGCGGAAGGCGCGCAGAAAGAAACCCAGCGCGTCTTTTTCGCCGCCCAGGCGGCGCTGGCGCAAAAGCTTGGCATGCCGCTGGTCGTCCACACGCGCGACGCGGCGGAGGACACCGCCGCCCTGATCAAGGGGAGCGGCGTGCGACGCGCCGTCATCCACTGCTTCAGCCAAGACATCCGTTTCGCCCGGGAGTTGCAAGACTGGTCGGACGGCGTCTATTTCTCCTTCTCCGGCGTGCTGACTTACAAGAGCGCGGCGGCAGTCCAAGAGGTCGCCCGCGCCCTGCCGCTCGACCGCATCCTGGTCGAGACCGACGCCCCGTTCCTCGTCCCCCAAGCGGTGCGCGGCACCGCCTCCGTCAACGAGCCCGCCTTCACCCGCCACGTCATCGACTTCCTCAAGGCGTTGCGCCCGGAGCCGCCCGAGACGGTCGAGTCCGCAGTCTGGGAGAATTCCCACAGGTTCTTCGGACTCCCGCTCCCCCGATGATCCGGGTCAAGGCGCGGTCTATGGAATCACCGGCGGCGCAAAAAACCGATTACAAAATTTAAAATTACAAAATTTAAAGATGCGTGGGAAACGCCTTTTGTGTGCGGGGGTGCGCGTCGGGTCGCGATGAGGTCGGCAAGCCTTAAAAATTGCGAACTTATCCTTACCGCCTACGCCTACGTCTCCCCCAAAAGCGCACCGGTGCGCAGCCGATAATAAAATCGCCCTCAAAAGTTATGGAAACCGCCGCTCTTGTCGATGAAAAATCCGTGGTCAAAGACGCCACGGCTTTTTCAGTTATTTGAAAACCGGGAGGGTGAAAACCCTATCGCGACACCCCTGTCAAAGTCAGGACTAGGAACGCGGGACGGTCGCTACCGTCTTTGATCTTTCGGACTGCGGCGCCGTATATCTCCGCCACCCCTTGGCGAAGCGCGGCGGGGATGCTCAGCTTCTCCGGGGTGCTCAACACCTGGACGCTGACCTCGATCTTGCCGACGTTGTCTTTGCCGCTTTTTCGCAACTCGCCGGCGGATCGCGCCAACAGATTGCGCAAATCTTCATGGCTGTACGAGTTGCTGAGGTTTTGGAGCGAAGTGGTCGCCATGTTGTCAAGCACCGGGTCCAGTTTCGGCACCATGATGACGGAGCCGTTCTCTCGCAACTTCTCGACCTTGGTGGTCAGGAACTGCTTGATCTGCGAGGGGTCGTAATTCTCGCGGGGGGTGGCGAATATCTCGGCGATGAACAGGTATTTGCCGCAAACGGGGTCTCTCACCACGCCGATGCCTATGCGCGTGACGTCCGCCGCCAAGATGTTGGCCTTGTGTCCGGGGCTCTGCATCAGGGCGGAGTGGGCATAGGAGACCGTCCGCGCCTGGGCGACGTTTTCCCTCACCGTCTCGTAATTGTAGCCTATGCGGTTCATACGGACGTTGATGTTGCCCGACGGCAGGTCGTGGCTGATAAAGCCCTGCCTGGCCATGTCCACGGCGTGGCTTTGCGCCAGCTTCATCAGGACGGCGTCCATCTCGAGGATGGGCAACCCCTGCGCCGTTCGAGTCCGGTTGGTGAGCGCGACCAATTCCTGCTCCAGCGTGACGCCGGAAGCGGAAGCGTTCAGCGCCAGGCCCGCAGCACCCGTCCAAGAATAACCGTGCGAAGGCATGACGCCTGCGACGACCAAAACCACCAACACGGAAAGGCACACTTTATTCCAACTCATTTCTGAGCCCCCTCGTTCAAAACAACTTCGGATGTTTTGCATATCGGCGGAACCGGTTAAAGGATTAGCGCGTTTTTGAAAAAGCGCGTTTTTTGTAAAGGAAACGTTTTGTCTGCCGATGACGGTTTTGATGTTGACGGGGACGGGGCAAGGGAGCGCGGGAGGTGAAAAAATACGGATGTGTTGGTAATTTGGGATTGCTGTATTGATAAAGTTGTGCCATGATCCGATATGTCGTAGGTGCTTTAGGCCTATTAACATGGACTCTGCAAAACCGGAGGTTCACCGGGGTTTTCAAGACGTTTTAGACCGAATGCGCGTCGAGTGTCGCCTATGAAAGCCTGTATTGTGCCGTCAACATTGGGTAGCGTCGTTACCAATGGATGTGTTGTCGGAAACGATGGCCACGGGATTTGCCGAAATGCCGTTCGCCCGCGCGACGTGGTTGCAAGCGTTGCAAATCGCAAGCGTTGCAAGGAGACGGGGTAGAACCTATGCAAACTAATAAAATCAAGGTCAAGAAAAAGAAACGGTCGATCGTCCGCAAATATGGCGAATGGTTGGGTTTGTTGCTCGTCGCGGTCGCCAGCGTCCTCAGCGCCCATACGTTCAACAAATTGTTGAACACCGAGGGGGGCTTGCTCACCTCCAGGACGCCGGTGGTGAAAATCACCCCGCCGGAGCTCGATGCGCAGTTCCTGATGGCTCAATATGAGAGGAAGGTCTTCCCATATTCGGTCATCCCCGGCGGCGTGCGCAGCCGCGAGGAGCTGTCTGCCAACGTCCGCACCGACAAAGTCGTCACGGCGCATTACGCAGACTTCGACGTCAGCAAGGCAAGGCTGGTGCAGGCGCCGAGCACCCGGTTCATGTACGTATCCTATCGGTTGAAAAACAAGATCTATTGGACGTCCAAGAAGATCCGCATCCCACAGGGGGAGACGTTGATCACCGACGGGACTTGCGAGGCGCGCACACGTTGCGGCAACCGGGTTTCGGCGACGCCGCAGACCCCGGTCTCAGAGAACGAGCCGGACGTGGAGAGCTTCGACATCCCGCAAATGGCGTCCATGGACTTGCCGCAACTGGATCCGCTCGTCGTGCCGGGCTTGCCCCCGGTGGTGCCGATGGGCGCCCCGTCCGATTTGACGGAGTCGCCGACGACGCCAGGCGCCGTGCCGCCGCCGACGATCGCCTCGAACATCCCGCCCCTCATGCCGTGGGTGCCCAGGTATCCTTATCCGCCGAGCATCAATATCCCGCCGGTCGTCATCCAGGACGATCCGAAGGATCCGGATGATCCCAACAACCCGCACAATCCGCAGGACGAGCCGCCGATTGGCGCGGAGGTGCCCGAGCCGGGCACGATGGTATTGGTGTTCACCGGCCTGGCGGCGGCGGCCGCCATCGGCATCCGGCGAAGGAAGCAGGCGGCCGGGAGCGTTGACGCCGACGCCGACGAATCCTAACGTTTGGTTTTTCGGCAGTCGCAGGGTTACAGTTTTTTCATGCATGTGTCCGGGTGTCACGCAGGCAAGGCACTGTTTGTAGACCTGTCGCGGGGAGGCGTCAGTGAAAGGCGCCTCCCCACGCGCGTCTATAGGGAGTTCGTCGGCGGCAATGGCATCGGCGTCCGCTTCTTGTACGAAAACATGAAGGCGGGCATCGACGCCCTGGGGCCGGACAACATCTTGGGCTTCGTCGTCGGCGGGCTGACCGGGACGTTGACCCCTGGCAGCGGCCGGCACATGGTCGTCACCAAATCCCCCCTGACCGGCGCCTGGGCGGAATCCAATTCCGGCGGCGCGCTGGGACCGGAACTGAAAACCGCCGGATACGACGCTGTCTTCTTCTCCGGCGTCGCCCCCCGCCCCGTCTACCTGTTCGTCCACGACAACACGGCGGAGCTCCGCGACGCGACGGAGCTGTGGGGGAAAGACACCTCCGAGACCGAAGACTTCCTGAAACAGGGCTTTCGCGACGACCAGGTCAAGATAGCCTGCATCGGCCCGGCAGGCGAAGCGCGCTCGCTGCTCTCCGGCATCGTCAGCGAGCGGGGACGCATCGCCGCACGCAACGGCGTAGGCGCGGTCATGGGGTCGAAGCGCCTGAAGGCGCTCGTCGTCAAAGGCGGAGCGCGACCCGTCGTCCCCGCCGACCCGGAGCGGTTCGACCAGGCGTTGCGGCGATTCCTCGCCATCATCGACAACAACGAATTCGCCAAGGCGCTTTCGGCGGCGGGGACTGGCAACAACATCAGCACCTTGACAGCCATCGGCGACGCGCCGTTGAAGAACTGGCGCCTACAGGGGCTGGACGCGCTGCCGACCGTCGCGAACCTCGACAGCGGCAACATGGACAAGTACAAGGTCGGCGACTACGGCTGCTTCGCCTGCCCCGTCGCCTGCGGGGCCATCATCCGCCAAGGCAGGGGACGCTACGCCATCCGGGACGAGATGCACCGTCCCGAGTACCAGTCGATCACCGCGCTGGGCGGGCTTCTGATGAACGACAACCTCGAAGCGGTCATCAAGGCCAACGACATCTGCAACCGCTACGGCATAGACACCGTAGGGGTGGGCGGCGGCATCGCCATGGCGATGGAGTGCTACGAGAAGGGGTTGATCGGCAAGTCCGACACCGACGGGCTGGAGCTGGAGTGGGGCGACGCCGACGTGATCGTCGCCCTGACCGAGAAGATCGCCAAGCGGGAGGGGTTCGGCGCGGTGCTCGCCGACGGAGCGCAAAAGGCGGCGGAGCGCATCGGCAAGGGTGCGGAGGAGTTCGCCATGGCGATTCGCGGCAAGAGCCTCGCCAACCACGACCCCCGCATGTCCCCCGCGCTGGGGACGACGAACATCGCGGACGCAAACCCCGCCCACCACATGGACAGCCAGATCACCGGGATGTTGACCGAGGGCGCCGCCATCGGCGCCGACCCGGCGTTGAAGGCGCCGCGCGACAACCCGTTCGCCGGCTACGTCATCGGCAACGCCTATCACCAACTGCTGAACGCCGCCGGCATGTGCTCGCTCTACACCGTCGCCACGACCCCGCCGCCGGTGGCGGAGTTGATAGCGGGCGCCACGGGATGGGATTTCTCCTGGGAGGAGGCGATGCGGGTCGGTCGCCGCATCCTGACCCTGCGCCAGGCGTTCAACGCGCGCGAGGGGCTGACGCCGGACAAGTTCGAGTTGCCCAAGCGCATCCGGGCGACCGCCAAGACTGACTTCGCCACCTTGCGCGCGGGCTATTTCAATGAGATGGGCTGGGATGTCGATTCGGGCAAGCCGTCGCCCGAAGTGCTGGACGAGCTGGGCGTCGCCGACCTGACGCGCGACCTGGCGTGCGCCCCGCCCCGCGACTGACCGGCAAGGCATGTTTTTTGACCTTTGCGACCTCCGGGCGGCGTCTAAACCTCAGTACGTTCCTTGCGCGGGGATGGCGAATGGCATGGGGCGACGGGGCGACGCGCCACGGCTACAGCGTCCGACGCGACAAGAGGGAGACATGGGAAACCATAAGATTTCGAGCCTTTTCCTGGTATGCGCCGCCGGCGCGGCCATCTTCTTCGGATTGTCCGGAGCCCGAGGCTTTTCGGCGCCGGCGACCGGGACACCCGAGGTGATGCGGTCGTTCCCCGCCGATTGCCAATTCGTCTTCGGCGTGGACGTCCAAAGGATCGTGGCCAGCCCCTCCTACCGGCAACTCAAACAATTGGTCGTCGGCAAACAGGCGCCATCCTTCGAAACGAAGCGGCGCTCCGTAGTCGAGGCGGTCGGATTGGATTACGAACGGGACATCGACCACGTTTACGGCGCGGGGTGCGGCGCCCCGGATGAGGACGCCGGAGACGGCGGCGCCTTGGCGGTCGTCTCCGGCAGGCTCGACAGGAAGGCGATCACCGACGCCATCCTCCGCCGCCCCCGACTGACCGAGAAGGAACGGGGGGGGCATCGGATCTTCACCGTCACCATAGGCGAGGGGGACGCAGCCTTAAAAAAGAGCGTCGTTTTCCTGAGCGACCGGGAACTGGCGGTGGGCGACTTGGCGGCGCTGGAAAACCTGCTGGACGTCCGCGAACGGAAAAAGCCGGGGCTGCTCACCGACCCGAAGATGGCTGCGCTGCTACCGACTGTCGATTACGGTGCCATGGCCTGGTTTGCGGGCGACGCCGCGATGGCGATTCGAAACTCCCCGTTGAAGTCCCCGTTGGAACAACCGGGGCTGAACGCGGCGAACTCCATCGAGAGCGTCACCGGCACCCTGGATTTTGCGGAGGCGTTTCGGCTCAACGTCTCGGCGACAGCCGTGGATGCGGTTGCGGCGGAGCAACTGACGGGGGCGGCGCAGGTGCTCCTGGACATCGTGCGGGCGGGCGCCGCCGAAACCCCGCAGATGAAAACGCTCCTGGCAGGTTTCGACATGTCACGGCAAGGCGAACGCATCACCCTTAGCCTCGACTGCCCCCTCGATGTCATCGAGCAGTTGGTGAAGTGACGGGGGCGCGGATGGATGCCGAGCCTGTCTGAAACAGGCCAACCCGATCGATTTTGTTCGGCAGGCGCAAAGCGGCCGGGAGTAGGGGGGGCGTCGTTTGATTCAAAAACATCGAAGGAGGCACACCCATGCTGGCAACGCAGATGAAACAAAAAGAAAGCGTTTTCTATTTCGTGTCGTATCCTGCCGAAGATCTGCTGAAAAAAGTCCGTTTCAGTAGCCGGTTCTACGGCGACGGCGAAACCATCGAACCAGAGAAGCCCGACCCCACGGACGAAGTCGGAGCTTTTTTCACCCGTGTCGAGAAATCCGACGCCGCCTTCCAGCGCGAATTGTCCCGCAAAAAACTCAAGGACATCGAGAACTTCTACGAGACCGCCGACAGCCAGCCGCCCATTCCCGCCACGGTTCTGCTTTTCACCCGGGAACAATTGAAATTCGAGCCGGTCGGCAGCTTTGACAACGTCGGCAACCTCGACGAGCCTTCCGAAAAATATCTCATCATCGACGGGCAGCACCGGCTTGCGGCGCTTCATTTCTACCGATCGCACCGCCCCGAGGAAGCCCGCGTCATGCATGTTCCGTGCATGATCTTCGATGGACGGAGCGAGGATTTCGCGCCCGAGATGTTTGTCACCATCAACGCCAACGCGACACGTATCAACAAAAGCCATCTCGTCGACCTGTATGAGCGCGTCTCCTATGAAAAACCCGACAAGAAGCTCTCCGCGAAGATCGCCGAACTATGTTACCTGGAAGCGGACAGCCCGTTGCGTTATAAAATCAACCGGTTGGGGGGCAGGAGCCGTCAAGCGAAATGGATCCTCCAGGCGGAGCTCTTCAATGAAATCCACCGCTGGTTCAAATCCGAGCCCGCGTGGCTCGAACAATACGGCCACCGCGACCGCGCCGCCATGCATTTCTATGAAATAACCAGGGACTTTCTACGCGCCGCGCAACAGGTCTTCGGCGAAGCGTGGGACAACCCTAATTACAAAGTGACCCGCCCCGTCACGCTCAAAGCCCTGCTTCGCGTCTGCGCCGATCTCATACGGTCGGGAGAAGGGCAACCCGAAGGGCGCGTCGCGCGCTGGAAGGAGCGGCTGCAACCTTGGGAAGACCTGGTGAGCGAATTCCGAAATGACGGCTTCTTTGAGCGGTTCCCCGCCAAGGGGCAGGTCGAGCGCGTCAGCCGCATACACAAGAAGCTCGCGCAGGCCATCGGAATCAAAACCGACAAACGTCCGGAAACGGCCGGAGGCGCTTGAAACACGGAACCTCCCAAAGGGGGTCAGTCCTCCGCCAGGAATCCCTTGTCGTCGGGGGTCGTGAGGCATAGGGGGCTGCTTTCGACGAGCGGGTTCAAATCCGCTAGGAGGGCCGGGGTGAAGCCGGGGTGCAGGACGGTGCCCACGCCCGCGTCGGCGAAGGGGAAGCCGTCGGGATACCAGGCGCCGGTCAGATGCAGGTGCGGGCGGATGCGCACCCCAGCCCGCCTCCCCACCCTGCCCAGCGGCTCGCCCGCCCTCACCGGCGCGGGGCGGGAGGGGCGCGCATCCGCGCCCCGCGCCGTCTGGATGTGGCTCAGGAGCGTGTGGAAGACCGTCCCGTCCCGTCGTTTCGACGAAGGGTGCCGCACGACGACCGTCTCCCCCATGAAATCGTCCAGCGTCGCGACCACCTCCCCATCGGCGACGGCGCGGGCGGGCACGCCCTCGGAGACCGGCGACACGCCGCCCCTTCGGAAACCTTCGACGAAATCCAGCCCTTCGTGCGCGGTGCGGCGTCGCCCCCTCGGCCCCCACCACTCGGTCTCCTCGCCGAACCCCATGCCGGGCCGGAAGCGCCAGCGCCCGAAGCCGGCTTCCGCCGTCAGCCGCGCCAGCCACGCCCCGAACGCGGCGGCGAACTCCGTCGGGACCGCCGCCCGCCCCCGGCGCAGCCCCTGGTATTCGTCGAACGCCAGCCAGCGGTCGCCGACACTCTCCGAGAACACTTCGACGCGGGAGAACGCCGCCAACGGATGTGGCGTGGACGGGCGTTCGCCCGCATAGAGCGGCGCGCGGACTTGGATGCAATGCCCGAACCTCTCCGCAGGGTGTGCAGGGGCGGGCGGCGGCGTCAAGGGAAGCCGCGCCGGGTTCAGCGCGACATGGCCGCCGTCGGCGAGGACGCCCGCCCATTCCTCCTTGTCCGGGGCGGCGTAGGCGTAGGCGCCGGGGACGCGCACGAGGTCGCCGCAACGTTCCCGCAGGCGGCGGGCGGCGGCGCGCGCGTATTCGTCCAGCGGCCGCTCCCTTCCCCCGTCCCTGACGGCGACCGCCTCGTAGCGGCAATCCCCTTGGAGCCTGTAGACGATGACGGGACCGGCCGCCGCCGCGGGGGGCGCGCCTTCAAACCGCCAGCCGCCCCACGGCGTCGCGCCTTGCGGAATGGACACGGCGAACCGGCCGCAGGGGAGCGTCCCGAGCAGCGTCGCGGCTTCCGGCGGCAACGCTTGGTAGAAACAGTCGGGAGGGGCGGGACGCTGGCTGCTCCTGATCCTGACCTTCAGCGCGGCCATGTCCGCCACCGCCATCCGCAACACGCACAATCCGTCGAAATCCATCGCACATCTCCAAAAATCGGCGCGGCCCCACTCGTAGAATACTCGCGTAAGGCATCCCCGACGCAAGCACTAGTCGAGCCTTCGCGCATCAATCTCCCGATGTATTCGTCGGAAATTCGTATGGCGCCGTTCTCGACGACTGTCTCAAATCCGCAGACGAGCATTTTCACAGCCATCCTGAGAACAACTTCCGTTGAGAATCGCATTGAGCGAGATGCCGCCCATCCCCGGCGCCGCGATCCATTCGTCCCGCCATCCTATCCGCGCTTCCGCCCATCGGGGGATACAGATGCGTCTTCGTCGAAAACCTCGTCGTAGGCGTCCATCCTCAATCCTCCTGCAAAACTTCAGCTATGGTGTCCGACGTCACCAGCAACGGCGTCCACACGCCGTGTTTTGCAGAAAAAACGCTGGCGGGCAAAGTCGCCGCTTGACCCGCATGGCGCGGGTCGCGTTGTCAACCCGCCGGATGCTCCCTGACGAACTGGCGCAAGGCCGCGTTGACACGTGTCTGCCAGCCCTTCCCGGTGGACTTGAACGCGGCGAGGATGTCGGCGTCTATCCGGATGGCTGTGAAAACTTTGGTCGTGTCCGCTTTCGGCCTCCCGCGCGGGCGTCTGACCAGCGCCGCATAGGTTTCGCTCGGCATGGCTTCGGCGGCGGGCCTTGCCCCTTTGAACCATTCGCCGTCAAGTTCGCGGCACTCTGGGTCGGCGGCGACTCCCGCCCGGATCGCCCGGTCTTCCTCTGCGGTGGGGACGACAGTCCCGGCTTTAAGTTTCGGCATAGCGTCTCACCTCTCTTTTTTCCGCATGGCGCAAACTTATGACACGCACGTTGTCGCCGCGCAGACAGTAAATAGGACATGCAATCGGTCGCCAACATAGCCGACCGCCTCGAACCGCCGCTCTGCATACCATTCCCGCGTGTCCTCGCGCACAACGGCGGTCTCCCATTCGAAGAATTCGACATCTGTCAACGGCAAGCCGTGTTTGGCAAGATTGCTTTCGTTCTTGCCGGGGTCGAACTCAAAATCCATGGAATTACTGTATAAACATTAAATATGTCTGTCAAGTCCATCCGAGGGATGGTTTTGCGTGTATAGGAAATGGTCGATACAGGTCGCGGCACCGAACATGGTGACGGCTAACGCCTCATATATCCGTCACTTCGCGCCGCAGGCACATCCAGTTGCCGGACGGCATGGGCAATCATGGCCATATGGCAGGCGTTTTATCGGCGTTTCCCGACTATCGATTTTGGGCGCGCCTACCGATGTATATAAAGTCGCATGAGAGTACATTGTCATCGTGGGCACAGGGAACGACGCACCCACGCATGACGGGAAAGGCAATTGTTTCTTACTAAGGAGTGATGCGTATGAGTTGGGATACCCAGACCTACGAAATCGACCCGATACTGGACATTGAAAGAAGGAAAGACACGCGGATAAAAGACGCCTTGCCAATTTTCGTGACTGGTCGCGATCGGTTCGGACGCCGATTCTCTTTCCGCACGGCGACGTGGGACATCGGCGCCAGGGGGTTGCGCGCCATCGCCCCCCAGGTGATGCGCGTCGGCGAGGAGCTGACCC
Organism: Acidobacteriota bacterium; assembly: GCA_031271905.1. Taxonomy (GTDB): domain Bacteria; phylum Acidobacteriota; class UBA6911; order UBA6911; family UBA6911; genus UBA6911. Next base: position 28,104 of record JAISUT010000053.1, read on the forward strand.
TGCGCATCCGGTTCGCCAAGACGAGCGGCACCACCACCTCGGCGCCGGAAGCCACCGCCCAATGCGTCGTGTTGCGTTCGGAGGCGCGTTCGGACGGCGCCTGCGTGTTCGCGGCGTCTTTTCTGAAGAAGCGGATGCTGTAAGGTCGGCGGCGACGGTCGCAGGCGTGGCGCGTCGCGCCTGCGACACACGTTTCGCGGATGCCGCCGGAGGGCGTCGGGCGTCGGGTCGCCGGGTCAGCGGGGGATGGCCGCCAAACCCCGCCTGTAGGCGTAGATCAAGAGGTCGAAGCGGTCGCCCACCCCCAGCTTGGCGTAGATCGACGTCAGGTGGTGATGCACGGTGATGTCGCTGATGAAGAGCGCGGCTGCGATCTGCTTGTTCTTGTAACCTTTGCCGAGCAGTTGGATCACCTCGCGCTCCCGGTCGGTCAGCGACTTGATCTTCTGCTCTTCCGGGTCGCGGCGGGCGTTCTTGCCGCGCGGGGACAACTCACGCAGCAGGCTGGCGGTCGTGGAGCGATCCAGCCAAGTCTCCCCCTCATGCACCCGCCCGACCGCCTTGACCAGCAGTTCGGGGGAGCTGTCTTGGACGAGGACGCCCGAAACCCCCAACCGCATCGCCTGACAGTGCAACTCCGTGTCGGGGCTCCGGGCGATCAACAGGATTTTCATCTCCTCTGACAATGCCAGCAATTGAGACAGCCGATCCAGGCGCCCGCCGTCCTCCGGGCCGATGCCCATCAAGAGCACGTCGGGCCGGGCCTGTTCGACCAGCGCCACCGCCTCCTCCCAAGACGAGCACCTGCCGACCACATCGTAGCCGTCCTCGCGTTCGAGCAGGAGGCATATCCCTTCGCGGAACAGCTCCTGCCCTTCGACGACCGCGATCCTGATGCGGGGCGCCGTCTTCACCAAAGCGTGCGTAGGCATCGTTTGTATTTGTATTAAGGTGTTCGTCATCATGGCACAGACCATATCGGCGCGGCCAGGCCGGCGGTGTAATCTTTTTGCAAGCCTGAGTTGCAAGCCGCGCCGCAGCCGCCGCGCCCGTACGACGCGGCGGCTGCCCACGGACACCCTGCGGGGATCCTACAGGTAGTCCTCCAGCCGCACGTCCATGAACTCGGCGCGCTTGAAGTCGTCCTTCAAATGGTAGGGGACGGTGCAGTCGTAGATCACCTTGCAGGCGATGCCCGGCCCGAGCGAGGACGGGTTGAACGACGGCGACGAGGACGGATCCAGGACATGGCAGAAGACGCCGGGGAGGAACACGGTGCTGCGATCCCCCTGGTAGCGCGTCGTCATCGCCCAGAGCACGTCGTCGGTGTCGTAGATGTCCACGTCCTCGTCCACCAGCACGATGTGCTTCAGCTCGGGGAATGCGGCGAACGCCGCCAGCGCCGCCTGCCGGTGCCGCCCCTCGTCGGTCGGCTTGTTCTTGCGGATTTGCAGGATCGCCAGGTACTTCCCGCCGCCCGAGGGATGCTCGTAGACGTTCGCGAGCCGCCCCGGGAGGCTGGCGTCGAGCAGGCGCATGATGCTTGCCTCGGTGGGGATGCCCAACAGGTTGACATGCTCCAGCCCCGGTCCCACCAGCGTCTGGAAGATCGCGTTCTTCCGGTGGGTGATGGCGCTGACCTTCAACACCGGCAGCGAAGGTTGCGACTTGCCCATGTAGCCGGGGAACTCCGGCATCATCCAGCCCTTGCCGGTGTTCACGTCCTCGGCGATGCGGCGGTCGGGCAATATCTCCCCCTCGATGACGATCTCCGCGCGCGCCAGCGCCTTGGCATTGACCGAGACGCATTTCACCATCTCCACCGCGCGCCCGCGCACCGCGCCCGCTATGCCCAGCTCGTTGAAGCCGAGGGGCGTGGTCGGCTCCTCGAAGCAGGAGGTGAGGTGGATGGCGGGGTCCAGGCCGATGTTGATGGAGACGGGCAGGGGCTTGCCCATCTTCTCGGCCTTCTGCCGGAAGTAGTCGATGTGCCGCCCCGTGATGAAATAGACGCTGATCTCGTCCGGCCCCTGGACGCACATCCGGTGGATGGTGACGTCCTCCTCGCCCGTCTCCGGGTCGGCGGCGTACAACATCGCGACGCAGAAGGTCGGGCCGGCGTCCAGCGGCGTCACCGTAGGCACCGGCAGTATCTTCATTATGTCGAGCGGCGCCGTGTGGACGACCTCCTGTGACGGCGCGCCGCCCTGCGGCACCATCACCGGCGGGATAGGCCGCTTGACCGCCTCCAAAAGGTCGCGCGGCAAGCGCTCCTTGGTGCTGCCCATCAGGAGCGCGGTGCGCTCCCGCGTCGCCAACATGCCGGTCACGACCGGGATGTCGTAACCCTTCACATTCTCGAACAGGGCGGCAGGGCCTGGTTGCGTGGGCGGGATGACGGGCGTGCCCGCGCCGAGCTTCTTGTAGACCCCCGCCAGCTCGCAGTAGGCGTCCACAGGTTTTTTGATGACCGCCAACTGCCCGGGCGTGTTCGCGAGGAAGTCGATGGCGGAATGCAGGTCGTCGATGTCCCGCGCCGAGCCGGACGGGGTGGGATGGTTTTGAGGCATGAATCAGTCCTTTCGCAAAGCAATTTTCCAACAACACCTATATCGGGGGTGAATCCATACCGGCGAATGACAAGGATACGGCAATCTCCCGGATTTCGCACCCCTATTTAGAGTCCGCCCGCAAACCGCCCGCAAACCGACGCCCCATGGACGGGCGCCATTTGCCAGATGCGGCGGGACTGGGGCGCCGACGCACGTCCGTCTCTGTGTTTTGGCTTTTGCGGTGCGCGGCCTTGCGCGGTTTCGCGGCGACGTGGAAGGCTTGGGCGGCGGCGGTTCGGACGCACCCCGACTCTCGGGGCGTGCGGCCGTGCGACCCTCGCGGATGCGGGCGGGGCTACCTTTTGTTGTACCCTGCGGAGATGGCGCTGATCAGCCGGATGAGGTCCAGCGACGGGTTTTCAAACTCCACTCCGAACTGCCCCACGCGCCCGTGTTCGGACATGGCGCTGACGCCCCGCAACACAGTCCCCTTGAGCTCCAAGGGCTTTTTCAGGCAGTCCGCGTTCAAGGTCAGGAAGATGGTGGTCTTGGGCGCGGGAAGGAACGCCGAGGAGAGGAACGCACCCTCTTGCGAGAGGTCGAGCATGAGCGCCTCGTACTCCATGCCGTTGGCCCTGAATTGGCATTTCATATGCGTGCCGATGCGCGCCAACCTTCGACGATCCTGCAATACGCGACTCCGTACCGTGCCCATGTGAACCTCCTGCGGACTATTCATCGGCAGCTCCGCCGGAAAACCTTAGTGCCTAGTAGATACGTATCGCTTATTTTGTCGAGGGTGCGCCCCTGACCTCGAAGGTCACCTCGTCCAGTGCGCGACCCGCGCGGTTCGCCAGCGTCAACACATGCCGCCCCACGACCGGCGTCCAGAGGAGCAGTTCCGCGGCGTCGCCCAACTCCTCTCCGTCCAGGCGCCAACGGAACCCTGCGGCGCCCCCCTGCGCCTCGAAGAACAGCTTCTGGTCGTCGGGCGGGATGTCCGGGTCAAGGGCGACGACGGCGTCCGGGGCGGGATAGGCGATGCGCGGCGGCGGCTGCACCGCCCCCGCCACCAATGCCCCCTCCGTGCCGCTGAGGAACCATTCGCGCCGTTCCGGGTCGCCGGGCTCGGCGGGGGGGACGGCGGCTTGCACCACGCCTGCGGGCGGATTCGCCCTCGCGTCGCCGCCCTGTCCGCCCCCCCCCCCGCCCCTTTGGTTCAGCCAGTTCATGACCTCAACCCAGGCGGGCGCGGCGCCGCTGATGCCGCTGACGTTCCACATCGGCTCGCCGGAGAAGTTGCCGACCCATACTCCGACCGTGTGGCGGTCGGAGTAGCCTATGCACCAGTTGTCGCGCATATCCTTGCTGGTGCCGGTCTTGACCGCCGTCCAGAACCGCGTCGCCAGCGGGCTCTCCAGGTCGAAGGTTTGGCTCCGGCTCTCGCGGTCGCTCAGGATGTCGGAGATGACGAACGCCGCCTCCGGTGAGAGCACGCGCCGCCGCGCCGCCGGCTCTTCCTCGAAGGTCAGCCGCGCCGCCCGCCATGCGCCGCCGTTGGCCAACGCCCTGTAGGCGTTGGTCAGATCCCACAGCTTCACGTCAGCGGCGCCTAACGCCAGCGAGAGGCCGTAATAGTCGGCGTCCTCCAGCGAGCCGAAGCCCGCCGCGCCCAGGACGGCGACGCCGTTTTCGACGCCGAGCAGGCCCAGCGCGCGCACGGCGGGGATGTTCAACGACGACGCCAGCGCCGTGCGCACGGAAACAGGCCCATGGAACCGCCCGTCGTAGTTCGAAGGCTGGTAGACGCCGCCACCCACGGGGATGTCGAGGGGGCTGTCGTCCAGAAGGGTCGCCGCCGTGAGTATCCTCCTGTCCAGGGCGGCGCCGTAGAAGAACGGCTTCAACGTAGACCCCGCCTGGCGCGGCGCCTCCACGCCGTCCACGTAGCGCGCCGTCGAACCCTCGCCCGTGTTGCCGACGTAGGCGAGCACGTCGCCGGTCGCATTGTCCAGAACCAACAAGGCGCCGTCGTGCATGTTCCGGTCGCCCATGCTTTGGACGTGCCGCCGCAAGGTCTCGGCGGCGAACTGTTGCAGGTCTCGGTCGAGGGTCGAAACCAGCCGGGCCGGCGCTTTGCCGTCCTTGTCGCGGGCGCGCCGGAGGAGGCGTTGCATCACATGGTAGGCGAGCGCGACCGGGCGTCGGATGCGGTAAGGGCGGTTGAGCGTCTCGGCGGCGAGCGTTGCGACGGCGCCGCCGTCCACGGGCAGGCGCATCGCTTCGGCGAGCGCGGCGGCGCGGCGCGCAACACGCCCCGAGTCCGCGTTGGGGGCGCGCACGAGCGCGGCGAGGACGAGCGCCTCGGTCTGCGTCAACCCGTGCGGCCTCTTGTCGAACAGCCCGCCCGAGGCGGCGGCGACCCCTTGCAGCTCGCCTCGGTAGGAGACCAGGTTCAGCCAGCATTCCAGGATTTGATCCTTCGTCCAGCGGCGTTCGAGGGCGAGCGCGGCGCGCACCTGCCGCCACTTCTGCCCCATCGTGCGCCGCCCGTCCGCCGGGTGGAGCCCCGGGTCGAGCCGCGCCGCCAGTTGCATCGAGATGGTGCTGGCGCCGCGCCCGCCCGGTCGCATCACCCCCAGCGACGCCCGCGCGAGCGCCAGCCAGTCCGCGCCGTGGTGCCGGTGGAAGCGCCGATCCTCGGCGGCGAGGATGGCGGCCGTCAGCGCCGGGGAGACCTCGCCGAGCGGCGTCCATTCGAGGCGCCGCCCCCGGTTCTCGGTGCGCTGCTCGTGCAAGACCTCGCCGTGGCGGTCCACGAGCGTCGTCTCAGTGACGCTGTGGCTGGCGCGGACTTCATCGAAGGACGGCCCCGCGTACACTCCAGAATGTAATATCCTATATCCTGCGGCGAGCGGGGCGAGGCACGCGATGGCGAGGCATGCCAAGCCCCAAGCCGCGACCTTCCTGTAGTTGCGAATGCGAACCCTGTTTTTTGCGTCCGTCCCGTTTTCCCGCGCCATATCCCACCGCCTGTAGGCTGTCCACGATTCTATCAGCCGGTTGCGCGAATGGCGAGCGCCGGAATTCCCGCCCGCGCCGGCGGCGCGGCATCACGCGATCTTGGCGAGCAGCTTTTGCGCCTGCTGGTTCACCGGGTCGCGCTCCAGCACCTCGTGCAGGTAGGGCTCCGCCTTGCGGGGGAGGTTCGCCGCCATGTAGAGCTTGGCGAGCTCCAGGCGCGCCTGCGCGGAGTCGTCGTCCAATTCGATGGCGCGCAGGAAGTGCTTCTCGGCGTCGCGCCGCGTCTTGCCCACCCCCGCCTCCGCGATGCCCAGGTAAAGGTTGTATTGCGCGTTGCCGGGGTTCAGCCAGACGCACCCCTTCAACTGCTCCACCGCCTTCTCGAACTCGCGCTTGGCGATGAACGCCCTCCCGTTCTGGAAGAAGGTGTCCGCCATCTTCTCGTCCTCGGAGATGTTGCCGCCCGGGCTTTGCGCGTTCGCGAGCTGGTCGTCGTAAGCCTCGCGCATGATGGGGTCTTTCAGGGTGAAGTACGCCTCGTTGACCGCGGCGAACGCCTTCTGCGCCTTTTGCGGGATGTCCGACGCGAACTCCTTCGACTGGAAGCGGTCGGGGTGGAGCAGCCGCGCCAGCTTGTGGTAGGCGTCCTGCAGCTCCTCCTGGCCGACGTTGCGGGGCACCGAGAGCAACTCGTAATGCGTGGCGGTGCTTATGCGGTACAGCATGTCGTCGAGCAGCCGGAGCATCGCGTCGGCGTCGGAGGCGTCCATGAGGATGTCGCCCGGGGCCTGGAAGCGGATCAGCCCGATGGCGTCCAACGTCAGTATGGCCTCCTCGGGGTTCCCGGTGCGCGCCGCCACGCGAGTCATCAAGTCCACCGTGTTCAGCGGCTTTTGCAGGCTCACGAGCACCGACGACTCGGTGTCGTTGAACGGGATTTCCGCCGCCCCCCCCGACAGGAAGCTGCCGGAGGTCGTGTAACGCCCCTCCAAGAAGCCGTTCGGGGCGATGTACAACCGCCTCGAGACCGCGCGCCGCGCGGAGAATATGATGGCGTCCGGCAGCGGGAGCCCCATCTTGACCTTGCGGGCGATGAGTTTCTCGCCGGGGTAGAAGTTCACCGCGTAGTCGTCCCACCTCCAGAGCGATGCCATGATGGAGAGCGCCTGCTCGGCGACCCCCTTGGCGACGTCCTGCGCCTTCACGCCCGGCAGCGCCAGCAACGCCTCCTCGCTGGTCCGCCCCTTCTTCATCTCGAAGACCACCTCCCGGAGCTTCAGCGGGGGCAGGAGCCGCTGCTCGACCATGATCTTCGCGAGGTTGTCCCCTGGCGCGTTGCCCTCCGCGAACGAGAGCGTCCCCTCGGTCAGCACCAGTTGCTTCTTCTCCTGGCGCCTCTCGATGCGCAGTATCCCGCTGCGCGGGTTCTGGTGGAGGTTCAACAATATGGCGGTCAGTTTTCCGTTGCTCATAACTTTACGCCCACCGTATCGGCGCGAACGGCCGCTTGTTTTAGCTAATCCATGGATTCGCCGGAAGAGGGCGCCCGGGCGTTCAGTCGTTTTTGAGGACGAACCAGTAGAGGAGCACCGCCGCCGCGTCATACACGGCGTGGGCGGTGATCGGGGCGACCAGGTTGCCGCGCATGAGATACAGGGCGCCGAAGACGAAGCCGAAGATCGTCGCCGCGACCACCCCCTGCACCCCTTGCACGTAGTGCCCCGCGCCGAAGGCGAGGCTCCAGACGACCAAGCCGACCGCCGAGCCCCCCAGGCGGCGGTGGAAGCGGCGCAATATGAAGGCGCGCTGCAACTCCTCCTTGACGCCCCCCGCGATTATCGCCGCGATGAGGAACAGCGCCAGATGCACGGGGGTGCGGATCGCATCCGTCAGAGGGTTCTTTTCAAGGACGTATTGCGGGAAGAAGATCTGGAACACGACCGTGACGACGCCGCCGATGATGAAGAACAGCGGCACCGTCACCAGCCCCAGAATGACGTTGGTCTTCCAATGGCTGCGGCGCAACCCCATGCCCGCCAAGGTCTCCTGGTGCGTGCTCATCAGGAGCCAGAGGATGAGGAAGGTGATGGCGGCGTCCAGCAGCAGGAGCGACACGAGGAGGGGCGCGCCCGCCCCGGGCAACTTCAGGCTGTCTTTGCCAAAGATCGACGCGATGGCGAAAGACGCCAGGAAGTTGGAGACGACGCCCGACATCATCAGCACTTCGAACACCGCCCGCAGGCGTGCAGGCCATGGGGAGGAGGGCGGGAAAAAAGACGCGGCGTTGTCGTTCATGCGGTGTGAAGCTACCAAACAATGAAAAGCCAGTCAAAGTATTTGTGCGCGGCTGTCAAGCGGAGGGGGGCGTGCGGAGGGCGCGTGAAAAAATCAGTGCAATCGGGACGGGATAACGGGTAAACTGCGTCCGTTTTGCGCGGATGAAAAAGCGGATGGAAAACAAACGAGGCAAAGGAGTGTCTTTGTGAACGAGAACAACGAATTGACGGCGGCTCAGATCAAGGGGAAGCGCAATCTCTACCTTTTCGCGTCGGCGGTGGGGTTGCTGGTGCTGGGGCTGATCTACGCCTGGTCGATCTTTTCCGGACCGCTGGCGGCTTTCACAGGCTACGCGAAGGGCGACCTGCAGGTCACCTTCACGTTTTCCATGGTCTTCTTCTGCCTCGGCTGCCTGGCGGGCGCCTTCATCAACAAGAAGCTCTCCGTGCGCGGCACCCTGCTGGTCGCCGCCGCGCTGCTGGCCGTGGGCTTCGCCGGGACGGTGCTGCTGGGGCAGGCGAGCATCTATTACATCTACGTCTGCTACGGCGTCCTGTGCGCCACGGCATGCGGCATCGGCTATAACACGATCATCGCCACGGTCGGGGTCTGGTTCCCCGACAGGACCGGCTTCGCCTCCGGCGTGATGATGATGGGCTTCGGGCTGGGCAGCCTGATCCTGGGGTCGATAGTGGCAAAGATGATCGATCCGCAGGACCCCCAGGCCATCGGCATCCAAAAGACCTTCTACATCCTCGCCGCCGTGGGCTTCGTCGTCACCGCCGCCATCGCCGCGCTGATTCGCACCGCGCCGCCCAACATCGTCAAAGAGATGGCGCCGCAGCGGCTCGCCGCAGGCAACGTCGATAAACCGGCCATCGCGGACGACTACGTTTACAAAGCCCCCATCTTCTGGGTCTATGTCGTCTTCGGCATGTGCGCCATCGCCGCCGGGGTGACGCTCATCGGCTCCGCCAAGCCGGGGTTGGAGAAGGTCGGCGGCGCCGTCGGAGTCATCACCCCCACGCTTTTCGTGGGGCTTTTTTCCACGCTGAACGGCGTCAGCCGCGTCATCGTCGGGACGATCTACGACAAGACGAGCCTCAAGGTCGCCTTCTTCGCCATCGTGGTCGCGGGGCTGTTGGCGTCGAGCGGCCTTGCCGGCGCCTACTCGACGTCCATGCCGCTGCTCTACATCGTCGCCGGGCTCCTCATGGGCTTCTCCTACGGCGGCATCCCGGTGGTCGCGGCGGCGTTCGCCCGCGAGGGGTTCGGCGCGCGGCTCTATCCGACGAACCTCGCCACGGTGAACCTGACGATCGCCCTCGGCGCGTTCTTGAGCCAGGCGGTCATCAGCATGACGAACCCGAAGAACCCGGCGAACCCGGAGAGCGGCACGGCGGCGGATCTCTCGGTCTGGCTGGGGATCATCGCCGTCAGCGCCGTCGCTTTCCTTGCCATCGCCGCCTTTTCGATGATGTACAAGAAGAAATAGCCTTTATCCCCTAAATTTTCCATGTGGTGCGGGACCCGTATGATCTTATCCAAGGAAGAAACCTACTCTCCGTCAGAGATCGAAAACCTCCAGTCGGAACGTCTGCGCAAGGCCATCCAATACGTCTATGCGAACGTCCCCGCCTACCGCGCGAAGATGGAGGCGGCGCGCGTCGCCCCCGCCGACATCCGCTCCGTCGCCGACCTTGGGAAGCTGCCGTTCACGACCAAGCAGGACCTGCGCGATAACTACCCCTACGGCCTTTTCGCCGTAGGCGTGGGCAAGCTGGCGCGCATCCACGCCTCCAGCGGCACGACGGGCAAGCCCACCGTGGTCGGCTACACCCCCTATGACATGGAGGTCTGGACCGAGTGCGTGGCGCGCATCGCCTGCATGGGCGGGGCGACGGCGGACGACATCGCGCAGATCTGCTTCGGCTACGGCATGTTCACCGGCGCCTTGGGCCTGCACTACGGGCTGGAGAAGATCGGCGCCGCCATCGTGCCCTCCTCGACCGGCAACACGCAGAAGCAGCTCCTGTACATGAAGGATTTCGGCGCGACGCTCTTGGTCGCCACCCCGTCCTACGCCCTGCGCATCGCCGAGGTCGCCGCGGAGATCGGCGTCAAACCCGAACGCGACCTGACCATCCGCACCGCGCTCGTGGGGAGCGAGCTTCTGACCGAGGCGATGCGGCAGGAGATGTACAAGGCATGGGGCGCGGGGCTGAACGTGACGCAGAACTACGGCATGAGCGAGCTCATGGGGCCGGGCGTCTCGGGCGAGTGCGAGAAGCTCTGCGGGATGCACATCAACACCGACCACTTCATCCCCGAAGTCATCGACCCTGCCACCGGCGAGGTCCTGCCCGCCGGGGAGCGCGGGGAGCTGGTCATCACCTGCATCACCAAGGAGGCGCTGCCGCTCATCCGCTACCGCACCCGCGACCTGACGCGGCTCCTCGTCGGCGACTGCGCCTGCGGCCGCCGGACGGCGCGCATGGAGAACCTGTCCGGGCGCACCGACGACATGATCAAGATACGCGGCGTGAACGTCTTCCCGAGCCAGATCGAGGAGGTGCTGCTGGGCGTGGACGAATGCGGGCCGCACTACGAGCTGGTGCTCACCCGCCGCAACCACACTGACGCCTTGGAGGTCAAGGTGGAGCTGCTGCCCGCCGCGCTGTCGGACTCCTACGGCGACTTGGAGAAGCTGTCGCGCGGCATCCGCACGCGGCTCAAGTCGGCGCTGGGCATCGAAGCCAAGGTGACGCTCGCCTCCCCGAACAGCCTCCAGCGGTTCGAGGGGAAGGCCAAGCGCGTGACAGACCTGCGGAACGTGGAGTAGACACGCATTATGAGTGACAAAGCGCTTATGCTGGGCAACGAGGCCATCGCGCGCGGCGCCTGGGAGGCGGGGGTGAAAGTGTCGGCGGCCTATCCCGGCACCCCCAGCACCGAGATCAGCGAAAGCATCGTGAAGTACAAAGAGGTCTACGCCGAGTGGGCGCCGAACGAGAAGGTGGCCGTCGAGGTCGCCCTCGGCGCGTCCATCGCGGGGGTGCGCTCGCTCGCCTCGATGAAGCACGTCGGGCTGAACGTCGCCGCCGACCCGCTCTTCACCGCGTCTTACACCGGCGTGGGCGGGGGGATGGTGCTGGTCGCCGCCGACGACCCCGGCATGTACTCCTCGCAGAACGAGCAGGACAGCCGCATGGTGGCGCGCGCCGCGCTGGTCCCCGTGCTGGAGCCGTCCGACTCGGCCGAGGCGAAGGAGTTCACGAAGCTCGCCTACGAGCTGAGCGAGCGTTTCGACACCCCGGTCATGGTGCGCACCACGACGCGCCTCTCGCACTCGCAGGGCCTGGTCGAGCTCGGCGAGCGCGTGGAGCCCGCCGACAAGCCCTACGAGCGCGACATCGCCAAATATGTGATGATGCCGGTCAACGCCATCCGCCGCCATCCCATAGTCGAGGAGCGGATGAAGGCGCTGTCGGAGGAAGACCTCCCCGTCAACCGCGCCGAGTACGGCGACCTCTCCATCGGCTTTGTCGCCAGCGGCATCCCCTACCTCTACGTGAAAGAAGCCCTGCCGGAAGCCTCCGTGCTGAAACTCGGCATGGTGAACCCCCTGCCGCGCAAGCTCATCGAGGAGTTCGCCGCGAAGGTCGGGAAGCTTTACATCTTCGAGGAGCTGGAGCCGGTCATCGAGGAGCAGGTCAGGTCGTGGGGCATCCCGGCGGTCGGCAAGGAGCTGTTCACCCGCCAGGGGGAGTACAGCGCCGCCCTCCTGCGCGACAGGATATTGCACCAGCCGGCGACGGCGCGGCCCGCGGACGACGCCCCGGCGCGCCCCCCCATCCTCTGCCCCGGCTGCCCGCACCGGAGTGTCTTCACCGCCTTGAGCCAGTTAAAGCTCCACGCGGCGGGCGACATCGGCTGCTACACCCTGGGGGCGGTCGCTCCCCTGTCGGTGGTGGACACCACGGTCTGCATGGGCTCCAGCATCTCGACCTTGCACGGCATGGAGAAGGGGCGCGGCGCGGCATATGTCAAAGACTGGGTCGCGGTCATCGGCGACTCCACCTTCATGCACACCGGCGTCAACTCCCTGATGAACATGGCATACAACCGGGCGACCGGGACGGTGGTCGTCCTGGACAACTCCACCACGGGGATGACGGGGCACCAGGACCACCCCGCCACGGGGAAGACCCTGCGCGGGGAGGCGGTCCCCGCCATCGACATCGCCGGGCTCTGCCGCGCGCTGGGCGTCCGGCGCGTACACGAGGTCGGCGCCTTCGACCTGGAGGCGCTCAAGGAGCTGCTGCGGCAGGAGACCGCCGCGGACGAGCTTTCGGTCGTCATCGCCCGCGCGCCCTGCGTGCTGCTCAAGGGGCAGACGTTCCCGAACCGCTGCCGGGAGGTTCCCGACAAGTGCAAGAAGTGCGGCGCGTGCCTCAAGCCGGGCTGCCCGTCGCTGACGCGCCTGCCGGAGAAGAACATCCATATCGACGCGATGTGCACCGGGTGCGGGCTGTGCCAGCGGCTCTGCAAGTTCGGCGCGATCGAGACGGTGGCGCGGTAGCGCGGAGGCGGGCACGGCAGGGCGCAGGCGGCGACGCCGTTTTCGTTTTTAAGATGCGGGAAGACGTGGAAACGAGAGAGTGGACGAGATGGCTACAAAGAACATCATGATCGTCGGCGTGGGCGGGCAGGGGACGCTGCTCACGAGCCGCATCCTGGGCGGCCTTGCGGTGCGCGGCGGCTACGACGTCAAACTGTCCGAGGTGCATGGCATGGCGCAGCGCGGCGGCTCCGTGGTGACCTTCGTCCGCTACGGCGAGAAGGTCGCGGAGCCTGTCGTCGAGGAGGGGCAGGCGGACGTGCTGGTCGCCTTCGAGCGCTTGGAGGCGCTTCGCTACGCGCATTTCCTCAAAGAGGACGGCGTCGTGGTCGTGAACGACCACCGCATCGACCCCATAACCGTCGTGACCGGCGCGGCGGGCTATCCCGACGGCATCCTCGCGCGCCTCGGGGCGCGGCACAAGGTCGTCAGCCTGGACGCCACCGCCGTCGCCGCCGCCATGGGCGCGCCCAAGGCGTTCAACGTGGTGGTGCTGGGGCTGGCTGCGCAGTTCTTGGATTTTTCCCGCGAGGACTGGCTGGCGGTCATCGAGGCGGTCGTGCCGCCCAAGACGGTCGCGGTCAACAAGCAGGCGTTCGAGGCGGGCTACAAAAAATAAAGGAGCCTTTAAAAAGCCCGCAGACAAGGTGCTGGCACCGTCATCCGGGTTTTTAGAGGTTCCCATAAGGGGGCAGACATGTTCGTCAAACAGCTTTCCGTTTTCATCGAGAACCGCAAGGGGCGCTTGGAGCAGGTCACGAAGGAGTTGACCAGGAACGACATCAACATCATCGCCCTGAGCCTCGCCGACACCAACGAGTACGGACTCCTGCGCATGATCGTCTCCGACCCGGTGGCGGCGAAGGACGTCCTGTGCGCGGGCGGCTTTTCGGCGATGCTCACGGACGTGCTCGCCGTGCGGATGCAGAACAAGCCGGGGCAGCTCTACCACATGCTGAACGTCTTCACCGGCGCCGATCTGAACGTGGAGTACATGTACGTGCTGGATTCGAGCGCGGAATACGGCTCGATGGTGGTGAAGGTCGCCGACGCGGCGAAGGCGCTGGAGGTCATCAAGTCGGGCGGTCTGGAGCTTTTCGACGAAAAGGCGGTCTACTCCATCGTCCATAAATAGGGACACAAATAGGGGCTTGCGCCGCGCCAGGTGGTTGGTCACCCCGACGTCGAACAGGTAGAACTTCTCCGTGGCGATCATGCGGCGGGTCTTCGATTTTCTCCACGGTGGAATCCTGAAGCCCAGATAGGTGTCTTCGAGGCCGATTTTCCCGGCGGCAGATGTCCGCATGGACGTCCATACCGCCCAATTCACCTGACTCTTGCCGCCCTCTCTGCAGACGCCGTGCTCACTCAGGGCGACGCAGCGTCACAAGTCCCCATAGCCCGCTCCGGAACCACTGCCACCGCGTCTTCCGCGCGATGCCGGGGAAGAGCGGCTCCAGCTTTCTGAAGCGGCGCGTCTTCCATCTGTAGGAATGGAGCTTGCGACCGAAGAAGCCCGCCGGACGCTCCTCCCGCCTGCCATTGAAAAATCCGAAGTTCCCCTCGTCGAACACCATGTCGAGCACCTGCCGCGCCGCTTCCGCCGTCTGCGGATCCCGCCCGTCGAAGGACGGGAACTCGTCTCGCGGCAATCCGAGACAGGCGACGGCGATATGTCCGAACACCGCCCACGGGCGCCCCAGCCCCAGCGCCGCGACGTCTTCGCGCAACTTGTCGCGATCCAGTTCGGCGCGGTAGACATGCAGGAGGCGCGCCCAGTCGCATATCTGCCTGACCCCCACGCCTTCCGGCAGGAAATGGACGAACAGGTGCAGGAGCAGGAACACGGCGTCGAACCTCGCCGGAGGCAGGACGACTTCGCACCCGTCCAGCGCCAGCCGCCGTCCTGGAACGGCGGGCGCCTCCAGTTGCTCCGCCACCATCGCGGCGAAATGCCGCCGGCTCCGCCTGTCGTGCAGTTGGGCGACGATCCGGTGGTTCTCGACGACCACTCCCCGGTAGCGCAGGAGGGCGTGCTTGGGACTCGTTTTGGGACGCGCGTCCTGCGCGCTGTTTCCGGAGTCCGCGGCCAAGACGATTTCGTTGGCACCGCGGAAGCCGCGCCGCCCGACATACAGGTCGATGTCTCCGCACTGGCGGCGGAGCGGGTTGGCATAGCAGCGGGCGACCCCCTGCCCCTTCAGCAGCACCGGGCGCAGCCCGATGGCGCGGTAGAGCCGGCACAGTTCCGCCAACGCCTCGTCCATATACAGGTTGGCGTGTTCGATCCGCACGACCTGCGCATACCACTGCCGCAGCAACGGCGTCTGGGGCCGCAACGGCGCGGGCAACGCGGCGATCCCGTCGTAGACCAGCCCCAGCACCGACTGCCTGTCCGCCAAACGACGGAGTTCCCGCCAGTCGGTCGGCGTCGCCGCGAATGCGTCCGTGCCGGGCGCGCCGCCCCACAGCCCCGCCCGGAGCAACGCCAGAAACCGCGCCTGCACGTCGGTCGTCATCCTGCGCCCTTTCCCGAGGTCATGGCACGAGGATTCCGGCGTCGCGCCACTGCGTCAGCAGCTCTGCGGCGGCGTCTTCCGCGGTGACGGAGTCGATCTCGTAGTGCGCGACGAGCATCTGCGCCAGCGTCGCCGCAGTGAAGTCGCCGTCGCCGACTTCGCGCCAAAGCCACGCCGACGAGCTGTTCATGGCGATGATCCGGCTGAAGTCCACATTCTCCACGCCGCCCGGCACGAGGATGTCCTCGCCGCCCACGCACCGCAACTCGAATCCCGGTTTTTTACGCATATGTCCTCAGTCCGTCAAATGACGGGAGCGTCCCGCCCCTCCCGCGAAAGGCTCCCGAAAGCAGTTCGAGCCGTCCGTCGCCGCGGGCTACGCGAACAGCCGCAGCAGGAAACGGCGGAGCGGCTTTGCCTCCGGCCACAGCCGCGCATACAACCTGTACCACCTGCTGTCGAGCGAGAACCGCCGCCCTGCGCGGTCGATGGCGACGACGATCCCCATCACATGCGCAAGGGGGCACGACTCCGTCGCGCCGATGTTGCCGTCGCCCATCAGGACGGCCTCGCCGCCGCCCCTGCCGTCTTCCCGGACGGCGACGACGCGGTGCAACACGTACATCCCGCCGATCTCCGCCAGCGCCAGGTCGCCGCGCCGCAGCGTCGCGCAAGCGGCCAGCGTCACCTTGTCGCGGCGGCTCCGGAGCAACGGGCGCATGCTGTCGCCGCGCACGCAGAACGTCACCGTGCGCCCTTCGGCGAGCAGTCGCCGCACTTCGGGGAACATGACCTCGTTCGGAACTTCCATATCATTGGCGTCCGTGGCGCCCATGGTGCGCGGACGCGCCGTCGGCGGTCGCCGCCGCGTGGCACAGCGCGGCGGCGGCGCGGTCGGGCAGACAGTCGAGGGTGAACGACGGCACCGTCGCGGCGATTTTCCCCAAGGTGTCGCAGACGCCGCCGTGGACGCGCTTGTCCCACATCATCGTCGAGCATGACGCCAGCAGGTGCGCGAAGGCTTGCGCGGGGCGGTTGGCGGCGACGGCGTTGCAGGGCGCCTGGCGCAGCCGCACGCAAGCCCCCACGGGGGCGTCCTCGTTGACGTAGCAGGGGGTCTTGCCGCTCCAGGGCGAACCGTAGGCGCGGACACTTCCGTCGGGGAGCAGCCGGACGACCGGGTTGTCGTCGTTCAGCAGGCGGCTTCCCGCGACCTCGGCGAGCCAGAGGCGGCTGTGCGTCGATTTCCCCGTGCCGCTCTTGCCGAGGAAGAGCCACGCCCGCCCTTCCGCCACCACCGCCGAGGCGTGGACGAGCAGCGCGCCACGCGACGCGGCGGCGAAGGCGTAGCAGAGCATCAGGCAGTTGTCCAAACCGAAGGCGCGCCGGCGCGGGTCGGAGGGAAGGACGCACCGGGCGTCCGCGAAGGCGGCATCGACTTCCAGCCAGGTGCCGGCACCGCTGCCGCCGTCAGGCGTGGCGATCTGGAAGCTGTATCCCCCCCTGTCCGACGTCCACACGGCGATATGCGCCGCGTCGTCGTCGAACCGGCCGATCAGGGTGGCGTCGCTTCGCCGGGGTGCGCTGTCGGCGACGACCAGTCGGAACAGGTCGCCGCCTTCTGGATCCCCGTCGCCCCCGTCGGCACAGGCGAACGGAGCGTAGTTCGCCGGCGGCGCGATCCCCGCGCCGCCTTCCACCCGGAACCGGAGTCCCGCGACATTGCAAGAAAAGCCGTTTGGCATCGAATTCGCGCCCACATTCCATGAAAGCGGCAACAAGCCGCCACACAACCGCGAAGCGGTTGTGGCGGCGGGTGCGGCAAACGGCGGGTTGGCGCGCCATCATCCCCTAACCCGCGCTTTATTGACGGGCTCTGGTAACCGTAGCCCCTACTGGTAGCCGCCGCCGTTGCCGATGTTGCTGGCGCGGTAGAGGGCGCAGATGCCTTCCTCGTGATCCATCTCGATGACCTCTATGGCGGGCTTGACATACTCCCGCCGTTCCGTGGTGTGCTCCGTGGTGCCTTCCATGATTTCCTTGTCCATGATCCTGTTCCTTTCCATGATTGGTTGTCCTCGGCTGAATGTCGGCGCCGCAGGCGTTTGTTATTCTCCTACGGTCCTACGGTGAAGTATCCCCAAGTGCTTTGTAAGGTGGTATCGATCCGCCGCAAGTATGGTTTGTCGTTGTCATCGACGAGTGTTACGTCGTATGTGAGGTCTGTCGTCCAATCTTGCAGTGAACCTAATCGGATTTCATGAGTCGGAGAGATATGCGCGTCGTTCGGCGCGTACATTGCGCAATAAGTTTGACCACTAGTATACGCAGGCAACGTCTTCGATCCAATCCTTGCATACAAGTTCCCGGCAGTTCCCTCTGCCACGATGCAAATGAAACCGTATGGATACGACTGATTACTCTTGGAGGCAACATAGTTGGCGGGGTTGGAAGCGGTGGCATATACCTTGCTGTGATTGGGGCTGCCATTCGATAGCATCATAACGTAGATGCTTTGAAAACGCGCAGTGACGGATGCGAGCGTTGTGCTGGAATCCATCAGATAAAGGACGTAATTGTCGGCAGGGAGATAGGCATAGTTGTCAACAAGACCATTCCCGGTGTAGGTGTACACGCCTGTCCCTGTGCCGGTTTCCACCAAGTTGCCGAGGGTAGCTTGAGCATACGAGCCATCATACGAGCCATACTGACCCTCGACGACCAAGGATAAGGTCTTGCCGGGCTCGGCATGGGCTTCGACCCGCACGTCGCCGGGTTTGAAAGAATGAACCGTCAGCGTCGGCGTTACCTTGACGTGGATGGTGCCGGTCGCCCAATCGGACCAGGCGTAGTCCTCCTCCCCGCTTTCCTTGAACCTGCTCTGAACCTGCAGCTTGACCGTGTACGTTCCCGCCGGGAGTTGGCCGAGGTTCAGCCTGTCGCCGCAACTGGTCGGGTCGGTGGTGACGGTGGTGACGACTCCATCCACCAGTCGCGGAAGCTTCCAAACGCATTGCCGCCCGGATACGTAGCCTTCGTCCCAGACTTCGATGCTTTCGAGTTCCGACACCTCCAGCGTCCCGCCGCTCGGCACGATCCACTCGTTCCCGTTATACATCGCGAATTGCGCCGTCGGCTGCTCGGTGGCGCCGCCGAGGGCGTAGTTGACGCTGCCGACCACCGCCCCGGCCTTCGCGTCGCCAATCTTGATGTTGAAGAAATACCGCTTGCCCGGCTCGAACTTCTCTATCTTGAGGTCGAAGCCGGGTCCCACCGAGAGTAGGCGAGATGCGGTGCCCGCGGCATTTGCGTCATTCTCGGCGATGTTCACGTTGAGGTAGATGTGACCGTTTCGATAGCCGTCCCCGTTGGCGACGAAGGGGCGGTAGAAGTCCACCTTCTCGTAGGGGGGGATGGTCAGGCAGTCGGAGCCGTCGTCTTCCTGGCAGGCGCCGGTGTCGATGGTGGTTGTCTCATAGCTGGATGTGATGTCGAGCCCCAGCGCGGGCAGGCTTCCCACCCGGGCCTTCACCAGCTCGCCAAAGCTTTTGTCATAGGGCGCACTGCCGTAGGATGACAGATCCAGCGACGTTATCACCAGCGGATCCGGCGTCGCGTTCTTGACCGTCCAGCGAACCAGGGATGTGAGGTGTTTGAAGTTGAGGTTGAAGCTCTTGGCGGAGGCGCCGCCCGCGTAGGCGGACATGTACATCGGCTCCACCATGTTCTCCTCGTCTTTGAAGTCGACGACGGCGGATGTGCCTGCGCCCGTCGCCAGGGGTTCGGAGTGATAGATGACATCGGGCATGATCGCGTCTGTGAAGACGGCGAGCCCCGGCTCGTCGCCTTCGCCTATCAGGTAGTTAAAGCAATCGTAGTTTTTATAGCCGCCATAGTCGCCTTCGTTGGGGTCGTAGCGGCTGATGGGGTCGTCGCAGTACTTCCCCTTGGCGACCGGTGCGCCGCCTGCCGTGAGGATGATCATGTCGGAGGGATAGGACGCGTAGACTTGGTATGTGTCCTCGGGGTCGAAGTCCGGGTGGCGGCTGCCTGTCGCCACCTCCGCGAATTTCGCGGTGAGGTCGCTGTTGATTAACTCGACAACCTTGAAGCGGACGAGATAGCGCGGCTCGGCTTCGTCTTGGAAGTTCTTCGAGAAGGCGACGTTTATCATGTCGTCCATCTGCCAGCGGAACTTCTCGCCGGCGGAATAGTCGGTGTTCCCGTAGTCCACGGTCGCAAACGGGTTCACGATGTCCCCCTTGCCCGCCGAGCCGGAGTAGAGCTGTTTGCCGATGCTTGCGACAGCGCCGCCGACGGACGCCGCAGATGCCGTCCCCCCGTCGTCGATGGTGGCGGTGAGCACCAGCGGGGTCTGCGCGGACCTCGCGACGGAGGTGTCCGTGCCGACGTTGGCACCGGCGTTCGTGCCCTTGCCGCCGCCGCAGGCGAGCATCGTCGCCCAAGCCATCAAAGCCACGGCGCCTAGCGCCACCCGCAACATGTTTCTCTTCATAGTCGTATCCTCATCAGTGTCCCGTCCAATACCTTCAGACCACGCTCTTCCGCAGGGTTTCGCGCACCCCCCCGACCTTTTATCCGTTTGTCTTGCTGATTGGAATTTAACAAGCAATTTTTTATCCAAATAAAAAACACCGGCAACGATTTTTTTCTTGACAAGTACAAATTATTTGCTTGCAACATTTTAGAAAATTTTGCTTTGCTTTGCTTTGCTTTGCTTTGCTTTGCTTTGCTTTGCTTTGCTTTGCTTTGCTTTGCTTTGCTTTGCTTTGCTTTGCTTTGCTTTGCGGCGTGGCGTGGCGTGGCGTGGCGCGAAAAGTGTAAAGAATACTTTACACTTTTCTTAAAGATGCAGGATTTTTCATCTGAAATAGTTGAATCTACTTGGATTATAGTAATTCCACGAAAGTGTAAAGTTTTCTTTACACTTTTTACACTTTTCCCATATAGAGCCGCGTTCCATATCTTAGAGGCTCGCCATGTATTACGGCTTGTTGCGCCCCTTGCGACTTCGGGCACTTGCGACGCGCGCGGCGATAGGATACGATTCCGGGTTTGAAAAGCAGTGCTGGCGGAAGACGGACGGAAGCCAGACGAAGGGAAAGGGCGGATGGGCGTTCCGGTTTCACAGATGGCGGCGGTGGCATCCTACGTCCTGCGGCAGAAGTTCGCCGGCCGGAAGCGCTTCCCGCTGCTCTTGATGCTGGAGCCGCTGTTCCGTTGCAACCTCGCCTGCCCCGGTTGCGGCAAGATACAATACCCGCCCGAAGTCCTGCGCCGCCAACTGGCCCCGGAGGAATGTTTCCGCGCCGTGGAGGAATGCGGCGTGCCGATGGTCAGCATCCCGGGCGGCGAGCCGCTCCTGCACCCGCAGATCACGGAGATCGTCCAAGGGCTGGTCGCGCGCGGCAAGTACGTCTACATCTGCACCAACGCCTTGTTGCTCAAGGAGCGGCTCGGCGACTTCAAGCCGGACAAACACCTCACCATCAACGTCCACTTGGACGGGCAGAAGGCGTTCCATGACCGCTCGGTGGGGCGCGAGGGGGTCTACGAAACGGCGGTGGCGGGCATCCGCGAGGCCATCCGCCGGGGCTTCCGCGTCACCACCAACACGACGCTTTTCAACAACGCCGACCCGGCGAGCGTGCGCGCCTTCTTCGACGACATGATGGCGCTCGGCGTGGAGGGGATGACCCTGTCACCGGGCTACAGCTACGAAAAGGCCGCCGACCAAGGGCATTTCCTCGCCAAGGCGGAAACGAAGAAGCTGTTCGCCGAGATTTTGAAGGATCGCAAGAGGACATGGCGTTTCAACCAGAGCCCGCTCTTTTTGAAATTCCTGGCCGGCGAGCGCGACTACCCTTGCACCCCTTGGGGGATGCCCGGCTACAGCCTGTTCGGTTGGCAGTCGCCCTGCTACCTCCTGCAGGAAGGATATTGCAAAACTTTCGCCGAGTTGCTGGAGACGACCGACTGGTCGAAATACGGCCCCGCCTCGGGCAACCCGAAATGCGCGAACTGCATGGTCCACAGCGGCTACGAGGCCAGCGCCGTGGGCGACACCTTCGGCTCGTTCGGCGGTTTGCTGCGCACCGTCCGCGCCATGCTCGGTTGAGCCGACGCCGATAGGACGACTGCGACTGACATCACCACCAAGCGATTGTTCAAAACCATGTCGTTCCCCGTCGATGAACCGTTCAGCAAAGAGAACCGTCAAACGGCGTCATTATGGCGGAAGCGTCCGAGGAAGGCAACACCCTCTGAAAACCGGTGAAGAAAGCCGCGCCGATATCCTCGAATTGACTCCCGCGCCGCCATCTGATAGCTTTTGTTGCTTATACTCGTCTGGAGAACGTCTTCAATGTTCAGTTCGATCCTCACCAAGATAATGGGCAGCAAAAACGACAGGGACTTGAAGCAAATCATGCCGGCCGTCCAGCAGGTCAACGCGCTGGAGCCCGAGATGGCGGGCCGTTCCGACGAGGAGCTGGCCGCGCTGACGCCGAAATTCCGCGAACGGCTGGCCGCGGGGGAGACGCTGGACGACATCCTCCCCGAAGCCTTCGCGCTGGTGCGGGAGGTCTCCAAGCGGACGCTGAAGATGCGCCATTTCGACGTGCAGCTCATCGGCGGCATGGTGCTCCACAAGGGGCGCATCTCCGAGATGAAGACCGGCGAGGGCAAGACGCTCGTCGCCACCCTCCCCGCCTACCTGAACGCGCTGGAAGGCAAGGGCGTCCACGTCGTCACGGTCAACGACTACCTCGCCGGACGCGACTCGGAATGGATGGGGCGGCTCTACCGCAAGCTCGGCCTCACGGTCGGCTGCATCCAGCACCCCTTGGACGACGCGCAGCGCAAGGCCGCCTACGCCGCCGACATCACCTACGGCACCAACAACGAGTTCGGCTTCGACTACCTGCGCGACAACATGAAGTACGACATCTCCGACTGCGTGCAGCGGGGCCACCACTACGCCATCGTCGACGAGGTCGATTCCATCCTCATCGACGAGGCGCGCACGCCGCTCATCATCTCCGGCCCCGCCGAGGAATCGACCGACAAATACTACAAGGTCGATCGCATCGTTCCCAAGCTCCGGCGCGACATCGACTTCCAGGTCGATGAAAAGGCCCGCACCGTGAACCTGACCGAAGAGGGGGTCGAGAAGGCCGAGAAGCTCCTCGACGTCGGCAACCTCTACGAGCCGCAAAACATGGACTGGGTGCATCACACCTACCAGGCGCTCAAGGCGCACATCCTGTTCAAGCGCGACGTGGACTACATGGTCAAGGACGGCGAGGTCGTCATCGTGGACGAGTTCACGGGTCGGCTCATGCCGGGACGCCGCTACTCGGACGGGCTGCACCAGGCGCTGGAAGCCAAGGAGAACGTCAAGATCGAGCGGGAGAACCAGACCCTCGCCACCATAACCTTCCAAAACTACTTCCGCATGTACAAGAAGCTGGCGGGCATGACCGGCACGGCGGAGACCGAGGCTGAGGAGTTCTACAAGATCTACAAGCTGGAGGTGAACGTCATCCCCACCAACCGGCCCCTGACCCGCACCGAGTTCCCGGACGTGATCTACCGCACCGAGCGGGAGAAGTACACCGCCGTGGTCGAGGAGATCAAGGAGCTGTACGAGAAGGGGCGCCCGGTGCTGGTCGGCACCATCTCCATCGAGAAGTCGGAGAAGCTGAGCGTCCTCTTGAAGCGCGCCGGGGTGCCGCACGTCGTCCTGAACGCCAAGTACCACGCCAAGGAGGCGGAGATCGTCGCCCAGGCGGGGCGCAAGCACGCCGTCACCATCGCCACCAACATGGCGGGGCGCGGCACGGACATCCTGCTGGGCGGCAACCCGGAGTTTCTGACGGCGCAGTCGCTGCGCGAGAAGGGGCTGGACCCCGCGACCATGCCTCCGGAAGAGCTGCAAAAGATCGAGCGGCACTGGGAGGAGGTCTGCCCCAAGGAGCGCGAGGAGGTCGTGGCGCTGGGGGGCTTGCACATCCTCGGCACGGAGCGGCACGAGGCGCGCCGCATCGACAACCAGTTGCGCGGGCGCGCGGGGCGCCAGGGCGACCCCGGCACCTCCCGCTTCTACCTGTCGCTGGAAGACGACCTGATGCGCATCTTCGCCAGCGACCGCATCTCCAGCATCATGCAGACCCTGGGGATGGAGGAGGGCGTCCCCATCGAGAGCAGGCTCATCACGCGCCAGATCGAGCGGGCGCAGAGGCAGGTCGAGGCGCGCAACTTTGAAATCCGCAAGCACCTGCTGGAATATGACGACGTGATGAACAAGCAGCGCGAGGCCATCTACGCCATCCGGCGCGAGCTGCTCGAGGGGAGCGACCAGAAGGAATACGTCCAGGAGCTCGCCGGGGACATCGCCGAGGACATCATCGACCAGTACGCCTCGCGGGAGAAGCCGCCCGACACCTGGGATCTGGAGGCGTTGCGCGTCGGCATCGGCCACCAGTTCGGCTTCGACATCAACCAGCTCGGCATCGACTTTGACACGGTCAACTACCCGGAGCTGGTGGACAAGCTGTCCGAGACCGTCCGCACCCGCTACGAGGACAAGGAGAAGCGGCTCGGCACGGAGTACATCCGCTTCCAGGAGCGGATGATCATGCTCCAGGTGCTGGACGCGCAATGGAAAGACCACCTCTGGGCGCTGGACCACCTGAAGGAGGGCATCGGGCTGCGCGGCTACGGGCAGCGCGACCCGCTCATCGAATACAAGAAGGAGAGCTTCGACATGTTCGAGGCGCTCCGCTCCCGGATAGAGGAGGAGACGATCCGCGTCCTGTACCTGTTCGAGCCCATCCGCCAAGAAGAGCTGGAAGCCCGCGAACGGGCGCGGGAGGAGGCGCGGCGCAAGGCGCAGAAGGATTTGGTCTACCAAGGCGCCGGGGGCGACGCCGGGACGCCCGCCGCGACGGCGACCGTGAAAAACCAATACGCCAAGGTCGGCAGGAACGACCCCTGCCCCTGCGGCAGCGGAAAGAAGTTCAAGAAATGCCACGGCGCCTAACAGGGCCGGGCCCCGCTAAACAGCACGCAGACAAGGCGTCGCCGCAGATCGACCAGCGGAGTCTACCAAGGCAGATGAGCATTTTCGATCAAGGCGCAACGCAGCGTCCGGGGCTTTTTAGAGGTTCCATTCTGAAGGGGGATTATGGTACGCAATTATGACAACATACGGGAAGCCCTCACTTTCGACGACGTGCTGCTGGAGCCCGCCAAGAGCGACATCCTTCCCTCGGAGGTGCTGGTCTCCACCCGCCTCACGCGCAACATCAAGCTGAACATCCCGCTGGTCAGCGCGGCGATGGACACGGTGACCGACTCGCGCATGGCCATCGCCATGGCGCAGCAGGGGGGGCTCGGCGTCATCCACAAGAACATGACCATCGTGGAGCAGGCGGAGGAGATCGACCGCGTGAAGCGTTCCGAGAGCGGCATGATCGTCAACCCGATCACCATGTCTCCCGACCAGAAGATCCACGAGGCGATGGCGGTGATGGAGCAATACAAGATCTCCGGGCTGCCCATCACCTCCGAAGGGAAGCTGGTCGGCATCCTGACCAACCGCGACCTGCGCTTCGAGACTCGGCGCAACATCAAGATCTCCGAGCTGATGACCAAGGACAACCTCATCACCGTGCCCGTCGGCACGACCCTCGAGAAGGCCGAGAGCATCCTGCACAGGCACCGCGTCGAGAAACTGCCCGTGGTGGACAAGCAGGGGCATCTCAAGGGGCTGATAACGGTCAAGGACATCCAGAAGAAGATCGCCTACCCCGACGCCTGCAAGGACGGCTTGGGGCGGTTGCGCGTGGGCGGCGGCATCGGCGCGACGGGCGATTTCATGGAGCGGGCGGCGGCGCTGGTCAAAGCCGGCGTGGACGTGCTGGTCATCGACACGGCGCACGGCCATTCCAGCCGGGTCATCGAGGCGGTGAAGAAGGTCAAGCAGAAGTTCCCCGAAGTGGACCTCATCGCGGGCAACATCGCCACCGAGGAGGCGACGGCGGCGCTGATCAAAGCGGGGGTGGACGCGGTGAAGGTGGGCATCGGGCCCGGCTCCATCTGCACGACGCGCATCGTGAGCGGCGCTGGCGTGCCGCAGATCACCGCCATCATAGACTGCTCGAAGGTGGCGCACAAGGCGGGGATCCCGGTCATCGCCGACGGCGGCATCAAGTTCTCGGGCGACGTGACCAAGGCGCTGGCAGCCGGCGGCGACTCGGTGATGATCGGCTCGCTCTTCGCGGGGACGGACGAGAGCCCGGGCGAGGTGGTGCTCTACCAGAACCGCAGCTACAAGGCGTACCGCGGCATGGGCTCGCTGGCGGCGATGAAGGCGGGGAGCCGCGACCGCTACAGCCAGGAAGGGGCGTTCTTCGAGGGCAAGCTGGTCCCCGAGGGGATCGAGGGGATGGTCCCGTTCAAGGGGAGCATCGAGATCATGATCCCGCAGTTGACCGGCGGCCTGCGGGCGGGGATGGGCTACTGCGGCTGCCGCACCATCGAGGACTTGCAGAAGCAGGCGAAGTTCGTGCGCATCACCTCCTTCGGTCTGAAGGAGAGCCACGTCCACGACGTGCTGGTCACCAAGGAGGCCCCGAACTACCGCACCGAGCTGTAGGGCGCGGCTGCCGGGCGCGCCCTAGCGCTATTCCTTGGCGCTGGGGACGCCCGTCGGCGGCGGAGCATGGTCTTCCTTCGCCGGCGGGCCGATCAGCTCATGGAACAGCGGCTTCAGCGCGTCCGCCCAGATCTGGTAGCCCGGAAGCGCCAGATGGAGCTTGTCCATCGTCAAACCGTCGAAAAGGACGCCGTCCGCGTCCGCCAGCTTGTCGTTGATGTCCAGGTACCTGACCTTCTTCCCGTCCGCCATCGCCGCGATGTTTTTGTTGATGCGGTTGATGACGGGGATAACCGCCGTGGGCTCGCCCATGTTGTCGTTGCGGGGGAAGATCGCGGTCAGGACGATGGTCGCCTCCGGCGCCTTCCCGCGCATGACGCGGAGGATCGCGGCGACGCCCCGGGTGACGTCCTCGACCTTGGCGTCCTCGCCGCCGGGCATGGTGAACGCCCCGACGTTGTTAGTGCCCGCCAGCAGCACGATGACTTTGGGGTGTACGCCGTCCAGCTCGCCGTTTTCCAGCCGCCAGAGGATGTTCTGGGTGGAGTCGGCGCCCCAGCCGAAGTCGGCGGCGTTCCAGCCGAAGAAGTTCTGCCGCCAATTCTCCAGGAACTGCGGATAATCGGTCGCCCCCCAGCGGCGCGTGATGGAATCGCCCTCGAAATAGACGTCGATCTTTCCCGCCCTCGCCTTCGCCAGCAACTCCTCGTGCGCCAGCTTCGACACCGGGTCGATGCGCTCCGCAGGCTGGTCGGCGGGTTGCGTCGCGACCCCTTGCGCGAAAGCGCCTGCCGCCGGAAGAGTCCCCGCGACGACGACGACGGTCAGGAAAAGCAGGTTCAGTTTCATCTTCATCGCAATTCTTTCCGACGCCCGCCCTCGCGCCAAACACCAGGCGCGGTCGGTTGGGCGTCAATCGTGGGCCGGCGGCACGACCCGCATCGATCGCCGCTTGGTCGCATCCGGCGGCTTTTGCCAGGATCGAGGCGTCGGATGCCGCCGCGCCCCATCGTTCCAAACGCCTTCGTCCCGACCACACCATCCGACATCTTAAAGCGACTTCGACCATGCCGCGCCCCGAGGGCATGGCCTCGGACGCCGTCGAGAGTCCCGGTCATTTTAGAATCCTTCGAACGGCGTTGCAACATCCCCGTCTCCCCGCCCTCCGACCGGGCGGCGCGGCGCGCGCGTCCGGAGGGATGGCGCTTACGCCCTCACGCCTCCTCGCGGGGGCGGTTCTCGTAAAGGGCCCGACGGGAGCGGAACCTTTCGAGCAGGTCGAGGAACGGCGGGGAGACGCCCCCAGGCGGCTCTGCGGCGAACGCCGTCTGCGGCAACGGCGCGAAGATGTGCGGGTGGATGCGCGCCCCCAGCCTTGAGACCTCCTCCATCACCTTCAGGCTCTCGCGCCTGTCCTCGTCCGTCTCCCCCGGCAGCCCGAACATGAAGTCCACGATGATCTTGTAACCTCGCCGCCGCCCGAGGCGCACGGCCCCGAGGACGTCCGCCACGGTGTGCGCGCGCCCGCAGCGCTCCAGCATCCGCTCGCTTCCGGACTGCGCGCCGATGACGATCTCGTCGTTGTCGGCGAACTCCCGGAGCAGCGCCAGCGTCTCGGGCGTGACGTGCTCCGGCCTGGCCTCGGAGGGGAAGTGGGCGAAGATGATGCGCCCGTCCCCGACAGCCCCCCGCAAAGCCTCCAGCAGTTCGCGGATGGCGCCGAGGTTCAACTCCCGCCCGTCGGGCGAGCCGTAGGAGAAGGCGTTGGGGGAGAGCAGGCGCACCACCTTGCGGTTGATGGAGCGGAGCATCCCGGCGTGGCGCACGATCTCGCCCACGCTCCGGTGGCGCAACTTGACGCCGAAGATCTGCGAGGTCTGGCAGAAGCGGCAGGCGAAGGCGCAACCGCGCGTGACCTCTATCGGGCCGAACATCCCCCGCGAGGGCGAGAACGAGAAGGTGCGGTCCAGGTCGGTCGCCGCGTCCGGCTCCTGCACCGCCGCACATCGCCCGCCCGAGGACAGCTCCCGCAAGACGCGGGGGAAGGACGCCTCCGCCTCGCCGCGGAACACGGCGTCGGCGCCCGCCGCCAGGACCTCCCCGGGGCGCGCGGTCGCATGGGGGCCGCCCGCCAGGACGACCAGGCGCCCGTCGCCGCCGCGCAACCGCTTCAGCCGTTGGAGCTGGCGCATCAGGCGCGCCGCGTCCCCGAACTGGCAGGTCATCAGCGAAAGGGCGACGACGACGCGGGCGTCGCCCGCGAGCGCGTCGTCAGCCTTGCGGCACACGTCCTGCGCCGTGAGGGCGAGGTCGATCGGGATGCCGCCCGTCCCAAGGGCGCCGGACGCGCCCGCGTCCAACGCCCCCGCCAGCGCGTTGAAGCTGTAGGTGTTCAAGCGGTGGTAATGGAAGATCAGGGCCAGCCTCCCGCCCGCCGCCACCTCTCCGCCCGCCGCATGGATGCCATCGCCCTCTCCCACCGGTTCCTCCCATGTCCACCTGCGAAGGTGTCATGCGCGCATTCTACTGCGGCGACCCGCGATAGACCATCACGGAATCGCAGGCGGGATCCGCAAGCCGGCAATCCCCGCGCCGTGGAGGACGCCGCAGCGGGGGCGGGCGGAGGAGTGACGCCGCCCCCGGTTCAGGCGATGGCGACGACCGACATCATGCGGCCCGAGGCGGCGCCCTCCGCCCGCCAGGAGAAGAACTCCCGCGTGTCGCAGCAGGAGCAGAGCCCGCTGTCGTGGCGGTTCCCGGGCGGCACGCCGAGGCGATCCAGTTGCGCGTCCAAGACCTTCACCAAGTCCACGAGGTGTTTCCCGGGGCGGCCGGGATGCGCACGCACCGCGCCCGCGCCGGGATGCGCGCGCAAGAACAGGTCGGCGACATCGCCCCCGACCTCGAAGCAGCAGGCGCGGATGCCGGGGCCGACGGCGACGAGGAGGTCATCGGGCGAGCCGCCGAAGTTTCGGAGCATCTCCCCGACGGCGCGCTCCAAGACGCCCTCCAGCGTGCCGCGCCAGCCGGAATGCACCGCCCCGACCGCCTTGGTCGCGGGGTCGGCGATCAACACCGGCAGGCAGTCGGCGGTCTTGACCCCGAGCGCGACGTTCGGCTCGCGGGTCACCAGCGCGTCCCCCTCGGTGGCGACCCACGGCGTGGACGCCCGCCCGAGGACGCGGACTGTGGTGGAATGGACTTGGTTCAGTGTCGCCAGCACGGCGGCGTCCAAGCCCAAGGCGTGGAGGAAGCGGCGGCGGTTCTCCTCCACGCGCCCCGGCTCGTCCCATGCGACCGCGTTGAGGTTCAGGGAGTCGTTCCCGTTCGCCGCCGCCACGCCGCCGCGACGGGTCGAGAAACCGTGGCGCAGCCACGGGAGGCTTTCAAAAGCGGCGCAACTGTAATATGGTATCCCACGGTTTTCACGCAGGGCGAAGCCGTCTTTTCGCATGGACGGAATATTGCGGCGCGCCGCCGCCGCCTGTCAACCCGCTTTCGGAGGGCTCGGGATTGATTATCGGCACGGGCATCGACATCGTCGAAGTCGCGCGTTTGCGCAAGATCATCGCAGGCAAGTCCGGCACGCGCTTCATCGAGCGCGTGTTCACCGAGGAGGAGCGGCGATTCTGCCTGGCGCGCAAAGACCCCGCCCCCCATCTCGCGGCGCGGTTCGCCGCCAAGGAGGCGGTGTTCAAGGCTCTGGGGACCGGCTGGGCGCGGGGCGCGTCCTGGCTCGAGGCGCAAGTCCGCCGGAAGGGGGACGAAGCCCCCACGCTCCTGCTCAGCGGGGCGACGCTCGCGCTCGGCGCGGCCAAGGGGGTGGGGCGCATACACCTCAGCCTGACGCACGCGGGGGAGTGGGCGGCGGCGACGGTCATCCTCGAGTGACGGGCGGACGGGCGCCTATTCCGCGAACACGTCGATGATGCGCTCGGCGTCCCCCCCCTCGATTTTCCTGACTTCCCTGACGATGTCGCGCGACCTGGGCGTGTCGGGCTCCATGTCCATCATCTCCATCAACAGCGGGCGCAGCAACCCCATGTCCGCAGCCTGTTGCGTGTGGAACTTCTTCAAGTTCATGTGCGAATAGGCGGCGGAGACCTTAGACGAGGCGGTGCGCGTCGGAGAGGACTTTTCCGCAGACGACTGTTCCGAGGCCGATCTCCCATTGGCCTTGAACTGCGTCTGCGCCGCCACTTGTCGCGGGTCCAACGCGATGGTCATCGAATTAGTCGAAGTTGTCATCATACGCTACTCATCCTCTTAGTGACGCTCATCGGCAGGAATGATTTTTTCATTAGGGGAAATGACGCGCGCCACATTTTGCCGGGGAAGCCCCTTTCGGCGCGCCACGGAGCTTACGGCAAGGTGGCGGCGGGGGTGTCCGCGCCGGTCTCACCGCCCCCCTCCCCGATGCGGACTTCGACGAGCCGGTTGGGGGCGAGGGCCCGCCCTGGGACGCGCGCGTGGATGTAGTTGTGCGTCAAGACCAGCGTCCCGCCATCCGCGCAGCCCCCCTCCTCCTTCGCGAGGGTGATGGCGGGCAGCGTCCGCCCTGCGAAGCGCCGCCGGAACGCCAGCTTCTTGGCGCGACCGATCCCGAGGACTCGCGCCATCCGCTCCTTCGCCACCTGCGGCGGGACGCGGCCAGGCAGGGAGAACGCCTCCGTCCCCTCGCGCGGCGAGAAGGGGAACACGTGCAGGTAGGAGAGCGGCAAGGCTTCGAGGAAGCGCACCGTCTCCTCGAAGTCCAAGTCGGTCTCGCCGGGGAAGCCGACGATCACGTCCGTGCCCAACCCCGCGTCCGGCAGCCCCGCGTGGATGGACTCCAGCAACTTCCCGTACCGCGCCGTGTCGTAGGGGCGGCGCATGGCGCGCAACACGCGGTCGCTCCCGCTCTGCAACGGGATGTGGAAATGGTGCGCCAAGGCGGGGCTTTCGGCGGCGAGGCGCACGACCTCGCCATCGAAGAATATCGGCTCGATGCTGCTCAGGCGCACGCGCCCCAGCCCGGGCAAGGCGACGATGCGCCGCAACAGCTCCGGCAGCCGCATCCCGCCGACGCCCCGGCGACCGTAGGCGCCGAGGTTGATGCCCGTCAGGACGATCTCGTGGAAGCCTTGTGCGATCAGCGCCCGCATCTCGGCGAGCACGTCCTCGGGACGGGCGCTGCGGGCGGAGCCGCGCACCGAGGGGACGATGCAGTAGGCGCAACGGTTGTCGCAACCGTCCTGCAACTTGACCAGCGGACGGGTCTTGCCGCCGGTGTGCGCCATCGGCGGCACGGGGATTTCGCGTCGTGGCGCGGCTTGCGCCCCGCCCGCGCCGGAGATTTGCGTCAACGGCAGGCGGAAGACGCGCCCCGCCGGGGCCTCCGACTGCGCCCCGGCATCCAGGAGCTGGGCGATGCGCGCCTTCTCGGCGTTGCCCGCCACCAGGCACACCCCTTCGAGCGCCGCCAGGGACGCCGCGTCGCGTTGGGCGTAGCACCCGGTGACGACGATGCGCGCCGAGGGGTTTTCGCGATGCGCCTTGCGCACGGCCTGGCGCACCTGCTGATCGGAGCGGTGCGTGACCGTGCAGGTGTTGACGACGATGACGTCGGCACCGGCGGGGGAGTCGCACTCCGCCATGCCGCTCCCGAGGAGGCTGGCGCGGATGGCGGCGCTGTCCGCCTGGTTGCTACGGCAACCGAAGGTCAGTATGTGGAAACCAGCCATCTGTCATTCGACGCGCCCGAGCGACTTTTGCAGGGCGGCGTCCTTCTCCTCGACGCGCTCCGCGAGCCGCCGCTTGTACAGGCGCAACTTCTCCGCGAGCGCCGCATCGCCCGTGGCGATGATCTGCGCCGCCAGCACGGCGGCGTTGTCCGCGCCCGCCTTGCCGACGCCCATTGTCGCCACCGGGACGCCGGCGGGCATCATGGCGGTCGAAAGGAGCGCGTCCACGCCTTTCAGCGGAGAGGAGTCTATCGGCACGCCGATGACCGGCAGGATGGTCTCGGCGGCGATCACCCCCGCCAGGTGCGCCGCCGCCCCCGCGCAGGCGACGACCACCTGCACGCCGCGCCCTTCCAGCGCCTCCGCGTACCGGTGCGTCCGGGCGGGTGAGCGGTGCGCGCTGGAGACGACGACCTCATGTTCGATGCCGAAGTCAGTCAGGGTCTTGAGCATGTCTTGGACGACCGGGTAGTCCGAGTCGCTGCCGAGGACGATTGCCACTTTGGGTTGTGTCACGCAGACCTCCTATCGCAAGCCCTTCGCGCCGATGTCGCGGCGGTAGTGCATCCCGTCGAAATGGATTTTGCCGACCGCCTCGTAGGCGCGCCTGATCGCCGACGCCAGGTCGCCGTCCTCCGCCGTCACGCCTAGGACGCGCCCGCCGTCGGTGAGGACGTCACCGCCCTCGCGCCGCGTCCCGGCGTGGAAGACCGCGACGCGCGGGTCTCGCTCGGCGTCGGCGATGCCGGCGATCTCCTTCCCTTTCTCATAGGCGCCGGGGTAGCCGCCCGACGCCAGGACGACGCAGACCGCCGCGCCAGGCCGCCACACCGCCTTGTAGTCCGCGAGCCTACCCGCGCAGAGCGCCGCGCCCAGCTCCGCGAAGTCGCCTTGGAGGCGCGGCAGGATCACCTGGCACTCCGGGTCGCCCATGCGCACGTTGAACTCCAGCACCTTCGGCCCGTCGGCGGTCAGCATCAGCCCCGCGTAGAGGATCCCTTGGAAGGGCGAACCTTCCTCGCGCATCCCGTCGATCACCGGTTGAATGACGCGCCCCAGCACCTCCCGCTCCAGCTCCGCGCCGAGGATGCCGTCCGACGAATAAGTGCCCATGCCGCCGGTGTTCGGACCTTGGTCGCCGTCGTATGCCGCCTTGTGGTCTTGCGCGGCGGCGGCGGGCAGCACAGTCACACCGTCGGTGAAGACGATATAGGACGCCTCAGTCCCCACGAGGCAGTCCTCGATGACGACCCGGTCGCCGGCGGTGCCGAACTCCCGCTCGACCATGATGCGCCGCACCGCGTCACACGCCTCCTCGGCGCTTTTTGCGACCACGACCCCCTTGCCCGCCGCCAGCCCGTCGGCTTTGACGACCAACGGATAGAGCGCCTCCGGGGATTGGAGCCAGCCGAGGGCGGCGTCGGCGTCCGCGTAGGCCTTGTACGCCGCCGTGGGGATGCCGTGGCGCGCCATGAAGTCCTTGCAGAAGACCTTGCTGGACTCGAGCCGCGCGGCCGCCTTGGTCGGGCCCAGCGCGGGGACGCCTGCGTCTTTCAGGTGATCGACCAGCCCTGCCGCCAGCGGTGCCTCCGGTCCGACGATGACGTATGCCACCCCTTCTTTTTTCGCCAGCGCCTCGACAACCGCGAAATCGTCCTGCCTGCCCGCGACGCAGCGCGCCACCCCGGCGATGCCGCCGTTGCCGGGCAGGCAGAGGACTTCCTCCACCTGCGGACTTTGCCGCAACTTCCACGCCATCGCGTGCTCCCGTCCGCCCGAACCGACTACCAATACTTTCATGCCCGAATCCCCTCGACTGTGAGTTGCGAATTACCTAGCGCCCGCCCATAATTTTCAATCGCCGGACAACCGCGACGCAGTTGCATATCGAAGCCCAGGGAGGCGACCAAGCCTGCATTTTTATGGACAGGCGTTGATCGTTTTACTCGATGATGCATGCGTGCTTGCGGGTGTCCTTGTCATACGACACGCCGACCAAGAGCAGGCCGCCCGAAGCGCCCGCACCACTCGCGCCGCCGCCCAGGTGGTCCTTCAGCGCGGCGGGGTACTCCTTGCGGCGTATCTGCGCTATCGCGCCCGCCGCGTCCTTGTCGCGCTTGAGCTCGACGACCATCGCGGGCTTGTCCGCGTGGAAGGGGCGCGGCAGGAACAC
>JAISUT010000065.1 GCA_031271905.1 Acidobacteriota bacterium
AAAAAATGCTTCCCACTTGGGTGGGGGGCGATTCCCACTGGGCGGAAACGGCGAAGAACGCCCCGCTTGGGAAGACGGACGGTCATGCCAAGGACGTCCCTTGGCATGGCTTTGCGCGAGCGACCCTCATGGCCCCAGTGGCGGGGCGGTACAAATAGCCACTACGCCTGCTGACGCAAGCGTCGATCTTTGACAACCAGGGTTGCAAGCGCGCGGTGCCGTCCACGCTTGGGAACGTAAGGCAAATGCGGGCGGTACAACAGGCTGGGTAGCGTTGGAGGGGCCGCGAGGTTCGCTAGCGTGAACAGCGGGGAAAGAAAACCTCCGGAATCGGCCGGAGGGGGTTTGCTCGACAGCGGATGTCTTGGAAGGCGGGGAGAACGACCGCCGACGTTCCGATCGCTTTCAGACATCAAGGGCGCGGGCAGACGAATTCCTGGCGGGTGTGACAGTCGCCCCGAAGCAAGACTGTCTTTGGCTGGAAGGGCGGAAACGCCCGTGCCGGCGACATGGTTGAATGTTTGAGTTGGAAGCACTCACCACAGAATTGGAATCATCCGCCGGGAGACGCCGTCGCGGTCTCCCGGCGACGCGCCCACCTCCGTTCGCGCCAGCCCGCCATGTCACGGCGGCTGGCACGAACGCGAACATCGAGCATCGACACCGAAACGAAGTTTTTCATCCACTAACTTTTCCAGCGAGGTAGATGAATGAACATAATAACCATCGAAGAATTGGCGAAGGAGATCGGTTGCGAATGGAGGGCTGTCTGCGATGCAGCGTGGGCGCTTGGGAGGAGGGTGAGATTCGAGCCAACGGATGCTGTTACTGATGGCGATGTCCCCGCCATCTGGACAAAGGTCGTAGGAAAGGGGCTGTTTGGAAAGGAACTGAGGCGAATAGATGAGCTGAAAAGACAGGAATGGGAACAGAAGTTGCAATGGGAGCAACAGCAAGAATGGCGTTTTGGGTGTCGTTTGATAATATTGGCACCATGTCCTGATATGTCAATTCAGTCAAGTGCGTTGCCGAAGTCGGATCTGATCGATACTGCGAAATACTGGAGGACAGGAGATGTTCCAAAACAAATTAGCATGATTCCTCCGTTGCCGGAAAATGAACTAGAAAATGAAGAGTCGTTTTCTGAATTTCTTGCCCGCGCCGCCCGGTGGCAACGACACCCGATCCAAGTAATTACGACTCATGCCGGCATTGTATATTTACAAGATATTAAGATAGAAAAATGCGATGTTGGCATTCGATTGTGGTTGGAATCTGTTACTGTGTTTGGACGGAATAAGCTATGCCGTTTTATCCGTCGTTTAAACCGTGATGAACATGCCTATATTGAAAAAGATGGTTTTTGTCACTATATTCCAGCGTTTTGCGAATGGCAGGAAGAATGGAAATACGAAGATGAGTGGTATTGGGCGTGGAAGAGCATAAAAAACATATATTCGCACCCCATCGTACCCGTATTTTCATCTTGGTACACGGGAAATCTGAAAAATGCCTTCCAAAAACGTGGTTTTCATTTTGACGCATGGAAATTATTTAATGAAACGCGACAAAAACGACAAGGAGGACACACGTTTTTCATCTTTCTCCGATATCTATATCATATTATGAAATATCCGGCTTTTGAGATTCTTGTCAAGTCTGGATTCAACGTGGACTGGTCGATAGATAATTTTTCTCAATTAAATTCGAATGCGGCAAATCTGCGCGACATTTTCGGACTAAACATTCGGGAAATCAGAGAAATTCGCAAACAGTTGTTTTCGGGTTCCAGTATAGCGATATATAAAGAATTCAAAGAAAAGTGGACGCCAATTACATTGGCGATGGCAGAGTTCTTCAGTGGTGAACTCGACCCGAAGCGTGGATGGGTGGAGATGGATCCTATTAATTCAAAGAAGATGGATCCTATTAATTCAAAGTGGAAAAACGCCTATGATTTCATGGAATTGTTTGCGGAACTCACCGGATTCGATCCCGGAAAATTCCTCGCTTGGCTGTATCGGGACAAGATGCATATCCACGACTACCTCGACTACCTCAACGAATGCCTGACATTGGGGCTGGACATCAAGAATCGCGATGTGGTTGCGCCAAAACATCCGATGGAAGCGCACCGTCGAACTTCCATGATCGTCGCCCAACAACGGGCGCGGGAACTAGAAGCGCAACGCCGGCAACGCCTCGTCAGCCAAGACGAGCAGATAGCCAAAGCGATACGGCGAAACATCCCCGCCGTCCTCGTAAATGGCGCGTTCGAGTCGGGGGTGTACCGGGCGACCGTCGCCCGGGGCAACGCCGACTTGATCGCCGAAAGCATGGCGCTGGGGCATTGCGTCGGCACGGGCGACTATGCGGACGCAATGAGCCGGGGGAGCTCGTTCATCTTCTTCGTCAGGAGGCGCGAGTCGCCGGATGCGCCTTTCTTCACGATGGAGCTTTCGCCGGACTTCCGCATCCTCCAACTGCGAGGCAGGTTCAACTGCGACCCGCCGCTGGATGTGTCGGCGTTCGCGAATGAGTTCACCGCTTGGCTGCGCCGCCAAGAGAAGCCCCGCCGTTGCGAACGTCGCCTGGGCCGCCCCGTTGGCGATGGCGGTATAAAAAGGGCGGTATAAGGGGGGCGAGCGCAAAGCGCCGTCCCCCCCCTTGAACGCAGGCATACAATACATTTTCAAAAATTCAAAAAAACGACTCCCCGCGTAAGCGGGGAGAACTCCCCGAACGGGTGCTTCCACCCGCTTGGGGAGACAGGCGAGGCATGTGTCGCAAACGAGTTTTCCACGCGCCCGCGCACCGCCCATAAGCGACGCCCCGCGCCAGCGCCAAACCCGGCGACGCCGTCGGGTCCCTACACGCCGGAGAACGCGGAGAAGCCGCCGTCGATGGGCAGGACGACGCCCGTGACGAACGCGGACATGGGGGAGAGCAGCCACAGCGAGCCGCCCACGAGGTCTTCCGGCGCGCCGAAGCGCCCCATCGGCGTGTGCGCGAGGATCTGCCGCCCCCGCACAGTCAGCTCGCCCGTCTCCTTCTCGGTCAGGAGGAAGCGGTTCTGGTCGGTCAGGAAGAAGCCCGGCGCGATGGCGTTGACGCGGATGGCCGGGGAGTATTCCTGCGCCAGATGGACCGCGAGCCACTGGGTGAAGTTAGAGACCGCCGCCTTGGCCGCGGAATAGGCGGGAATGCGCGTCAGCGGGCGGAAGGCGTTCATGGAAGACACGTTGAGGATGACGCCTTCTTTCTGCTGCGCCATGATTTTGCCGCACACCTGGCAGGGGACGACCGTCCCCAGCAGGTTGAGGTCGGAGACGTGCCGCAACGCGCCTTCCGGCAGGTCGAAGAAGGGCTTGCCCGCGCCCGCGGTGGCGTCGGGATGGTTGCCGCCGGCGGCGTTCACCAGCCCGTCGAGCCGCCCCCACCTGTCCACGACCTGCCGGGCGGCGCGCTCCACGGACGCCTTGTCGAGCACGTCCCCCTCCAAGAGCAGGAAGCGGTCGGAGGCGACGCCCGTCTGCGCGGGAAAACTCCCGGCGGGCGCGGGGTCGCGGTCGATGACGGCGACGTTCGCGCCGCAGCCCGCGAGCGCGCGGGCGATCTCCCCGCCGAGGACGCCCGCGCCCCCGGTGACGGCGAACGTCCGTCCGCCGAAGCCGTACTGTTTCGCAAGTTCGTCAAGGTTCATGCCGTTGTCCTTTCCTGATTGGAACCCGTCGTTGCCGGACTTCCGGGGACCTCAGAGAACCCCGGACGCCGCGCCACGCACCCGTCAATGATACCCCGATTTGTTGTTGCAAGGCACCGCTTGAATTCGGTGCGTCGCGGCAACCCACGGATTCCTTGGCTGCGGGAGATGGAAACATCGGGATGGCAAACGGCGGTTTGTGTCGCACGGGCGCAGGGCGGCGCGTCTGCCGCGTTGCCGCTTGGGCGGGCTTCCTCGACGCGCGTGGATGCGCCAGGAGGAGATGCGGCGGCTCGCTCACGCGGCGGT
The DNA here is from genome assembly GCA_031271905.1 of Acidobacteriota bacterium. GTDB lineage: Bacteria > Acidobacteriota > UBA6911 > UBA6911 > UBA6911 > UBA6911. The sequence goes on from JAISUT010000065.1 coordinate 4,013, forward strand.
GGGCGACCTGCTGTCGCCGGGGGCGTCCGGCTGCCACTCAAGCCAAGCGTGCGGTGGAGAAGGCGGCGCTGCACGCCAAGGTGGACTACACGCTGGAGGAGTTCAAATAAACTTGAATGGTTTCGCGATGGGAGGATGTCAAATGGACAGGAAAGCAGCGAAAGCCGATCATGTGAGGGGCGAGTGCCTGCGCAGGAGGTGGCCGAAGTGGCTGCCCTACGTGGGGCCGCAGTGGAAGTTCGTCAGGGACTGCGAGAGCGAGTTCTGGGCAGGATACGACGAGGAGGAGCTGGGGCAGTACGACTACGAGTGGGCGAGGAAGTTCTACGTGTTCGACTGGTTCGGGGCCGGGTGGTGCTTCTGGCAGTCCGAGGCGACGGTCTACGTGGGCAGCCGCAGCGCCGACGAGGTGTACGCAGAACTTCTTGCGCGATGGGAGAATCAGCGATGAGGATGATAGGGCTTCCTCGACGCGCGTGGGCGCGCCTGCTCCCCGCCCGGCGCGCGCCTTGCATCCACACCACCCTGCACCCGTGCGACACAACCGCCCGTTTGTGGCGGAGCCGTTACGTGTCCCGGCGCGCGCGCCGCGAGCGCCGGAATACGCCTACTGGTCTAAGGCCAAGCGGAAGCCAAGGTCTCCGATGCGATGGTCGGGGGTGTCGCCGGCGCGATACGCCACCCGCACGTACTCTGCGAGGTGGATCCAGCTCCCGCCCCGGATCACGCGGATCGCGCCCGTCGCAGATCCCGTGGGGTCGGCCGCCGGCGAGACGGAGTAGTAGGAAGAGTCGTGCCAGTCGGACACCCACTCCCACACGTTCCCGCTCATGTCGTAAAGGCCGAGTTCGTTCGCCGCCAATTTGCCGACTTCGTGTGTCGTCAGGCTGCTGTTATCACGGTACCACGCCACGTCGTCGATGGTGTCGCTCCCGCTGTACTTGTAGTCGTGGGCTGGGCCGTCCGCGCCTCCGCGCGCCGCGTACTCCCACTCCGCCTCCGTCGGCAGACGGTAGTTTCTCCCCGTCGCCGCGTTCAGCTTGGCCAAGAAGCCACCTTCTTCCGTTATGTCCTCCCAGCTCACGCAGTACATCGGGTGGTCGTCGCCGCGCCCATAGGCGCCGCAAACGTCCAGTCGCGCCGCGAGGTCTTCGGCGCTCCAGTCCATCACCTCCCGCCACTGCGCCTGCGTCACCTCCGTCTCCCCGACGTAGAAGTCCTTCGTCAGCGCCACCTCGTGCTCCGGGGATTCGGCGCTCTCGCAATCGCCCGCTTGCTTGGCCGTGCAGCCCATCTGGAACGCCCCGCCAGCCACCGGCTTCAACGTTATGTCGAACACCTTGCCGTAGGCGATGGCGATGCCCTTGCTCGCCTGCGGGGTCGCGTCGTCCTTTACCGTGATTGTCGCGTCACCCGCCGCCGCCGCCGACAATGGCGTCCCGGAGATCACCCCCGCCGCGCTGACGGTCATCCCCGCAGGGAGCCCCGTCGCCTCGAACGTGTACGGCGGCTTGCCGCCGCCCACCCCGCCCGACACGTCGATGTCTCTGATCTTCACCCCCACCGTCGCCGCCGGGATGTCGTAGCCTTCGCTGCCGACGAACACCAGCTCTGGCCACGACGACGCCCCGTAGCCCATCTCGATGCTCGCCGTGTCGCCAAGGGCGTCTGTCACCGTCACCGTCGCGTTGCCCGCAGGCGCATCTGCCGCCGGAGTCCCGGAGATCACCCCGCCGGGGTCGAGCCTCAGCCCGTCAGGGAGCCCCGTCGCCTCGAACGTGTACGGTGCCTGGCCGCCCCGCACCGCGCCGTACAGGTCGATGGGGTCTATCGCCTGCCCGACCGTCATCGCCGGGATGTCGTAGCCGTCGCCGAAGGTGATGGGCGCAAGCCCCACCGCCCCGTAGTCGATCATGATGCTCGCCTTGGCGCCCTTGCCGTCGGTCACCGCGACCGTCGCCCGCCCGGCGTCCTGCTTCATCACCGGAGTCCCGGAGATCACCCCCGCCGCGCTGATGGTTATCCCCGCAGGGAGCCCCGTCGCGCTGAACGTGTACGGCTGCGTCCCGCCGCTCGCCGCGCCCGACACGTCGATGGGTGTGATCGCCTCGCCCGCCGTCGTCGCCGGGATGTCGTAGCTCGCGCCGTCGGAGAGCTTCAACGCTTCGCCCGTGTCCTTGGCGCCCCCACCCGCGCCCAAAGAACCGCCGCCGCAACCGGCGGCCAGCAGCGGCGACACCGCCAGCAGCGCCACCCAAACGGGGAACATACTCTTTTTGCACCTCATGATGCCTTCTCCTTGGTCGGATTTGTTTGTTTCTCGCGGTCGAACGGTCGAGTTGCCGACTATCAAAAGTGTACTTTTGGATGGCGCCGGATTCGCCGGGCCGGACACCCCTGAAAAACCGCCGAAAACATCTGGAAGCGTCCAAATGCTCAAATTCTGCTTCGATATATCGGTCGAATCCCGACAAAACTTCATCAGATCCTCAAATTTTGCAAAAAGCGCCCACCGTTCGGAACCTTGGCTTGATTCGCCGTTTTCACCTCTGACGCCCCTGACGTTCTGGGCGTTGACTTCGGCAAGGGGATCGGCAATAACCGTCATCGACGAAACGGTTGGCGGTTCGGATCATCCCCTTCGCGAAATCCGATGGGCTTACCGCAGGGATTTGCGACGAAGAAAATCCATTTTTGTCGCGGGAGATGATTTTCGCCGCACCGACGCGAAGGGCGCACAATGATAGTGCGGCGTCTTCCAGATCGGGGAAGTCAGAAGCGAACGCTTCCCTGATGCGGAATCTTGTGATAAGATCAAAATTTCCATGGGCGCAGATGGCTTCTCGTGACGGGGAAAGTCGGCAGGAAACCCCGTTGGTCGAAAGCCGGGACGGGACGGGGCGGAAAATGCAACTTATTATCCCTATCCGTTGTAGATGAAATCTCTGGAATTTCATCTGATGCAGATTGGAGCCTGATTTATATTATGGGAAATGATCTCGATATCTTTAGTGCAACAGGAACCCAGTTGCAAAAAGCATCTGCACCGTTACGGGTTATCGGCATTGATCTAGGCACAACAAATTCCACTGTCGCCGAAATCGTATTGAATGACATTGAAAAAAATATGCCTCCTGCACCGAAATGTATTGAAGTGGAGCAGGAAACCTATTCGGGGTTATATACGCACATCCTCACACCCTCTGCAGTTGCCCTGTATGATGCAAAAGAATGGATTGGAGAGGGGGCGAAGCGGCTTTTGGGACGAGTCCCCGAATTAGGCCTCAGACTGACGCAGAACTTATTTCTCGAATGCAAAAATGATATTGGCACTCGCCGCACATATCCTAATGCGCCGGAAGGCTATCGTTCTCCTGTGGACATCAGTTCGAGGATATTGGAGTTTTTAAAAAATGCAGCCATGGCACACGAGTCGATGCCGGTCTCGCGAACCGTGGTCACAGTTCCTGCTTCATTCCAGACGGCACAACGCAACGACACTGTCGTAGCGGCGAAAAAGGCGGGGATTGAAATATCGACAGGTGATTTACTTGACGAACCGGTCGCGGCATTCATTGATTATTTTTGTTCCTATTCCCAGCAATTCAAAGGCGTCTTCGCGTCGCCCAAAAAACTCTTAGTGTTTGATTTCGGAGGCGGCACGTGCGACATCGCTATTTTTCAGTTGGGTAAATCCAGACGAGGCAACTTCCTAGACATTAGCCCGCTCGCCGTCTCGCGGTATCATCGCCTCGGTGGTGGCGACATAGACCGTGCGATCCTCTACGACATCCTGCTGCCCCAGATCATTGAACAAAACGGTCTGGATCCGGCCGATCTCACATTCGAAGATAAAAAGAATTTTATCGAACCTGCATTTATCACTTTGGCCGAAGCACTGAAAAAAGGATTGTCCAACGAGATCACTCGGCTCCATGGGTTGGGCAGGTATGCCGCGACGGATAAAAACTCGATAGTCAAAAAACAGCCTGGGGTATATTCCTGCCAATTGGCGACACGGCGCTTGGAATTGAATTCGCCGACGCTTTCTGCCGCGCAGTTTGAAAAAGTCCTAGGCCCCTTTCTAGACGAAGACCTGCTCTATGCCAGAGAGAGTGAATATCGCCTGACCTGCTCGATTTTCGCACCGATCCGCGACGCTTTAGATCGAAGCAACCTGACGCCTGGAGATATCGGTCTTTGCCTTTTGGTCGGTGGAAGCAGCCTGATCCCATCGATAGTTTCAGCGGTTCAGAGTTTCCTTCCGAAATCGAAACAACTGATGTTCCCTGACCAGGATGCCATTCAGGTCGCGGTGGCGCGCGGGGCAGCCACGCATGCATTGTCGCTCGCACTCTACGGGAAGGGCATCGTTCAACCTGTCACCCCTGACCGCATATCGATCCGCACAACGGATAGTTCCTACGAACTTATCCCCAAAGGGACGCCGCTCCCATTCCCAGGGAACGGCCGATGGCATAGATCGCAAGATCTGAGTGTTCCAGAAACTTCCCTGACCATGCCTGTTCCGTTAAGAATCGAAATTCTAGCCGGCGAACGAGAGCAGGAGCGTAGGCTCATGACGAATATTTGGTCTATTGCGCCTCCAGTGAACCGAGGGAGTGCATTGTCGCTGGAATACCATATGGATGAAAACCAGCTTTTGGAATTCAGATTGACATTGGAAGGAGAGGACGATGCGGATCCATTTGAATTTAAAATCGAAAACCCCCTTTCCAATGTAGTCAACCCCAACGACACCCTTTTGAAGATACAAGAAGCAGAAGAAGAACTTCGTCGCGGAAAAATTCCACAAGCGCTCCAGAAGGACAAAATCATTGAAATAGCCCAGGACTATTTTAAGCTGGGACAGATCGACAAAGCGATCTTCTATCTTAGCCAGGCGCTCCGCATGGTCAATCGGCCTGATGCGCACATACTGAATCTTTTGGGCATATACCACGGAGAAAAACGCGACTATCAACGTCAGGAGAAATTCTATCGGGAAGCTCATCGGGTCGGTGGCATGGGACGCGCGCCTTTGTTTAATTTGGCGCTGTCGCAATATCGGCAATGCCAGTACAAAGCCGCGCAAGCGACCGTGGCAGAACTTAGGGCCTTCGACCACAGCGGGCCGACGCTAACGTTGGCGGCGCAAATAGAGGAATCCTTGGGGCATCACGACAAAGTGAAAAAAATTATAGGGCAAGCGCTGGCAGAATACCCACCTCTTCCCGCTATGGAACAATGGGAGCTCGGTTGGTATATGGCCGCCGCAAGATTGGCTGGAGACAATCAACGTCTTGCCGCCGCGCAGGCCGAACAACAGAAACGCAAAAAGGCAAAACCAAGACACGACCATGGCGAGGACGGCGTGCTTCCCGAAATCGCCGGCGCAGTTGTTCGCAGATCATGATTATTCGATGGAAGCGATAGGTTAGATATGAGCTGGCTGATTCCGTATTCCGATCTCACTCCAGACCAACAACGTGCCGTACAATTAAGACCTGACGAAAACCGCGCCATCATCGGAGGGCCGGGTTCCGGGAAAACGCAGATACTGCTGCATCGTGCGCGCCACCTGTGCGATTTGTTGAAAACTCCATCCCCGCGATTCCGCATCTTCGTCTATACCAATGCATTAAAGGATTACATCAAAACCGCACTGAAAGAATTGGATTTGCCGGAAGACAACGTAATCACTTTTGACCATTGGTGTCGTCTTTATTATCAAAAAAACATCAATTCCAAGCTCCCTTGGGACGCTCACGCCAAAAAGCCTGATTTCGCCGCCATACGTCAGGCGGTGACGAAGCATGCGGGAAGTGGCCAGAAGGCATTCGATTTTGTGCTTGTGGACGAAGGGCAGGATTTGCCCGAGTATGTCTTTTCCCTTCTCACGAAAATCAGTCGGCATATCACTGTCTGCCTGGACAACAAACAGCAGATTTATGACACTGGGGCTACAGAAGCTTGCATATTTCGCGTATTGGGTATTCGGCGGCAAAATGTCAATTTGATTGACGCATTTCGCGTTTGTCCATACCTTGTCGAAGTGGCATCCCAATTCATCGCCAATCCTAGTGAGCGAACTGCTTTCCGCAAACAGACTCGACAACCGCAAATCGAAAGAGAAACACCACTCATATACCTTGCCCATGATTTTGATGATGAAAAAGCAATGTTGCAGCAAATAGTGCGCGAGCGATTGCTGAAGAATGAGCGTATCGCCATTCTCTTTCCGGAGAAAAGACAAGTCTTCGGTTTCGCCAAAGGCTTGCATGAAGTTGGCATTGAAGTCGAGATCCCGCCGCAACAAACCGGAACGCCTCCTTTCGCGACATATGATTTCACATCGCATCGGCCAAAGTTGATGACTTTGCACAGCGCAAAGGGGCTGACTTTCGACACAATATTCCTACCCCGGCTCATTGCCAATGCGTTTCCGCGTCGCCGTCCGGATGAGGTCGAGCATTTGCTGTTTGTCGCTATAACCCGTGCGACAAGATGGTGCTACTTCAGTGCCACTGGCGATAATCCATTGGCGGAGTTGCAGGAAAAGTTGCTGCCGCTCGAATCATCGCGCCAGATCGCCGTGCGTCGCTATGGAGCTCCGGAAAAAACGAGAATTGTTGCGCCACCGCCGGTTGCCCCAGAACCAAATACGAACATACCGACATGGTTGTGATGCAATCCATTCAATAGAGTCTGTCAATAAAATATAGCGACGCAATAATAATTATAGAAAATTGCATAATACAATTAACATACTATAAATCATATTTAACAAGTTAATGCAGGCAGAGCCACGTCAAGGATCAATTTGCGAACGACTTCCACGAAACAAGCGGGGCGTTCTTCAGTGGTTAAAAAAACAGATTTGAAGGGACTGGGGGAAGTTTTCACATTTTCCCGACAAAATCCTGACTTTAAAGACAGACTCTAATTGATTCATTTGCGACCCCACCCTGGCGCTGGCGTTGCGCGACTGTCAACGATATTTTGCACTTCGGGACTTCGGGCTTTCGGGGGGCTGGCTTTGGGGAGGGGCCGGATGCGTCGCATCAGCCCCTGCACAGGGCGGCCGGGTTCTGTTAGAATCCTATCCTTTTGGGCGGGGCGAAACACGGGCATGGCTACGGCAGGGACGACGACAGGCGGGGCGACGGGCGGGGGGCGCGCCCTTGGTCACAACTACGACGAGGACAAGATCAAGTCGCTCTCCTCGCTGGAGCACATCCGCAAGCGCTCCGGCATGTACATCGGGCGCGTCGGCGACGGCTCGGACTACGACGACGGCATCTACGTCCTCCTGAAGGAAGTCGTCGATAACGCCATCGACGAGTTCATCATGGGCTTCGGCGACCGCGTCTTCGTGCGCCTGGAGGGGCCGCACGTCACCGTGCGCGACTATGGGCGCGGCATCCCGCTCGGCAAGGTCGTCGAGTGCGTCTCGCGCATCAACACCGGCGCCAAGTACAGCGACGAGGTGTTCCAGTTCAGCGTCGGCCTGAACGGCATCGGCACCAAGGCCGTCAACGCCCTCTCCTCGCATTTCGAGGTGCGCAGCCACCGCGGCGGGGAGTTCGTCAGCGCCACCTTCCGGCGCGGGAGGCTGGTCGAGGAGCGCAAGGGGCTGGCGACCGAGCCGGACGGTACCTTCGTCTGCTTCGAGCCCGACCCGGAGATCTTCGCCCCCGGCGATACAGGCGGCGGCGGCGCGGTCACTTTCGTCGAAGAACACGTCGAGCGGCGGCTGAAGCTCTACTCCTTCCTGAACGCCGGGCTGAAGATCGACTACAACGGGCGGCTCTTCCTGTCGCGCAACGGGCTGACGGACCTGCTGAAGGAGGAGGCGTCGGACGAGATGGTCTACCCGCCGCTGCATTTCCAGTCCAAGACCCTGGAGTTCGCATTCAGCCACACGCAGCGCTTCGCCGAGACGTTCTTCTCGTTCGTCAACGGGCAGTACACCTCCGACGGCGGCACGCACCTGAGCGCGTTCCGCGAGGGGCTGGTCAAGGGCTTTAACGAGTTCGCCAAGGGGAAGTTCGACGGCGACGACATCCGCGAGGGGATGGCCGGGGCGGTCTCCGTGCGGCTGAAGGAGCCGGTCTTCGAGTCGCAGACCAAGAACAAGCTGGGCAACACCGAGCTGCGGAGCGAGCTGGTGGGCAGGGTGAAGGAGCTGGTCGCCGACCTCCTGCACCGCAACCCCAAGGCGGCGGAGACGGCGCTGGCGAAGATCCAGGAGACGGTCAAGCTGCGCAAGGAGCTGCAGTCGGTCAAGAAGATGGCGCGCGAGCGGGCGCGTGCCACCTCCATCCGCGTGCCGCAGCTCAAGGACTGCAAGGTCCACTTCAACAAGCGCAACGGCACGGGCTCGGAGTCGATGGTCTTCATCACCGAGGGGCTGTCCGCCGCAGGCTCCATCGTCAGTTGCCGCGACGTGGCGACGCAGGCGGTCTTCACCATGCGCGGCAAGCCCCTGAACGTCTGCGACCTCGGGCGCGAGGTCATGTACAAGAACGAGGAGCTGTACAACCTGATGCGGAGCCTCGACATCGAGGACTCGACCGAGCGCCTGCGCTACGGCAAGGTGATCTTGGCGACCGACGCCGACGTGGACGGCCTGCACATACGGAATCTGCTCCTGACCTTCTTCCTCCGCTTCTTCGAGCCGATCGTGGACGGTGGCTTCGTGCACATCCTCGAGACGCCGCTCTTCCGGGTGCGCAACGCGAAAAAGACGACCTACTGCTACTCCGAGGCGGAGCGCGACGAGGCTGTGAGGGAGACGCGCGGCGCGGAGATCACGCGCTTCAAGGGCTTGGGCGAGATATCCCCCTCGGAGTTCAAGCATTTCATCGGGGCCCGGATGCGCCTTGCGCCGGTGCGCCTGGGCGAGGCGCGCGCCGTGCCGTCGATCCTGGGTTTTTACATGGGGCGCAACACCCCGGAGCGGAAACAGTACATCATGGACCATCTCGTGGTGGACGCGGAATCATGAGCGACGAACCGAAGAACTTGTCGCTTTTCGACGACTTGGGCGCACCCTCGCCGGACGCTGGCGGTGCGCCTGTCGGGGCTTCGTCCCCGGGCGCGGCGGGCGGCGCGGGCGGCGGGCGCGGCCATGCGCTTGCCGCCGCCGGCGACGGCCCGCTCCAACGGTTGATCGACCAGAACTTCTTGCAGTACGCGGCATACGTCATCCGCGACCGCGCCATCCCCGACCTGGACGACGGCCTCAAGCCGGTGCAGCGGCGCATCCTCTGGTCGCTGCACGAGAACGACGACGGCAAGTTCATCAAGGTCGCCAACATCGTCGGCTACTGCATGCAGTTCCACCCGCACGGCGACGCCTCCATCGGGGACGCGCTGGTCGCGCTCGCCAACCGGCGCTATTTCATCGACCGGCAGGGGAACTTCGGCAACCTCATCACGGGCGACCCCGCCGCCGCGCCCCGCTACATCGAATGCCGCTTGACGGAGATGGGGCGCACGGAGCTTTTCAACGACGAGCTCACGGAGTTCGTCCCCAGCTACGACGGGCGCAAGAAGGAGCCGGTGACGCTCCCGGCGAAGATACCGGTCCTTCTGATGCTGGGCGCGGAGGGCATCGCCGTCGGCATCTCCACGCGCATCCTGCCGCACAACTTCGCGGAGCTGGTCGAGGCCCAGATCGCCATCCTCAAGAGGCAGCCGTTCCAGGTCGTGCCGGACTTCCCGCAGGGGGGGCTGATGGACGCCCGCGCCTACGCCGGCGGGCGCGGGCATGTGCTGGTGCGGGCGCTGGTGGAGCAGAAGGACGAGCAGACCCTGGTGGTTCGCGAGATACCGGTCGGCACGACCACCGACTCGCTCATCGCTTCGGTCGAGGACGCCGCCAAGCGCGGGAAGGTCAAGGTCAAGAACATCCAGGATTTCACCGCCGAACGTCCCGAGATCGAGATCCACCTGCAACCGGAGGAGGACTTGAAGCGCGCGGAGGAGGCGCTCTACGCCTTTACGCAATGCCAGGTGCAGGTGTCGAGCCGCATCGTCGTCATCCGCGACGGCAAGCCGGTGGAGATGGACGTCGCGGCTATCCTGCGCCACAACACCTCGCGACTGGTGAACCTCTTGCGCCGGGAGTTGCAGCGCCGCCGCCGCAAGCTCACCGAGGAGATGCACCACAAGACCCTGATGCGCGTCTTCGTCGAAGAACGCATCTATAAGGGGTTGGAGACCGCCGCTTCGCCCGAGGAGGCGCGCCGGGCGGTGGCGGAGGGGTTGCAGCCGTTCCGTCCCGAGTTCCAACGCGACGTCACGCACGAGGACGTGGAAAGCCTCCTGGGGGTGCCCATCCGGCGCATCTCCCTGTTCGACGTGGAGAAGAACCGGAGGGAGATCGGGCAGCTCGTCGCGGAGCTGGAGGAGACCGAACGCGACCTTTCCGAGCTGACCCCCTACGCCATCCGCTACCTGCGCGGGCTCCTGCGCAAGTACGGCGACGACTGCCCGCGCCGCACCCGCACGGCGGCATTCGGCGAAATATCCGAGCGCGAGCTGACCGCCGGGGAGCTGACGGTCGGCTACGACCGCGAGAAAGGCTACCTCGGCCACAAGGTCGCGGGGGAGGCTCTGGCGATCTGCTCGCCGCTCGACCGGCTGCTGCTCGTCTGGCGGGACGGGCGTTGCAAGATAACCGCCCCCCCTGACAAGTTGTTCGTGGACGCGACGCTGATCCATTGCGCCGTCATCGACCGCGAGCAGGTGGTGACGGTCGTCTACGAGTCGGACTTCTTCTCCTATTTCAAGAAGTTCAAGATCGGCGGCCTCATGGTCGGTCGCGAGGCGCGCCTGGCGCCCAAAGGGGCGAACATCCGCCTGCTGTCGTTCGACGACCCGAAGGAGTTGTTCGTGCGCTACGTCGCCGACGGGCGGGTGAAGATACGCCAGCAACGCTTCGCCGTGGCGAAGCAACCGGTCGAGGCGCGCGACGCTAAAGGGCAGGTGCTGACCGCCAACAAGATCGATTACGTGGGCGTGGAGCGGGCCGAGGACTGGGATGACGCCTTGGACGGCCCGCCGGGGAAGTTCCTGAAAGTTTGACGGCGTTGGCGGGGAAGGTGCCGGCGACGCCGGAAAGGAGGTGGGGCAAGGGGGGCGGTTCACGGGGGCGATGTGAGACGGGCCGGTTTTTTGCGATTTTTTGAGATGGCCTGAAATATTTCGCCTGCTCGCGAAACTATACGGTTGCGACAAATTTCACGTTTTCGATTTCTTGGATTTTCAGGGAGAGGACGTCCTATGTTGACAACCGTTGTGAACCGGGCGGGCGCCGCCGCCCGCAGGCCTTGCGGCCAGCCGTTTTCCAATCCGCAGGATTCCTGCGCCTCGCATCGCCATCCACCCGCCAGGCGCGCGCCGCACACGCTCCATCCGCCGCGTCATTCGCCGGTCGCGCCGCAACAGGACGCCGCCGCCGCGAGAACCGTCGCCCGCATAGAGCGGCGGTTGGAGCGTGGCGGCGTCGGACGTGTGTTCCGCGCCCCCTGCGACATCCTGTTCGACAAGGGTGTCGTCGTGCGCCCGGACGTGTTCTTCGTCCACGGCCGCCGCCGGGGCGCCGTCGGGAGTTGGCGGGGGAGGGAACGCCTCTATGGGGTGCCCGACCTGGTGATCGACCTCCGCCCCGGTGCCGCGCCGCTTGCCGACGGCGACCTCCGGCGAAGGGTGTACGCGCGGTTCGGCGTGCCGGAGCTGTGGTGGGTGGATCCCGGCAGGCGGTCGGTGGAGACATTCCTCTGGAGCGAGTGGGGCTACGTCGCGACCGGCGTCCGCCATGAGACGGAGCGGGTGGGGTTGGCGCGCTGCCCGGAGTTGCGCCTCTCGCTCGACGGCGTCTTCCGCTGACCGCGCCACGCCCTGCCTGGAGCGGCGTCGGGGCGGAGGCCGTGTCGCGCGCCCTTGAAGATGGAGATGGACGGCGGGATGGGCGGATGGGTTGCCGTCCGGCGCGTGATCGTTCGTATATGGGGGAACCTCTAAAAAGCTCGCAGACAAGGCGCAACGCAGCGCCCGGGGTTTTCAGAGGTTCCCATGGGCGCGTATCGGGAAAACTAAGGTTTGAACTGCTGCGCAAGGGTGCGATAATGCTACGCACCGGGCGGTTAGCTCAGCGGCAGAGCATCGGTCTTACACACCGAGGGCCACAGGTTCGAACCCTGTACCGCCCACCAACACGCCGTCCAAAGCAATCCAAGGACACCGGCCGGACGCGCTGCCCGGGCGCATGCCGGTGGAAAGATCCTGGTCTTTCCCGAGCCTACCTGTTTTCCACAGGGAAATATATCTTGAATTCCGAACCTTTGCCGGGCTTGCTCTGGACTTCGACGAAACCGCCGCTCTGCTTCACTATGCCGTAGACGCTGCTCAAGCCCAGGCCGGTCCCCCTCCCTTTCCCCTTGGTCGTGAAAAAGGGCTCGAACAACCGGTTCTGCGTGTCGGCGTCCATGCCGACGCCGTCGTCTTTGACAGACAGGCAGACGAAGCTCCCCGCCTTGGCCCAAGGGTGTTTTCTCGCCTGCGCTTCGTCCACCTCGCAGTTGGACGTGGCGACGGTCAGCGTCCCCCCTTCCGGCATGGCGTCTTTGGCGTTGGTGGCGAGATCCATGAGCATCTGGCTCAACTCCCCCGGGGCGGAGGATATGACCCCGAGCGCGGGCTCCAGCTCCTTGACGAGCCGCACGTCGTCTCCGACCAGTTGCGCCAGCACCTGCGCGTTGTCGGCGACGATGTCGTTCAGATTCAGCAGCTCTTTCTGCGAGCCCTGCTTCGGCTTCTGCCCCACGATCTGCAGTTGCGCCGTCAACGTCACCGCCGACTGCCCCGCCTCGCGTATCTTCTCCAGATCCTCCCGGATGGGGCTGTCGTCCTCCAAGTCCTCCATGATCATGTCGCAGTAGCCGTTGATCACGTTCAGCAGGTTGTTGAAGTCGTGCGCGATCTTGCCCGCCAAGATGCCCAGCGATTCCATCTTCTGCGTCTTCAGCAACTGGTCGCGCATCTGCCGGTATTCCGTGATGTCCCGCGCCAGCACGATCATGAGCTTGTCGCCCTTGGCATCCGTGATCACGGTCTTTTTCACGAGGTTGACGTGGGTGCGGCCGTCGGCGTCGTTGCACTCCTCCTCGTCGAGGCCCTCCTTCCCGCTTTGGAATATCCGCTCCTCCTGCTCCCGGAGCGCCCGCGTGCGCTCATCCGGGAAAAGCTCCTCGACGGTCTTGCCCAGGATGTCTTCCTTGCGCGAAAGCCCGGTGGAGCGGACGAAGGCGGCGTTGGCGTACACGACCCGGTGCTCGCGGTCTTTGACTGAGACGCAGTCCCCGAGGTTGTCGATGATCAGGTTCAACCCCTCCAGGGTTTCGCACAAGTTGGTTTCGTCGCCGAGGTTCGTCATCGCAGGAACAACTCCTTCCCAGGTCGGGGCCAGGTCAAGCCAGTCCAAAGGCGGCCCAGGCCGGTGCAAAGCCCCCCCGCCCCGCCAATCCGTCTTGCACATCTCTTGCACGTCAGGGGGGCGGACTGCGGCGCCCCGACGCCTGCCTTATCGTCTCTTCCCATCCCCTTGTGCATAAATAAAACCCCCTCCGCGCCGCCCCGCGATTTCCGAACCACGGCTCGACGCGGGATGGGCGGGGATGGAAACCGGGGTGACGGACCGTCATGCGCGCCTCCGCGCCATCCGCGCCCGTCGTTTCCCGAAGCCTTTCCCGATCCTTCGCGATGCCGCCTCCGGCGCCGCTAGAACTGGCTGGGGTGCCTCTTGAAGAAATCGGTGCGGGGCGGCAGCTCCTTCATGCGGTGACAGCCGCGCTCCGCCTCGGGGACGAAAACCTCGTTGCCTTCGAAGACGTGCTCCCACGAAAAATAATCCCGCGCGTCCACGCCGAGCGCCAAGTGCTCGAAGATCATCTGCGTGCCCGTGGGGGCGATGGGGTGCATGAGCACAGTCGCGACCCGCAGCATGTGAAAAGTGTTGGCGAGCACTTGGACGCGCACATCCGCAGGGGCGTCCTCGGCGGCCTTGCTGGCGTCCGACCAGTATTTGTTCGCGCCGCGGATGAAGTCTCCCACCTGTTGCATGAGCGTGTGCAGCTCCTGCCGGTGCATGAGGCGTTCGTATTCGAGGATGGCGGCGTGCGAGTCGGCGACGATCTTCCCATCGACCGCGCCGAGCGGCAGGAGGCCGCCGTTGTCCTTCTGCGCCCCGTAGAAGCAGGAGCGCGCCAGGCGGTTGAAGACATTGGTCAGGAGCTGGCCTTCTTTGAGGACCGGATCCGACTCCTTCTCGCCCGCGTCGGGGTTGAGCGGCTTGGGTTGGAAGCTCACCGGCCGGAGGCCGAGCCCGAGCGCGAGGAAGTGCGCCCGCAGTTGCTCGACCGTGTAATGCTCCAACAGGTCGTCCGCCATCGGCGGCTTGACCGCGCCCGAGGAGGACGCCTTCTTGCCGAGGAACTGCAAGTGGTAGTTGGCGACAAGGTGCGACTGCTGCAACTCCCCCGCCGCCGCCCGCGCCTGCGGCTCATGCCCGGCGGGGAGGGCGCTCCACATGGCGGTCTGCGCCACGCCGTAGAAGTAGATGTTGTCCTGGCCGATGAACTGGTAGACCGTCGCCTCCGGGTCGCACCAGAAGTCCTCCCACGAAAGCCCCGGGCACTTGCGCCGTGCGGGGTTCAGCGACTCGACGCCTTCGCCCTGGTTCTCCAGCCAGGCGCGGGTGAAGCTGATCGGCGCCCAGAGCGATTCGGGCCAGCACCAGACCGTCAGCCCCGACGTCCCCTCCAGCTCCGGCGCGGGGACGCCCCATCGGATGTTGCCGGTGATGCGGAACGGCACCAGCGCCTTGCCCGTGCGCAGGCGCGCCCCCTGACCCTCCAGCAACGCACGCGCCGCGTCGCGCTCGTCCAAGGTCTTGAACTCCAGCTCGAAGCTCTGCTTGCCCTTCTCGGCGGCGCGGTACTCGTGCGCGGGGAGGCTGTCGGCGACGGCGCGGTACTGCCCCTCGTTCTCGTTCTTCACGTAGATGATGGGGGCGACGAGGAACTCGTCGATGGTGTTGCTGACCACCGGGCGCGCATGGCCTTCGCCTTGCAGGAGCGCGACGAACTCCTTGAGCAGCCCTTTGAAGGCGGGCAGGTCGAAGTACCAGTTCGCCACGTCGCGCATGACGGGGCGCTTGCCGGACAGTGCGCTCACCGGTGCGATCAGGTCGGAGGGGAGGTACTGATGGCCGAGGTCGCACTCGTCGGCGTAGGCGTGCTCGGACTTGCACCCCGGCACGGGACAGCGCCCCACGACCTGCCGCCCGTTGAGGAAGCTGCCCGCGTCCTCGTCGTAGAACTGCGCGGTCACGAGCTTATGCAGGTGGCCGTTCGCATGGAGCGTCCTGATTATCCACCCGGTCATGTCCTCGTGCGCCGCCTTGGCCTTGCCGATGCCGGAGCCTTCGAAGATGTCCAGCGAGATGCAGTAATTCTTGAGCGTCGCGACCTGCCGGTCGTGGTTCGCCTTCACATAGTCGGAGATCCCGCCGTCGAACAGCCCCGCCTCCACGAGCTTGCGGTAGCCTTCGTCGATGGGGGAGCCGTAACAGTCCGTGCCGCTGATGAAAAGCACGTTCTCCTCGCCGATGCGGTCGCGCAGGAAGCGCGCAAAGGCGTCGGCGGGCACGAACACGCCGCCGATGTGACCGAAGTGCAACCCCTTGTTGCCGTAAGGCATTCCGGCGGTGACGATGGCTCTCTTAGGGAAACGGGGACGGGACGAAAAATCGGTAACGCTCAAGATGTCTCCTCTGCACACTGGGTTCAAACCGACCAGATTTTACTACGAACCCATGGGGAATGGGGATAGTCACGGCGAAAATAATTCCTTGACACGCACGCCCGGTTTCGTGTTGCATAAGCCCGTCCATCGCGGAGGAAGTGGCGATTGGCGCGGTCGCGGCAGCGTCCCCCCGTCGGCGCGGGACGCCGGGTCGCCGCCCGTTTCATGCGGAAGGTTTCATGATGCCGGATAGAACCCATTCTTGGATCGTCGGCGACGACGCGGCGGGGACGCGCCTGGACCGCTTCATCGCCGCGCAACTGCCGGGGGAGAGCCGGTCGCAGATACAAAATTGGATCCGGGGCGGCGGCGTCGGCGTCGGCGGGGACGCCGTCAAGACCGGCCGCCGCCTCAAGGCGGGGGATGTCGTCACGCTCGACGCCCCCGTCGCGCCGCCGCCCGAGCCCTTCCCCGAGGCGATCCCCCTGGAGGTGCTGTACGAGGACGGGGACGTCGCCGTGATCGACAAGCCTGCGGGGATGGCGTGCCACGCCGGCGCGGGCTTGCGCGCCGGGACGCTGGTCAACGCCCTGCTCCACCGCATGGGGCCGCTGGAGGCGGGAGATCCGTCGCGCCCCGGCATCGTGCACCGCCTCGACAAGTTCACCAGCGGCGTGATCCTGACCGCGAAGAGCAACTTCGCGCACCGGCTGCTCTCCGCGCAGTTCAAGGGGCGCGAGGTCAAGAAGGAGTATGTCGCGCTGGTGCATGGCGCGCCATCGCCCCCCTCGGGGACGATCGACCTGGGCATCGGGCGCGACCCGGCGAACCGGAAGAAGATGTCCGTCCGCGCCCGACGCAAGCGCGACGCCGTCACCCATTACTCGGTGCGCCTGGACTTCGGATTCGCCGCGTTGCTGGACATCGGCATCGACACCGGCAGGACGCACCAGATACGGGTCCACTTGGCGGCGAAGGGGCATCCGGTCGTCGGCGACCCGCTCTACGGCGGCAGGGGCGCCAAGAACCTCCCCGCCGGCGTCGCGCCGCTCGCCGAGGCGTTGCACCGCCCCTTCCTCCACGCGAGCCGCATCGAGTTCACGCATCCCCGCTCGGGGGAGCGGCTCGCCTTCTCCGCGCCGCTCCCGGAGGAGTTGCGGCGGTTCCTCGACAGGTTGGCGCAAAAGGGTTAGGAAATCCGGCGGGCGGCGTTATCTTTAAAAGTTGTCTTTAGAGGTGCCCCGGTCGGCGGCGGCCGCCTTCGCAGCCTTTGCCGGCCGGGGCGGGGGCGGGACGGGTTCGGAAACGGAGGGACGGGGCGGTGGGGCGGTACGACTTTGACGCGGTGCCCGACAGGCGCGGCACCAATTCCTTGAAATACGATTTCGCCGCGGAGCGGGGGATGCCGGAGGGGTTGCTGCCCCTCTGGGTGGCGGACATGGATTTCCGGATCCCCCCGGAGGTCTCCCGCGCCCTCGTCCGTTCGGCGGAGCACGCGATCTTCGGCTACTCCGACTCCAAGCCGGGATACTTCGCCGCAGTGCGCGACTGGTTCTCCCGCGACTTCGGCTATGAGCCGGAGGCGGAGTGGCTGGTCAAGACGCCGGGGGTGGTGTTCGCGCTGGCGATGGCGGTGCGGGCGTTCACCGACCCCGGGGACGCCGTCCTCGTCCAGCGCCCCGTCTACTACCCCTTTTCCGGCGTGGTGGACGCCAACGGACGCCGCCTCGTCAACAACCCCCTGGTCTACGAGAAGGACGGGGCGCGGGCGGGCGCGGGCGGGCGATACCGCATAGACTTCGACGACTTCGAGCGAAAGGTCGCGGGGGAGGGGGTGCGGCTCTTCCTCCTGTGCAGCCCGCACAACCCGGTGGGGCGGGTCTGGACGCGGGAGGAGCTTGCGCGCATGGGCGAGATCTGCCTGGCGCATGGTTGCGTCGTGGTCGC
This sequence comes from Acidobacteriota bacterium, assembly GCA_031271905.1. Taxonomy (GTDB): domain Bacteria; phylum Acidobacteriota; class UBA6911; order UBA6911; family UBA6911; genus UBA6911. The sequence continues at coordinate 21,773 of JAISUT010000065.1, forward strand.
GGACGAGATCCACTGCGACTTCGTCTTCCCGGGGCGCAGGCACCAGGTGTTCGCCGCGATCTCGCCCGAGTTCGCCTGCAACACCATCCTCTGCACCGCGCCCAGCAAGACCTTCAACCTGGCGGGGCTCCAGGTCGCCAACATCTTCATCGCCGACGGGGGGCGGCGGCGGCGTTTCCTGCGGGAGATCGACGCCTCCGGCTACAGCCAGCTCAACGCGATGGGGCTCGTCGCCTGCCAGAGCGCCTATGAGCACGGCGCGGAATGGCTCGCGCAGTTGCGGGAATACCTCGCGGGGAATTTGGACCTCCTGCGCGACTTCGTGCGGCGCCGGCTCCCGGGGGTGCGCCTGGTGGAGCCGGAGGGGACCTACCTGGCGTGGCTGGATTTCAACGAGGCGCTGCCCGACCCCGTGGAGCTGGACCGCTTCATCGTCCGCGAAGCCGGGCTCTGGCTGGACGCGGGGACGATCTTCGGCCCGGAGGGGGGCGGTTTCGAGCGCGTCAACTTCGCCTGCCCCCGGGCGACGCTGGAACAGGCGCTTGACCGGTTGGGCGCGGCGTGGGCGCGGCGCGGCGCGCAGGGGCCGCGATGAGGCGTCCGCCGCCGCCCCTCCTCCTCGCCTGCCTCCTCTGCGCCCAGGCCGTCCTGAACGCCGCTTGCGGCGGGGCGGGGCGGTGGGGCGCGCATCCGAAGAGCTTCTACCACTGGAAGGCCAAGGTCTCCATCGGCGAGACGGAGCGGCGGTACTTCGCCGGTCTCGGTTGCGAGAGGCTGTACATGCGCTTTTTCGACGTGGACGCCGCGCCGTCGGGCGGCTCGGCGCCGGCGGCGCCGATGGCCAAGGTCGAGCCGTTTGACGGCGCGGCGCTCGCCGCCGAGTACGTCCCGACGGTCTTCATCACCAACCGCACCTTCGTCAAGATGCCGCCGGAGGGGCGCGTCCGCCTCGCCCGCAACGTCTCCAGCCTGGTCGAGTCCGTCCGCTCGCAGAACAAGCTGGCGGCGTCGGGGGAGATCCACGTCGATTGCGACTGGACGGCGGGCACCCGCGACGCCTACTTCGCATTCTTGGAGGAGCTGCGCGCCGCCTCGGGCAAGGATGTCTCCTGCACCTTGCGCCTGCACCAGATAAAGTTCAGGGGCAGGGCCGGCGTCCCGCCCGTAGCCAAGGCGGTGTTGATGTGCTACGCTACCTCCGACCCGGGGGACGGCCCCGGCAGGAACTCGATCTTGGACATGGCGCTGCTCAAGGACTACATGGAGGACGCCGCCTCCTACCCGCTGGACTTCGACGTCGCCCTCCCCCTGTATTCATGGGCGGTGGTGACCAACCACCTGGGCGAGGTCAAGCTGGTCAACGACGTCGCGGCGCGCGACCTCGGCGCGGACGCGGCGCATTTCCAATACGCGGGCGGCGGCGAATACCGCGTGAAAGAGGACTTCTTCTTTCGCGGGCTCTACCTCAACAAGGGGTTCTCCGTGAGGGTTGAGGGCGTCTCCCCGGAACTGCTGCGGGAGGCGAAGGGCTATCTCGACGGGAAGCTGCGGCGGGGCTACGGCATCGTCTACTACCACCTCGACCGGCCGTTCCTGGAGGCGTTCTCGATAAGGGACTTGGAGTGAACATGGGTGACGGGGGTGACGTGTGAGGAAGAGGCTGCTCCAAACCATCCTGCTCGCGGCGGCGCTGCTCGGTTGCGCGCTCCAGACGGGCGTCCTCGCCTGCGGCGGCGGCGACTACACCCCCGACACCGGCTTCTACAACCTGTTCATGCAGGAGATCATCGACGATGCGCGCTACTACCCCTTCCTGCTCACCGAGGGCGGCTTCTACCGCTCCGCAGACCGGGGAGGGGGCAAGAACGAGAACATCGAGGAATGGGCGGCCTACCTGGGGATCGCCTACGACGACGCCCGCCGCCTGGTGTTCGACTCCGCCTCCGCGGCGTTGGAGAAGTTGCTCGGGGGGGCGCCCGCGCCGGAGGCGGGGCTCGGCTTCCTGACGCCCGAGTTCGCGGCGAAGCACAAGGCGGCGCTGCACTACCTGGTCGTCGCCAAGGGGCTGGAGCCCTACATGTCCGTCGGCGGGGCGTACGAACAGGCTTGGGACTACGGGGACGGGGTGCCGGATCTCCGGCCCGCGTCCGACCTCGACTATGACGAGACCCGGGCGATGTTGCAAAAGGAGTGGCGGGAGGCGCCGGACAAGGAGTTGAAGCTCCGTTACGGCTACCAGCTCGTGCGTTTCGCGCATTATTCCGGCATGTACGACGACGCCGTCGCCTTCTTCGAGGACTGCGTGGCGCCGCTGGGGCACACCCCGCCCATGTACTACCACGCCCTGTCGCAGAAGGCGGGCGCGCTGCGTGGGCGCGGGGACGTCGCCGAGGCGAACGCCGACTTCTTCCGCGTGTTCGCCCACTCCAACAACCTGAAGGAGGCCGCCCTGGTCAGCATCCGCTTCACCGACGACGTCTCCTTCCAGGAGTTCTTGGAAAAAGCCGAGGGGGACCAGGAGCGCAACGACGCCTACCTGCTGCTGGGCTTCACGGCGTTCAGCAACCCGTTGAACGCGGTCGAGAAGATCGTGGCCGCCACGCCCGACGCCATCCAGGCGAAGGTCTTGATGGCGCGCGCGGTCAACACGCTGGAGCGGCTGTTGCTGCCGACCTCCCCGTATGCCTCGCCCTACTGGCTCGGCGGGATCGACGACTACCGCGACGCCGGGGAGGCTGCCGGCAAGGCGGGGCGGCGGCGCTACCCCGAGCCGCCCAACGACAAGACGCGGGCGTTTTTGGGCGACGCCATGAGGCTGTCCGCCCGGCTCGCCGAGTCGGGGGATGTGAAGGGCAAGGATTTTTGGCTCATCACCTCCGCCTACCTGCATTTCCTGGACGGGGATTACGCCACGGCGCGCAAGCACCTGGGGAAGGTCGCCGACCAGGGCGGCAAATACCGGGTGCAGGGTCGGAACCTCGGCATGTACATCGACGTCAGCGAGCCCGCCGCCATCACGCCCGAGGTCGAGGGGGCGCTGTTTGCGAAATACCGCGACCTGCTTGGACGGGAGCGCCCCCCTCGCCAGGCTTCGTCGCCGGACGGGACGCCGGAGGACTGGTTCTCCTATAGCACGCGCAGCTTCGTCAGGGACGTGTTCGCCAACCGCTACTACCTCCAGAAGGAGTACGCGAAATCCTTCCTGCTGCACCACGACATCGACGGCTTGCGCCTGCACCCCGACCTGGGGCTGCTGGATCAGTTGGAGGCTTTCTTCGACAAGCCGGGCAAGACCGGCTTCGAGAAGGTCATCGTCGAGGGGATATACCCTTATCGCGACGACGACCCCGGCCGGGTGCGGGAGAAGGTGGACGTCCACGGCCGCATCGACTACATCCGGGGCGTCGTCCACCTCGCCGACGCCGATTTCGACAAGGCGCTGACGGCGTTCTCGCGGATGAAAAAGCGCGAGATGGAGATCCCCCGCGACATCTTCGGCTACAACCGCATCGAGTGCTTCGACTGCGCCGGCGCCGACGTGATGGCGACCGACTACCTGGAGGACTTCCCCTACATCGCGGAGACGATGGACGAAAAGGGGCTTGCGGACGCCTTGGTCCGCCTGCGCGAGGCCGGGAAGAAGGCGGGGGGCGGGGACGGCGAGCTTGCCGCCAAGGCGAACTACCTGGTCGGCAACTTCGTCTACAACACCACGCGCACCGGCTATTACCGGGGGGTGACGCGCTTCTCCCCATCGAGTTCCCACGAAAACGGCGCATACTACGGGGCGGACCGCGCCGACATCCTCGACGGGACTTACTTCATGTCCTTCCACCAGTATCACAAGAACAACGTCGCGGCGGCGCGGAGCTACTTGGAGAAGGCGCTCGGGCAGGCGAAAGACCGGGAGTTGCGCGCCCGCATCGTCTTCGCCCTGTCCAAATGCGAGCTGGAGGAGTATTACGACGGCACCGACGCGGCGGCGTTCGCGGGGCGCCGCCGCGGCGCATACGGTGACGACGACGGCATCCTGATAACGGATCGGAGACGTTTCGAGGAGCTGGCGGGGTACGACGACACCGAGTTTTACGGCGAGGTGGCGAGCCGGTGCAAGTATTTCGAATACTTCATCAACAACCGCCTCTAAACACATAAATTCAGATATGGATTTAGAAGATTTTGCTTGACCGTCGATGGATGCCCACGTAAAGTATCTCTTTCGCGCCATTTCGCAGGGAAGGGATGATGCACGCATTGGAAAACCTTGAAGGGGCTGCCGGGGGGACTCTCGAACCGGACGGGGCTGCGGGCGTCTTGACCGGCGGGGCCCCCGTCGAGCCTGTCGCGCCCCGCCGGGGCGCGCGCATCTTGGATCTTGTGGGCGAGACCCCCCTTTTGGAGCTGGTGACGCTGTCGCAACCCTACCGGCACAAGGACGTCGCGATCCTCGCCAAGGCGGAGTTCCTGAACCCGAGCGGCTCGGTCAAGGATCGCGCCGCCAAGGCGATGTTGCTGGATGGCGTCGGGCGGGGGTTGCTCGACATCGGCAAGGCCGTCATCGACGCCACGAGCGGCAACACCGGCATCTCGTACGCCATGATGGGGGCGGCGCTCGGCTACCGGGTGCTGCTCTACATGCCCGCCAACACCAGCCCGGAGCGCAAGCGGATGATCCGGCGCTTCGGCGCGGAGGTCGTCGAGACCGACCCGCTGCTCGGCTCGGACGGCGCGTTCCTGGCGGTGCGGGAGGCGGTCAAGGCGTCCCCCTCGCGCTACTTCTACCCCGACCAGTACAACAACCCGGCGAACGCGCAGGCGCATTTCGACGGCACGGGACGCGAGGTCTGGGAGCAGACGGCGGGCAGGGTCACGCATTTCGTCGCCGGCATGGGCACGTCGGGGACTTTCACCGGCACGGCGCGGCGGCTCAAGCGGGAGAACCCCGCCGTCAGGACGCTCGCGGTGCAGCCCTCCTCGCCCTTCCACGGCATCGAGGGGACCAAGCACATGGCATCGACCATCAGGCCGGGGATCATGGACGAGAGCCTGCAAGACGGCGTCATCGAGATCGAGACCGAGCTGGCGTACGAGATCACGCGCCGCCTCGCCTTGCAGGAGGGGATCTTCGCGGGCGTCTCCTCGGGGGCGAACGTGGCGGCGGCGATGAAGGCGGCGGAGGACGCCCCGCCCGGCTCGGTGATCGTCACCGTGCTGTGCGACAGCGGCTCGCGCTACACCTCCGACAGGTTCTGGGAGGTCGGGGAGCCGGAGTACGGCTTCGACTGGAAGATATAGGGGAGCCTCTAAAAAGCTCGCAGACAAGGCGTCGCCGCAGGTCGAAAAGCGGAGTCCGCTGAGGCAAATGAGCATTTTCGACCGAGACGCAACGCAGTATCCGGGTTTTTAGAGGTTTCCATAGGAAATTGCGATGTTGAAGTTGACGAACGAGGTCCGGCGGGCGATTTGCGAAGCGGGGGAGAGGGACTACCCCGACGAGACCTGCGGGTTCATCCTGGGGCGCTTGCAGGACGACGACGGAGGGCGGGTCGGCGACGGCGTCCGGGCGGTCGCCAACGCGCGCGAGCCGGAGGAGGCGCACCACCGCTTCAAGATCGAGCCGGAGGATTTCCTCCGCGCGGAGCGCGAGGCGGCGCGGGCGGGCAAGGACATCGTCGGCATCTACCACTCGCACCCCGACCATCCCGCCGCGCCGTCGGACTACGACCTCGACCACGCCTGGCCGGTCTACTCCTACGTCATCGTGGCGGTCGAGCGGGGTCGGGCGCGGGAGCTGGCAAGTTGGCGCCTGGAGGACGACAGGAGCCGCTTTGCCAACGAGCCGGTGGGCACGGCGGGGCAAGCCGGCGAACAAGCCGGTGAACAAGCCGGTGAAACATAAAAGAAGGTTCCCGGAAGGAGAAAACTCCATGGCAAAGGTATTCATCCCCACGGCGTTGCGGGCGTTCGCCGACGGGAAGGCGCAGGTCGAGGTCGGCGGCGCGACGGCGGGCGAAGTCGTCGCGGCGTTGGCGGAACTCTATCCCGACATCAGGCGGCACATCTATGACGCGGAGGGCAAGCTGCGCTCCTACGTCAACGTGTTCGTGGGCGAGGAGGACATCCGGAATTTCGGCGGCCTTGGCGCGCCCGTGCCGCCGGATGGCGAGGTTACGCTGGTCCCCGCCATCGCGGGCGGCGTCGCGGGGGCGCTCCGCGCCGCACCCCGCCAGACGGACGGGATCGTGCGATCGAAAGCCGCGGGGCGGAAGCGATGAACGTCGCATCCATCATACCGGACGACCGGCTGGAGCGGCTCTCGAACGCCGAGATCACGCGCTACAGCCGCCACCTCCTGCTGCCGCAGGTCGGCGTCGACGGCCAGCGCCGCCTGAAGGCCGCCAAGGTCTTGGTCGTCGGCACGGGGGGGCTGGGCGCGCCGCTCGCGCTCTACCTCGCCGCCGCCGGCGTGGGGACGCTGGGGCTGGTCGATTTCGACTTCGTGGAGGCGTCGAACCTGCAACGACAGATCATCCACGGCACGCGCGACATCGACCGCCCCAAGGTCGCCTCGGCCGCCGACCGCGTGAAATCGATAAACCCGGACATCCGCGTCGTCACTTACAACACGGCGCTCAAGTCCGACAACGCCCTCTCCATCATCGAGGACTACGACGTCGTCGCCGACGGGACGGACAACTACCCCACGCGCTACCTGGTCAACGACGCCTGCGTGCTGCTCGGCAAACCGAACGTCTACGGCTCCATCTTCCAGTTCGAGGGGCAGGCGAGCGTCTTTTACGCCAAGGAGGGGCCGTGCTACCGTTGCCTGTACCCTTCGCCGCCGCCGCCGGGGCTGGTCCCGTCCTGCGCCGAAGGCGGGGTGCTGGGCGTCCTGCCCGGCATCGTCGGGACGATCCAGGCGAGCGAGGTCATCAAGCTCGTCGTCGGCGCCGGGGGCGCAGGCGGCGCGGTCGCGGGCGACAGCCTGATCGGGCGGCTGTTGCTGTTCGACGCCTGGGCGATGAAGTTCCGCGAGTTGAAGCTGCGCCGCGACGAGGGCTGTCCGGTCTGCGGCAAGGCGCCGAGCATCCGCGAACTCGTCGACTACGAGCAGTTTTGCGGGCTCAAGCCCGCGCCGGGCGAAGAGCCGGTGGAGTCGATCACCGCCAAGGAGCTGAAGGCGCGCCTCGACGCGGGCGACCCGCTCCAGGTCATCGACATCCGCGAGCCGCACGAGCAGGCCATCGCCCCCTTCCCCGGGGCGAGGTACATCCCGCTCGGGCAGATGGCGCGCCGCGCCGGGGAGATCGACGCGGCGGTGGACGCCGTGTTCCTGTGCAAGGTGGGGCAGCGCAGCAAGTTCGCCATCCGCGCCTTGCGTGAGGCGGGGCACCGGGGCAGGCTGTTGAATTTGCAGGACGGCGTCGGCGCGTGGGCGCGCGACGTCGATAGCACCCTCCCGCAGTATTGACGCGGTTGCGCCGCGCAATGGGGGATGGGGGATGGCGGCCTTGAAACAGGGGGGCGCGGACGGACAGGGGCGGGCATCGGGTTTTCACCGCCATCCACGCCATCCATGTCCGTCCGCAGTCGAAGTTTTCAAGCGGCGGCGGGCCGCAGGGCGTTTTTCTGATGGGAGCCTCTGAAAACCGCGCAGACAAGGCGTAACGCAGCATCTGGGTTTTTAGAGGCTCCCTGATTTCCAATCACCGGAGGACTCATAGCCATGGCAGATAAAAACATTCTCAACGCATTGACGTTCGATCAGGCGTCGCCCTTGGCGACCGTCACCAAGACCAAGCCGCAGTACGGCGCGCTCACCCCCAGATGGCTCGCCCGGCTCATCGAGTTCAAGGGGCTGGACGCGGGCATATACCGCGTCAACCGCGTGGTGGAGGGGGAGGCGCCGCTGGACGTGCTCTGCAACCAGGATCCGAAAAAGGCGGACATCCCGCAAGGATACGTCCCCTACGAGACCCGGCCGCGCGAGTACGCGCTGAACGCCATCTCGACCATCCTCAACGTCGATACGCGGGTGCAGGACGTCTACAGCTCCCCCTACGACCAGACGGCGGAGCAGATCGCCCTGGCGGTGGAGAGCCTCAAGGAGCGGCAGGAGAGCCAGATCGTCAACAGCGACGACTACGGCCTTTTGAAGAACGCCGCCCCCGGCCAGCGCGTCAAGACGCTCAAGGGCGCGCCGACGCCGGACGACTTGGACGAGCTCATCACCAAGGTCTGGAAGGAGCCGTCGTACTTCTTCGCCCATCCCCGCGCCATCGCCGCCTTCGAGCGCGAATGCACGCTGCGCGGGGTGCCGCCGGTGACCGTCAACATCGCGGGCGGGACGTTTGTCACCTGGCGGGGCATCCCGCTCGTGCCGACCGACAAGCTGCTGGTGGACGGGTTGCGCAACCCGAAGGGGAAGTCGGGCAAGACCAACATCCTGCTGGTGCGCACGGGCGAGGCCAAGCGCGGCGTCATCGGGCTGTTCCAGCAGAACGTGCCGGGCGAGCAGGGGCGCGGCCTCTCCGTCCGCTTCCGGGGCGTGAACGACCAAGGCGTCGCCTCCTACCTCCTCTCGGTCTATTGCTCGGCGGCGATCCTCGCGGACGACGCGCTGGCGGTGCTGGAAGACGTGGAAGTGGGTGAGTACCATGACTACCAGTAAAGACGTTTTCCCCGCACAGGCGCCGTTCGACCCGGCGCTTTACCGGCTGCCTTCGGCGGAAGACATCGCGCGCCTCGCCGGGGCGTATTTCCCGGAGTTCGGCGCGGCGTCGCCGCCAGACGCGCCCGATGCGTCAAAGGCGCCAGAGGCGTCCGTCGGCGCGCTCCCGCCCGTCGCGCCAGTCCCGGCATCGCTGCCCGTGGTCGGCGCGCCCGCCGCGCCTGCGGCAAGCTACGCGCCGACGCTGCTTTCCGAGGCCGAGGCGCGGGCGGAGCAAGCGAAGGAGAAGGACGCCCTGGAGGCGGAGGCGTCCGCAGGGGGAGGGCGCGCCGTCCGCGCGGAGGCGTCCCCTGAAAGCGGGCGGGACGCGGGCCGCTACGTCGGCGAGCGTTCGCTCGGGCAGATCCGCGCCGATTTCCCCATCCTGTCGGAGAAGGTGGACGGCGGCCATCAGCTCGTCTGGTTCGACAACGCGGCGACCACGCAACGCCCGCGCCAGGTCATCGACCGCATCTCCTATTACTACGAGCACGAGAATTCCAACGTCCACCGCGGGGCGCACACGCTGGCGGCGCGCTCGACCGACGCCTACGAGGACGCGCGCAAGAAGGTGGCGGTGTTCCTCGGCGCGCCCGCGCCGGGAAATATCGTCTTCGTGCGCGGCACGACCGAGGGCATCAACCTCGTGGCGCAGGCTTTCGCCAAGCCCCGGCTCGGGGCGGGCGACGAGATCGTGCTGACGGTCTTGGAACACCACGCCAACATCGTCCCCTGGCAGATGGTCGCTGAGGAGACGGGCGCGGTCTTGAAGGTGGCGCCGGTGGACGACGCGGGGCAGATCCTTTTGGGCGAGTACGCGCGCCTGTTCACGCGCCGGACGAAGTTCGCCGCCGTGACGCACGTCTCGAACGCCTTGGGGACGGTCACGCCGGTCGCGGAGATGGTTCAGGCGGCGCACGCCTTCGGCGTGCCGGTGCTGGTGGACGGGGCGCAGTCGGTCTCGCACGTCCCGCTCGACGTCACGGCGCTGGACGCGGACTTCTTCGTCTTCTCCGGCCACAAGATCTACGGCCCGACCGGCATCGGCGCCCTCTACGGCAAGGAGGAATGGCTGGAGGCCGCCAAGCCCTACCAAGGGGGGGGCAACATGATCGCCGACGTGACCTTCGAGCGGACGGTCTACCACCGCGCGCCGCAGAAGTTCGAGGCGGGGACGGGCAACATCGCCGACGCTGTGGGACTGGGGGCGGCGCTCGACTACGTCGCAGGCATCGGCATCCACAACATCGCGGCGTGGGAGCACGAGTTGCTGGAGTACGCGACGGCGGAGCTGAAGAAGATACCGGGGCTGCGCCTAGTCGGGACTGCCCCCGCCAAGGCGAGCGTGCTGTCGTTCGTCATGGACGGCCGTTCGGTGGAGGAGGTGGGGCGCCATCTCTCCCGCGCGGGCATCGCGGTGCGCGCGGGGCACCATTGCGCCCAGCCGATCTTGCGGCGCTTCGGACTGGAGGGGACGGTGCGCCCCTCGCTCGCCTTCTACAACACGCCGCAGGAGGTGGAGTCGATGGCGGCGACGCTCCGGCGGTTGCAATGAGCCGCCTTGGCGCCGACGGCGGTTCCATGGCTTGTTCCATGGCTTGACGGAAACCTCTAAAAACCTCGCGGACACGGCGCTGGCGCTGTTGTCCGGTTTTTTGAGGTTCCCAGAAGGGGGGCGGACATCATGGCGGAATACGGTGAATTGCCCTTGCGGGGGCTGGTCGCGGACATCCTGCGGAGCTACGAGGCCGAGCCGGACATCATCAAGCTCGACGACGGCGTGCGCATCGACCCGGACGCCATCCGCCGCCTGATCGACGGCCTGCGCAACCTCGTGTTCGCGGGCTTCTACGAGAAGCGCCAGCCGAGCGCGGTCGAGTACTACATCGGGGAGTTGCTGGAAAAACTCTCGCGCCTGCTGCAAGAGCAGGTCGCGCGGGCGTTGCGGCAGGCGGGCAGGCACGCCGCAGGCGAGGTCGCGGAGGCGGCGCGGCAGAAGGCGATGGCGTTCCTCGCCCGCATCCCCTGGCTCCGCTCCGTGGTCGCGACCGACGTCGAGGCGGCGCTGGACGGCGACCCGGCGGCGGCGAGCAAGGACGAGATCATCCTCTCCTACCCGGGGCTGTACGCCGTCACGGTCAGCCGCCTGGCGCACGAGCTTTACCTGCTCGAAGTCCCGCTCATCCCGCGCATGATGACCGAGCACGCGCACGGCATCACCGGCATCGACATCCACCCTGGGGCGTCGCTCGGCCACCACTTCTTCATCGACCACGGCACGGGCGTCGTCATCGGCGAGACGACCGAGATCGGCGACTTCGTGAAGATCTACCAGGGGGTCACGCTCGGCGCGCTCTCCACGCGGGGCGGGCGGTTGCTGGCGGGGGTCAAGCGGCATCCGACCATCCGCGACCATGTGACGATCTACTCGGGCGCGTCGATCTTCGGCGGCTCGACGGTGATCGGCGAGGGGGTGGTCATCGGCTCGAACGCCTTCATCACCAAGAGCGTCCCGGAAAAGACGCGGGTCAGCGTGCGCAACCCCGAGTTGCAGTTCAAGTCCGACGACAAGCTCAAGAGCGTCGAGTTGGAGCAGGACGAGTTCTGGAGCTACGAGATCTGAGGTCGGCGGGACGGGCGGCGTCCCTGCGGCGGAAAAATTGACATAAAGGGCGTTGTCGGAAGCGGAGACAGGACAGACAAAATCAGCTTATTCGCCCTATCCATCTTATCCATAAATCGGCGCATTGAACCGCGCTACCATACGCATGGAACGTCGTATTCGCGAATAGACTTGTCGGTCGTGACAATCGGTATTCCCTCGGACTTCGCCGTCGCCACGAGCAGTCTGTCAAAAGGGTCGCGGTGTACAGGCGGCAGACCGGGCAGATTCTCTAAATGTGATTGAGCGATGGGAAGCACGATCCAGCCATTCGCGTCAATCATGGCGCGGAAGCTCGTCACGCCGCCCTCGAAACGGAGTTTTCCGAGGTCGTGTTTTATCGTGAACTCCCAAAGGGACGCGACGCTTATCACTATGCGGTTATCGGAATCTCTGTTCTCTATCACGGCCGCCGCCTTTTCGGACAACTGTTCCGAATCCTCAAGAAACCAGAGAACCGTATGGGTGTCGAGCAGGTATCTCATTCCATGTGCTCTTTAAAGTCGTCAAGTGGCGCGTCGAAGTCGTCGGAAATCCACATCCTGCCCTTCATGCTTCCCCGGCCATAAGCGAGCGGTCGGCTTTTTTTCGCAGACGCGGGCTTCGCCGACAAGACAAAGGGCAGGTCGCGCTCGCGCACAGTCTGGCGCAGGAACAGATTGATTGCCGTAGTCATATCCAGCCCGAGCGTCTCGAAAATCTGCTGGGCTTGCGCCTTGATGTCGCTTTCCGTGCGTATGTTGATACTTACAGTACTCATAACCGCCACCTCCTGTAGTTCCAATGATATTACAGTATGCACGTAATCGCAACATCGTAAAAGAACAATCACACGAGGAGTCGAAACGAATCTCACAAAACAGCCCGAGCCAATTGCAAAACCTTTGAATGTTAAAGCGAATCGCGAAGGGCAACATGCATGAAACGTCTTCGGCGAGTCAAGCTTCCTCCGTTCATTATTCCTTCTTCGGCTGGGGTTTTGCAATCGGCTCTATAGGAAACCCGATTCCCTGTCAAATCAGGGAACGGCGAGACGGCGAGGTTCCTGCGAAACAGGTGTACGGGGATGGCGAAGCCCCCGTGGTTGGTGGAAGCCGGACGGATCCCCGGACGGATCGTTAATTGCCCTTGACTGCGGCGAGAGATCAATAGTAACGTTACAAACATTGTTAAAAACGACGGAGAGAAGACGTCGTAAAGGGACTGATGCAGTTTATAGACGTCGTAAACGCGACGCGATCGCATCGTCTCCCGCAGGAAACAGACGGAGCGCGACATGGGTACGAGCGACTACATCAGATACCGGCTCACCCGCCATGCGATAAGCCGCGTGGAGGAGCGTGGATTCACGGTGGACGCCGTCCGCCACGTGTTGCTCCACCCCGAATTGGACTACCCCGTCTCGCGACACACTCGCAAAAACCAGCGTCGCTTGTGCGGACGCGACCTCGTCGTCATAGTGGACGGCGACTCGCAGTGCATCCCCACGGTCATCCCCCGCACCCCTGCGCCAGACGGCGGCACTCCGGCGGAGATCGACGCCGCCGCTGGAAACGCATCCGACGACATCGTCTCCGCCGACATCGCCCCCGACGAGCCAGCCAAGCCCGCGCCCGCCCCTGCGTCAAAACCTGCCGCCGAATCCGTCAGATCCGGAGCCGTGCCTCCAACCGGCTGCGACACGGGGGACGTCGGCGGAATCGGCGAAATCGGCGAAAGCGAAATCGGCGAAGGAATCGTCGGGGACGGGGACGCGGTCGACCAGGTGGCGGAATGCGGTTCGCCCGAATCGTCCGCGCCGGTTGAAAAGCACGCCGGGAACGTGCCGACGATAGAACCGCTGACGGTGCTGGAAGCCCCTGTCTCCGAAGTGACGGCAGACCAATTGACCGTCGATCTCGGAGAATTCGGCGACGGTCTCGTGGGCGTCATCTCCCGAAACAACGTCGCGCTGAACGCCGGAGACAGGAACACCGCCAAGTTCAAGGTGGGCGACATGGTCTGGGCGATGGCGATATCCGAAAAGGACGGCGTCGTGAAGCTATCCATCAGGAAACTGCAACAGCAACAGCGCGACATGGAAGCCGCGTCCGCCCAAAAAGCCGAAATGGCGATGATGACGGCTCTCCAGTTGCAGGAGGAGAAACGCAGGCGGAACGAAAAAAGGCAGCGCGACATTGAGGCTGCGTCTGCGGCGGCGCAGCGCCGCCAAGAGGAGACGGAGCGGCGGCGGGCGAAGAAAACGGCTTGCCTGAAAAGATATGGCGCGGTCGCCGCGATTGGGATCGCCGCGACGTTCGCGGGGGCGTTGCTGATTGCGAAATGGAACAGACCCGCCGATACGGACATGCTAAACCCGAAGGATGCGCTTGTCTCCTACAATGACAGCGACAGTGACGACAAGGAGAACAAAGACGGGGAGAACGCTCAGGGCGAGAACATGACGCAGGAAGACACGGCGGACAGTTTGATCAAATATTTGAAAGCCCACGGCGTAAACGTCCAAGAATCCCGCATCGGCGTCGGCGTCATAGGGCAAAGCCGGATTCCGCCCAACACGATTCGCGTGTACAAACTGCCCAAGGGCGACTCCAGCCGCGCTCCCGTTCTCGACCAAGCCGCCACGCCCGACTCTTCGGCGGCGGCGGACGAGCGGCGGAGCGGCGACAAACCGCCGGCGATTTCGCCTCCCCCCCAGCCCTGAGCTTCACCGATGCGTCAGCAAACTCCGCTTTTCGATCTGCGGCGAGCCTTGTCTGCGCCCCTTTTTAGAACATGCCCGCGACGCGGAACTCACGCGGACGACGGATAGGGCGAATAAGCTGTATTTTCTGGTTCGACCCGTCCCATCCCGGTTTCCGATAAAGGTCATTATGTCAATTCTCCCGCCGCAGGGACGCCCCCGCACCGGAGTTGATGCGCTTCCCCGAAGAGAGGCGGTTCAGGGTGCGGGACAGGTTGACGTTGTTGATGTTGAGTTGGTTTTGCCCGTTGATGGCGGCGATGTTGTTGAGAATGCTGAAAGATCCCACGGTGAATTCCTCCTTGAATTCCTGGCAGGTTTGTTGCTGTTCATTCGCGGGGGAAATCCGTTCCCCTCCACTTCCTTACAATCCGTGGAGGATTGTCGGTCGGGGAGGGGGGCTGGATTAAAAATTTTCACAAGGGAAACCGGCTAGAAATCCGGCTCCGGGGCTTTGCCCACCCACGTCTGCCCGTCCCAGACCTGCTCGGACGCCGGGAGTTGTGGCAGGTATTTCAGCCACGGGTGCGAAGCCAGATGCGCCGCGCTCTGCTGCAGCTTGCGCGAATGCTTGCGGACGGGCGGCACGACGTTTTTGACATCCCCCGCCAGCGCCTTGCCGATGCCGCCGCCAGTCGCCTGCATAGCCGCGTCCACGGCGGCATTGCTGGCTTCGACCGACAGCAGCAGCGTATCCAGCGCCTTGGCGGGGTTGTGGAACCCCACGCTGTTTTCGGCGGAGACGAAGTCCCAGTAGAATTGCCCTTTGCGGACGTTCTCCCGCGCCTTGAGCATGAGCGCGTCGTAATCCGCGGCGCGCACGCCGCGGAATTCGTCGGCCAGGCGCACCGCCTCGTGTGCGCGCACGCTGCTTTCCTGCGCCTTGAGCAGTTGCCCGAAGGTCTTCTTCTGCGTGTACTCCACGCGCGACTTCAGGTAGTCGGCGTCCTTGTCCGCATGGCACTGCCGACAGGCGGTCTCGATGTCCTTCAATGGCGAATGCCAGTGGTGGCTGGAGACCTTCTTCTTGCCGTCCATGCGGGTGTAGGGCATGTGGCAGTCGGCGCAGGAGACGCCCGCCGAGCCGTGCGGTCCGTCGTACCAAGTCTCGAACTCGGGGTGCTGCATCTTGATCATCGGCGTCTTGGAGGGGAGTTCAACCTTTTTATAGACAATTTGCTAAGCAACAACCTGCCTCCGTTTTGTTCATGCGGCGTTTCGACCGATGTCGGGCGGGGCACCGACGCTTTGGCGAAATCCGCCGCGC
>JAISUT010000021.1 GCA_031271905.1 Acidobacteriota bacterium
ACGGCGTGAAGGCGGTTGCGGAGCGAACCCCCGCCGCCGCGCTTCTGCTTCTTCAGGAGGGCCCTGCGCAAGCCGGGGCGTCCGTTGTAAAATCAATCTCGTCCTCGTCCTCGATCGACGGCTCCCCGGCGGGGGAGAGGACTTCTGGCTGCTGAGCCTGACCGACGACCTGTCGTTCGAGGGGTCGAGCGTGATGTTGCGCAGACCCGCCGTACGTGCGGGACACGGCGTCGAGCCGGCATTCGGCACCTATGGAAACCTCTAAAAACCCCGGATACTGCGTTGCGCCTTGCCTGCGAGCTTTTTAGAGGCTCCCCTATGTCGAAAACAGGAGTGTGACTTATGCTGAAGAAAACCGCCATTATGACCCTCCTCGCAGTTTTCTGCGGATTGCTGGACATGCCCGCCCGCCCGACTTTGAAGGAGATCCGCTCCGCTTCCGACGACGTGCTGGTCGTGTTCATCGCCGGAGACTCCGGCGACGTGAACGCCATCGACATCGAGGACGCCTCCCGATGGAAGGTCAACGGCGAGGCGGCGCGCGCCGTCTACAAATACTCGACCCGCGCCAACCCCTTCGACCACCACGTCTACCTGAAGACGGCGAAGCTGGAGGAAGGCAAGCAGTACCGGTTGGAAACCCCCTACGGCGACAAGGACATGGTGTTCCGCGCGCGCGAGGTTTACTGCGAAGCCGTCAAGACCAACCAGGTCGGCTACAGCGCCCAGTCGCGACGGCGGTATGCCAACTTCGCCATCTGGCTCGGAACCGGCGGCGCGGGGAAGATCGCGGGGGCGTTGCCCGCCTACGAGGTGTGGGACGTCAAAACGGGCAAGACCGTCGCCGACGGCACGTTGGAGGATGTCGGCGAGGACGCGGGCTCGGGCGACCGCGTCTACCGCATCGACTTGGGCAAAGTCCCCGAGGGCGGGCCGTACAAGGTCACCGTAAAGGGATACGGCAGCTCCCACCCCTTCGGCGTCGGCGGCCGCTTTTCGCAACGGCTCGCCTACACCCTCTTCCGCGCACAGTACCTGCAACGCTGCGGCTGCCCCATCCACAAGCCCGACATCCGCAAGAAGCCGTGCCACACGCTGGTTTATGACGTGGACGGCCCTATCGGCGAGGCCAACATCGACGTGAAGGGGGACGAGCGGACGCTGCGCGTCTACGGCGGTTACCATGATGCGGGCGACGCCGACCGGCGCGCCTACCACATGGCGAACCCCGTCATCAACCTGATGATTTACGAGGCGTTCCCGGAGTATTTCACCGACGGCCAGTACGACCTGCCGGGGAAGTTCGACGCCGAATACAACATCCTCGGCTACGACAACGGCGTCCCCGACATCCTCGACGAAGCCGCCTGGGGGAGCCTCGCCTGGGAGTACCTGCAAAACGAGGACGGCAGCATCCATTTCGGCACGGAGACCCGCGGCTATCCCGAGCCGTTCGCCGCGCCCCTGGACCAAGACGGCAAGAAGTACGGGACGGTGAAGACCGACGACCGCGCCACAAACACCGGCGCGGGCCTGTTCATGCACCTCGCGCGCGTGCTCAAGCCGTTCGACGCCAAGCGGTCGGAGGAGCTCGTGGCGCGCGCGGAAAAGGCGATGCGCTTCGGCGACCAGTCGATGGCCGCGCCGGAGCGGCTGTACTACCACATCCAGCGCTACCTGCTGCTCGGCGAGGAAACCGACCACCGCAAGGTCAAGGAGCTTTACCGAATCGCCGGCGGGTTGAAGGACAACCTGTACCTGACGCCGGGATATTCGCTGAACGACGACAAGTTCGACAACCCCGCCTATATAATTTCCTACATCGTGGAGAAGAAGGTCGCGACCGACCCGGCCGTCGTCGCGTTCTTCAAGCAGGCGGTCAAAGACGCGGCGGACGCCAACATCGCCGAGTTGCGCCGACACGCATATCCCGTCGGGAACAACCCGGACGGCATGGCGTGGGGCCACAACGTGCGCCAGCCGCAGTACGCGGCGGCCCCGCTGCTGCAATGGAGGCTCTCCGGCGGGCAGGAGTATTTCGACGCGGCCTCCGAGCTGATGGACTACAAGCTGGGCCTGAACCCGGTCGGCGTCAGCTACGTCACGGGGCTGGGCGTCCAGCAGGTCTACAACGTCCACGACCGCGAAAGCGCCTACACGGCGTCCCTGGGGCGGGGCTCCAAGCCGGGCATCACGGTCTTCGGCCCCGGCGTCCCCGGCTGGAGCCGGACCTTCCCCGCCGTCCCCGACGTGGCCAAGCTGCCCAAGGAGCGCCAGTACGTAGACGACCGCGAGATCATCTCCTTCAACGAGTTCACGATCTTCGAGACCATGCACTACGACGCGCTCTACACGGTCTTGGCCGGAGGCGGGAAATGGGAACCTTGAGCCTTCCCGAGCCTATCCCGAGACTCCGTGTCATGGAAGCGTTTCCTGTGGGAAATGCCGGCGGGCAAGCCACCGCTTGACCTGTCTGCCTGCCTGTCGGCAGACAGCCGGTTTTCCAGACCTTGGCGAAATCCTCCATAGCCTGATCGGGAGCCTGTATGTCAAGAATCACGGTTTTCACGACGCCACCTCGCGATCTCATTCTGGAAATCGGAAATCAACTGTTCCGGCGACGTGAACGAATATGGAGACTCCCTTCCGTCGCAATGCCGATGATCGGGAGTATCGCCCCGTTTTTGACGAGTTCCGCACGAAGCGCGGCGTATTCGACGTCGCGCAGATCGACGCCGCTTTTCACGGCAAGCGCGGCCGCCGCGCCAGCCGCCTGCCCGAAGCACATGCAGTGCGGGATGAGGTTGAAAAACTCCTGGAACTCGTAGTCGGACGAAAACGCCCTGCACGCGACCAGCAACCCGTCAACGCCTTTGGGGACAAGCGAGCGGTAGGGGATGTACGTCCTGGGATGTTTCAGCGACGCCTCGCCGCGGTCGTTGTCGGCAAAGACCGCGACCGTGTCCTCGAAGGGCGTGTCGGTGTCCATATCCTTTTCCGTCAAATAGTATTCGCCGACTATCCTGCGCCCGCCGGAGGTGCCGAGCTGGGGGCAGCTGAGCATGATGAAGCTGCGCTCGAAGCCGGGCATGTGGGCTTTGAGCAGCTCCCAGTTCCGCACCGCCTGTTTGCGCGTCGTCACGTCGATGTGCGTCATTTCCTCGACGTCGGTCTGGTGCAGCGAGCCGATGAGGTTGAACACCCAGACCACGTCGTCCTGGTGTTCGAGCAGTCCGCGCGAGAAGGCCGCCGAACCGCCTTTTTCCACGATCGCTGCGCTTGCCGCCTTGAAGTTGTCCGGCTCTGTCTGCGCGAATGCGTCGTACTCGGCGAGGTTGACGTTGCAAATCCAATATATCCAGCCGAACTGGGCGATCCGCGACCCCGGCTTCATATATTCGTCCGTCGCCGCGCCGGTATACGGAATTAGATCGCCGTCGCCGGAGCAGTCGATCACGACCTTGCCCGAAAACGCCTGGCGTCCCGACTTGCTTTCGGCGATGACGCCTTTCACGGCGTTGCCGTCCATGATCGGCTCGGTGACCCAGGTGTGCAGGAACAGTTCCGCGCCGGACTCCAGCACCATGTTGTTCAGCTCGTCCTTCGCCACTTCGGGGTCGATCACGGCGGTGTAGAGGACGACAAGCTCCCCGTCCGGGTTCTTGCGGATATAGAAGTGCGTCATGTTCGCCTTTTGGTACTTCCCGACCTCTGCGGGGTCGCCTTTGCCCCAATGCTCCCTCGCGGGGAACGACGCCGCCCCCCGCGCCGACACCCTGTCGATGAACTCTTGGCAAAACCCGCCGATCAACTGCTCGCCGTAAATGCTGGCAAGGTTCGGGATGATGTTGACCAAGCCGCCTGTGGCCATGCCGCCCAGATGCCCGTATCGCTCGACAAGCACCGTCTTGGCGCCGCCTCTCGCTGCCGACACCGCCGCCGCGACGCCGCCCGGCCCGCCTCCGACGACGATCACGTCGGCTTCGCGTATGACGGGGGTCTCCCTGCGTCCCTCCACCAGCGTTCCGACCGGTTTCTTTTTCTCGATGGTGTGCGGCATGTCATAACTGCTGTGAACTTCCGTCGCATATTTTGCCATAAAGCCCTCGTCCCTGGGCGGCGGGCCGGTAATCGGCGAGCCGTTCGCGCCATTTCGCCGCGCCCCTTGAAATATACGACTTCACAGTCCCCGGGGGAATACCGGTCGCCTCGGAAATCTCCGCATGGGACGCGCCGTCGCCGTAAGCCGGGGGAGTTCAACCTTGTCTGCGAACTTGTCGGAGGCTCTCTTCTGGTTCCCTTTTGCATGTTTTGCGGAATCCCGTGATAAAATCAAACCCGCAAGATCTTCAACAAGGAGGGGATCATGATGAAAGCGGCTGTTTTTGGCATCGTTCTTCTTGTCGCGGCAAGCGTCACGGCTTGGGCGGATTGCGAACTTCGCCCGCAGGGGGAGCTCAAGGTGGTGGGCGAAAAAACCACCGCGTCGTCCGGCGGCGCCACCTCGCGCACCTACGAGCTGGAGATGAAGCTGGAGAACCACATCGCCTGCGCCGGCGACGAGGTTTGCAGTTGCAGCGCGTACATCGCCTTGAAAGTGGGGAGAACCACGCAGGACACCGTGCAAAAAGACGGCGCTTGCGCCGACAACGTCATGGCCGTGTCGAAAACGGTCACCGTTTCCCCCGGCGCCCGTTACAGCGCCGGTTACATAGCGGGCGCGGCGTTCACCGGCAGTTGCCACGACACGGGCGCGTTGGGGCGGAGTTCGGCCAGGAGATGCGGGTCGAACCATGTTGACATCCCGCCCGTCATCGAAAGCGCGACGATCTTCGGGAACGACCCGCGCGACGCCAAAGCGCCTTTCATCGGCTGGATGAACGGCCTTGTCGTCGGCAAGGCCGCGCGGATATCGTTCGCCAGCCCGCTTGCGCCCGGGGTCTCCAAGGCGACCTATGTCTTCAAAGGCGCGGGTGTCGATGTGCGCAGAGATTCCAAGGGGAACGCGATGTTCGAGGACATCGTCCCGACCGAGCCGGGCGTCTTGACCGTGACGCTCGAAGTGAGCGGCACCAGCCCCGTGTACGGCAAGAAAAAAGGCGCCACCTGCGATTCCACGGAGGAGCCGTGGACGCTGACGAGCGAGCCTTTCCTCATAAACGTGGGCACAAAGCCGTGTCCCCGCAAGGGAGGCGGTTCCATCGGCTCGAACACGGCCTGCGGCGGCGGCAAATAAGGCCGGCATCTTCAGAGGCGCCATTCGGAGCCTGCGGTTCTGACAACCGCTTGAAATCATGTACAACATTCTAAACGCGAAGGCGATGGCCACCCGCCAAACTCCGTCAGAACTGGTCGCCGACATGGTTCGCAGGGAACTTTCCACCCACTCGCAGTAAGACGGTAAGCCGCCTGGCGGGCGAAACGGCTGTCGATCCCCGATTCCTGCGCGCCCTTCACAGGGTCTGGCGGTATTGCTTCAGGAAGTAGTCGATGGTCTCCACGCGCAGGCGGATGGAGCCCGTGGGGCGGTTCTCGTCGATGTCCTTGAAGGCGAAGTACGGCGTCCCCGACGTCTCGATGATGCGCTCTATCGTGGAATAGATGGGCGCGTCGTGGCCGCACTTGAAGCTCGACAGCTCCACAGCCACCAGGTTCGGGTGGCGCGCCGTGAACTTCGCCGCCCAGACCTTGTAGGCGCTGTTGGCCGAGAAGGTGTGCTTCCACACGTCGCTCACGTCCATCGGCTGCTCGATGACGCCGTCATGGACGTCGTCCCCGAAAAGCCGCTCCATCAGGTCCTCGTCCAGCGGCAGCGTGGTCTGCGAGAAGACCGGGTAGCCCCGCTTCTGCAACTCCTCAGGGATGCCGAGGTTGATGCCCGGGTCGTGGTGGTACGGGCGTCCCAGGAGCACGATGCCGAGCCGCTTCTCCCGCTCCAGCCTGTCCAGGGTCTCGCGCGCCTTGCGCCGCAGACGCGCCTCGTAGCCGTCGAGGCTTTCATAACCCGCCATCACCGCGTCCAGGTTCTCCTCCTTGGTCAGGCCGAGCAGGGGCTGGAACTCGTTGAAGAGCTGCCGCGCCAGAAGCTGCGGCTTGGACAGGTCTACCAGCGGGTTCAGGTACGCCACCCCAGCCTCCGCGAACAGGTCTGTCTCCTTCGTGAACGCCGCCCGCACGACCTCCGGCGTGAGCGCGGTGGTGGGGCAGGCGTTGCGGGCGCGCAGCACCAGCGGGGAGCGCAGCACGTCCAGCATCGGGAAGAAGATGCAGTCCAGCGGCTTCCTCTTGTGCTTCTCGAACAGCAGGTTGTGGATGTGCGCCAGCGCCACCTTCGACGGGTAGCAGGGGTCGATGGAGCCGCGCTTGGAGCCCGCGCGGAACATCTCCTCGGTGGTGAAGTCGGAGTAGACGATGTTGCCCGACCGGACGCCCAGCGCCTCGAAATAACGCCCGAACAGCGGAGCGTAGATGTACATCCCCAAGACGCGCGGCATCCCGACGCGGAAGTTCGCGCGCTTTTCCGCCAGCTCCTTCGACAGCGCCCGCTTCGTTTTCGGCGGCTTCCGCGTCGGCTTTGCCGCCGCCCCGTTGCCGTTGCCATCGCCGCCAGCGTCGCCGTCGCCGGACGGCGCGACCTTCCAGACCTCACGCGCGGCGTATTCCAGCAGGTTGGGGTTGGCCTCGCGCGCGGCGTTGATCTCCGCCTGGATGTCCTTCATCGCCCCCAGGTCCTCGACCGTCCCCTTCTCGCAGGTGGCGATGATGAGGCGGCGCGACTCGCCGCCGACGGTGATGTCGATGAAGGTGCGCAGGCAGTTGTTCACGCAGAAGCGGCAGCGCGTCTCCTCGCCGACCGTGGTCTTGTACTCGATCTTGCGCGCGGCGTCCAGACCGATGAAGGTGGTCTCGCGCCCCCGCTCCCAGAGCGACATCGCCTCGAATGCCGCGCCGATGGCCCCCGCCTCCCCCGCGTGCTTGTGGACGGTGATCTCCGGCGTCTTGCCCGTCCCCTTGAAGCGCTCCTTGATGAAATCGACCTGAGCCTTCACGGCGGCGAGGTTGTTCTGCGTCCCGCCTTGCAGGATGAAGCGCGTCCCCAGCTCGGCGAGGTTGGGGATCTTGGCGATGTAGAGCCAGACGTTCTTGGGCAGCACGGCGGCAAGGCCCGCCAGTATCTCGTTCGGCTTCCACCCCTGCCCCTGGAAGCTGGCGATGTCCGATTGCAGGAAGACGGCGCAGCCGTAAGGGAAGACCGGCATCTGGCGCGCCGTGAACGCGACCTCGGCGAACTGCTCGACCTTGTAGCCGAAGCCCTCGGCGATCGCTTGCAGGAAATAGCCGTTGCCCGCCGAGCACTGCGTGTTCAGCTTGAAGTCCTTGACGCGCCCGTCCTTCAAGACCATCAGCTTGATGTCCTGCCCGCCGACGTCCACGATGGCGTCCGGCGCGCCGTAGTAGTGGACGGCCGATTTGGTGTGCGCGACCGTCTCCACCAGCGCCACGTCCGCGCGGATCACGTCGCGCAGCGTGTCCTTGGCGTAGCCCGTCGTCGCCGCGCCCAGCACCTCGATGGACGCCCCCTGCGACTCCACCTGGGCGCGCAGCTTCTCCAAGATTTCTATGGTGTCCGCGATGGGGTTCCCCTTCGAGAGCTGGTAGGCGCGCGCCAGCACCTCGCCGTCCTTGGACAGGAGCACCGCCTTGGTCGAGGTGCTGCCGCCGTCGATGCCGACGAAGCCGCGCGCCACGTCCCCCGGCCCGTATGCGGGCGGGGTGAACTTGGGCGGCGCGTAGGCCGCGAGGAACTCCTCGACCTCCGCCTCCGAGCCGACCAGCGCCGGGACGCCGCCGCGCCCGCCCGTCGTGGAGCGGTCGTCGCAGAGCTCCTGCAGCTTCGCCATGCCGAGGTAGCGGCCGACCTCCTCGTCTTCCTCCTTGCCGTAGTCGATGGCGCCGACCGCCCCGTAGTATTCGGCGTCCCCGGGCGCGTAGATCAAATCTTCTATACTCGCTCCGGCCGGGACTTTGACGCCGCGCTCCTGCCACATCAGGGCGATGTTGCGCCGCCACGCCTCCCTCATGCCGGGGATGAAGGCGTTCGGGCCGCCTAGGAGGATGACCTCGGGCAGGAGCGTGTGGCCGCGCGCCAGCACTTGCAGGTTTTGCAGCACGAAGGCCTCGAACAGGGACGCCATCAACTCCTCGGCGCGCACCCCCTGCTTTTGCAGGCCGTTGATGTCGGTCTCGGCGAAGACGCCGCACTTGCCCGCCACCTGGTGGATGTGCAGGCCGTCGTAGCGCAGCCCGGACAGATTCTCCAGCGGGATGCCCAGCTTCTTGCTGATCTTGTCGATGACCGCGCCCGTGCCGCCGGCGCACTTGTCGTTCATCGACGGGAGCTTCTTGACGTGGCCGTCCTCGCGGCGCAGCACCACGATCTTGGCGTCCTGCCCGCCGATCTCCACGATGGCGGAGGCTTGGGGATGCCGCCGCTCCACGGCGAGGGACGCCGCCAGGACTTCTTGCACGAACTTCGCGCCCACGAGGTCGGCGAACATCGGGCCGCCCGAGCCGGTCATGAACATGCGGCAGTTCGACGGGGCGACGCCCGCCTCCCCCTCCATGCGCCGGAGGAAGTCGAGCAGCGTCTCCAACTGCCGCGTCTCATGGCGGCGGTAGTCCTTCCAGAGGACCGCGCCGCTCACAGCGTCGGTGACGACCGCCTTGACCGTTGTGGAACCTACATCGACACCCGCGAAAAACCTGGTCATAATCCTGCCTGTAAAACAATATTAGAGTGCCTCCCCTGCAACAAGCCGCAATTTAGCGCAGGGACGTTGCGATGCGGCGAAGCCGCGAGCTGCCGGCACCCGCCATCGTCCACGGTCGCACGGGTGCAGGGTGGTGTGGATGCAAGGCGCGCGCAGGGCGGGCTCCGCAGGCGTACCCACGTACGTCGAGGAAGCCCGCCCAAGCAGCAACGCAGCAGACGCGCCGCCATGCGCCCGTGCGACATAAATGGCGGTTTACCGTTGCGCCATCAGGTCGCTGACGTGGAACACGAGGTTGGCGGCGACCCCCGCCGTCTCCGGATGGTGCGGCACATGGTAGAGCGGCCGGTTCAGCTCCGGGTGCTTCGTGACGAAATCGCGCACCTGCTCCAAAGTCTTGCCCGTGCTGGCGAGCGCCGCCTGGAGCTCGTCCTTGGCTTTCGCCTTGGCCTCCCCCAGCGCCATCTGCACGCGGCTGTGGGCGTTGACCTCCCCCTCGCCCGAAGTCTCGATAGGAAGGTAGATCATGTCTTTGTGCTTGCCGACCACAGCCGACTGGATGCCGTCGGACTGCGACGAGGGGAGGCAGCCGAAAGGCTTCAGCCCCAGCACCATATGCGTCAGCTTCCGCGAGTGGTAGTAGATGTTCTTGCCGACCTCCAGGTAGCCTTCGCCGCCGCGCGCCAAAGGCTTGAAGAAGGGGCGGGCGCATTCGGCCAGCTCCTCCTGCGGCACCAGCCGGTGCGCGACGCCGCCCATGTCGCGCACGACGCGGTGGTAGAGCCATGTGTAGAACTTCTCGCCCAGGGAGAGCATCAGCCGCCGCTTCTGGAAATTCAGCTCGTTGCGGAACCTCTGCCCCAGCGCCCAGCGCCCCGGCTCCTCGCACTCGGCGTTCATGCCGCGCTTGGGGTAGAGCTGCATCCGCGCGTGCGCCATCAGGTACGCCAGCCAGGTGCCGATGGCCTCCGGCTGCACATGCGCCCCTTCCTTCTCCAGGAAGTCGAACATCCTGTAGTTGCCGCCCCCCTCGGTGGTCTGCGCCCAGAACTCGCCGACGACCTTGACCACCGGCTTGAGCTTGGTGCGGTCCAAGGCGATGCTGTCGATGCGCTTGCGGCAACGCGCCATCACCGCCATGAACTCCGGCCCCTTCAGGTGCATGTGCATCTTGTAAAAAATGCTCGATATGTGCCGGAGCATGTCGTACCGGCGCAGGGCGGGGCGAAAGACGCGCGGCGCGGCGTCCACCAGCTCCGGCGCCTTGTACGTCCGCAGATGGTCGCAGAAATCCTTCATGCACTCGGCCATGACGCGGTTGGTCTCGCCGGGGTTGACCTCGTAGGCGCGGACGCCGTGCGTCAGGTCGTTCATCACGTCGCCGATGAACAGCACCTTCAACATGCCGAGGCCGAAGTCGATGGTGTATTTCAGGCCGGGGGCGGAGACCTTCTGGTGGATGCCGTCGTCCTGCTGGAAGCGCAGGACGCGGAAGCCGTCGAAGCCCGCGCTCTGCAACGCCATCCGGTATTCGGCGGCGTAGGTGCTGAAGCGGCACGGGCCGCAGGAGCCTGCGGTGAAGTACAGGTAGCCGTCCACGATCTCTTGGCGGGACATGCCTGCGGCTTCCAGCGAGCGCAGGTACTTGATCAGCGCGCCGGAGGTGAAATAGCAGGGGCTGCACTGGCCGTTGTTGCCGAATTCCTTGCCGAGCAGGAACGCCGACTGGTCGGGGACCGGAAGCAGTTCGCAACGGTAGCCGCTCCCTTGGAACACCGCCTGTATCAGCTCCTCGTGCTTGCGCGTCAGGCCGCCGACCAAGATGGTGACCTTCTCGCGCTCCTCCACCGTGAACGGGCGTTCGGCGGGGCGCCGGTAATGTTGAATCGTCTTTGCCATCGGTAACGCGACTGCTGATGCCATCTCCCTTACCTTGCTTTTATCGACTGGAGACCAGTCCGAACTTCCTGTGAGGCCAGCTCTGTTGGTTGGCGCATTTGAAAACTCCCAATTTTATAGCATCCCCGCCGCCAGCGCAATCTCCCGCGTCGCCGCGTGCACTTCGGGGCCGCGTCGCTTGACGCCGGTTCCCGGCACCGATCCGGCGCAGGGCGGCAAATCGGGGGTTTCCGGGGTCAGCGCAGTTCGCGGGTGTTCACGATCCGGCGGATGGCGTAGGTCTTTTTGTCTTGCGCCTCGAAGTAGGTGCGCATCTGCAACTCGGCGACGATGCCGATGGTGACGAACTGGATGCCGCCCAGCACGAGCATCACCCCCAGCATGAGCAGGGGCTTGCCCCAGATGTCGCGCCCCATCAACTTCAACGCCAGCATGTAGGCGTTGATGAGCGCGCCCAGCCCCAAGGTGGCGATGCCCAGCCCCCCGAACAGGTGCATCGGGCGTTGCAGGTATTTTTTGAAGAATATCATCAGCATCAGGTCGCTCAGCACCTTGGTGGCGCGCCCGATGGTGTACTTGGACTTGCCGGAGGTGCGGGCGCGGTGGTTCACATCCACCTGGGCGATGCGCACGTTGCCTTCGAGCGCCAGCAGGAGGGGGATGAACCGGTGCAACTCGCCGTAGATGGTGATGCTCTTGGCGGCCTCCCGGGTGAACACCTTCAGGGTGCAGCCGAGGTCGCGCATCTTCGTGCCGGTCGATTTGCGGATGATGTAGTTGGCGATCTTGCTGGGGATCTTGCGGAGGAAGGCGCCGTCCTTGCGGTGCGCCCGCACCCCCGCCACCATGTCCCAGTCGCCTTCCACCGCCACCTTCAGCATCATGGGGATGTCGGCGGGGTCGTTTTGCAGGTCGCCGTCGAGCAACACGATGTGCGCGCCTCCGGCGAAGTCGATGCCCGCCTGCAAGGCGGCGCTCTGCCCGTAGTTCTTCTTCAGCTCCAGCAGCGTGACCCGCTCATCGCCGAGGGCGAGAACCTCCTCCCGCGTCCGGTCGGTGGATCCGTCGTCCACGAAGATCGCCTCGTAGTCGCACCCTTCCAAGGCGCGGGCGATCTCCGCCCCCAGGGGCCGGATGTTGGATTCCTCGTTGTAGACGCAAACGACCAGGCTGAGCTGTTTCATAATCCTTGGCGGCGGCTCCCGTGCGCCGCTTCCAATACCAATACCAGTTTCCGGGCACGGGTTAATATCTGTTCCGGGCGGGGCTTTGTCAAGCCCCGATGGACGGATGCGGGCGGATGCGGATGGAAACGGCGCGCCAACCAGGCCGGGGGGCGGCGCGCCGTCTCGCGGCATCGCCCTGGGGCGGGCGTCACAGCCTGTTGAAGGTGCGGATTTCCGTCGGCTTTTCCTTGAAGGCGTCGCCGCCCGGAACCAGCCTCTGGAAATGCTCGCTCGTCATGTGCTTCTCGAGCGCTTCCTTGCTCTCCCACAACTCGATCATGAAGAGATCCGTGTCCGAACCGCCCTCCGGCTCGTACAGGTTATACGCCAGGCAGCCGTCCTCCTGTTGCGTGAGGCGGATGAGCTCCGCCATGTGCGCGAGGAACGCCTCCTTCTGCCCCTTCTTGATCTTCTCCGTGCAAACCACCGCAATCGCCATTGTAGAAACCCTTCCTTTCCATTGTTGTGAACCAGTGCGCCGTATCATTTAAACCGGACATCCTCATGGGAACCTCTAAAAACCCCGGACGCTGCGTTGCGCCTTGTCCGCGAGCTTTTCAGAGGCCCCCTCATATCTTGCCGAGCGCCTGCAGCACCTTGTCAGGCGTGGCGGGGGGATCGACCCACTTGCCGATGGCGTTCTGGAGGGCGCAAATCACCAGGTGCGTGTTGGCGAGCGAGTGGCTGATGCCGTTGGAGCCGTAGGCGGCGTTGCCCGCATGGGTCTCCAGCAGCTCCTTGTCCACCGGGGCGACGTCCGCGATGGTCGGCTTTTTATAGTCGAACATGTTGTTGTTGAGCTTCACCCCCGTCTTCGCGTCGTAGAAGTAGTCCTCCAGCAACTGGCACCCCTGGCTGAAGTACAGCACCTGGTCGATCTGGCTCTCCAAGGAGGTGCGCCGGATGATCTTGCCGGTGTCGGCGGCCACGCCGAAGCGCAGCACCTCCACCTCGCCCGTCTCGGCGTCCACCGCAACCTCGCACATGGCGACGTTCATCGTGTCCAGCGCCTTGCCCATGCCGGTGCTCCAGATGGACAGCGGCGGGCGTCCGGAGTAGGTGGCGAAAAGGTGCGCGCGCGTGGCGCGGGCCAGCGGCACGGCTTGCGACGGGTCGGCCTTCAAGACCACGTTCCCGTCCTTGAGGTCGAGGTCTTCGGGCTTCTTCCCCTTGAAGGGGCTGGGCGCGGCGGGTTTCTTGGGGGCGGGGCCGAAGCCGCCCGCCGCCGGGGGGTTGTCCGCCTCCTTGACGACGGCTTCGAGGATGCGTTGCTTCAGGATGTTGGCGCACTCCTTGGTCGCCCACGCCGAGGCGGTGGTGCCATCGCTGCCGCCGCCCACGGGGGTGAAGATCTCGCGGTAGTCGAAGTCGATGCTGACGTCCTCGTAGCGCAGCCCCAGCTCCTCGGCCACCACCATCGCGTTCCCCTCCACGGCGTAGATGCCGGTGCAGGGGCCTTGCGTCGGCATGTGGACGACGCCGTTGCGGAACTCCAGCATGCAGTTGAACGACGCGCCGGAATGGCGGGGGCTCATCTGGTAGCGGAAGCTCGCGCCGTGGAGCCGCCCGTCGGGGAGCTTCCTCGCCCCGGCGGCGTGCCAGTTCCAGCCCATCAGCTTCTTGCCCGCCTCGACGCACGCCAGGTAGCTGGGCACGGGGCGCGCGTCCTCCTGCGAGTCGGGACCGTGCAGGTTCAGCGTCGCCACGTCGATGGGGTCTTTGCCGAGCTTCTCGGCGATGATGTGGTTCGCCATCGTCACCGAGTCCCAGTTGAAGGGGCAGTGCTGGCCGCTGGTGTACATCTTGCCGCGGTTGGTGTCCACGATGTCCATGTTCTGCCGGATGTTCAGGCAGCGTGTGGTGACGTAGGGGCCGTAGCCCTGGTCGCCGCTGTTGCCGAAGCTGGAGCTGCCGCGCACGCCGTTGTCGCCTATGGAGAAGTCGTCGATGGCGGTGATCAGCCCGTCGCCCTTGAAGCCGACCTTCAGGTGCATGAGGCGCTGGTTCATCTGGAAATCGTACATCTCGTCGCGCCGGCAGACGCAGCGGACGGGCCGCCCCGTGCGCTTGGCGAGCAGGGGGGTGATCTCCTGCGACTTGCGCGTCCCCCAGTCGCAGTATTTGCCGCCCTGGAACAGCCCTTCCTGTATGGTCTTCTCCGACGGCATCCGGTACATGCCCCCCACGCTGTCCTTGCGCTGCACCGCCCCCTCGATGTGCAGGCTCTTCCCTTCGCCGTGGTACGGGTCGTCCTCCCACCAGGCGACCGAACCGGAGGGGTTGGGGATGTGCGAGGAGAATGCGGGCATGTTCAGGTCGTACTCGATGACGTGGTCGGCCTGCTTGAAGCCCGCCTCGATGTCGCCTTGGCTCACGTTGGAGTAGGAGACGTTCCCCTTCTTGGGCGGGTTGTTGTTGCCGCCGCCGCCCATCATGAAGCCGCCCGACTTGGCAGGGGGGTATTTTTCGCGGATGACGGGGGCGTCGGGCTTGCGCCCCTCGCGCAAGTCCACGACGTGCGGCAGGACTTCCCATTTCACGTCCAGGGCGCGCAGGGCCTCTTCGCAGATGTCTTCGTTCTCCGCCACGACGATGACGGCGACCTCGGCGCCCTCCATGTCGGCGATGTTGTCGAGGAAGCCGCCGCCGCTCAACTGCTTCATGTCCTCGTCTTCCCAGGTCACGATGTCCACGACGCCGGGGATCGCCTTGGCTTTCGCGGCATCGACCCCCAGCACCCGCGCGTTGGCGTAGGGGCTGCGCAGGAACTTGGCGTGGAGCATGTCGGGGACGGCATAGTCGATGCCGAACTTCGCCACGCCGGTCGCCAGCGCCGGTGAGAGTTTTCCGGGAAGGTTGGGCTTCCCGACCACCTTGAATTCCGTCCTTTGTCCGTTCACTCCTTCGAGATCGGCCATGTCGCCATACTCCTTTGGATTCCGGCCTCCCATCTTTCCCATGAAAAGCCGCGTCAAGTCACGTCAGGTCGCCGGCGCGCCGCGCGCCGTCGCCTATCCTAACGCCAACGGCAAGCCTGCCGCAACGGAATTCCCCGTTTCGCGCTTCGGGATTTTTGGGGCGGCGCCTGCGCGGGGCGGCGCGCGAGTCCGCCCAGGATCGCGGTCGGGCCGACGGTCAGTTGCGGACTTTGACGGTGATGGTGCGGTTCTTCCCCTTGCGGAGGACTTGCAGGACGAGGCGCGGGCCGATCCCGTGCGACTGCCAATAAGAAGCGAAGCTGGCGGCGTCGAAGATGGGCTGCCCGTCCATCGCGGTGACGACGTCCCCCGCCAACACCCCGGCGGCGGCGGCGGGGGACTGCGGGGCGACGCCGGTCACCAGCAGCCCGGTCTGGCCGGGCATCTGCATGGCGTCGGCGAGGTCTGGCGTGAGCACGACCGTGTCCAGGCCGATCATCGGGCGGGGGGAGTTCAGCGACAGGTGGTTCTGCGCCGTCTGCGTCTGCCGCGCCCGGATCTTGGCGATCACGCTCATCGGCGCGCCACGGCGATTGATGTCGATGCTCGCCTTGGCGCCGATGGCGGTGTTCTCCACCATGTCGATGAACTGCCGGGCGCTCTCGACCATGCGGCTGTTGTAGCGGAGCAAGAAGTCGCGCGGGCTCAAGCCCGCCTCCGCCGCCGGGCTGCCCGGCTCCACACCCTGCACCATCACGCCTGTGGGCGCATCCTGCAACCGGATCCCCAGCCAACCCGCCTGGATGTCGCCTCCCGCCTTGAGCACCTGCCGCGCGGAGTCGAGCAGACGCTTGACGGGGTATACGACCCCGGCGTCCGGCGAGTCTTGGCCGGTCATGAAGCCGATGACCTCCATGTCGCGGTTGAGCACCGGCTGGCTGATGTCCGACAACGGCTCCCGCATCGGCACCCGGAACGCCCCCGCGTCCGGTGCGCCGGACACCCTGCCGTTGCCCATGACCACGCGCCTCTCGCCGAAGCGGGGCGCGTTCGTCCCCCGCGTCGCGGGAACCATGACGATGGCGCCGTCCCGCCCTTCGCATATTTCGCAAACCTGCGTCGGCCTGAACCGCCCACCCGTCGTCTGTATGACGGCGACGCCGCTGCGCTGGTCGATGCCGACCAGCCTGCCCTTCAACTTCCTCCCTTCGCGGTTGGAGACCTCGATGCGCGGCTTGTCAGACCGGATGTCCACCCAGCGGTAGCTCAGGAAGGTCATCACGTGCCCCTTGTCGTCGAGCACGATGCCGGCGGAGGAGAAATCCTGGATGACCGTGGGGCTGTAGTCGTTGAGGATCTTGCCGTTGAGCTCCACCGCCCCCTTGGGCCCGCGGAACTCGCTGATGATGTTCACCAGCACCAGGCTGGGTTCGGCGGCCGGCGCCGGGGGCTCCCCGGAGGCGGTCGCCGCCCCGGCGAGGAGCGAAGCCGCCAAGATGGCGGCGGGGAGGATTCTGGCGAGGTGGACGGGTGCGGACATGGCGGCTTTCAGTGACTCACGTTCATGATGAAATATTCTTCGGACGGAGGGCCGTAACGGACGTATATCTTCCCGGGCAGCCGCTCCGGGGCGGGCTGGTTGTCGGGGCTGACGAGGAGCAGGTTCACCGCCTCCGCCCCGGACGGCATGGAGAACAGCTCCGCGTCTTCCGTCGCCGTCGCCTGGAGCGCGTCCACCGGCGCCAGGGCGTCCATCAGGGCGTCACCCGCATCCGTTTGCACCGCCGCCTGTTGCAAGACCGCGTCGTCGCTCGCATCCGGCACCCCCCACTGCACGTAGCGGACGGCGGAGACGCCGAACGCCAGCGCCGCGCAGACCGTCGCCGCGACGGCCAAGCGCCGCCAAGAGGACGTCTCCGGCCAGGCGAAGCCGCAAACCAGCCGATGGTGCAACCGGGCGAAGAACCCCTGCGACTTGCGCTGCGCGATCGCCTGGCAAAGCCGCGCCTCGAAGTCCACCGGCGCCTTCACGCGGTCGAGCGCCGCCGTCATATGGCGCAGCGTGCGTGCGTCGGCGAGCTCTTTCCCGCAAGCGAGGCAGCGCTCCGCATGGCGCTCCATGCCGAAGCGTCCGGCGAAGTCGAGCCCGCCGTCGAGGTAATCCTCCAAGGATTTGTGAAAACCACGGCAATCCATAGCCACTTGCCCACCTGCACAAGATATTCACGACGAACCGTCGCGTTTGTTTCAATCCCGTCGCCGCGATCTGGAAACCGAGGTTTCCAGATCAGACGTAATGTTCCAGCTTGCGCTGGAGCAGCTCCCGCGCCCGGTGCAAGCGCGACTTGATCGTGCCGGGCGAGGTCTTCAATATCTTCGCGATCTCGTCGTACTGCAACTCTTGAACCTCTTTCATGATGAAGGCGGTTCGATACTTCGGGGGGAGCGAGCGGATGGCCTCCCCCAGGATCTGGCCGCTCTCCTTGCGCAACACCTCGTCGCTGGGGCTGCGTCCGGTGTCGCGCAACACGAACTCCTGCTCCTCCCCCGCGTCCTTGGTGCGGTTGCCCCAGATGTTCCGGTAGAACACCTGCCCGCGCCGTTTGCGGTAGCGCATTTCGTCGATGGCGAGGTTGGTGGCGATACGGTAGATCCAGGTGGAGAACTGGTACAGGTTGCTGTAGCGGCCGATGTTCTGGTACACGCGCAGGAAGGTCTCCTGGGCGAGATCCGTCGCCACGTCGTAGTTGCCGACCATCATGTTGAGGTAGTTGGTGATCGGATCCTTGTAGCGGGTGACGAGCTGCGTGAACGCCGCGTCGTCGCCGGCGATGAACTCCTCGACCAGGATGTTGTCGGCGACCGGCTCCCCCTGCCCCGTCAAATCCCAGTTCCGTATCCTGATTGCCTCTCCCTGCGCTCCTGAAACCAACGCCTCACCTCCGGCAACGCCCCGTTTCCCCCTGTTTCCACTGTGCGACATGCAAAACATAAGACTAGACGTAATTCCCCGTCAAACGTTCCGTAAAATTTCCAGGAATTTTTCGGCGGCCCCCCCCGGTCGACAGCGCGCCAGGAAGCGGATCAATACATTCGAAATGCTGCAAGAATTGAATACGCGGTTCGACTGGTTGCAGCCATAGGCTGCGGTTCACGGGACGGCGCTTCGCGCCGTCACTTCATGTCCATCCAGTTGTCGGCGACGTTCAGATCGACCTTCAGCGGGACTAGCAGTTGCGCCGCCCCCTCCATCTCCCGCCGGAGCAGGTCGCGGGTCGCCTCCGCCTCCGCCTCGGGCGCCTCCAGCACCAGCTCGTCATGCACTTGCAGCAGTATCCTCGCCGCCATCCCGCCCGCCCGCAGCTCGCGCTCGACCCGGATCATGGCGATCTTCACGATGTCGGCGGCCGTCCCTTGGATGGGGCTGTTCACGGCGGTGCGCTCGGCGAAGCCCCGCGCGTTGAAGTCGCGGCTGTTGATGTCCGGTATCTGCCGCAGCCGCCCGTAGAGCGTCCGCACCATGCCCGTCCTGCGCGTCTCCTCCACGGTGCCGTCCAGCCACGCCCGCACCCCTTGGTAGCGCTGGAAATAGGCGTCGATGAAAGCCTGCGCCTCGTGCCGCGCGATGCCGAGCGACTGCGCCAGGCCGAAGGACGACTGCCCGTAGACGATGCCGAAGTTGATGGCCTTGGCCCGGCGACGGCATTCCGCGCGGTTATCGAGCGCCGCCGCGCCGAACACCTCCCGCGCCGTCCGGTCATGGACGTCCTCCCCCGCCCGGAAGGCGTCCACCAGCACCTCGTCCCGCGAAAGGTGCGCCAGCACCCGCAACTCGACCTGGGAGTAGTCGGCCGAGACCAGCAGGTTCCCCTTCTCCGGGACGAAAGCGGCGCGGATGAGCCGCCCCATGTCCGTCCGTATCGGGATGTTCTGCAAGTTGGGGTTGGAGCTGGACAGCCGCCCCGTCGCCGCGCCGGTCTGATGGAACGACGTGTGGACACGCCCGGTGGCGGGGTGGATGAGCTCCGGGAGCGCGTCCACGTAAGTGGATTTGAGCTTGGCGACCTGCCGGTACTCCAATATCCGCCTCGGCAGCTCGTAGGTCTGCGCCAGCTCCTCCAGCACGCTGGAATCGGTGCTATAGCCGCCCGTCTTGCGCGTCTTCTTCCTGAGGGGGAGGTTGAGCCGGTCGAAGACCTCGCCGAGCTGCTTGGGCGAGTTGATGTTGAACTCCATCCCCGCCATCTGGTAGATGCGTCCGGTCGTCTCCGCCAGAAGCTTCTCCATCTCCAGGGACATCCTCTTGAGCGTCGCGCGATCGACCTTGACGCCCTCATGCTCCATCGCCGCCAGCACTGGCACGAGCGGCAGGTCGATCTCCTCGTAGACCGCGCGCACCCCCATTTCGTCCAGGCGCGGGGCGAGGCGTCCGTGGAGGCGTCGCAAAGCGTCCAGCCGTCGCGCCAAGGCGGCGGCGTCCCTTTTGGGCTCCTCCGCGTCGAGGAACCCTGCGAACGACGCCTGCCGCATCCGCGCCCCCTCCGCGCCGGCGTCGCCGGAGGCGTCCAGGGACAGGCGCGCCTCATCCAGCGCCCAGCGCTTCAGCGAGAAGTCCCCCGCGTTCGGCGCGGTCAGGAACGCCATCAACATCACGTCGTCCGGAGCGCTCGCCATCCGTATCCCCAAGGACTCCTGGAGCTCCATGAACGCCTTGGCGTCCCAGCAGACGAGTTTCGCCGCGGCATCTTCGGACAGCCGCCGCCAGCATTCGAGGTGCGCCCCCTGGCCGAGGTCGAGGACGGTCGCCGCCTCGCCCCCGTCACCCAGGACGCAGGCGGCGTCCGCCTTCCGGAGCCCGTCGAAACCTTCCGTCGTCTGCAACTCGACAAAGACGTGCCGCGCCCCCCGGAGCGCGGCGAGGAGGGCGGGGACGCCCTTTTCATCCAGCCATACGCCCGCAACGGTCTTCTGCACCGCCACGTCGAGGAACTCCTCCGTCAGCGACTTGAAACCCAGCTCGGTGAAAAGCTCGAAGGCGACGCGCCGGTCAGGCTCGCCCAACGCCAGCTCGTCCAAATTCAGCTCGATCGGCAGGTCGCGGTGGATGGTGGCAAGCTCCCGGCTCATGCGGATGAGCTCCTGGTTGTCGCGGAGGCTTTCCTGCTGCGCCTTTTTCTTGACCTGGCTCCAGTTCTCCAAGAGGTTGTCGAGCGTGCCGAACTCGGCGATCAGGGCGCGCGCCCCCTTTTCGCCGATGCCCGGCGCGCCGGGGATGTTGTCCGAGGCGTCCCCCCACAGGCCCAGGAGGTCCGCCACCTGGTCGGGGCGCACCCCCAGCTTCTTCTCGACCCCGTCGGCGTCGAAGAAGAGGCCTTCCTTCATCGTGTCGAGCACGGTCACCTTGTCGGTCACGAGTTGGAGCATGTCCTTGTCGCTCGTGACCACGACCGTTTGCAAGCCCCGTTCCCCCGCCTTTTTCGAGAGCGTGCCGATCACGTCGTCGGCCTCGTAGCCGGCGAGGCTGATGACGGGGACGCGGAACGCCGCGCAAACCCGCCGGATGTAGGGGAGCTGCGGGACGAGGTCTTCGGGCATGGGCTTGCGCGTCGCCTTGTATTCGGCGAACTGCTCGTGGCGCACGGTCGGGCCTTGCAAGTCGATGGCGACGCCGATGTAGTCCGGCTTGTGGTCTTCGATCAGCTTGCGCAGCATCGCGGTGAAGCCGAACACCGCGCCCGTGGGCAACCCCTGCGGGTTGCTGAGGTGGCGCACGGCGTAATACGCCCGGTAGACGTGCGACATGCCGTCGATCAGAAACAGCCGTTTTGCGTTCATCCGATCAGTGCCTCCAAAGCGTCCTGCGGCATGGCGCGCCGCCCGACGGGTTCCCAACCTGTTCGAGCCGGAGCCTCCAACCGGGAGCGACGCCCCGACCGCCATCGCCCGAAGATTGCCTAACATCCTACGGGATATGAATAAATAATAGAATCAATAATTCACGAAATCGGTTTCTCTGCGCCCCCCCTGTTCCCGTGACTACGCGCTCTAGGCGGCCGCCTTGTCTTCACCCGTCCCACACCCGCATTTCATACAGCCAACCGGCCATTTCATACAACGCCACATGGGGAGGAGCGGTGGAAGGTGGACGCCGTGGCGGAGGCGGTCGGAGTGAGCGACCGCACGTTGGAGCACCTGAAAGAAAGGTTTGTCAAGGGCGGCCTGGAGGGGGCGTTGGAACGACGGAAGCCCTGCACTCCGTCCAAGAGGCTCGTGTTCGACGGCGAGTTCGCGTTGCGGCTCGCGAAAAGGCTGGAGACACACCACACCCCGAAACACGGGAGCTGGCTGAACGTGACCGAGATCGAGCTGAGCGTGTACAAACGGCAATGCCTGCCCGAGCGAATCCCCACCATGGAAGACGTGCGTGCGTTGACACGGGCGTGGAACAAGGACAGGAACTCGCGGCAGTCAAAGGTGGACTGGCAGTTCTCCACCGACGACGCACGGATAAAACTCAAAGGCTTTATCCGAAATTTTGATTTTTACAGTGTACTAGGTGATGGCGTAGGTCGTCCCTTTCACGACGAAGTGTATGTCGCGTTGCGTGACGATGAAGTCCACGGGCACGGTATAGTCGATGGTGACGACGAGCTGGCCGGCGAAACGTTCGACCTTGATGTTCTCTTTCGTGAGGCGGATGTTGTTCTTCTCCCCCAGCTTGATCAAGTTCTTGACCACGACGTCTTGCGGTTGCGGACGGGCGCCGATGCGGCTGACTTCCACTTGCAAATCCCCGTCCAGGGCATAGTTCCTGTAATACGCCGGACCGGCTTTGAAAGAGACGAAGGCGATGGCAACCAGCAGGACGATGGTGAGCAGGCAGCCTGTGGAGCCTTTGCCTTCTTCATCGGATTGGAAAAAACGGTCTATGGGTCTCATGGCTTTTCCTCCTCTTGGCGCATATGCATGCGCCCCGACTGGGCGCAATCAGACGCGATTCCCCCATCGGCGGAAACAGGAGGCGACATTACGAAATTCGTATATCCCAAGCCCGGCGGGTCCCCGGCCAGGGGCGCGCGTCACCCCTTGCGCAGGGGCATCGGCTCGGCCGGCTCGCCCGAGATGTCCAAGATGATGCGGTACCAGCAGTTTTTGCAGACCAAGGCGCGGTCGATGGTGAGCAGCACCTGTTGCCAGGGGCCCAGCTCTTGGCCGCAATGGGGGCAGGAGCTGTACGTCCTGCCCGGTTTCTGAAGCGCCTCCTCGGCCTCCTCGATGCTTTCGACTCTCACGTTCTTCTCCATACAATTGCAATAAGAACCAACTTCAACCGCGAAAGGGATCCGAGGCGCCCTCCACGCCGGAGGGGGCTGTCCGCGCTTTTCGCGTGCTTTGCGATCCCGGCCTCCGCAAGCCCTACTCCGGCTTCAGGACGAGCCCCTTGTTCTGGTGCCCGTCGATCTTCACCGTCACGCCTTTGTCCAGGCGGACGTGTCGCGTCCACTCCTTCTCCCCGGCACGGGGCAGCGAGCGCAGCCACTGCCAATCGACGAAGCCGCCCCATGCGGCGCCCACCGTGAAGTAGCCGACGCGGAAGGAGGTCAGGTTGTGGAAGAAGTGCGAGCCCTGCGAAGGGTCCACCGGCACGTCCTTGAACCCGTCCTCGACGATCACGCGCGCCCCCGCGATCTGGTCCCACTTGACCGGGATCCCCAGCCACGGGTCCAAAGAACCCCATCGACCGGCTCCGATCAAAAGATAAGGACGTTTCTGCGCCATCAATGTCTCATTGAAGGCGGCGACCTCCCCCGCGACCTCGCGGCTGTGCGCGCGGTCGAACTTTTCCGCGTCCACGTAGACGATGTCGCAGACGCCCTCGATGACGCCATGCCCCAGCGTCCGGTCGCTGCGGCAGGCGAGGCGCGCGTCCTCGACCTGCTCCAGCACCACCGAGTCCGCCTCGCGCCGCAACCCCAGCGGGCGCAGTTGCAACATGGAGAATTGGCGCGGCTCCCCGCGCGGCGTCGACAGGTTGGCGGCGAACTCCATCTCGACCGGCGCCCCCATCCCCCACGCCCCCATGTCCAGCAGCAACTCGACGATCTCCGGCAGCGGGAAGACCTTCTGGCGCAGGATGGGCGCGAAGGTCACGACGCGCACCCCTTCGCGCGCCACGCCGTCGTAAAGGGCGTCGTTGTCCGGCGACCAGGTGGACGCCAGGTTCCGCAGCACGTCGTCGGCCTCGGCGTCCGCGAGGTCGTAACCCCGGACGCGCGAGTCGCTGGTCTCCCCGGCGTGGATGGGCGGCGCCTCCACGTCCAAGGCGAAGAACCGCGTCTGGTTGCCGCCCGCCGACGCCTCCGACGGGTTGAACGGCGGCAGGATGCCGGGGTATTTCGGGCAGAAGCGGACGGACACGCCGCCGTCCACGATGGTCTTGCCCAGTCCCAGCGCCACGCTCACGACGCCGTCCCCCGCCTTTTGCGGCGCGACGGGGTAGTAGTTGTACGACTTCGCCACGCCGGAGAAGTCGGGGTAGAAGCGCGCGCCGTGCCGCGCCCCGCACATCTTCTGCACGATGACCGCCATCTTCTCCTCCTCGTGCCGGTACTCGGTCGCCTTGAAATAGTCCTTCGCCGACTGGTAGAAGGTCGAGGCGTAGACCCGCTTGACGGCGGCGACCAGGATGCCCAGCCGCACGAAGCGGTCGCCCTGCCCGTTCGGGATCATGTAGGTCTGGTACACGCCGGCGAACGGGTGGTACTGCGAGTCTTCGAGCATGCTTGAGGAGCGCACCGCCAGCGGCTCGCGCACCAGGTGCAGGAATGCCGCCAAGTCGCCGAGCGGGTCTTCGGGGAAGACGCCGTCCAGGAACCGGCGGGTGATCTCCGCGTCGTCGGGGCATTCGAGCGCGAACTTGCGCAGGTTGTTCCGGTCGAGGAACTGGTCGAAGATCTCCGCGCCGAGCACGACCGCCGGGGGGACGGAGACGCGCACCCCGTCGAAGCGCCGCCGCACGTCGTAGTTGTTGATCAGCGTGTTGAGGAACCCCAGGCCGCGCGCCTTGCCCCCCAGCGAGCCGCCGCCGATGCGGGCGAAGCTCCGGGACGGGTCGAAGGAGTCCTTGTCGAATTCCGTGGTCAGCCCCTGCTGCTGGAGGCGGCTGTAGGCGCCGAGCGCGGCGATGAGGTCGCGGCGCATCTCCTCCACGTTCGGGTAGTCGGAGACCTTCAGCGGGCGCACCCGCTCCGCCAGGCGGAACTCGGTGCGCGCCTTGAGCCAGTTGGAGAAGTGGTTGCGTTCGGCATGGTAGAGCAGGCTCTCCTCCGGCGCGTACTGCAACTGCTCGCGCAAACCCTTCAGGTCGGACGCCCGGCCGACCTCGCGCCCCTTCGGTGTGCGGAAGACGAAGTCGCCGAAGCTGAAATACTCGGCCATGAAGCGCCGCAGCCGGGCGGCGAAGTCGGGCGAGTCCTTGGAGACGAACGAGACCCGCAGCGACGCCGCCTCTCCCGCGTAGTCGGCGGCGTTGCGCGACTGGAGCAGGATGGGCAGGTCGGGTTTCCCCGCGCGCACCGCGCGGGCGAACTCCAGCCCCGCCTCGGCGTCGGGCCTTCCCTCGCGGGGGAAGTCGATGTCGGAGATGACGCCGAGGATGTGCTCGCGGTAGGTCTCGTAATACCGCCACGCCTCCTCGTAGGTGCGGCAGAGCAGGATCTTGGGGCGCGCGACCGTGCGCAGCACCCTGTGCGAGAGGTTGATGCCCTCGCCCAGGAGCCGTTGCGACTGCTCCATCAGCTCGGTGTACAGCAGGGGCAGGAGGGTCGAACGGTACCGGATGTCGTCCTCGATGAAGATGATCGACTGCACGCCGACCAGCCGCGTGTCGTGATCGACGTTCATCCGGTCTTCGAGGTGCTTGATGATGCCGACGATGAGCCGGAAGTCGCCGCGCCAGACGAAGACCTGGTCGAAGACGTCGGTGTCGTGCTGCGCCCGGAGCTGCGTCAGCTCGCGGATGTCGTAGGCCAGCAGCACGACGGGGATGTCCACCCCCGCCGCGCGCGCCTCCCGCGCCAACTGCACCGCGCTCATGTCCTCGACGTGGAGCGTGGTCAGGATCAGGTCGAAGCGCCGTTCCTCGGTCGCCAGCACGACCGCCTCCTTCCCGCTCGAGACGCGGGTCAGCTCCGGCGAATGGCTCAGGTTCAGGTGCTGGTACTCGTTGCTGATGAGCTCGTCGAAGCGCCCCTCCTCTTCGAACAGGTAGAGGTCGTACAGGCTCGTGACCAGCAGGATGTCGCGGATCCTGTGGCGCATCAGGTTCTGGAAGCCTTGGAAGCGCGTCCCGTAGCCATGTTCGATCCAGAGCGGATCCAGGTGTTTTTCCGTCATAGTGAAAGCGCCGGCCCCCCGACTTCGACTGCGAAGAAACGCCACAACCGCAAAACCCCGGACGTGCGCCCACCCGCGCGTTTATGCGCCCGCGCATCGCCCCCGCGCCCGCCAAGGGCGGAAGTTTACGCCGCTGCGGCGCCAAACAAAAGCGTCCGCGATGGGAATTCTGCATGGGGGGGTGGGCGCGAAAGTCGCCTTTCCGTGGAGAAATCAGGTAATATGAGATTTCATTTCGTCGAACACAGACCCGGGGGCGGCGCATGGAAAGGCAGTCGCGCCGCGCCCTCGACCTCGCCTTTAAGATTAAGATAAGGAGAAGAGCCATGCCTGACACGCCGCACGCCACCCTCGCCGCCCACGCCCACGCCGCCGCCACCGCGCCCACGCCGCCGATGAGCAGGCGCGGCCTGTTGAAAATGTCGGGATTCGCCCTGGGCGCGCTGGCTGCGGCGCCCGCCATCCTGACCCCCGCCCGGGACGCGCTGGCTGCGGACCCGTTCAAGGGGACTGCCAAGGTCACGGCGGCGCACCCCTTGCGCATCTGCTACAACGAGAACGCCCTCGGCATGTCGCCCAAGGCGCGTGCGGCGGCCGCCAAGGCGCTGCTCGAAGCCAACCGCTACCCGTTCGAGGCGCAGCCCGCGTTGCGGGAGGTCGTCGCCGCCTACCACAAGGTCACGCCGGACCACCTCCTGCTCACCCCCGGCTCTTCGGACGCCATCCGGGGATGCGTCGCCGCCTACGCCGCGCCCGGGACGCAGTTGGTGATCCCGGAGCTCACCTATGGCGACGGCGAGATGTACGGGCGCATCAACCGGCTGGACGTGGTCAAGGTGCCGTCCGACCGTGAGACGTGGGCGATAGACCTGGAGGGGATGAAAAACGCGGTCGCCGCCCACGGCGGCCCGTCCATCGTCTATCTGGTCAACCCCAACAACCCCACCTCGACCGTCACCGACTCGGCGACGGTGGACGCCTGGATACGCAGCAAGCCCAAAGACACGG
This sequence comes from Acidobacteriota bacterium, assembly GCA_031271905.1. Classification (GTDB taxonomy): domain Bacteria; phylum Acidobacteriota; class UBA6911; order UBA6911; family UBA6911; genus UBA6911. The sequence continues at coordinate 26,218 of JAISUT010000021.1, forward strand.
TGTTTTTCATCGACGAAGCCTATGCGGAATTCGTCAACGACCCGTCCTTCCACTCCGCCGACCGCCTGGTCGCGTCAGGTCTGGACAATGTCGTGATCCTCAAGACCTTTTCAAAGATCCACGGCATGGCGGGGCTTCGCACCGGCTACGCCGTCGCCGTCCCCCCGGTCGTCGCCCGCGTCAAAGACCACGTCGAGAACGACAGCATGACCTTGACGGCCCCCGCCATCGCCGCCGCCACCGCGTCGATGCGGGACGCGGCGCACCTCGCGCTCAGCAAGCGTTGTAACGACCAGGCGCGCGCGGTGCTGACCGGCGCCTTGGACGAGCTGGGGTGGAGGTACCTGCCCTCCGAGGCGAACTTCGTGTTCCACCGCGTCCCGGGGAGCCTGGCGGATTACCAAAGGCGGATGCGCGACGCCAACATCCTGGTCGGGCGGGCGTTCCCCCCCGCCGACGGCTGGTGCCGCGTCTCGCTCGGCACGCCTGCGGAGATGCGCGCCCTCGTCAAGGTCATGAAGGCGCAGGCGGGGTAAAGCCGTCGCCGGCAGGTGGGGGCGGGCAGATGCGGACGGCGCGCCCCCGCCGTCCGTCATCGGGAGATGGTGCAGGTTACGCCGAGCGTCTGATAGGCGTCCCGCGCCGCCTCGGCGGCCCGGTCGCCGTCCGGATCGACCCCTTCCATGGGATAGGGCATGTCGAGCGCACGGTATTTGGCCTGCCCCACCCGGTGGTAGGGCATCAGCTCCAACCCGATGACCCCCGGTCCGAGCCGGTGCAGGAACTCTGCGGTGGCGGTGATGTTCTCCAGCGAGTCGTTGACCCCGGGAACCAACGGCTGGCGGAACAGCACGTCGGCGCCATACTCCACCAGCAACGAGGCGTTCGCCAATATCCAGTCGTTGGGCCAGCCGGTGTGCTCCTCATGGGCGCGCGCGTCCAGGTGCTTCAGGTCGAACAGGAAATGGTCTGTGACGGGGAGGACGTCGGCGAACGCCTCCTGGTTGACGAAGCCGCAGGTCTCGACGCAGGTGTCGACGCCGTCCTCCCGGCAACGGGTGAAAAGCTCTCGGACGAACTTCGCCCGCAACAACGGCTCGCCCCCCGAGACCGTGACGCCTCCGCCCGAGCTCTCGTAGAACAGCTTGTCGCGCCGCACCGCGTCCCAGACCTCCGCGACCGTCATGGATTCGCCGTAGCGGACCAGGGCGTCGTGTCCGCACCTGTCCGCGCAGGCGCCGCACGCCTGGCAAAGCGCGTAGTCGATGCGGTGGACGTCCGCGCCGGGGCGGATGGCGCCGTGCGGGCACACGCCGCCGCACCTGCCGCAATCCGCGCAGAGGGTGCGGAGGAAGCCGACCTGCGGCTCCTTGGACATGCATTCGGGGTTGGCGCACCAGCGGCAGGCGAGCGGGCAGCCTTTGAAGAAGACCACCGTTCGGATGCCCGGTCCGTCATGGAGCGAAAACCCTTGGATGTTGGTGACGACTGCGACCAGCCCCCCGCCGTCCCCGTTCATGGCGCCATGGTCGCTCATTAGGTCGGGGGCACGCTTTCGAAACGGGGTTGTCGCGACATGGCGATCTGGAACACGGGGCGGTCGATCTTGCGGAAGCACAGCCCCCCATGCTCGACCCCGGCGGGCACATGGACGAAGCAGGTCTTGGTGATCGTCGTCTTCACGCCGTCCACGACGAGGTCGATCTCGGCGTCCAGGTCGGTCGGGTCGTCCGTGTTGCTGCTGACGAAGCCGAGGATCTCGTCATGGTCGTCGTGGCGGTGGACGGGATGCACCGTCGGCTCGGGCGCGGTCACCCACACGGCCTCGACGTAGAACGAGCCGGGGACGATCCGGTCGTCCAGGTAGATGAGCCGCTTGAGCGAGGCGGGCATCTCCGCAGGCTTCCCCTTGTTCCCCTCCGCTTCGAAGTCGTGGACGCCCGGCGGCAGTTCGGTGTTGGTGCTGAACGTGGCTTTCGGTTTGTCGGACATGAATGCCTCCCTTGTCATGGTTTCACCCGCATCTATCAGTTCTTGTTCCGCTTCCGCGCCTCCGGCGCGAGCCCATTTGAAGTCATTTCGCGCCACTTGTCAAGCGTTGCCCGAAGTTTGGCGTCCTTGCGCGTCCTCCCGCCGCCGGGCGCGTCCGCCCCCCTGCGGTCGCCGCCCCCCTCCCGGCAATCCCCCGGTTTTCCCGGTTTTCCAACAAACGCTGGTAAGTGTGTGTGGAAATGGTATACTTCCCCTTTTTCCCTCGCCCGACGGCCCGTTTGTGGGAGAGCGTCCGGCGAACGACCGAGGTTGAAAATGAAAGAAGGAATCCATCCCAAGTACAACGCCGTGACGGTCACCTGCGCCTGCGGTAACAAGTTCGAAACGCGCTCCACCAAGTCGGACATCCGCTTGGAGCTCTGCTCGGAATGCCATCCGTTCTTCACCGGCAAGCAGAAGCTGGTCGATACCGCCGGACGCATCGAGCGGTTCCAGAAGCGCTACGGCTTGGACAAGAACGGCAAGAAAATCGAAAAGGCCGAAGCCTAGGCTTTCCCAATGGGAACCTCTGAAAACCTCGCAGACAAGGCGTCGCCGCCGGTCGAAAAGCGGAGTTTACTGGGGTAAATGAGCATTTTCGACCAAGGCGCAACGCAGTATCCGGGGTTTTCAGAGGTTCCCTAATGGCAGACGCGAAACCCGCAACGTCCCCCGAAGACATCCTGGTGGGCGGGCAAGCGGTCATCGAAGGGGTCATGATGCGCACGCCGCATGCCTACGCGGTGGCGGTGCGTCGCATGGACGGCTCCATCGAGGTCAAGCGGGAATTGGTCAAACGCCTTTCCGAGCGTTGGAAGGTCTTCTCCTGGTGGGTGGTGCGCGGTTTCGCCGTCCTGGTGCAATCGATGGCGCTCGGCATCAAGACGTTGAACTACTCCATCAACGTCTCGGTCGAGGACTTGGAAGCCAAGGAGGCCGCCGAGGCGGCGGCGAAAGAGGCGCAAGGGGAGGCGGGCGCGACGACAGGCGCATCCGCGAAGAAGCGGAAGAAGAAACAGGGCGGGGGTAAATCCAGCGGCAACGCCGCGCCCATAGCCCTGTCCATGCTCTTGGGCGTGGTCGCCGCCGTGGCGCTCTTTATCCTGTTGCCGCTCGGCCTGACCCACTGGCTGAAGTCCTACTACCCCGCCATCGAGAACTGGATCGTGTTCAACTTGGTGGACGGGGGCATCCGCGTCATCGTCTTTTTCGCCTACCTGCTGGCGATCAGCCGCCTGAAGGACATCCGGCGCGTGTTCGAATATCACGGGGCGGAGCACAAGGTGGTTCACACTTGGGAGGACGGAGTGGAGCTGACGGTGGAAAACGCCCGCCAACGTTCGACGTTGCATCCCCGTTGCGGCACCAGCTTCCTGATGTTCGTGATGGTGGTCAGCATCCTGGTCTTCTCCATCTTCAAGTTCCACGCCTTCTGGGCGATCTTCCTGTCGCGCGTGGTGCTGATCCCGGTGGTCTCGGGGCTTTCCTACGAACTCATCCGTTTCTCCGCCTCCCGTTGCAAGAAGGGTTTTTTCCGGTTGCTCGTGCTCCCCGGCCTCGGCCTGCAACGCATCACGACCAAGGCGCCTTCGGACGACCAGTTGGAAGTCGCCATCCGCGCCCTGACCGAATCGCTGGAACTGGATGGCGTCAAGTTGCGCGAAGAAGCCCCCGCGCCCGCCGCTTAGCGGTCTTGCCCCGTCCCGCCGCCCGTCGGCTGTCCTTATGCGATGAATCGAAAACCTGGTGAACCGACATGATTGACAAACTTACCGCCCTGGAAAAGAAATACGAGGAACTGAGCGCGCTTTTGGCCGACCCGGACGTGATCGCCGACCAGGCGGCATACCAGAGGCATGCGAAGAACTACCGCGACCTCGGCTCTGTCGTGGAGAAGTTCCGCGAGTACAAGGCCGTCCTGAAGGGGATCGAGGACTCGCGGGCGCTGGCAGAGTCGGAGACCGACGCGGAGATGCGCGCGCTGGCGACGGAGGAGCTGCAGGAGCTCGAAGCCAAGGAGAAGGAGTGCGAGAAGGAGCTGAAGTGGCTCCTGATGCCCAAGGATCCCAACGACGAGAAGAACGTGCTGCTGGAGATCCGCGCCGGCACGGGCGGCAACGAGGCGACGCTGTTCGCCGCCGAGCTGTTCCGCATGTACTCGCGCTTCGCGGAGCGCATCGGCTGGCGCGTGGAGATCATGGAGTCGCACGAGTCCGAGGTGGGCGGCTTCAAGGAGGTCATCGCCATGATCGAGGGCGACCGGGTCTACAGCAAGCTCAAGTATGAGAGCGGCGTCCACCGCGTGCAGCGCGTGCCGGAGACCGAGGCCAACGGCAGGGTCCACACCTCGGCGGTGACGGTGGCGGTGCTGCCGGAGGCGGACGACGTGGAGATCGCCATCGACCCCAAGGACATCCGCATCGACACCTTCTGTTCCTCCGGGCCGGGCGGCCAGTCGGTCAACACGACTTACTCCGCGGTGCGCATCACGCACCTGCCCACGGGGCTGGTGGTCTCCTGCCAGGACGAGAAGTCGCAGATCAAGAACCGCGCCAAGGCGATGCGCGTCCTGCGCTCGCGCCTGTACGACATCGCCCTGCAGGAGCAGCAGCAGTCGATAGCCGCCGACCGCCGCAACCAGGTCGGCTCCGGCGACCGGAGCGAGAAGATCCGCACCTACAACTACCCCCAGAACCGGGTGACCGACCACCGCATCGGCCTGACGATCTACAACCTGTCCGAGTTCATGGACGGGAGCATCGCCCAGGTCGTAGACGCCCTGTTCACGCACTACCAAGCCGAGCGCCTGAAAGAGGCGTAGCCGCCGCGCCGCCGCCGGTTTCTGTTGTAAAGCCCGGTCTGTCCCGCGCCGATAAGTCCTTTGCGAAAATTGAAATTTCGAAGCATGCGTCTCGCGAGGCGCGGCGGACTGGAGGGATGGTGCAAGACACGGAACAGATGGAAAAACCGGTTGCTGCCAAAGTCGCCGCGTTCAAGTGCCCGAATTGCGGCGCCGCCGCCGACCCCGACGCCACGTCCTGCCTTTATTGCAGGGCCCGGCTTTCGACGCGCGTCTGCCAGACCTGCTTCCACGCGGTCGCCGTCGGCATGAGGCACTGCCCGCATTGCGGCGCGCTGGTCTCCGACGGCTTGTCGGGCCCGGAAGCCGAGGTCAAGTGCCTCCGTTGCGGCAGCGCGTTGGAAACGCACGCCGTGGGCGAGTACGGCATCCCCGTCTGCCCGCGTTGCGGCGGCTGCTGGCTGGGGAAGCAGACCTTCCACGACATCTGCGTCCAGGCCGACATGCAAAAGCTGCTGCTGGAACATATCTTCCCCGAACCTCCGGCCGCGCCACCGGCGCAGCAAGTGTGCGTCTACGTCCCCTGCCCCGAATGCGGCAGGGTCATGAACCGCAAGACCTTCGCCCACGGCTCGGGCGTCATCATCGACTGGTGCTCCAAGCACGGCGTCTGGCTCGACCGGCAGGAGTTGCACCGCATCGTGGAGTTCATCCGCAAAGACGGCATGCGTCGGCATCACAAGCACAAGCAGGAGGAGATGGAGGAACGGGCGAAGCGTCTGCTTTTCATGAGGCGGACGGAGCCCGCCATCCTCAGAAACGCCCGATCCGAATCGCAGGAGAGGGTGCCCACGTTCACGAGCGACCCGCTCCAGGCGGAGCTGACGTACACGGAGGAAAAAATCCGCAAACACTCGGCGACCGATCCGTTGAAGCAGATATTCAAACACATCTTCGGCGAGCCTTGACCACCCCGCCTATTCTTCGATTTCAAGTCGCCTGCCCAGTAACTTCATCTAGGCGAAGTTGCCCGCAGGGCGTTTCTCGGCCCCGCCGAGCGGTCGGCTTCGCGGTTGTCCGGCGGGTGCGCGGCAAACGGCGGGTTGTCCAATATCTCGCACATATCGCACACCCGCAAAGCGATTGACTCCGCACAGGTGCTTCGCATACGATACACGTTCATTTCCGCAAGGGGGGTCGTCATGAAAAACGTTGATTTGATCGCTTCCTATTGGACCATCGCAGGTCCGGTGCATCCGCATTCCGCGCAGGAGTTCAGTCCGTGGCCTTTCGAGGAGCGCGTCAAGGCCGCGTCCAAGGCGGGCTTCACCGGCATCGGGTTGAAGGAGGTCGATGTCGCGCACACGCTCGAACGCTTGAGCTTGAAAGACATGAAGCACATCCTGGACGACAACGGCATTCGCCACGTCGAGCTGGAGTTCATCTCCGACTGGTTCCTGGACGGCGAGAAGAAAAAGCAGTCCGACAAAATAAAGCATCTGTTGCTGGAGGTCGCCGAGGCCTTGGGCGCGCGCCACATCAAGGCGGGCGATTTCGACACCACCCTGACGCCGATGCCCAAGCTCATCGAGTCGTTCGCCGCGCTGTGCAAGGACGCCGAGAACTACGGCACGAAGATACTGTTCGAACTCATCGTCGATGCGATGATCAAGACCCTGCCGGAGACGTTGGAGATGCTCTCTGGCGCGGACGCGAAAAACGGCGGCGTCATGCTCGACCTCTGGCACATCGTCAAGCTGCGCATCCCCTACGAGGAGGTGGCGAAGATACCCCGGCGGTTCATGCTCGGCGTGGAGCTCAACGACGGGACGCTGGAATGCCCTTGGGATCTGCACGAGGACACGGTCAACCACCGCCGCCTGTGCGGCGAGGGGGAGTTCGACATCAAGGGCTTCGTGAAGCAGATCCTCGCCGCCGGTTACGACGGCCCTTGGGGCATCGAGGTGTTGAGCGAGGAATTGCGGAAAAAGACGCTGGAGGAGGCCGCGACCCAAGCCTACGCCACCACCATCGCGCAGTTTGAATAGAAACTTCGAATAGAAACCAAGGATGGGGAGGCAAAGGACGGGAAAGTGGAATTGGACAAGAAGACTCAGGCGGGGCTGTATGAGACGATGCTGACCATCCGGCGCTTCGAGGAGCATGTGGCGCGGGAGGTCTTCGACGGTCACATCGTCGGTTTCGCCCATTCCTACATCGGCCAGGAGGCCGTCGCCGCCGGCGTCTGCCGCCACCTGACGGTGAAGGACAAGATCGTCAGCAACCATCGCGGCCACGGCCATTGCATCGCCAAGGGCGCCGACGTCAACCGGATGATGGCTGAGATCTACGGCAAGAAGGACGGTTGTTGCAAAGGCAAGGGCGGCTCGATGCACATCGCCGACTTCGGCGTCGGCATGCTGGGCGCGGACGGCATCGTCGGCGCGGGTTTGCCGATCTCGACCGGCGCGGCGCTCGCGGCGAAGCTCGAAGGCAAGAAGAACGTCGCGGTGGTCTTCTTCGGCGACGGCGCGTGCAACGAGGGGGAGTTTCACGAGAGCCTGAACCTCGCGGGCATCTGGAAGCTGCCGTTGCTCTTTGTGTGCGAGAACAACGGCTACGGCGTCAACACCCCCGCGAGCTACGCCATGGCGGCGGGCGACATCACGCGCATCCCCGAGGCGTACCACATCGCCAACGCGACCGTGGAGGGCAACGACGTGGAGGCCGTCTACGAGGCGGCGGGCGCGGCCATCGAACGGCTTCGCAGGGGAGAAGGCCCCTGCTTCCTCGAATGCAAGACTTACCGCTGGCATACGCATTTCCTCTCGAAGGACATCGAAGACCTGCGCCCCAAGGGGGAGATCGCGGCGTGGAAGGAGCGTTGCCCCGTCGCCACCTATGCGGACAAGCTGCTACGGCGCGGGACGCTGGCGCCGGCGAGGTTGCAATCGCTCCAAGCGAAGGTGCAGAAGAAAATCGACGACGCCTTCGCCTTCGCCGCCGCCAGCCCCTATCCCAAGCCCGAGGACGCGCTGGCGGACGTTTATTCGGCGTGAGGATGTGACGTAAAGGCGGGATGCCGCGCCATTTCCCACAGGCGTCCATTAGAGGATGAAAACCGTAGGGGCGTCCCGGAAAGACCGCAGGCGGGGCGCTGGCGGCGCGGCAACCGGGGGTTCCACAACCCCAACCATTAGGAATGAGGATATGAGAGAGATCACATACGACCAGGCGGCGGGCGAGGCCATCCGCGAGACATTCCGCTCCAACCCCCGCACCGTCTATGTGGGGACCGACCCGGTGCTGGACATGCAGAAGGAGTTCGGCGAGGACAGGGTGCGGGTGACCCCCATCGCGGAGAACAGCTTCGTCGGCGCCGCCATCGGCTTGGCAGGCTCCGGCTATCGCACCGTGGTCAACCTCCGCATGGCGACCTTCGGCTTCGTGGCGATGGACCAGATGATCAACCACGCCGCCAAGATCACCTACATGTTCGGCGGGCAGGCGCGATTCCCCGTCCTCATCCGCATGACGGTGGGGGCGGGCTTCTTCGGCGCGGCGGAGCACTCCATCAGCCCCTACGCCATGTTCATGAACGCGCCCGGCCTGAAGCTGCTCCTGCCGAGCACGCCCTATGACGTGAAGGGGTTGCTCAAGACCGCGCTCGCGGAGAACAACCCGGTCATCTCTTTCGAGCCGTTCCTGCTGGGCAAGGCCAAGGGCGAGGTGCCGGAGGAAGATTACTCCGTCCCCTTCGGCCATGCCGCCGTCCGGCGCAAGGGCTCCGACCTGACCGTCGTCGCCTTGGGGCGCATGGTGCCGGAGGCGCTAGCGGCGGCGGACGACCTCGCCAAGGGCGGCGTTTCGGCAGAGGTCATCGACCCCCGGACGCTGGTGCCGCTGGATACGGCGGCGATCCTGCGCTCGGTGCGCAAGACCGGCCGTCTCGTGGTGGTGGACGAGGCGTGCCAGACCTGCGGCGCGGCGGCGGAGATATTGGCGCGCGTCGCCTCGGACAAGGCGACCTTCGGGAAGCTCAAGAGCGCCCCGGCGCGGGTCTGCGGCCTGGACGTGCCTATTCCGTTCAGCCCGCCGATGGAGAAGTTCGCCGTCCCGGACAAGTCCAAGATATTGAAAGCCGCCAAAGGCGTGTTGAGGTAGGTCGTTTCCAAACGGGGTGCGGTATGTGTCTGGCGGTTCCTGGCAAGATCGAATCCATCGACGGCGACGACCCGATCTTCCGCAGCGGGAAAGTCAATTTCGGGGGCGTCCTCAAAAACGTCAACCTCGCCTGCGTCCCCGACGCGCGCGAGGGGGATTACGTCCTCGTCCACGCGGGCATCGCCATCAGCGTCGTGGACGAGGAGGAGGCCCGCAAGACGCTCGACTGCCTGCAAGCCCTCGACCAGGCGGTGCCGCCGGACGCGCCGTAGCATCCGCCGGGGAAAGAAGCCATGGAGCAGGTCTTATGGGAACCTCTAAAAACCTCGCAGACAAGGCGTCGCCGCAGGTCGAAAAGCGGAGTTTGCTGAGGCGAACGAGCATTTTCGACCAAGGCGCAACGCAGCGTCCGGGGGTTTTTTAGAGGTTTCCTTATGAAGCATATCGACGAATACCGCGACGGCGCGGCGGCGCGCGCCCTGGCCGCCGCCATCCGCAAGCTGGTCACGCGCCCTTGGACGGTCATGGAGATCTGCGGCGGGCAGACGCACTCCATCGTGAAATACGGCATCGACCAACTGCTCCCCGCGTCGGTCACGCTCGTCCACGGACCGGGCTGCCCGGTCTGCGTCACGCCCTTGGAGCTGGTCGAGAAGGCGATCGAGATCGCCTCCCGCCCGGAGGTGACCTTCTGCTCCTTCGGCGACATGTTGCGCGTCCCGGGCGTCTCGCGCGACCTGCTTTCGGTCAAGGCCGCAGGCGGGGACGTGCGCATCGTCTATTCGCCGCTCGACGCGGTGAAGGTCGCTGCGGAGAACCCGCGCCGCGAGGTCGTCTTTTTCGCCGTCGGCTTCGAGACCACCGCCCCCGCAGTCGCCATGGCGGTGTTGCAGGCGGCGCACTTGCGGCTCGGCAACTTCTCCCTGCTCGTCTCGCACGTCTTGGTCCCTCCCGCGATGGAGGCCATACTCTCCTCGCCCGACAACCGCGTGCAGGGTTTCTTGGCGGCGGGTCACGTCTGCGCCGTCATGGGCTACGAGGAATACGGGCCGATAGCGGCGCGCCACCGCGTCCCCATAGTGGTCACGGGGTTCGAGCCGGTGGACATCTTGCAGGGCGTCCACCTGTGCCTGCGGCAGCTCGAGGAGGGGCGCGCCGAGGTCGAGAACCAGTACGCGCGCTCCGTGCGGCGCGAGGGGAACCTGGCCGCGCAACGCCCCGTCCGCGAGGTCTTCCGCGTCACGCCGCGCAAATGGCGGGGCGTCGGCGAGATACCGCAAAGCGGCCTGGGCTTGCGGGAGGCATACGCGGCGTTCGACGCCGAGCGGCGCTTCGGGCTCGCCGACCGTCGGAGCGAGGAGCCGCCGGAGTGCATCAGCGGGCAGATCCTGCGGGGCGTCAAAAGGCCGGGCGACTGCCCCGCCTTCGGCGTCCGTTGCGTCCCGGAGCACCCCCTGGGCGCGCCGATGGTCTCCTCCGAAGGGGCTTGCGCCGCCTATTACCGCTATCGGAACTGACTTTGGGACATGGCCATGGAAGACGCTACGAAAAAAGATGAGAAAGATGGCTCGGGCGACGCGGGCGCGTTCTCCTGCCCGTCGCCCGTCCAACAATACGACAGCGTGCTGTTGGCGCACGGCGGCGGCGGGCGGCTGACGCATCAGTTGATCGAGCAGGTGTTCCTCCAGGCTTACGGCAACCCGCTGACCGAGGAGCGGCACGACGGCGCGGTCTTCGAACTTCCCGCCGGACGGTTCGCATTCACCACCGACTCCTACGTCATCCGGCCCCTGTTCTTCCCCGGCGGCGACATCGGCGAGCTGGCGGTCAATGGCACGGTCAACGACCTGGCGATGTGCGGGGCGCGGCCGCTCTACCTGAGCGCCGGGTTCGTCATCGAGGAAGGGCTGCCGATGGACACGCTGCGGCGCGTCGCCGCGTCGATGCAGCGCGCCGCGTCGCGCGCCGGGGTGCGGCTCGTGACCGGAGACACCAAGGTCGTGGACCGCGGCAAGGGGGACGGCGTGTACATCAACACGGCGGGGATAGGCCAAGTGGTCGCCCCCCGGCGCGTCGCCCCGTCGAGCGTGATGCCGGGCGACGCCATCGTCCTGAGCGGCGACATCGGGCGGCACGGCATCGCCATCATGGCCGTGCGCGAGGGGCTGGAGTTCGAGAGCGTCATCGAGAGCGATTGCGCCCCCGTGAGCGAACCCGTCCTCGCCTTGCTGGAGGCGGGGGTGGAGGTGCATTGCCTGCGCGACCTGACGCGCGGGGGGCTGGCCAGCACCTTGGTGGAGATCGCCGAGGCGACGCGGTTGCGCTGCGAAATCGAGGAGGAGGCGATACCGGTGCGCGAGGACGTGCGCGGGGCGTGCGAGATATTGGGCTTCGACCCGCTCTACGTCGCCAACGAGGGGCGTTTCGCCGCCTTCGTCCCCGGGCGGGAGGCGGGGCGGGCGCTCGACATCCTGCGGCGTCATCCGGTCTGCGAGTCCGCGCAAATCGTCGGGCGCGTCACCGGAGGCGGAAAGGACGAGGTGGGCGAACGCGGCGGGACGGGCGCGGGGCGGGCGGGCGCGGTCACCCTGCGCAGCCGCATCGGCGCCATGCGCGTCGTGGACATGATCAGCGGCGAGCAGCTCCCCCGCATCTGCTGAACACCGCAAAGGATCGCCGCGTCGAATTGAAATGGCGTATGCCGGAGGCCGCGACCGGGCCGGGTCAGGCTGTTTCCCAAGCCGCTCGAAAAACCGGTACCGCGTCGCAAAAACCCGCAGTAGAATCAACACCGATGCCGCGGCGCGGCGACACCATGAAAAAGGAGGCGGCGGAATGGCGGGACGATGGCGAGAGGCGATGTTGCCGGTCTTGGGCGCGGCACTCTGCGCGGGGGCGGTGCTTTCGCCCCGGCTGGCGAGGGAGGCGCGGGCGGAGCTGGAGGCGCCGGTTCGGCGGCTGATCCTGACCGACGGGTCGTATGAGCTTATCCGCGACTACACCGTGGAGAACGGGCGCGTCCGCTACTACAGCACCGAGCGCCATGAGTGGGAGGAGCTTCCCGAGGGCATGGTCGATTGGGAGGCGACGGAAAGGCGCGCCAGCCGCGCGAACGACTACGCGGGGGAGCGGGATTACGGGGACGCGACCGCCGACGTTGAAGACGGCGAGGACGACGAGGACGCGCGACGGCCGCTGGTCGCCCCCGGGTTGCGGATGCCCATGGAGACCGGGGTCTTCCTGCTGGACGCCTTCGAAGGGCGGCAAGCGCTCTCCCCTCTCGCCCAGGGCGGCACGGACACGAACCGCAACCTGAAGGGCAACATCTTGCGCGGCATCTTCAACCCCGTCGCCAGCTCGAGGCAGACGCTCGAACTCGACGGCCTTGCCGCGCGGACGCAGGCGCACACCGGGACGCCGGAGATCTTCGTCTCCGTAGATCCGCCAAGGCGCGCCGACTCCCCCGCGAAATCCGACGAAGGCGCCGATGGGGGCGTGGGCTATACCGGCATGACGGCGCGGGAGCACCTGCGCCTGGTGCGTTGCGGGCGCAAGGACGGCAAGCGCACGGTGCTCACGTACAACATCGCCGTCTATGGCAAGGTCACCCCCAAAGCCGAGGAGGTCGCCATCGTCGTGGAACCGGTCTCGTCGCGCTGGGTGAAGGTGCGCCCCGCCGCGCCGTTGCCGACGGGAGAATACGCGCTGGTGGAATGGGGGCCGGACAACGCCGTGAACGAGTTGGTGTGGGACTTCGGCGTGAACCCGTCCGCGCCGCCGAACGCCGCCGTCGGGGGCTCCCCGGGCCCTGCGCCCACAGGCCCCCCGGTGCTGATCGAGCGCGGCAGGGACGAGTAGGCCTCCAAAGATGCCCTTTTATAAAGCCGCGCCAGCCATTAGAATGAGTTTTTTTGAATTCGCCCGGCATCCGCGCCTACGGTCGCATGCCCGTCCGGCGGTTCGTTCGAGGCGTTCGTCGTGAAAGCAGTGGTGACAGGGGGGACGGGGGAGGCAAGGCCCGAGGAAAGCAGGTACCTCAACTGCATCCGTTGCGGGCTGTGCCTGTCGGTCTGCCCGACCTATCGCGAATACCAGAAAGAGACCGCCTCGCCGCGCGGCCGCGTGGCGCTGACGCGCAAGGGGCTGGAAGGCCGCCTCGAACTGTCGCCCAACCTCGTCGAGCAGATGTACGGCTGCTTCGCCTGCATGGCATGCAACGACGCCTGCCCGGTCGGCATCAAACCGGCGGACCTGGCGCTGTCCATGCGCCAAATCGACGAGGGGCGGCATCCCGCGAAATGGAAGCAGTGGCTGTTCGGGGGGCTGGTCGGACACGCCTGGCGCATGGAATGGGCGACCTTGCCCCTGCGCCTCTACCAGCGGCTGGGGTTGCGCCGCCTCGCCTACGCGCTGGGGCTGCGCCGCCTCCTGCCCGCGAAGCTCCGCGACTTGGAGGCGATGCTGCCGCGCCTGCCGCAACGCCCCCTGCGCCGGGTGTTGCCCGAGGTCACGCCGGCGCGCGGCGAGGAAAAGCGCCGCGTCGGCTTCTTCCTCGGTTGCGCCCAGAGCCTGCTTTTCGCCAGGGAGAGCGAGGCGGCGTTACGCGTGCTGGCGCGCAACGGCTGCACCGTCGTCACGCCCAAGGCGGTCGAGTGTTGTGGGATGCCGGCGCGCGGCTACGGCCGCATGGATCTGGTGATAAAGCAGGCGCGGCACAACATCGAGGTCTTTGAAAAGCTGGACGTGGAGTGCGTCCTGACCGACTGCGCCACCTGCGGCTCCACCCTGAAGGAGTACGCGCACATCTTCGAAGGCGACCCGGAGTGGAGGCCGCGCGCGGAGAGGTTCCAATCCAAGGTGCGCGACATCTGCGAGTTCCTCGCCTCGATCCCGCTGGAGAAGCCCGCCGGGCGCGTCGAAGGCAGGGCGACCTACCACGACCCCTGCCACCTGCGCCGGGCGCAGAAGGTCTGGAAGGAGCCGCGCAAGCTCCTCGCGCTGATCGACGGTCTGGAGTTCGTGGAGCTGCCGGAGGCCGACTGGTGCTGCGGTTCGGCGGGGAGCCAGCTCATCACGCACTACGAGACTTCGTGGAAGGTCTTGGACCGGAAGCTCGACAACGTGGAAAAGACGGGCGCGGACGTGCTGGCGTCCGGCTGCCCCGGATGCCGGATGCAGTTGCAGACGGGTTTGAGGCGGCGCGGGCGCAAGGTGCGCTCCGTGCACCCGGTCGCGCTCCTGGACGAAGCCTACGAAAACGCCGACCGGAAGGGCGCCGAGGGGAACGTCGGCGAAAACGCGGCGGGAGGGGAGTGACGATGGACAGCGGTTTGATCGACAAGTTGGCGGGGGTGGTCGGCAAGGACGGGGTGCTCACGACGCCCGAGGATTTGGCGGCCTACAGCTACGACGGGACGTTCGCCGAGGGTGCGCCGGATGTCGTCGTCCTGCCGCGCTCGACCGAGCAGACCGCCGACGTCATGAAGCTCGCGGCCGAGACGCGCACCCCCGTGGTGGCGCGCGGCATGGGCTCGGGCCTCGCCGCCGGCTCCATCCCCGCCGTGGCGGGGGGCATGGTGGTCAGCTTCACCCGCATGAACCGCATTCTGGAGATCGACCCGCGCAACTCCACCGTCTTCACCCAGAGCGGCGTCGTGACCGCGACGCTCCAGGCCGAGGTCGAGAAGCTGGGCCTTTTCTACCCGCCCGACCCGTCCAGCATCAAGCACTCCACCATCGGCGGCAACATCGCCTGCAACGCGGGCGGGCCGCGCTGCCTGAAATACGGCGTCACGGGCAACTACGTGCTGGGACTGACCGTGGTGCTGGCCGACGGGCGCGTCCTGCGAACCGGCGGCAAGCCGATCAAGGATGTCACCGGCTACAACCTGAACGGCCTGTTCACCTCTTCCGAGGGGACGCTGGGCCTGGTCACCGAGGCGCTGTTGCGGCTGGTCGCGCGGCCGCGCCACGCCAAGACCGCCCTGGCGGAGTTCGATTCGCTCGACAACGCGGCGCGGGCGGTGAACGAGGTGCTCGCCGAGGGGATCGTCCCCGCCAGCCTGGAGCTGATGGACCAGACGGCCATCGCCTGCATCGAGGAGGCGATGCACCTGGGGCTCGAGACCGACGTCGCCGCGTCGCTGATCATCGAGACGGACGGCGCGGACGAGGCGACCGTGACGCGCGAGGCGGAGGCCGCGGGGCGCATCTGCCGGAACGTCGGCGCGCGCACGGTGAAGGTGGCGCAGACCGAGGAGGAGCGGGCGGGGCTGTGGAAGGCGCGGCGCTCCATCTCCCCCTCGCTGGCGCGCAAGGCGCCGAACAAGCTGGGCGAGGACATCACCGTGCCGCGCAGCGCGATTCCCGAAGTGGTGCAGAAGATCAGGGCGATCAGCCAGAAGCACGGGCTCCCCATCGTGATCTTCGGGCACGCGGGCGACGGCAACCTCCACCCGAACATCCTCTTCGACAAGCGCGACGCGGGGCAGTGGGCGAAGGTGGAGGAGATGGTGCGCGAGATCTTCGCCGTCGCCCTCGCCGTCGGCGGCACGCTTTCGGGCGAGCACGGCGTCGGCGTCCTGAAGCGCCCCTACTTCGAGCAGGCGCTCGGCCCGGTCTCCGTGGCGGTGCAGCGCGCCGTCAAGGCGGCGCTCGACCCGCTTGGCATCCTCAACCCCGGCAAGATGTTCGCCTAGCCCGGTTGAAAATCCGCGCCATCGGGGCGGCAAAGTTTTTGATGGTGCGGGGCGCTAGGATTTCGAGACGCCCTTCCAGTCGTCCGGGCCGGAGTAGGAGTATTCCCGGACCTCCTGGGTCGGGACGGCCTTCACGACGCCGCCGACCTTCTCGTAGCTGACCGGCATGGCTTTGACGCAACGCCCCCGACCGTCCTCGGCGACCGACAACAACCCCTCGGCGTTGAAGCGCTGGACGCCGTCCTCGGAGTACCGCGTCCAACCGAGCATCGTCCCGTCGGGGGCGTAGCGGTAGACGTCGCGCCACGCCTTCGGGGTGTCCAGGCGCGCGTCCACGTAGTTGGCGCGCCATTCGTCGCGCACGATGCGCGGGTAGATGACATGGGCGAGCAACGAGGCGTTCAGGCGCGCCACCTCCCCCTTTTCAAACCGGGTCAGCCTAGTCGCCAAAGGCGCGCCCCCCCCTCTGACCGGGGTCAGGTCGAAGCCCCCCGCGGGGGATTTGCGAAGGACGCCGGAGCGCACCAGCGCTTCGCGGCAACTGTCGAAATCCGCCAGGTCGTCCCTGCCCGCCGACTGGAGCAGCGGCTGCAAGGTGCCGACGTTCGCCGTCATGAACCCCACGTCGTGCAGGATGCCGTCCAGGGCTTGCCGCACCCGCGCCGCGACGGTCACGTCCGATTTCGGGAGCTTGCTTTGCAGGATGCGCTCCCCGACGCCCTTGGCGTCCTCGAACGACCTGCGGGCGGCATCGACCGCCTGGTTCGACGCCTCGGCGCGCTCCAGCCCCGTCCTCGCGGCGATGGCCGCGGCGTCCGCCTTGGAGAACTCCGCCGCCACCTTCCGCAACGCCGCCAGCTCCTCCGCGTCGAAACGGCCGCGCAGCAGCCGCTCCCGCCAACCGGCGCCCTCGCCGCCCAGCATCCGCAGCAACGCCGCCCAGTCGGCGACCGACACCGACGCCGTGCCGACGCCGTAGCCGACATCGACGACCCTGCCGTCGGCGTCGTAAGTCCTGGCCTCGCTGTCCAGCGTGAAGAAGGTCAGGAACGCGGGCGGCGAATACCACTTGCCGTTGTGGACGAAGACCCCTATGTCGACGCGGTTGGTTTCCATGCCGGGTTTCCCGGAGACGGGGAAGCGGTCGAAATAGGGGATCGTGACCTCGGCGACGGAATGCTCCGGGTTGCGGTATTCGATCTTTATCCGGCTCGCGTCCCCTTGCAGCACCGTCCAGAAGAACTTGACCGGCTTCCCGCCCAGGTCTTTGCTTTTGCCGGCGTCCACGGTGACTTTCCGCGTGCGCGCCGTGCCGCGAAAGACGCGGGCGACGGCGGCGGGGGTGTCCCCGAGCCTTTCGGTCTTCTCCGGCTCGAAATAATCGAGCCCCAACACGGGATCGTCCTCCCTTGCGACGTGGATTTGCGCCATCGGCGGCAGGTCGTCGGCGGTCATCGCGTGCGCAAGCTCCACCATCTTGCGCTCGTTGACGTTCGCCCCATCGAACACCGGCGGGTGCGCCTTGCCGGTCAGGTACTCCCCCTCGCCCGCCAATTGCCTGCCGGTGAGGCGCAGCAGCATCTGGACGGCGGGGAACAGCATCCCCGACTGCCGCAACTTCTGTTTGACCTCGGGGCGGAACGCCGCGAGGGTGCGCGGCACCGCCCGCATGAACGGCTGGTCTGATCCCGACGACCCTTGGGAGATGATCAGGTACGGGGTGTTGGCGGGGTACAGGTCGCCGTAGCCGTCGCCGTAGCCGTTGTGCCCGGGGTCGTAGTCCTGGTGCTCGGGATAGATGTAGAGGTTGTTGCGGACGTACTCCCCGAAAAGGAACACGATGCCGGAGGGGCGCACGTAGTAGCCGCGCGGGTTGCTCCCCCCTTGGGCGGCGGACAAGGACGTGGACGAGTTGCCGAACACGACGTCCGGGGCGATGAGCCGCGACTGCGCCCCCCAGTTGGCGCGGGCCTTGACCTGATCCTCGGTGTAGGAGATCTGCTGCAACTGGGGATAGGAGGCGAGGTCGAGCTGGGAATGCCCCTCGTCGCGGTTGTCGTAGTAGTCGCCGACGTTGCCGGCGGCGGTGCCGGCGGCGTACCACTTGCGCAACAAGTCCCCGACCTCGTCCCCGGGAAGCGCGATCGGCTTGTCCCCGGCTTTTTCGGCGTTCCCCGCAGGGGTGCCCCGTCTTTGGGACATCGCGGAGCGGATGCCGAGGAATGCCAGCGCCGCCGGGACGACGATCATCAGAAGAAGGAAGCATCGGCGCAAATTCATATCACCCCTTCCCGGAGACCCGCCGTTTGCGCAACGCGACGCGGCGGGCCGGCCCTATAGTTCCGCCACGACGGGGGCGTGGTCGCTGGTGCCGACCCCGGCGCGCACCGCGCATCCCTTGACGCGCGCCGCCGCCGCGCCGCTCGCCAGCACGTAGTCCAGCCGCCAGCCGATGTTCTTTTGCCGCATCCCGCGCCACGGCGGCCACCAGGTGAACATCCGGTCGTCGTCGGGGGCGAGCGCGCGGCCTGCGTCGGTCAAGCCGCCGCCGGAGAGCACCCGCTCGAACAGCGCCCGCTCCTCGGGGCGCTGCCCGATGGCGTCGGGCTTGCGCTCCTTCGGATGCACGTCGATGTCGCCGCGCGTGATGTTCATGTCGCCGCACAGGACGACGTCCCGCCCGGCGGCGCGCAGGTCGGCGAGGTGGCGCCCCATCTCCTCGAAAAAGCGGATCTTCGCGGCGAAGTCCTTGCCGCCGTTCGGCGCGTAGACGGAGGCGTAGGTGACCTCGCCGACCCGCGCCGTGACGACGCGGGTCTCGAAGTCGAAGCCGGGGTGCCCGAACGACGGGGCGTCCGCCGCGAGGCGGCGGTGCAGCAGCAACGCCACGCCGGAGTAGGCGCGCTCGCCATGCCAGCACCCCCAGTAGTCGGGCAACGCCGTCAGCGACGCCGGCACCTGCTCCCGCGCGGCTTTCAGCTCCTGCAGGCAGACGACGTCGGGATCCTCCTCCGCGAGCCATTGCAGCACCTGCGCCTCGCGGGCGCGGATGCCGTTCACGTTCCAAGTCGCGACCTTCATCCCCTCCCCCGTCACATCCGCTTCCAGCGCACGCCCTCGCGGGTGTCCTCGAGCTGGATGCCCTGGTCGAGCAGCCACTGGCGGATGCGGTCCGCCTCGGCGAAGTCGCGCCGCTTGCGCGCCGCCTGACGCGCCTCGATCTGCGCGGCGATTTCCTCATCCAGCAGTTCCGGCTGCGCGCGCAAGATGCAGAAGACCGAGTCGACCTCCTCGACAAACGCCAGCGCGGCGCCCGCCTCCCCCGCGCCGAACTCCCCGCGCCCGTCCTTCTGGTAGGCGTAGTGGACGAAGTCGAACACCGCCGCCAGCGCCGCCGAGGCGTTGATGTCGGCGTCCATCGCCTCGCGGAACTTCGCGCGGGCGGCGGAGACCTCCGCCGCGAAATCCCCGGAGGGGGCGGCCTCGGACCCATCCGACGACCGCTTCTTCTCCTTGGCGCGCAGGACGAAGTCCTCCAGGCGCTGGAGCGACGCCTGCGCCGCGCGCAGACCGTCGGTGGTGAAATTGAGCTGCTTGCGGTAATGCACCGACAGCAGCAGGTAGCGGACGGCCTCCGGCGTATGGCCTTCGGCGAGGAGGTCGCGCAACGTGGAGATGTTGCCGAGCGACTTGGACATCTTGTCCCCCCCGACGACCAGGAATTCGGGATGCACCCAGTAGCGGACGAACGGCTTGCCGGTGGCGCACTCGCTCTGCGCGATCTCGTTCTCGTGGTGCGGGAAGACCAGGTCGATGCCGCCGACGTGGATGTCGAAGGTCTCGCCGAGGTACTTCATGCTCATGGCGGAGCACTCGATGTGCCAGCCGGGGCGGCCCGGGCCGATCTCGGTCTCCCAGAAGTCCTCCCCCTCCTTGGGCGCCTTCCACAGCACGAAGTCGCGCGAGTTGGCCTTGTCGTACTGGTCGGCGTCCACGCGCACACCCGTCTGCGCCCCGCTGAAATCGGCCTTGCTCAGCTTGCCGTACCCCTGGAACTTGGCGATGTCGAAATAGACGGAGCCGTCCTTGCGGTAGGTGAAGCCCTTGGCGTCCAGCGTCTTGATGAGCGCCACCATCTCGTCGATGTGCTCGGTCGCGCGCGGCATGATGTCGGGCGGGTCTATGCGCAGGGTCTTGCAGTCGGCGAGGAACGCCTCGGTGTACTTCGCGGTGTAATCCTTCAGCGTCATCCCCTGGGCGCGGGCGTTCTGGATGGTCTTGTCGTCCACGTCGGTGATGTTCATGACCTGCGTGACGCGGTAGCCGCCGTACCTCAGGTACTTGCACAGGAGGTCTTTGAACGCGAAGGTGCGGAAGTTGCCGATGTGGGCGTAGTTGTAGACCGTCGGGCCGCAGGCGTAGAACTTGACGGCGCCCTCCTCGATGGGGTGGAAGTCTTCCTCAGTATTGCTGAGTGTGTTGTACAGTCTGAGCATTGATTCGTCTCCGCAGGTTTCTGATTTGCAGAAACAAAAATGTTGAAGCCATGCCCGGGAAAAAGCAACCCAAGATTGCGGGAAAACGGGGAAAACGGCGAAAGGGGCCCGTGCGGCGTCAATCCGCGGCGGCGCGGCCGCCCCGCCCCGCCACCCGGAGGAGGAGGAAACCGCCTTGCCGGCATAGCCGCCGCGTGGAGAACCCCCCGGCCCCCTCCAACTCCCGCGCCCCCGCCTCCTTCGTCAAGACCAGGAACGACGGGTGTTCCGCCGCGAAGCGGCGCAAGGCGCCTTCGTCGTCCAGGCGCGTCTCCGCAAGGTAGCCGGTGTAGTATGGGAACGTGTGGTGGAAGGCGCGGTACATGGCGACCGGCTCCCCCGCCGTCCGCTCCGCCAGCGCCTGGCGCGCGATGGCGCGCGTGGAGTGTCGTTCGCCCAGCGCCGGGAAGGCGAACAGCGCCACCGCCGCCACCAGCGCCGTCCCCTGGACGACGGTCGCCCACACCGCCGCAGGGAGGTTCCCCCGCCTGCCGAAGGCGAAGGCGGCGAGCGCGGGCGTGAGCGCCGCCGCCGCAATCCCCAGCCCGACCCCGACCCGGCCGCCGTAATCTTTCTGGAAGAACACCGGCGCGGCGACCGCCATCCCCAAGGAAAGCGCCAAGTGCAGCCACAGCGCGGCGCGGAGGCGGGGCAGGGGGCGGCACCCCCCGGCCGCGCGCCCCAGGCGCGCCCCCACGAGCAGCGCCAGCGGCGGCAGCGACGGCAGGACGTACCCCGGCAGCTTGGAGCCGGAGAGGGAGAAGAACGCCACCGGGAAGAGGAGCCAGGCGGCGACGAAGACCGTCGCGGGCCGCCACGCCCGCCAGCGGCGCAAGCCGTCTTTGACCGCCTGGAGCGACTGCGGGCAGAACACCGGCAGCCAGCCGCTCCAAGGGAAGGCGAGCGCGAACATCACGGGCAGGTAGTAATAGAAGGGCTGTGCGTGGTGATGGACGCCGGTGGCGTAGCGCGCCAGGTTGTGGTTGATGAAAAACGTGGCGACGAAGGCGTAGCCGTTTTCGCGGAACGCCAGCCAGAACCAGGGGAGCGCCACCAGCGCCGCGAGCGGCAACCCCAAAAGCGGGCGCCAGCGGCGCAACACGCCGCCCCGCCCGCCATCGCCCGTCTCGTCGAGGAGCCAGCAGACGACGCCCACGCCGAGGGCGAGGACGACGGCGACCGGCCCCTTCCCCAGCACGGCAAGCCCTAGGGGCACATATGCCGCCAACACCCCCCACCCGACATCCTTCTCCGTCGCGACCGCCAAGGTCGCCAGAGCCAGCGTCAGGAAGCAGGTGAAGGGCATGTCGGTGGTGGCGCTGCGCCCGAACCCGGCGACGCCGAGCGTCGAAAGGAGCATCGCCGCGCCGACGAAGCCCGCCGTCGGCGTCCAGAGCGCGCAACCCGCCCAGTAGACCGCGAGGGCGGTGGCGAGCGCGCAAACGGCGCTCCCGGCGCGCGCCGCCACCTCCGGGCTGTCGAAGGCGGCGTAAAACGGCTGGGCGAGCCAATAGTAGAGCGGCGGCTTTTCCAGCCAGGGCTCGCCCTGGAGCGTCGGCGTGACCCACCCGCCGCCGCCGCGCATCTCCTCGGCGACGCGCGCATAGCGCGGTTCGTCCGCGCCCGTCAGGGGCAGGGCGCCGAGGCGCAGGAACAGCGTGATAAACGCGATGCCGAGCAGGATCGTCAGGTGAAGGGGGATGCGTCGCACGGAAAGGATATAACCACAAAACGCGCCGATTGGCAAGATGCGGCACCCCGCCGCGTCAGGCGGGACGGGATCAAGGGCGATGTCGCACGGGCGCGACCTTGCATAATCGTTGTGGCGCGATATGTGGGGCGAAGCCCCGCCAGCAACCGTGAAGCGGTTGCAGAAGCCCCGACGGGGCTTCGTCACAAAGCCCAGGGTTGGCGGACGCGAAGCGTCGCCTACCCTGGGGACGGGGGATGGAAAAGGATCCAACCCCGTAAGGGTTGCGCCGAGGACGACCGTTCGGGGACAGGGCGCACCCCCTTCGGGGTTGGGAATTTATTTTGACCGCCACCCAGGGTTGACCGCGCTTCGCGCGCCCAACCCTGGGCTTCGTTGCGTAACCGCTTCGCGGTTGTGCGGCGGAGAGCCGCCGCAAGGCGGGGCTCCGCTTACTGGTCTAAGGCCAGGCGGAAACCAACCAATCTACTACCATTATCGTCGGGTGCCTGGTACCCACGATGCGACACCCGCATGGACGTCGCAGGGTCGGAAATAGACCCGCCCCGGATTACGCGATACGAGCCCGAGCTAGGCCCCGTGGGGTTGGTCTGCGCGCCGTTGGAGTAATTACCATACCGGTCGCCCACCCACTCATACACGTTCCCGCTCATGTCGTGGATACCCAGCTCGTTCCCAACCTTCGCCCCTGTTCCCACCGGGACGCCGCCGCCGTTGCCTGAGTACCACGCCACGTCGCCGACGATGTTGCTCCCGCTGTACTTGTACCCGGCGCTCCACGCGCCTCCGCGCGCCGCGTACTCCCACTCAGCCTCCGTCGGCAGACGGTACACGCGACCCGTCCCCGCCGCAGCCTCCAGTTGGTTCAACTTGCAGATGAATCCGTTCGCATAGTAGGTGACGCCCTTCGTCGTCCTGCAGGATCCTCCGCTCGTCCCCACTACCTCGTCCCAACTCACAATACTGACGATACTGCCCGCACCAACAGAAGACGGGTTGCTCCCCATCACCGCCACCCATTGCCCCTGTTTCACCTCGTACTTCCCTATGGAGAAGTCGCTCAACGTCACCGAGTGCGTCGGGGATTCATTGGCAGCGCAATCGCTCCCCTGCTCAGCGGTGCACCCCATCGTGAACATCCCGCCAGCCACCGGCACCATCCTCACCAACGTCACCGCCCCGTAATCGACCGTAATCGACGCAACGTGCCCAGTCTGGTCCCTCACACTCACCGTCGCCGTCCCGGCCGCCGCCACCGCCGCCGTCGGCGTCCCCCTTATTTTGCCACTATCATAGTCTATATCGAGCCCATCGGGAAGCCCTGTCGCGCTGTACGTGTACGGTGCGACGCCGCCGGTCGCCGCCGCCACCGTCACAGGCGCTATCGCCTCGCCACTAACCATCTCCGGGATGTCGTAACTCGCGTTGTCCGCCAGAACCAGCGCCGGAACCACCGCGCCGTAGCCGACCTCGATCGACGCGGAGTTCCCGGCATAGTCCGTCACCGCCACCCGCGCCGTCCCGGCTGACGCCACCGTCGTCGGCGTCCCCGTTATCTGCCGCGTAGCCGCGTTGAACGCCAGCCCATCGGGAAGCCCTGTCGCGCTGTACGTGTACGGTGCGACGCCGCCGGTCGCCGCCGCCACCGTCACGGGTGCCACCGCCTCGCCCACCATCATCGTCGGGAGGTCGTAGTCCGCGCTGTCCTCCAGCGCCAGCGTCCTCGGCGTCACCGTCACCGTCACCGTCTTCCCATACGTCGCGTTCGCCGTCGGCAACACCGTCACCGTGAACGTCCCAACCTCCACCCCTACGCACTCTATGTTGTCGCCGCTCACGGAGCACGCCAGACCAGAATAAAGCGGCTTCAACGTGAAGTCCGTGTTCTCCTTCGTCACCGTGAACACCGTCGTCTCCTCGACCGCCACCGTCGCCACCTCGGGCGCAACGCCCAGACGGTACGCCTTCAGCGTCACAGTCCGCGCCAACGCCGGATCCGCCGTCGCCTTCACCGTGACAGGGTAATCCCCTGCGACCGTCGGCGCGCACTGCACCCAGCTGGGAGTTCAACCTTTTTATAGACAATTTGCTAAGCAACAACCTGCCTCCGTTTTGTTCATGCGGCGTTTCGACCGATGTCGGGCGGGGCACCGACGCTTTGGCGAAATCCGCCGCGCCGAAGGCCGAAGGCCGCAGGCGCGGCGGATTTCGCCCGCCCCGCACCCCGCTCATGCCGCCATTTCCCCTTGTCCCGCCTGCCCGCCCGTCCGGCGCGACGACTCGAAACGCTCGCGGGGGGACATGTAGCCCAGCCCCCGCTGCGTCCGCGTCGCGTTGTAGAAGCAGTGCACGTACTCGAACACCGCCGCCCGGACCGATTCCCTCGTCTCGTAATGCCGCCAGTGGGTCAGCTCCTTCTTCAACGTGGCGAAGAAGCTCTCCGACCATGCGTTGTCGCCGGGCATTCCCACGCGCGAGAAGCTCTGCC
>JAISUT010000054.1 GCA_031271905.1 Acidobacteriota bacterium
TTGTTGAGGATGCTGAAAGAGCCCATGGTGAATTCCTCCTTGAATTCGATTGTGCGTAAGACGGTCCCGCCCGCCACCGTCGGCTGTCGGAACCGGGTGGCGTCCGGGGATCCGTTCCCTGGGCCGCCGCCTTTTGTTTTGTCAGACGACCAGCATATCGACCGGGAAAATTTTTCCATTAGGGGAATTTCTTGCCCACGCCGTATTTCCCCTGGAAAAACGTCCCGTCGGCACGACGACCACTGTGGTGCGGCAAACCGCCGTGCCCATCCTGTCCTGCGTAAAGACGGCAAAAGACGGGCAAAGACGGGGCAAAGACGGCAACAACTCGGAGCTTGACAAGAACAGACCGGCTCGGCAGACTAGTCGCCAGGAGGAGCGTATGCCACGGGCTGTCGGCGCCTTTGAGGTCAAAACCCAATTTTCCCGGATCATCGAGGACGTGGAGACCGGCGGCGCAGACTCTATCATCACCAAACGGGGCAGGCCCGTCGCCCAGATCACCCCCCTCAAGCAGGAAAAGGAGATGACGCATGCGGAGGCGATTGCGGGGCTGATAGAAATACGGACATCCTGAGTTTCTATCCAAAACTCGCTGGCGTTAGGGTTCCATCAGACTTGGGAGGGGATGGAAGGGGAAAGGGGCTGGACGATGACAGGACGAATCGGATGGAAGGTCGGCGTCGCGATCCTCGTCGTGGCGCTGGCGGGAGCGGTCGCCGTTATGGCGCCGTTGCTTTTGTCCAAATACGACATCGAGATCAAGGAGGTCGAGCGCTCCGGCGACGCACTGCTCGCCGAGGACGTCCTGCGGGGGTTCGAGATCGCGTCCCTGACCTACCGCTACACCAACCTGATCTATGCGGAGGACGTGAAGAAGTTCGGCGGGTTCGAGCTGCCCCTTACGAAGTCTTACTTCGGGGTGCAGTACGACGGCGTGATGAAAATAGGCGTGGACGGGCGCAAGATCGAGGTCTCCCAGACTGGGCACGCCGTCCGCATCAAACTGCCGGAGGCACAGGTGATCTCCCACACGCTGGTCAACGACTCCATCAAGATCCTGTTCAACATCGACACGATCTTCAACCCGAACCACATCGAGGACTTCACAAGGCTCTTCCAGTCGAAGCAGAAGGACATGGAGGCGAAGGCGGCGAACAGCGGCCTGCCCGCCGAGGCGCGGGAAAGTGCGAAGGCTCAATTGGAGCAGTTCTTGAACACCTTCCCGGAGATCAGGCGGTCTTGCACGATAGAGTGGGAGTGAACGTCCCGCATCCCCCTGCGCCCTTCGCGCCGCGCCACGCCGCCGCCATCCCCCTGACGCCGCGCCGCTGGTGAGGCGGGTTCCCCTTCCGGCCGTCCCTGTTTTGCGAAATTTCTGTGAAATCGCGCTAGACGGAACCTCCGCCCCCGATTATGCTGATAAACGGAAATTCGATTTCCGTTTATCATGACGATGCCGCCTAAACCCCACAGGCAAGGCGAGCACGGAGGGGAGCGACGCCGATGCGCAAAAACATGTGTCGAGACGGCGGAACAAATGCCGACGCGACGTCCGCGAGGTTCCGAGGGGCGTATATGGAAACGAGGCGCCATGCTTGAACGCAGACTCGCCCGGAGCTTGACCGCATTCCGGCACTCCTTCTTCCTCTGGGGGGCGCGCCACACGGGCAAGAGCGCCCTGTTGCGCCAGACGTTCCCCGACGCGCCTTACTACGACCTGCATTCCGCGGCGGAGTTTCGCCGCCTGGGCGCCCGTCCCGCGATCTTGTCCGAGGAATGCGCCGGCCGGACGGTGGACGGCGGGGCGGAGGCGAACCAGTCCGCGCCGCCGGTCATAGTGGACGGGATACACAAGCTCCCCGGGCTCCTCGGGGTGATCCACCGCCTCATAGCCGAGAAAGGGCTCCGCTTCATCCTCGTCGGCGAGAACCCGCGCCGGTTGGCGCGCGGCGGCGGCGGCATCCCCGGAGGGCTGGGGGGGCGCGCCCTGCGCCGGGAGCTGTTGCCGCTGACCAGCGCCGAGATCCCCGGTTTCTCCGACATCTCCCTGGCCCGTGCGCTCAACCGGGGGCTGTTGCCGCCGCACTACCTGGCGGAGTCGCAGGATGCCGCCCGCGCGGCGCTCGGCGCCTACGCGGGGGACTATCTGCGGGAGGAGGCGCTCGCCGAGGGGCAGGTGCGCAATCCCGCCGCATTCCAACGCTTCCTGGAGATGGCGGCGCTGGCAAACGGCGACATAGTCAATTACGCCGTCATCGGCCGCGAGTGCGGCGTGAGCGCCAAGACCGTCGCCTCCTATTTCGGGCTGCTCTCCGACACGCTCGTCGGCGTGTGGGTGCCGGCATGGACCAAAGGCGCGCGGCGGCGCGTCATCGGCGCCCCGCGCTTCTACCTTTTCGACGTGGGCTTCGCGAACGAACTGCTGCACAGGGGGGGGCTCGCCGCAGGCTCGCCGGAGCATGGCGCGGCGTTCGGGCACTTCATCTTCATGGAGTTGCGCGCCTACGCCGCCTATGCGCGGCGCGCGGGGGGGCTGTCGTGGTGGCAGACCGCCGGAGGCGTCGGGATCGACTTCGTCCTGGGCGACAACGACGTGGCGCTGGACGTGACCGACGCGGAGACGGCGACGAGCGACCGGCTGAAGGGGTTGCGGTCGCACCGCGGGGAATTCCATCCCCGCCGCTCCATCCTGGTCTGCCGCGCCCCGTGCGCGGACACGACCGGCGACGGCGTCGAGATCCTGCCTTGGCGGGAGTTCCTGGGGCTGCTCTGGTCGGGCGGCATCTGGTAGCGTCGCCGGGACGGATCCCCTTACTTGGCGCTCAGGAGGGGGTTCACGGGCTTGCCATGCCGGAGCACTTCGAAATGCAGGTGGGCGCCGGTCGAGCGGCCTGTGCTGCCGACCGTCCCCAAGGTGTCCTCGGATGTCACCCTGTCGCCGACCTTGACGTTGATGGACGACAGATGCGCGTAACGGGTGCGCAGGCCGTCCTCGTGCTCCACCATGACCGTGTTGCCGTAGCCGCCTTCGTTGCCTGCGGCGACCACCTTGCCCGGCAGCGCCGCGACTACGGGGGTGCCGGCGGGGGCGGCGATGTCCACGCCTTTGTGGAACCGCGATTTGCCGGTGAAGGGGTCGCGCCTCACCCCGAAAGCGGAGCTGATCGGGGCGTGCACCGGCAACATCATGTCGGATATGTCTTGCGGGTCGGACGCCTTTTGCGCCCCTTGCGCCGAGGCGCCCTCCCCGTACAGGCGGGGTCCGGCTTCGACCGCGGTTTCAGGGGCGGGCCCGTCCGCCTCGGCGTGCGCGCGATGCGCGGGGCGGGGGCGTGCGACCGAAGGCGACAGGGCGGGGGCGCGCCCGACGCCTTCGCCCCGCTCCTTTTCCGACAAGCTTTTGTAGATGAGGTCGCCGATGCCCAAGGCACCGCGCTCCGCCATGCTGACCGCGATCTCCTGGTCGAAAAGCTCCGTATAGATGCCTTTGCCCAAGCCGCCTTCGCCGGACTCCTCGATGGTCTCGCGCATCACCTTCAGCAACTGGTTGATGAAGACGGCCTCGAAATCCCGCGCCGCCTTCTTCAGCGCGGCGTCGTCCTGCCCCTGGCGAGGGACGCCCGCAGCCGTGCCCGAC
This sequence comes from Acidobacteriota bacterium, assembly GCA_031271905.1. GTDB lineage: Bacteria > Acidobacteriota > UBA6911 > UBA6911 > UBA6911 > UBA6911. The sequence goes on from JAISUT010000054.1 coordinate 3,641, forward strand.
GGCATCGCCTTGGCGACTTCCAGGCCAGGCAGGTGAAATACGGTCTCGTTCATCATTGCGGATCCTCCTGGAGGGCGCCTCTGAAAACCTCGCAGACGCAGGTCGAAAAGAGGTTCCCTAGATTATCTCCAACTCCGCCTGCAACGCCCCCTGCGCCTTGATCGCCTCGATGATCGCGATCACGTCGCGGGGGCCTGCGCCGATGTCGTTCAACGCCCGCACCACCTCCTCCACGCTCGCCCCCTCGCGGATGGTCGCGGTCTTCCCCTTCTCCTCGGCGACGCTGACGCTCTCCTCGGGGACGATGGCGGTGTCACCCGGCGAGAAGGCGTTGGGTTGCACGACGTTGAAAATCGTCCCGACCTGCAGCGACAGCCCGCCGTGGATGATGGATACCTCCGAGATGCGCACGTCCTTGCCCATGACGACGGTCCCCGTCCTCTCGTTGAGCACCACCTTGGCGACGGCGTCCACGTCCAGGCGCGCGTTCTCGATCACCGACATGAACTCGACCAGGCGGTTCGCGTAGTCCAACGGCACCTCGACGGTGATGGTGGCGCCATCGACCGCCCTGGCGATGCCGGAGCCCCAGGCGTCGTTGATCGCCCGCACGGCGCGGCTCGCCGAGGTGAAGTCGTTGTGGTGCAGCACCAGGTTCAACTGCCGCCTGCCCGCGAGCGAGACCGGCACCTCTTTCTCGACCAACGCGCCGTTGGCGATGCGCCCCACGGTCGGGTGGTTGGTCTGGGAACGGGCGTTGTTGCCGCCGGCGCTGTAGCCGCCGAGCACGATCTGCCCCTGCGCCGTCGCGTAGACCTGGCTGTCGGCGGCCTGTAGCGGCGTCATGATCAGCACCCCGCCCTGCAGGCTCTGCGCGTCGCCCAGGGAGCTGACGGTCACGTCGATGCGGCTCCCATGGCGCGCAAACGGCGGCAGGGTCGCGGTGACCATGACGGCGGCGATGTTCTTGACGCGCATCCGGTCGGCGTCGATGGTGATGCCGCTCCGTTCGAGCATGTTGGCGAGGGTCTGCGTGGAGAAGTATGTCTGGCTGCGGTCGCCCGTGCCGTTCAGGCCGACGACCAGGCCGTAGCCGAAAAGCTGGTTGTCGCGCACCCCCTCGAACGCGGCGACATCCTTGATGCGGCTCGCCGCGACGGCCAAGCCTTGCATCCCGCACAGGGCGCAGAACGCCAACGCCACGCCAAGGGCAACCCTACCTGTTCGCACCATCTCCCCCCTCACTCCTGAAGCCCCCGCCTGCGCCCCTGAGGCAAACCCGCCGTTTGCCGCCAGAGGGCGAGCCTGCGCCAGACGTCGGCTTGGCGCAGCGGCTAGAACGGCAGGACGCCGTTCAGTATCTTGTAAAGCCAGCCTGGCTTCAGCGGCTGGCTGACGCTTCCCTTCCCTTCGACGCGCATCGACATCTGCGCCACTGCCGAGGACGCCACCACGTTGTTCTTGTCGATGTCGTTGGGGCGGACGATGCCTGCGAGCACGATGGACTGGTTCTCGTTGTTGACCCGGATCTCGCGCCTGCCCTCGACGACCAGGTAGCCGTTGGGCAGCACGTCGGTGACGCGCGCGGTCATCGTGGTCTGTATCTTCGTCGCCCGGCTGGTGGAGCCCTGCCCGTCGAACTTGGTCTCGCCCTCGCCGGAGACCAGCGACGGCAGCTCCTTGATCCTGCCTTGCAGGCCGACCAGGCTGTCGATGCCGTTGGACATGCTCGCCGAACGCGAGGCCGAGGCGTCGGCGGAGGCGGTCGCCTGCGTCGATTCCGAGACTTGGATGGTCACCACGTCGTTGACGTAGCGCGCCTTCATGTCGCGGAAGAGGTTGGAGTGCTGGCCGGTGCCGGTCCAGAGCGAGCCGGTGCCGTCGCCCGACGCGACCGACGCCAGCTTCGCCTCCGCGCGGTATTCCTCGATGCCGGTCGGGTCGGCGACGCGCGCCTGCTTGCAGCCGGTGAACGCGAACGCGCCCCCCGCGGCCAGCAAACCGGCAAGGAGTATCAAGCCCTCGGAACCCCGATAGGTGAAACGTCTCATGTCTTCTTCCCTCTTTGGCTCGGGACAGGCGGCGGGGGGGCGCCCCCCCGTCCGTCGCCCGACGCATCCCTTACGGCACCGCCACGGCGTCGCGTCCGGTCACCTTGGCGCGCACCACCGCCGAGGAGGCGATGTTCTTGACCCGTATGAGGTCGTCCAGCCGCCCGTCGTCCAGCGCCTTGGCCGTGGACTCGATCACGACGCCGCCCCTTTCCAGGCGCAATCCCACGGTGTCGCCGCGCTTGACCAGCACGGGCGCCGCGAACGCATCCGCCGGCAACGGGTCTCCGGCGGCGAAGGCGTGGCGCGCCGTCTTGCCGACGACCTCTTCGGCGTCGCCCGCCCAATCCGCCCCCAGGTCGGTCGTCTCCATGACGGTTTCCTCGACATGCCCCACGGTCACGGTCTCGCCGGCGGCTATCCTGCGCGCCGCCCGCACCGTGACGGCCTTGACGTGGACCGTGGCGGGCGCCCAGAACGAGCGCACGGGCTTGCCGTCCCGCAACACCTCTATGGGGGCGAGGATGTTGCGACGCCCGATCTTCAACCCTTGCGCGACGCGGAAACCCTCGCCGTCGGCGGGCAGGTCGGCGCCCTTCAATTCGCGGGAAAGCTCTATGCGCACGTCGGCGCCCCGCCACCGCGACATCTCCGCGACCTGCGCCTTGATGGCGTCGGCGATCTCGGCGAGGACGCCTGCGGTTTGCGCGGAGGCGCCCCCGCCCGCAGGGGACGCCGACGTCGCAGAGGCCGCCAGGAACAACGCCAGCAGGAGCCGGCAAACAAAAGACAAGCTGCGAATTCTCTCCTCACCCAACCTTGCGGGGTAAAAACTACGTAGCGGACTTGACATCTGACGGATGGCGCGCCGAAACGCACCCTCCCCCAGACGAGAGAAGAAAAAAGGGGTATGGCGCATCATCCTCCCGACTCCGCCGCAAAGCAGGGCCGGGAGAGACGACGACGCCATGAAAGGGTATGTGTGTAGGATAAGGAGAGAATCCGAAGCTCGTCTCATTGTTTCCCGAAAACCGATTCGCCTTGTCTGCAAAGGGGTGGGGCCCGCAGGACGGGTCCCGCCCGAAATCCGTGTACATGGACGGCGCGGCGAGCCGCGCCCCGATTCCGCCTCGCCCGGCCTTACCGGACGATGTTGTTGCCCGTCGAGAACATGTCGTCCGCCGTGCTGATGACCTTGGAGTTTGCCTCGTAGGCGCGCTGGCTGACGATCATCGCCACCATCTCCTCCACGACGCTGACGTTGGACTGCTCGACATAGCCCGAGAGCAGCGTGCCCAGCCCGTTGTCGCCAGGGGTGCCTGTGATCGGCTCGCCCGAAGCCTCGGTTTGCAGGAACATGCTGTCCCCGACGCTCTCCAGCCCCACCGGGTTCTGGAAGGTCGCCAACTGTATCTGCCCCACCTGCTGCGGCGTGGTCTGCCCTGCGGTGGTGACCGACACGATGCCGTCGGCGCCGATGTAGATGTCCGTCTGATCCTCCGGGATGGTGATCTGCGGGTCGAGCAGGTCCCCCTCCGAGGTGACGATGTTCCCCTCGCTGTTCAGGTGGAAGTTCCCGTTGCGGGTGTAGGCGATCTCCCCGTCCGACTTGCGGATTTGGAAGAACCCCTGCCCCCGGATGACCATGTCCAGGGAGCTGCCCGTGGACATGAAGTCGCCCTGCTTCAAGTTCATCTCGGTCGCCACCGGGCGCGTGCCCAGCCCCACCTGCAACGACACCGGGATCTCGGTGGTCGCGGTGGCGGACACCCCCGCCTGGCGCATGTTCTGGTAGACCAGGTCGTGGAACTCCGCGCGCCGGGACTTGAACCCGGTGGTGTTGATGTTCGCGAGGTTGTGGGCGATGGTGTCGATGTTCAGCTCCTGCGCCTGCATCCCCGTCGCCGCTGTGTACATGGCCCTCAGCATAGTTCGTGTGTCCTCCCGGTTGTCTGGTTCCAATCCATCATGCTTCCAATCCCCTGTTCCGAGTCGCGCGCCGTCAGCTTCCCAGCTTCTCGATGACTTTGGCGTCCATGTCGTTCGCCTCGTAGTTGAGGCTTTTCTGTATCGCCTCGAAGTGGCGCAGGATGCCGACCATCTCGACCACGGAGCGGACGGCGTTGACGTTCGACCGCTCCAGATACCCCACGCGCACGACCATGCCGGTCTTGGACTTCGGCTCGGCTTCGCCGTTGTTGACGAAGAGCGACTCGCCCTCCTTTTCAACCTGCGAAAGGTCGGGGAACTCGACCACCTTGAGCCGGTCAACCTCCTCGCCGTCCAGGTACACGCCGCCTTCGTCGGAGATGTGGACGCGCCCCTGCGCGAGCGTGATGGGGCCGCCCGAGGCGCCCAGGACGGGGTTGCCGTCGGCGGTGCGCAACACCCCGCCGGAGTCTTGGTAAAGGTTGCCGTCGCGCGTGTAGCGGACGCCGCGAGGGGTCGAGACCGTCAAGAAACCGCCGTCGCGGACGGCGACGTCAAGCTCCCGTCCCGTGGGGAGCGCCACGCCGTCGGAGAAGTCGATGGCTTTGTCGGTGCGCACCTCGCGGTTGACCGCGAGACCCAGCCCTTCCGGGGCGCCGGAATCGGAAAGCGTGTCCCTCAGGAGGCTGCCGAAAGCCCTGTCCGCCTTGAACCCCGTGGTGTTGATGTTCGCCAGGTTGTTCGCCGCGATGTCCAGCTCCTCCGACCTGGCTTTCATTCCCGAGTAGGCTGTGTAGATTCCGCTGTTCACCGCAATTCCTTTCCAAGTCTCCGACTTGTTTCCATCAAAAATGTGACCCACATCACTATGCAACTTGCGTGCCAATTATTCGCAGGGGGGGCTTGGAAACGCGAAAAACATCCATTTGCAAGGTGGGACGGCGTCGCCGCAGCCGTTTTTGGGCGCAAGGCGGCGTGTTCGGCGGACGCCCGCAGTCCGTTGGAACGCGCCGTGACGCCTTTCCGAACGGGCGACCGCCAAAAATCTGGCGCGTCGCCGCCGGAAACTGTCAGGAAATGCCTACCGGCGGTGGGAAACAACGTCCAGGCGCGCGGACGCATCGATTGAGGGGAGGCCGCGGCCGGGACGCCGACGCCACTTCAAAGCCGCAGGGCGGCTCACGCAGGGGGCGCGACAGCCTCCGCCGCATAGGCGCCGCCGGGGACGCCGCTTCTGTACTTGCGCAGGTTCAAGAGCAGCTCCGCCTCGCCGACGGGCGCCTTGACGCGCTTGACGATGTCCTCCAACGCGACCCCTTGGCGCGCCAGCGAGAGCACCTGGTGTCTTTTTTCCAAAGGCATGTCAGGGATGGGGGACGGGACGCCGAGGTCGAGGATGCGCCCCTCCAACTCGTCGAACTGGACGGAGAACTTCTCGAAGGTCTTCGCCTGCACCTGCGCCATCTTGGAGACCACGTCGGTGTATAGCTCGAGGTCGCGCTCCAACGCCTCGATGCGGCGTTGCAGCTTCTTCTTCGCGGCGTTGTGGACGATGGCGGCGCCCGAGGCCGCCAACACGGCAAACAGAATCCAGTCCAGCATCGCGTCATCTCCCAGAATCCGGCCTCCGACGCCCGTCGGCGGCCGAGGCTATTTGCGCAGCGCGGTCGTCGCCTCCAGCATCGTCTCGACTTCCACAGACACCTCCCGCAGGTCGGCCTCGTCCAGGTTCAACGCCACGGCCGCAGGCGTCGATTCCGGCAGCAGCTCGCCGTTCTTCTCGAACCCGATCCCCATCTTCACCATCAGGAGGTTGCCGAGGTTGACGATGTTCGCCAACTGCGCGTATTCGGGGGCGGCTTCGGGCGCGTGGTGGTAAAGGACGGTCTGGACCAGTTGCGGCGGGAAGTTCCAGCGCCTGGCGAGCAACGAGCCGACATGTGCGTGCGAGAAGCCGAAGATCGCCATCTCCTGCCCGTGGAAGTCGGCGCGGTTGGCGTAGACCTCCCCCAGGATCGTCTCGTAGCGGTCGCGCAGGTTCTTCATCATCACCGGCTTGCCGATGTCGTGCATCAGCCCGGCGATCAGCGCCTCCTCGACGTTCTCGTAGCGTATGCGCCGGGCTATCGCCCGCGCCGCCAACGCCGTCCCCCAGGAATGCTCCGCCATCAGCTTCTGGCCGAGATCCTTGGCGGTGTGGAATATCCACTCGACCGACGCCGCCATGACCACGGCCTTGACGGTGTTGACCCCCAGCACCGAGACGGCGTGGGAGACGGTCGAGACCTCGCAGCGGAGCGAGTACATCGCCGAATTGACGATCTTCAATATCTTCGCCGAGAGCGCCTGGTCTTGCGAGATCAACCGTTGCAGGGTCATGATGGGGACGTCGGGGTTCTGGACAGCCTCCATCGCCCGCATGATCACCGCCGGCATCGGCGGCAGATCCTTCACATCGCGGACGAGCGCGTCCACATCCTCCCGCAACGCCCCGGATGCGGACGGCATGAGTAGGAGCGCGCCAGCCTGCGCTTCCGACGATGGTTGTTCGCCTGTTTCTAGCATGGTCTCCGTCCCGCCCCCTATCCTAACGAGCGGATGCGATCCGCCGTGCTCTCCACTTCCAGCACCCTGACGCCGTAGTTGCCATCGACCATGACGACCTCGCCGCGCGCGATGGGCTTTTGGTTGACGATGATGGTGACAGGGTCGTTGACCGACTTGTTCAGCTCGATGACCGCCCCCGTGCCCAGCTTGACGACATCCTTCAACGTCATCTCCGCGTGCCCGAACGCGATGCTGACCGGGAGCTCCACGTCCAGCAACAGGTCCAAGTTGGCGTTCATGCCCGCCTGCGTCGCCAGCACCCCTTCTTGCGGCGCACCCGCCGCCGCGTCCGTCGTCACTCCGTCCATGTTCCCGCTCCCTCCTTGCAAACAACTGTAAAACGGCGCGCGCCGCCCGTTTCAGGCGCCGACCGCGTCCTGCACCTCGATGGCGATCTTGCCCCGGCGTTGCACGATCCGCCCCATGTACTTCTCGATGCCGCCGACGCACACGCGGATCGGGTCGCCGATGCGCTGATCCAGCTCGATGACGTCTCCGGCGGCGACCTTCAGCAACTCGTTCACGGTCAGGCTGCAATCCTTGATCTCGCCGCTCACCGCGACGGGGATGGCGGTGATCAGTTGCATGATCCGCTCCGCCTCGTTCTCCGTGGACTTGTGCCGCCGCGACTGCCACTGCTGGTCGAACTTGCTGCGCAGGAGCTTGAGCACGCGCGAGGGGATGCACAGGTTCATAAGCCCGGAGAAATCGCCGATCTTCAGCTCGAGCGAGATCGCGATGACCGTCTCGGAGGTGGACACGATCTGGAACATCTGCGGCTTGGTCCCCTTCCCGTCCAGGACGAAGTCGAAGTCCGTGATCGCGTGCCACGCCTCGCGCAGGTCGCGCATCGCCAGCTTGACCACCCCTTCGATGATGTTCAGCTCGATCTCGGTCAGGTTGCGGTTCTCCGCCAAGGTGCAGCCCGGGCCGCCCAGGATCATGTCGATCATGGGGAACACCAGCGACGGGTTCAGCTCCAGGGCCATGTTGCCGTCCAAGGGGCGCATGGCGATGCTGGTGAACAGCGTCGGGTCGGGCAGCGGCTTGATGAAGTCCGCGTAGGAGACCTGCTCGATGGACTTCAGGCTCACGTCCACGAATGCGCGCAGGTACGCCGAAAGCGATGCGGCGAAGTTGCGGCCGAACGCCTCATGCAACATGTGCAGCGAGCGCATCTGGTCTTGGGAGATGCGGTCGGCGTGGTGGAAGTCGTAGATCGCGATCTTCCGCTCCGGCGCGCGCTTCTCCGCAGGCGCCTCGGGCGTCGCCGCCGTCGCCGTCGCAGGCGTCCCCTGGGGCGCGGCGGCGGAGTCTCCCGACAAGGGCGAGTCGTCCGACGACATGGCCGAGAACAGCGCGTTGATTTCGTCTTGCGACAATACTTTTTCCATACCTGGCCTTTGCGCCTAGTCGTTGTTCATCTTGCGGAGCTTCGTGCGCAGGCGGAGCATCGCCTTGGTGTGCAGTTGCGACACGCGCGACTCGTTCACCCCCAGCACCTTGCCGATCTCCTTCATCGTCAGCTCGTCGAAGTAGTAGAGGGAGATCACCAGCCGCTCCTTCTTGGGGAGCGTCTCGATGGCCTCGGCGAGGATGCCCTTAACTTCCGACTTGTGGAAGATGAAGAAGGGGTCGGCCTGCGGCGCGTCGGGGACGTACTTCACCAGCGGCTCGCCGTTCTTGTCGTCGTCCTGCCCGGTCAGCTCCTGGAAGCTGCCGAGGTTCAGCCCCTTGATCTGATCCACCAGCTCGTGGAACTCGTCCAGGGAGATCTCCATCTCCTTGCAGACGTCCTCGTCGGTGGCGGGACGCCCCAGGCGCTGCTCCAGATCGCGGTAGACCCGTTCCAGGTCTTTGCTCTTCTTGCGCAGGGAGCGCGGCGCCCAGTCCAGGTTGCGCAGGCTGTCCAGGATGGCGCCCTTGATGCGCAGCTCCGCGTAGGTCTTGAACTTCACGCCGCGGTTGGGGTCGAACTTCTCGATGGCGTCCAGCAGGCCGAGCACGCCGGCGCTCACCAGGTCGTTCAATTCGACGTGCGACGGGAGCTTGGTGGATATCCGCTGCGCGATGTACTTGATCTGCGGCAGATGCTCCAAGATCAGCTCGTCGCGCGCGGTGTCGGTCGGCAGCGGCGGCGGTGCGGGAATGTAGGTTTTCTGTTGTCTGGCTAAATCCTGCATCATGTTTTTTCCTCTTGTGGAACCGCCGCCCCCGCCGGAGATGCGCGAGGGGCGCCGGTTGCCATCGGCTATTCAATCGAGTTGAACCGTCTACTGCAAAACATCGAGCCTCTTCAGTTGACCCAGTCGTTGAGGAGCCTCTCCCAGACCAGTCCATCGACCGTGGGCGAAGGCGCCTCCCTCTGTGCGATGCGCCGCGCCAAGTCGCGGAAGCAGACGCTTGCCGGGGCGTTGGGGAAGCGGTGCGTCACCGGCATCTGGCTTTTCACCGCCCGCATGACGTGCGCGTCGCGCTCGATGTGCCCCAGGTAGTCGATCTCGCGGCCGAGGAACCGCTTGACGACGGAGTTGATCTGGCAGAAGACCTCATGCGCCTCCTCCACCTTCTCCACGGAGTTGATGACCACCTGGATGGGCTTTTCGCGATCCTCGCCCAGGATGATCTTGATGATCGCGTAGGCGTCCACGATCGCCGTCGGCTCCGGCGCGCTGACCACCAGGACCTCCTCGGAGGAGAGGAGGAAGTGGATGACGTTGCGGGATATGCCTGCGGCGGTGTCGATGATGAAGTAATCGACGTCCATGTCCAGGTGCGTGAAGCTGTCGATGAGGAGCTTGCGCTGCGCCTGGGTCAGCTCCGACATCCGCTGCAGGCCGGAGCTGGCGGGGATGATGTGTATCCCCCTCGGTCCCGGCACCATGATCTCGTGCAGGGACTTGTCCCCGTACAGCACGTGCCCCAGGTGGTAGCGCGGCGCCAGGCCCAGCATCACGTCCAGGTTCGCCAAGCCGAAGTCGGCGTCCAGCACCACGACTTTGCGCCCCAGCTCCGAGAGGCCGACCGAGAGGTTGGCGACCAGGTTGGTCTTGCCCACCCCCCCCTTGCCGCTCGTGACCGCGATGACGCGCGGGTGGCGCACGCCCGTCTTGTGCGGCGCGCCGTCGGCGTCCAAGAGGCCCGCAGCCGCCCCCTGCCGTTCATCCGTGTTCTCCAGCAAACTGTCGTAAGACGTCGTCATATCTCCGTTCCTATGCCTGTAAGGCGTTGCCGGCCCGTTCGAGGACCAGGCCGATGATCCTCTCCCGCACCGCGAAATGCAGGTCGTCGGGGACTCGTTGTCCGTCCGTGTAATAAGAGAACCCCTTGCCCGTGCGCTCCAGCTCGTTCAAAATCGGCCCCGGCGTCGAAGTCTCGTCCAGCTTGGTGAAAAGCAGGTGGTCGGGGTTGCAGACCTCGAACTGCTCCTCGGCGCGGCGCATGTCGGCGGGCTTCATGGAGGCGCTCAGCACCAGGTGCCGCTCGACGTCCCTGGACTCCCGCAGGAAACCCGCCAGCGGCGTCATGGCGTCCATGTCCCGGCGGCCGCGTCCGGCGGTGTCGACCAGGATGTAGTCGCGGCGGTCGCCCTCCTCGATCTGCCTGCGCAATTCGTCGACGTCGCCCGCGAAGCGGAAGGGGACGCCGATGAGCCCCGCGTAGGAGCGCAGTTGCTCGACGGCGCCGATGCGGTAGCCGTCCACGGAGACCACCAAGACCTTCTTGCCGCGCCCCAACGCCAGATGCGCCGCCAGCTTGGCGATGGCGGTGGTCTTGCCCACGCCCGTCGGGCCCACGAACGCCACGACCTTCTTCGATGGCAGGTCGCCCTGCACCTCGTCCTCGGCGAGCATGCCGGGGATGAGGCGCGCCGTCGCGGCGATGATGGCGGCGCGGTTGCGTCGCTTCCCGGCGGGCAGGCCGGAGACCGCGAGGGAGACCATCCTCCCCGCCAGGCGGGCGTCCACGCCCCCCGCCACCAGGTCGTGGTACAACTGCCGCGCCGCACGGCTCTTGATGCTGTCGGCGTACTCTGCGGGCATCGCGTCGGCCGCCGTCCACACCGGTTTCGCCCACGGCTCGCCCGGCGCGAAGACCTCCATCTCGCCGACTTCGCCCGCCTCGCCCCCCCCCTCGACGCCGTCGCCGGAAGACGCGCCATGGATCTCGGAGAGCCGCCGGAAGTCGGAGGCGAGGTCGTCCCCGCCCGCCGGGGAGTCTATCGCCGCGACCACCTCCACCCCACCGGAGCGCCCCCAGGCACCCGACTGCGTCAACTCCTTGGAGGACAGCAGCAACGCCTCGGCGCCGAACGCCTCGCGGATCTCCTTCAAGGCGTCCGTCATGTTTTTGGCGTAGAAAGTCTTGACTCTCATCCTAGATCACCATGCCGAGGGAGAGGACCCGCACGTTGGGGGGGATCTCGTTATGCGACAAGATCGCCGCCGAGGGCAGGAACCGTTCCAACAACTGCCGCACGTACATGCGCACGTTCGACGAGCAGAGCACCACGGGGTTGCCTGCGGCGCCCGCGCCGTCCAACACCTGGCGGAAGCGGTTCAGGATGTCCTTGGCCTGGCGCGGCTCCAGCGCCAGGTAGGAGCCTTGGTCCGCGTGGACCACGCCGTCGGCGATGTTCTTTTCCAAGTCGGGGCTCACCGTGAACACCGGCAGCTCGCCGTCCGCGTTCTGGTAGGGCTTGCAGATGGAGCGGCCCAGCGCCTGCCGGCACTGCTCGGTCAGGAAGTTGATGTTCTTGGTGAACGTCCCCTGATCCGCCAGCGTCTCCAGGATGGTGACCACGTCGCGGATGCTGACGCGCTCCTTTAAGAGGTTCTGCAACACCTTCTGCACCTCGCCGATGGACAGTATCTTGGGCACCAGGTCCTCGACGATCTTGGGATGGGTCTGCGCCACGTTGTCCAAGAGCGTCTGCACCTCTTGCCGCCCCAGCAACTCGCTGGCGTGCGTCTTGATGATCTCGGTCAGGTGTGTCGCCAGCACCGTCGCGGGATCGACCAGCGTGTAGCCCGCCATCTGCGCCTTCTCGCGCTCCTGCGACTTTATCCAGCGCGCCTCCAGCCCGAAGGCGGGCTCCACCGTCGGCACCCCCGGCACCTCGTCCTTCGCCGTCCCCGGGTTGATCGCCAGGAGGTGATCCTGCACCAGCTCCCCTTTCGCGATCTGCACCCCCTTCAGGAGGATCGCGTACTGCCTGGGGTTGAGCTGGAGGTTGTCGGTGATGTGGACCGGCGGCACGATCAACCCCATCTCCAACGCCATCTGGCGGCGGATGGACTTGATCCTTTCGAGGAAGTCCCCGCCCTGGCTCGCGTCCACGTACCGGATGAGGCCGTAGCCCATCTCGATGGCGAGCATGTCCACCTTCAGGAGCCCTTCTATCTTCTCGCGCGGCTTCTCCGCCTCGGCCTTCTCCTCCAACTCCCTGGTCTGGACCAGTTGCATCTCGGTCTTGGTGCGCTGGCGGCGGCGCCACGCGACGACCGCCGCCATGGTCCCCAAGACGAAGAAGGGCGGGAACGGCAGGCCGGGGATGAGCCCGAACGCGAACATGAAACAGGCGCCGATGGCGATGGGCGTCGGGTTGGTGAACAGTTGCCGCACCACGTCGTCGCCCAGGTTCGCGTCTGCGGCTGCGCGGGTGGTGATGATGCCGCCCGCCACCGAGATCAGCAGCGAAGGGATGGCGGTCACCAGGCCGTCGCCGATGGTCAGGATGGTGAAGCGTTGCGCCGCCTCCATCAGCTCCATGTCGAACTGGATGACGCCGATGAGGAAGCCGCCGACGATGTTGATGGCGAGGATGACCATGCTGGCGACGGCGTCGCGCGAGGTGAAGCGGATGGCGCCGTCCATCGACCCGTAGAATTCGGCCTCCTTTGTGACGTCCTCCCGGCGTTTTCGCGCCACGGCCTCGTTGATGAGCCCCGCGTTCAGGTCGGCGTCGATGCTCATCTGCTTGCCGGGCATGGCGTCCAAGGTGAAGCGCGCCGTGACTTCCGAGATGCGCACCGCGCCGTGGTTGATGACCACGTACTGGATGACCATCAGCACCAGGAAGACGACGATGCCGACGACGTAGTTGCCGCCGACCACGAACTGCCCGAAGGACTTGATGACCTCGCCCGCCGCGTCCTCGCCGCTCGCCCCCTGCAAGAGGATGAGCCGGGTGGAGGCGATGTTCAGCGCCAGGCGGAAGAGGGTGATGATCAGCAGCAACGAGGGGAACACCGAGAACTGCACCGGCTGCTGGATGTACATCGAGACCATCACGATGATGATCGAGAGGGTGATGTTCAGGCTGATGAGCAGATCCATGATCACGGTGGGCAGCGGCAGCACCATGATCATCAAGATGCACATGACGCCGACCGGGATGACCAGGTGGTATCCTCCCAGGATGTTCGCTGCGCCGGAAAGCGCTGATTTCGACGTGCCCATCATCTGTTCTTCACGCTCCTTGACAAATCTCCCGCCCTCGAAAGAGCAATTTGCGTTCCATTCCGAAAACATTCTCGGCAAGATGGCGAAATCATCTTGGCGCAGAGGGAGGCGCCGGGAGGCGAGCGAGGGACCAACAAGTAGAAGTAGTCCACTTCAACTTATCAAAGAATAAGAAAAAATGACGACTCCATATTTAAAGGAAATCGCAGGATGCCGGGGAGGAAAAAATTTCGACCTTATTAGGAGTTCACAGGTGGAGGTCGGCAAAATCCTCCCCCCGGGTGGCGCAGGCGGTCGCAGGCGCAGCGGGGCTGCCGATCTTTCCCGCCAAGCCGGGGGACGGGGTGTGACGGAATCCTGACACCCCCCCCCGCGAAGCCACGACACGGAGACCCCGTGCAGGACGACGGAGGTCAGGGGGGTCAGGGATACAGGAGATAGGGGCGGCGGCGCTCCCAGAACGCCTCGACATCCACTTGCCAGCTCCCTCGAACCTTTTCTATGTCAATAGGATCCATGGATTCGATCATGTCCGGGACGCCCCGCCCGCCGCAGAGGATCTCGATCGGCAACTTCTCATACTCATATTCATAGGGGGGCAACCGCCATGCGAACTCGTTCGGATAGAGCTTTCGCGCGACCGCGATCATGGCTATTCCAGTGAGATACGGCTCGAACCGCCTGCGGTCGAGGACGTGGGTCTGCACCCCGCCGCACACCTGCCCCGCCCATTTCTGGAAAGTCGGCTGGAAGCTCGCCGCTCGGAACCGGACACCCGGCAGCCCCAAGCCGTTCAGGGCGGCGGCATATTCGCGGCCATTGATATAAGGGGCGCCGACCAGCTCGAACGGCCGCGTAGTCCCCCGCCCCTCGGAGAGCATCGTCCCCTCGACCAGCACCGCGCCCGGGTAGACGGTCGCCGCGTCGAGCGTCGGCAAGTTGGGCGAAGGCGTCACCCAGGGCAGGCGCGTGTCGTCAAACCAGTCCCGCCGGTGCCACCCCTCCATCGGAATCACTTCAAGATCGCATCCGATATTTTGTTCGCCATTGATAAAAAGTGCCATTTCACCTATCGTCAGGCCGTGGCGCATCGGCACCGGGTGCAACCCGACGAAGGAGCGGTAGGCGACGTCCAGCAGATTTCCCTCCACCTGGTCGCCGCCGATGGGATTGGGGCGATCAAGGACTATGAGTTTTTTCTTTGATTGAGCAATTGATTCAATGCAATAGCTCATGGTGTGAATGAACGTATAGACGCGCGTTCCGACATCCTGCAAGTCGAAAAGGAGCACGTCCACGTCTTGCAGCATCTCCGGCGTCGGGCGTCGGGTCTCGCCGTAGAGGCTGTGGACGGGCAGCCCCGTGTCCGGGTCGCGGTAGAAGTCGGACTCGACCATGTTGTCCTGCTTCTCCCCGCGCGCCCCGTGTTGCGGTCCGAAAAGCGACACCAGCCGGAGATCGGGGCATGCGCGCAGGGCGTCCGCCGTATGTCCGAGGTCGGGGAGGATGGACGCCGGATGCACGACCGCCCCCACCCGCGCCCCTCGGAGCCGCGCGGCCCCCCCTGCCAGCAAACACTCTATTCCCAGTTTCATGGCGTCTCGCGACATCGAACGAACCTCCCCTCGTCAACCGACCGAAAGGCGAACGTCTACCGTACACCCATCGCCAACGGGCATACAAACGATTTTTCGCCCCCCCATCGCCCATCGCCAACACCGGACGCCGGGGCGGCCGTTGCGACATTGCGGACGGCCATCGCCGATGCGCCGCCGAAGTGCCATTGCCGATGTTGACTTGGCCGGTGCAGGGGTGATACCATCCGCGCATGGTTTACGGGTTGCGGGTACAAAAGGATAGGGGGCTTGCGATGGTCTCACGCCGTTTTCTTCCGCTGGTCGCGACGCTGTTTTTAGTCCTCGCGCCGCTTGCCGCGCCGCTGGGCGCCCAGACCGCCAAGCCGGATCTGCCCGACCCGATCAAGTTCCTGAACACCTACAACCAGGTCTTGAACATGACCAGGGCGGTCATGGAGGACATGGGGCTGAAGATCGAGCGCGAAGACCGCGTCGCCGGGAGGATCACCACGCGCCCCTACGAATTCATCACCGGCTCGCTGACGGCGGACGAGCTGGCGAAGGTCGCCATCCGTAAAGACACCCTGACCGGCGACTGGCTCAAGGCGCGCTACACGACCGAGGCCATCGTAGAGATCGTCTCCCCCAAGGAGACCATGGTCACCGTCCAGGCGGACATCGAGGCGTTGAACCGCGACGTGGACGGGACGGAGAAATGGGTCGCGCTCGAATCGCTGGGCACGGTGGAGCGGCGCGTGCTGGGGCGCATCAGCGTCAAGCTCCTCGGGACCGACGCCCCCGCCGAACCGCGCAAGGGGTTCTGGGGGCAGAAGCCGCAACCGGTCGATCCGCGCCAGCCGAGGTTCCCGGGGACGGTCAAGTAGGGGCGGGAGCGCCCCCGCCCGAAGGTGCAGGGGGGCGGTCGCCCCTCGCCATCATTTCCCATAAGGAGTGCCGCGTGGACTTCACGCCAGACCCGTTCCTGACACTGCTCCTTTGCGTGGGGGGGGCGGGGCTTTTGGCGATCTTCCTCGCCTGGCGGCGCCAGACGCGGCGCTTGCGGGACGCCGCCCGGGGCGGGGCATCCCATTCCCCCGCCAAGCGGCCTTTCGCCACGCCGTCGCAACCCGTCTGGCGCGACGCGGGGAGGGTCGCCATCCTCGTCGCCGCCTTCGTAGCGGCGGCGGCGGTCGTCCTGGTCGCATTGCCGCAAGGCGCGGTGGAGGCGCTGGCAGGCCGCCTCGAAGCCCGGCGCAGGACGTCGGAACCGGAGAAGGTCGCGTTGCTCTACCTGGGGGACGCCTTCGACGAGGCGGGCGGGACGTACCGCATACGCGGGGTCGTCCGCAACGTCTCCCCCCGTCCGCTGGGGCAGATGGACGCCATCGTGCGCCTTTACAACCGCAACCGCGTGTTGCTGGAGGCGGTCATCGTGCGTTTGGACAAGGATGCGCTCGCCCCCGGCGACTTCGCCCGCCTGAACCTGACGATCCCCAAGGAGACCGAGGGCTTCGCCGGCTACGCGGTGGAGTTCAAGCTCCGCGGGGGGGAGGCGCTCCCTTATAAAGACCTGCGCGGCGCCCGGCGCGGCGCCGCCGCGCAGAAGCCCGCCCCATGAGCATGCAGCGCCGCCGGAAATCCCCGCTGTTGCGCCTGCTCCCCTACCTCGCCCGCTACCGCCCGGAGGTCGCGGTGGGCAGCGCCATGGTCGTCCTGATGGTGGCCAGCGGCATGGTCTCGCCCCGCGTGCTCATGTACGTGGTGGACGACTTGCAACGCGAGGTCAACCCACGCAGGCTCGTCTTCTACGCCGCGCTCATCTTGGGCGTCACGCTCGTGCAGGGGGTGTTCCGCTTCTGGATGCGGCGCATCCTGATCGGCGTCAGCCGCAAGGCGGAGTACGACCTGCGCAACGACTTCCTCGCGCGGGTGCAGAAGATGTCCCTGACCGCCTTGCAGGCGCGCAGCACGGGGGATGTGATGTCGCGCGCCACGAACGACTTGGCGGCGGTGCGCGCGGTGCTGGGGCCGGGGGTCATGTACTCCATGAACACGGTCACCACCTTCCTCGTCGGCTCCGTCATCCTTTTCGGCCTGAACTGGCGGCTGACCCTGCTCGCCTACGTCCCGATGGTGCTGGCGTCGTTGAGCGTCAAGCACTTCGGCGGCCTCATCCATGACCGCTTCGAGGAGATCCAGGGGCAGTTCTCCGCCCTGAGCACCAAGGTGCAGGAAAACCTCTCCGGCATCCGCGTCGTCAAGGCGTTCGCCCGCGAGGAGTCGGAGATCGCGGCGTTTGACGCGCTCAACCGCGACTACATCCGGCAGAACGTCTCGTTGATCAAGCTGTGGGGCGTGTTCCACCCGCTGATGACCGTGTTGCTGGGCTTCTCCTCGGTCGCCCTGCTCTGGTTCGGCGGCAGGCAGGTCGTGCACGGGCGCCTGACGCTGGGGGAGTTCGTCGCCTTCATGGGCTACCTGACGCTTTTGACCTGGCCCACCATCGCCATCGGCTGGGTCATGAACATCATGCAGCGCGGCTCGGCGTCGATGGGGCGGATGCTGGAGGTCATGGACGCCGAGCCGGACATCGGGGACGTGCCGGACGCCGCCGCCCCCGTCCTCGCCGAGGGGCGGAAGGCCGGCGAGATCGAGTTCCGGGGGCTGAGCTTCACATACCCCGGCGCCTCGTCGGCGGCGCTACGCGACATCGACCTGCGCATCCCGGCCGGGACGACGCTGGCAGTGGTCGGGCACACGGGGAGCGGCAAATCGACGCTGGCGAGCCTGCTGCCGCGCCTGCTCGACCCACCGCCGGGGACGCTGTTCATCGACGGGCGCGACGTGCGCCTGTGGCCGCTCGCCGAGTTGCGCCGCGCCATCGGCTGCGTCCCGCAGGAGACGTTCCTCTTTTCCGACACCGTGGCGGAGAACATCGCCTTCGGCGTGAGGGGGGCGTCCGAGGAAGGCATCCGCCGCGCCGCCGAGGTCTCCCAAGTCTTGGGCGACATCGAGGGGTTCCCCGACAAGATGCAGACCTACGTCGGCGAACGGGGCATCACCCTCTCCGGCGGGCAGAAGCAGCGCATCGCCATCAGCCGCGCGGTGCTGCGCCGGCCGGACATCCTGATCTTCGACGACTCCCTGTCGAGCGTGGACACCTACACCGAGGAGCGCATCCTGAAGGAGCTGGGCGAGGTGATGCGCGGGCGCACGACCATCCTCGTCTCGCACCGCGTCTCGACCGTGCGCGGCGCGGACCAGATCGTCGTGCTCAAGGACGGCGCGATCATCGAGCGCGGGACGCACGAGGAGCTGCTCGGGCTGGGCGGGGCGTACGCGGAGTTGCACCGCAGGCAGTTGCTGGAGGAGGAGCTGGCCGCGAGTTGACGGCCGCAGGCTGACCATGGCGACGGACAACGAAGAAGAAGTGCTGGGGAAGGCTTACGACGCGCGTCTGATGCGGCGGCTGTTGGGCTACCTGCGCCCCTATCGCGGCGCGGCGGCGCTCGCCGTCTGCTGCCTGGTCGCCGGCTCGGCGCTCTCAATCCTGCAACCCTACCTCGTCAAGGTCGCCATCGACGGCTACATCCGCGCCCGCGACCTCACGGGGCTGGGGGGCGTCTCGGCGCTCTACGTCCTGACGCTCCTAGGCTGCTTCGCCCTCAGCTACGGCCAGACCTGGCTCATCAACCTGACCGGGCAGAAGATCATGCGCGACCTGCGCATGGAGATCTTCCGGCACCTGCAGAAGATGGACGTCGCATTCTTCGACAAGAACCCGGTGGGGCGGCTGATGACCCGCGTCACCACCGACGTGGACGCGCTGAACGAGCTGTTCACCTCCGGCGTCATCTCGGTGTTCGACGACGTGTTCACGTTGGCGGGCATCATCATCTTCCTCTTCGTCCTGGACTGGCGGCTGGCGCTGGCCATCGTGGCGATACTGCCCCTGCTGGCGTTCGTCACCCTGATGTTCAAGATCAAGGTGCGCCACTCCTACCGGCTGGTGCGCACCGCCATCGCGCGCATCAACGCCTTCCTGCAGGAGAACATCACCGGCTCGCCGGTCGTGCAGCTCTTCGGGCAGGAGGTGAAGCAGTACGCGCGCTTCATGGGCATCAACAAAGACCACATGGACGCCAACATCCTGTCGATCTTCTACTACGCGATCTTCTACCCCATCCTGGAGGCGATCTCGGCGCTGGCCATCGGCGTCATCGTCTGGTTCGGCGGGCACGAGGTGCTGGCGGGGACGCTGACCATCGGGACGCTGGTCGCCTTCATCCAGTACTCCGACCGCTTCTTCAAGCCGATCTCCGACCTGAGCGAGAAATACACCATCCTGCAGGCGGCGATGGCGTCCTCCGAGCGCATCTTCAAGCTGCTGGACGACGCGCCGACGGTGACCTCCCCCGCAGCGCCCCCGGCCGCAACGTCGGCGGAACCGGCGGAACCGGTGAAATCGGTGAAAGAGGGGCGCATCGAGTTCCGCCACGTCGGCTTCGCCTACACCCCCGGCCACGAGGTGTTGCGCGACGTGTCGTTCTCCGTCGCCCCGGGGGAGAAGGTCGCGGTGGTAGGCGCGACCGGCGCGGGCAAGTCCACCCTCATCTCGCTCCTCTGCCGCTTCTACGACGTGCGGGAGGGGGGCATATTCATCGACGGCGTGGACGTGCGCGGCTACGACCTGCAAGGGCTGCGCCGCTCCATCGGCACCGTGTTGCAGGACGTGTTCCTTTTTTCCGGCAATGTCGCGGAAAACATCCGCCTCGGCGACGCGGGCGTCACGGACGGGAGGCTGCGCCAGGCGGCGGAGACGGTGCATGCGGCGGAGTTCATCGAAAAGCTCGACGGGCGGTATTCGGCGCCCTTGGGCGAGCGCGGCGCCTCGCTCTCGGTGGGACAGAAGCAACTCCTGTCCTTCGCGCGCGCGCTGGCCTTCGATCCGAAGATACTGGTGCTGGACGAGGCGACGTCCAGCATCGACACCGAGACGGAGCTGCTTATACGCGACGCGCTGGAGAAGCTGATGGCGGGGCGCACGTCGATCATCATCGCGCACCGCCTCTCCACCGTGCAGAACGCCGACAGGATATTGGTGCTGCACCACGGACGCCTGCGGGAGTCGGGGACGCACCAAGAGCTGCTCAAGCTGAAGGGGATCTATTGGAGGCTCTACCAGTTGCAATACGGCGCCGAGGGTTCCGGCGCAAGGTAGCGGCTCCGGTTCGCGCCGTCGCGGCGCAGCGCGGTCACATGCCGCATTTGGCTTGGCGCACGGCGTCGCGCAGCTTGCGCACGTCGAGGTTCTTCCGGGCGGCGACCAGTTCGGGGACGACGCTGGCGGCGATCTCCTCCGGCGCCTCCGAGCCGATGTCCAATCCCGCCGGGACGAATATCCTGTCCAGGGCGGCGCCGTCCACCCCCTCGCCCCGCAACGATTCAAACAGCAGCTTGGTCTTGGTCAGGCTCCCCAGCATCCCGATGTAGCGGGCGGGCGAGAGCAATGCGCGTTTCAGGCAGGCGCGGTCGGAGCGGGGGCGCTGGGTGGCGACGAATACGTAGGAGGAGCTGGTGAGCGTCAACTCGCCCAACGCCGCATCCCAATCCCGAACCAAGACGACCTCGGCGCCGGGGAAGCGTTCAGGCGTCGCGTATTTCTCACGGTCGTCCAAGACCGTGACCAGGAAACCGGCGAGGGCCGCGGCGGCGGCGACCGCCTGGGCGACATGGCCCGCCCCGAAGACGACCAGGCGCGGGTCGGGCAGTATGGGGTCGAGGTATATCTGCATGGAGCCTCCGCAAACCAGCGCGCGTTCGTCATGGTCGATGCCGGAAAGGTCGAAGGTCAGCAGCCGGGGACGCCCGGCGTCCATGACCTCCCTGGCCTGGCGGACGACTTCGGCCTCCGTGGCGCCACCGCCGACGTTGCCCAACTGGCGTCCGTCCTCGCAGACCAGCATCTTTACGGAGTCTTTGCGCGGCGTCGCCCCTTCGTGCGCGATGATGACGGCAAGCGCCGCCCGCACCCCGTGCGCGCGCGCCCGCACCATCTCCTCGTAAATGTCCGCGACCATGTCCAGCCCAGCCGTTTCACGGCGACGTTTGCCCTTCGCACCACCGAACCCAAGACCGAAGACGGGAAGTTAGCACAACTTCGCCGCCAATGACAGCCCCAGGATCGGCTCAGGCACCCGGAGCCGGCCACGCCGCGAAGCGTCCTTCGAAGCGTGGCCGCCGCGCCGCGACCGCCACGCTTTCAAGGGCTTGTGGACGGGCTTGGAACCCTGCGGCTTACTGCAACAGGCTGAGCACCGTCTGGCTGTTGGAGTTGGCTTGCGCCAGCGCGGCGATGCCCGACTGCGCCAGGATCTGGTACTTGGTCATGTTGGAGATCTCTTCGGCGATGTTGGCGTCGCGGACGGACGACTCCGCCGAGAGGGTGTTGGTAGACTGCGTCGAGATGACCGAGACGGCGGCCTGCAAGCGGTTCATGCCCGCGCCGATGGAGCCGCGCATGGTGGATACCGTGTTCAGGACGTCCTTGAGGTCGATCAACGCCTGGGCGGCGCCAGAGGTGGTGAGGTCGCCGCCGGTGGCGGGCGTCTCCAGGTTCAGCGCCGTCAAATCGACGGCGTTGTCGCCGAACGCCGCGATGTTGATCGCGCCGATGGTGACCGAGATGGTGGACGCCCCCAGGATGTTGGCGTTGCTGATGTCGCCCACGAAGACGTCCAGGTTGGCGTCGCCGCCGCCGGCGATGTTGCCGTTGAAGAGCAGCCCGCCGTTGAAGTTGGTCGCCAAGGAGATGCGTTGGATCTCGTCCCGGAGCAGGGAGAACTCCTGGTTCAGCGCCGACCGGCCGCCCGCATCGACGGTTTCGGTCGCAGCCTCTTCAGCCAGCGTCACGCAACGGGTGAGGATGGTGGTGATCTCCTGGAGCGCGCCGTCGGCGATCTGCAAGAGGCTGATGCCGTCGTTGGCGTTGCGCGAGGCTTGGTTCAGCGCCTGGACGTTGGCGCGGAGGCTGTCGGCGATCTGCAACCCTGCGGCGTCGTCCGCGCCGGTGTTGATGCGCTTGCCGGAAGACAGCCGGTTCAAGGTGCGCGACATGTTGACGTTGTTGACGTTGAGCTGGTTCTGGCCGTTGATGGCGGCGATGTTGTTGAGAATGCTGAAAGAGCCCATGGTGAATTCCTCCTTGAATTCAAGTTTAGGGTTTCGTCTGGTTCGTCTGGCGCGGGAAATCCGTTCCCCTACGCTTACTGCTTCACAAGCTGGGGGTGTTATCGACCAGAGGCGGGATTCGGATTAAAAAATTCCCGAACTTTAAATTCCGGCATTCAACCGCCGTTTGTCGCACGGGCGCAGGGCAGCGCGTCTGCTGCGTTGCCGCTTGGGCGGGCTTCCTCGACGTACGTGGGTACGCCTGCGGAGCCCGCCCTGCGCCCGTGCGCCCGTGGACGATGGCGGGTGCTGGCAGCTCGCGGCTTCGCCGCATCGCGACGTCCCTGCGCTAAACGGCGGTTTGTCGCACCGCGTCATTTTTTTGCCAAGGCGATTCAATGCCCACTGCGAGGCCCACGCGCAGATGGTTCGCATCATAGCCGCATGGATGGCGGCTATCCGGCGTGGAGACTACAATCCGGTCGCCACGCTCAGGCTGGCGGTCGGCAATCCGGCGGCGGACACCCGCAAGGTCATGGTTCCCGCCCGCTCCGCGCTTTGGAGGATCACCACCAGTCGTCCGCCGAACGCCGGCATAGACGGCTGGCTGAAAACCTCCAGCGACGTGGCGTCGCCGTTGCACGCCGCTTTGTAGCTTCCCTGCCCCGTCACCTGGAAATCCAGCCGGTGCGCGGCCGTCGGACAGAGGTTGCCGTCCTCGTCCACGATGCTCGCCGTCACGAAGGCGAGGTCGCGGCCGTCGGCGGCGATGCGCGACCGGTCGGCTTTCAGCTCGATGTGATGCGGCTTCCCGGCGGTGCGGACCTCCCGCTCGGCCACGGCTTTACCCGCCGCGTCGTATGCCACGACCCGCAACGCGCCCGGCTGGTATCTCACGTCGTTCCAGCGCAGGCGGTAGCGGTCGATGCGCCCTTTGGGGTCTCGCCCCTTTCGCCCTTGGCTGACGCCGTTGACGAACAACTCCGCCGACGGATGGCTGGTATAGACGTAAACAGGGGTGACCTCCCCTTCGCGCCCCTCCCAGTTCCAGTGCGGCAGGATGTGCAGCGTGGGCTCCTTTTCGTTCCAGCGGCTGCGGTAGAGGTAATAGCGGTCCTTGGGCAGCCCGGCGAGGTCGACGATGCCGAAATACGAGCTGCGCGACGGCCAGCTTCCATCGTAAGGCGTCGGTTCGCCCAAGTAGTCGAACCCCGTCCACACGAACTCCCCGATCACCCAGTCGTTGTCGTCGATCAGCTCCCATTGCTCTTCCGGGATGTTGCTCCACCAGCACGCCTCCAAGTCGTAGGAAGAGCTTTGGCGGTCGGGATACATCGCGTTCTTCTTCTCCTCCGCCGGGAACTTGTACACGCCGCGCGAGCTGACCGTGGACGCCGTCTCCGCGCCCAGCAGGAAGCCCTGCGGCAGCGCGTCGTAAGCCATCTGGTATTTCCCCGTGCGGTAGTTCAGGCCGGGGATGTCCATCACCCCCATGAAGCCGCTCTTCAGGGCGTTGTCCACCTGGTCCATGCCCTGCGTCACCGGCCGCGTCGGATCCAGCCGGTGCACGAAGTCCTGCAACCGCTTCGCCAGGCGCGCGCCGTCGGGACTGCCCTGTTCGGGGACTTCGTTGCCGATGCTCCACATGACCACCGAAGGATGGTTCTTGTGGCAATTCACCAAGTTGGCCAGGTCTTTTTCCGCCCACTCGGAGAAAAACCGGTTGTAGCCGTTTTTCACCTTCGGGACGCCCCACATGTCGAACGACTCCGCCATCACCAGGAAGCCCATCTCGTCGCACAGCTCCATCTGCCAAGTGGAAGGCATGTTGTGCGACGTGCGGATGGCGTCGCAGCCCATCTCTTTCAGGATGGCGAGCTGCCGCCGCAACGCCGCCTTGTTCAGCGCGGCGCCCAGCGGCCCCAAGTCGTGATGCAGGCAGACGCCCTTGAGTTTGCGGGTCTTGCCGTTGAGCTGGAAGCCGCGCGCCGCGTCCACCTTGACCGAGCGGATGCCGAAGCGGGTCAGCTCCTGGTCGGTGACCGCGCCGCCAGCCATGACCGTGGTGCGCAGGAAATAGAGCGCGGGGCTCTCCGGCGACCACAGGCGCGGGTTTTTCACCTCCATCCGGCTGAACGCCGCGCCGTTGGAAAACGGCGTCGCTTCGGATCGGACGCCCGTGGGCCGGCCCGCCGCGTCGAGGATCTCGTAAACCACCCGCGTGTCCGAGGAGGAAAAGGAGGAGCCGTCGAGCTCGGTCTTCACATCGACTTGCGCCGATCGCTCCGACACTTCGGGCGTGGTGACGGTCGTCCCCCACGTCTTCACGGACGGCGATTGCGTCAGCGCCAGCGTCACCGGGCGGTACAGGCCCGCGCCGGGATACCAGCGCGAGCTTTCGCCCAGGTTCCGCAGACGGACGGCGACCACGTTCGCCCCCTTCCGGACGTAGGGGGTGATGTCCACGTTGAAGGCGGTGTAGCCGTTCGCCCAGCGGCCCGCCTCCTCGCCGTTGACGTAGACGACAGGCTCCGCCATCGCGCCGTCGAACCGCAGCTCGGCGCGCCGGTAGCCGTCGGGGATGTCCAGCCGGAGGCGGTACCAGCCGACGCCGATGTAGGGGAGCGCGCCCGTGCGCCCGGTGTGGGCGTAGGGGATCTTTTCGCCGTTCTGCTCGATGACGGTTTCCTGCAAGTCGATGCCCCGGTCGAACGGACCGCCTATCGCCCAGTCGTGCGGGACGCTCACCTCCTCCCACGCGGCGTCGTCGAACGCGGGGCGCGCGGCGTCGGGCGCTTCGCCTTTGAAAAACCTCCAGCCCTTTTCCAGCGGGACCTCCCGCCTCGCGGCGGCGTCGGCAGGCACGGCGGCGTTCCCGCGGGAAGGCTCGCCCTGCCGCGCCAAGGCGGGCAACAATCCGACAACGGCAAAGATGAGAAACGCTTTATATATGGTAGGTTTCATTTTGAATCCGCATCTAAAGGTTCAAGGTTCCCCCTGCCGCCACAGCGGTGTGGGGTAGACGCCGTCCCGGTGCAGGCGCGCGAGCGCATCCGCGACGGGCTGACGGTCTTCGCGATAGGTCATGCCGAGCCACGAGTCGCCGCTTTCCAGCACCTCCACTTCCGCTTCCCCGCGCGCGAGCATCGCGCCGATGGCCGTGGGGAGCGGATACTCGCATTTCAGCGGATCGTCGCGCAACCCCGCGTCGAGGAAAAGCCGGAAAACGCGCCGCGCCGCCGCGAAAAAGCGCCGATCCAAGCCCCAGAAGTTCATCGAGACCAGCGTCCCGGCGGGAACCGGCGTCCAACGCGCGCCGCCGTCGTCCGTCCAGCGCGCGCCGCCGGGGCCGCGCTCGACGTCCGACCGCTCGGCGATCTCTGTGAGGAACCCGTCCCGCGCCGCGCAGATGCCGCGCGTCACCGCGCCCGTCTCCGGCAGGGTGTTCTCAACGCGGTAGCCGACCATGGCGAACCGGGCCTTCCCCGCTTCCGGCCGGGGCTTCATGAACCAGTCGTAGAGCGTCCTATAGCCCGACGGCCCGTAGTAGTCGTCCGCGTTGACGACGGCGAAGGGGCCGCGCACCGCCTCCTCCGCGCAAAGCAGGGCGTGGACGGCGCCCCACGGTTTGGCGCGCCCCTCCGGCACCGCGCATCCGTCCGGCAGACGGTCCAATTCCTGATAGGCGCAGGTCAGCCGCACGTGACGGGAGACGCGGTCGCCGATGACCGCCATGAAATCGTCGTGCATGGCGCGGGTGATGATGCACACGACCTCCTCGAACCCGGCCTGGACGGCGTCGTAGATCGAATAGTCGATGAGCAGTTCGCCCCCCGCGCCGACGGGATCGATCTGTTTCAGCCCGCCGTAACGGCTCCCCAAGCCGGCCGCCAGAATGACCAGAACCGGTTTCTCCCCCATCGTCGGTCTCTCCTTTCGGGAACCTTTTCCGTTAAACCATCCTGCTTGCGCAAATCGCGGCGACGCCGCACTTGGCGTCCCTGCACCCCTACGCCTCTACGCCGCGTCGGGCCGAATATCCAGCCGGACTGCGCCGCGCTCGCGGAGGCGCAGCTCGCGGCAGGCGTCCGCGCCGAAGAGGCCGCTCATCGCGGAACGGTATTCCTCGAAAAGGCCGTCCGGCACGAACGCCTGGACCGTGCCGGCGAAGCCGCCCCCCTGCAACCGGCAGGCGCCTCGATCTCCCAGCACCGCCCCGGACAGCGCGAGCGCCAGCGGAATCCCCTGCTCCCCCGGCTTTTTCAGCGAGTAGGCGTTCTGGTTGAACTCGACCGACGAATGGCCGCACTCGGCGATGAGGGCGAGGAAACGCGGCATGTCGCCGCCTCGCGCGGCGGCGACGGCTTCGCGGACGCGGCGGCACTCCTCGAAAAAATGCAGGGCGCGGACTGTCGCGCGATCCCCCGCCGCACGGCGCACGGCGGCGAGCTCCCCCCGGAACCGGCCGTAAGGGACTTCGCGCAGGCAGGACTGCCCGAAAAAGGCGGCGACCGACTCCATTTCGCGGCGGATGGCGGCGTAGTCGTCGGTGAGGCCGGAGTGGTCGCCCCCCGTGTCGGTCACCACGAGGTGCAGGCCGTGGGCGCGCAGGTCGAGCGGGACGCGGGCCAGCACGGGCGCGGAGGGGTCATGCAGGTCGATCGCCACCACGCCGCCGACGGCGCAGGCGAGCTGGTCCATCACGCCGCAGGGCTTGCCGAAAAAGACGTTCTCGGCCCGCTGCCCCATCAGCGCCAGCGTCGGCGCGTCGAAGCGCCCGCCGTTGTACTCGCCGTCCAATATCGCGCCGACGCAGACCTCGAACGCGGCGGAACTCGACAGGCCGCTGCCTTTCAGCACGTCCGACGCCATGCAGACGTCGAGGCCGCCGACCTGGCCGCCGCGCTCCCGTATCGCCGCCGCGACGCCCCGGACCAGCGCGGCAGACCGCCCCGCCTCGCCGGGGTCGGGTTCGAGCCGCTCAAGATCGACGGCGATCTCGTCGCCGAACCCACGCGAGCGCAGGCGTATGACGCGGCCGTCGTTCCTTGCCGCCACCGCCAAGACGTCCTGGCTGATCGCCGCCGCGAGCACGACGCCGTTGTTATGGTCGGTGTGGTTGCCGCAAAGCTCCACGCGCCCCGGCGCGGAGTAGACGGCGGGGCGCGCCTTGCCGCCATACGCCTCCTCGAACTCCCGCAACAAGGAGGAAAGACGCTCCCGCTGGCGCGCCAGCACCGCTTCGTCCGCGCCGTACAAGGCGGCGAGCGCATCGTCGCATGGGCTTCCCGGTTCGCGCATCACACTCCCTCCCCGCGCTACTTCGCGACGCCCAACGGCGACAAGACCACATAGATGGCGATGACGGCGAATATGATCAGCCCGCTCAGTATGTAGACGCCGCGCCAGGGCGTGGTATCGACGACCTTGCGGTCCACGCCGTCGGCGTATTCATGCCGCGCAGGGCGCAGCTTCCCCATGAGCAGCATGAACCCTCCGCAGAGGACGAACAATATGGCGAGGATGTGCAGGAAATGCAGGTTCATGGCGTCCATCCGCGCCGAGAACACCGTCTGCGTCAACCCGTAGACCGCCAGGAAAAACCCCAGCGCGACCTTGGCCGACCAGGCGGGCGCGGTCTTGTTGAACATGCCGACCAGGATCAAGGTGAATATCGGCACGTTGTACAGCCCGTTCGCCGTTTGCAAGTATTGGAACAGCCCCTGCGGCGCCTTGGCGATCATGGGGGCGATGAACATCGAGAACACCGCCAGCACGATCGCGACGACCTTGCCCTTGGACACCATGCCCTTTTCCGAGACGCCCGGGTTGATGTACGGCTTGTAGATGTTCATCATGAACAAGGTCGAAGTGGAGTTGAGCGCGGCGTTGAACGAGCTTAGGATCGCGCCGAACAGCACCGCCGCGAAAAACCCGACCAGGAACTGCGGCATCACCGCCTTCACGATCTCCGGATAGGCCAAGTCCTGGTTGGCGAGCCCGCCGCTGAACATGCTGAAGGCGATGATGCCCGGCAGGATCAGGAACACCGGCCCGAACAGCTTCATGACCGCCGTGAGCAGTATCCCCTTCTGCCCCTCCTTCAGGTTCTTGGCGGCCAGCGCGCGCTGGATGATGACCTGGTTGGTCCCCCAGTAGAAGAGGTTGACCAGGAACATGCCGGTGAACATGGTCGCGAACGGCACGGGGTCGGTCGTCCGGCCGATGGCGTTGAACTTCTCCGGATGCTGCCGCACCAGCTCGACGAACCCCGTGACGACGTTGCCGTGGCCGAGGGCGTAGAGGCCGAAGATCGGAACCATCAGGCCGCCGACCAGCAGCCCGACGCCGTTCACGGTGTCGGCCCAGGCCATGATGCGCAGGCCGCCGCAGACGGTGTAGACGCAGCCCAACAGGCCGATGGCGAAAACCACCGTCCATATCGTGGACATGTAGGACATGCCGGACTTGCCCACCAGGTCGAGGATCCCGCCCAGCCCCACGGCGCCGGAATACAGCACGATCGGGCACAGGATGAAGACGTAGCCGAGGAGGAACAAGCCGTTGACCAGGAGCTTGGTGACGCCGTCGTAGCGCTCGCCGACGAACTCCGGTATCGTAGTGTAGCCCTTGCGCAAGTAGCGGGGGAGGAAGTACAGGGCGACGATGATCAGCGCCAGCGACGCCCCCACCTCCCATCCCATGACGGACATGTTGAAGGCGAACCCCTGCCCGTTCAAGCCCACCATCTGCTCGGTCGAGAGGTTGGTGAGCATCATGGACGCGGCGATGACCCAGCCCGTGAGCCCCCGCCCGGCGAGGAAGTAGCCGTCGTCCCGCGCGTCGCGCAATTTCCTCGATTTCAGATAGGAGACGACCAACACCAGAAGAGTGAACGCCAGAAAAGAGCCTATCGTCAGTAACACGCCATCCTCCTCCCTTTCGGTAGCCAAGCGCGGCGCTCCCGTCGGAATCGCCGCCGCGCATTATCCTACGGCAGACGCGGGGGGATCCGCCATGAAAAAATGGCGAGAGAGAGTTGTCTTTTTATATAGATAGAGTCGGTCTACAAACCATCAAATTTTCAATCACCGGCCGACAAACCGCCGTTTGTGTCGCACGGGCGCATGGCGGCGCGTCTGCCGCGTTGCCGCTTGGGCGGGCTTCCTCGACGCGCGTGGGCGCGCCTATGCTTGTGTCCAATAGCATTTTATTCTGCTGTGAAATACCTGATCGGTGCCAACCGTGTGTCGATCTCATGCAATCATTGATTCTTTTTGATGCAGGGGAGTTCAACCTTTTTTATAGCAATCGTGCCGGAACTATCCAATCGTTTCCGTTTAGCGGAAGCAACTCACGCGCCATACACACAACCGCGCCGCTGCCGCGTGTTTTGCCGGGTATCCGTTCCAAGCATTTGAACGCTTTGACCATAGACTTGTCCGGGTCGGCGGTGGACTTTATCTCAACGGGATAGATAACTCCGCCGTCTTCTATGATGAGGTCGATTTCGTTCTTATCGGTGTCGCGGTAATAGCACAGATGCGGGTTCGCGATGCCGTCGTTGTAGTAACTCTTGACAATTTCCCCGATGACGAACGTTTCAAAGATGTGTCCCCATCGTGCGCCGCTCACCAGCTGCTGCGGAGTATTCCACCCCGACAGCCAACACGCAAACCCTGTGTCGAGGAAGTACAATTTGGACGTTTTGACCATTCGTTTCAGCGTGTTGTTGAAGTATGGCTCAAGCAGATAGACGAGTCCGCTTGATTCCAACACCGACAGCCACGATTTACAGGTCTTCACGTCCTTGCCGCACACTTCGGCAAGCGTTGTGTAGTTCAGCATCTCGCCCGACAGCGCCGCAACGGCGCGGACAAAGCGAATGAATGCCGCTTCGTCCTGCACTTTCAGCAGGTCGCGCACATCGCGCTCAATGTAGGTCTGGAAGTACGACGAGTAGAAGTCACGCCAGTCGTCCAAGTCGCTCGGAGTCTTGTATAGTTCTGGGAAGAAGCCCTTGTGTATGCGCCCAACGATAGTGTCGAAGTTAAACTGCGGCGCGGAGGAGCGCATGGACTCTAAGAACTCCGGCGTCGGTACAAATGATTTGCGAATGGCAACGCCGTCCAACTCACGCATAGATAGCCCGAGCATTTTTGCTACCCCAGCGCGTCCCGCGAGACTGTCGCTGACATTCTTCATCAGCGTGAAACTCTGTGAGCCGGTCAGATAAATCAGCCCGGTTTGCTCGCTTTCGTCCGCAAGTAGTTTGACATAATCAAACAGTGCGCCCGCACGTTGTATTTCGTCCACAATCAGCGGCGGTTTGTGCAACGCAAAGAACGCAGACGGCGAACCCCGCGACGATTCCCACACCAGCGGATCGGTCATCGTGACGTAAGACAAGTCTCCGCTCTGCTTGCGGAGCATTGTTGTCTTTCCGACCTGTCGCGCTCCGGTCAGCACAATCACGGGCTTGCGCTTAGCCATTCTATCGATAACACTCTCAAGATGGCGCGTGTAGTACATAGCACAACCTCCGTTAGATTTGGAATGTAGTTCCATTATTAACGATACAGAGAGGGGTGTCAAGAGGGAAATTTACAAAGAATCATTTCCCGCTGGCGCGCCAGCACCGCTTCGTCCGCGCCGTACAGGGCGGCGAGCGCGTCGTCGCATGGGCTTCCCGGTTTCCGCCCATTTTCGGACATTCGGTCTTGCGTCAAGACCGAATTTATGTATAATCAGTCTTCATGGAAGACCGAATAAGACAAGCCATCAGCGAGAAGGTCGCCGACGCGGTCTCGGGGGATTTTCCAGAGACGATCCGACGGGAGGCCCGGCTTCCCGCCATCCCCGGCAAGGCCCACGCCGTCACGGGGATGCGGCGCGCAGGCAAAACTTGTTTCCTCATGCAATGCCTCGCCGACGCGCTCGTCGACGGCGTCGAACGCGAACGCCTGGTGTATCTCAACCTCGAAGACGACCGTCTGGGCGAATTGTCCGGCGAAGAGCTTTCCGCGGCGGTGGAAGCCTACTACGGGCTTTTCCCCGAATTCCGCCGGACGCGGGAGGTGTGGTTCTGCTTCGACGAGATCCAACTGGTTCCCCAATGGGAGCGCTTCGTGCGGCGGCTGTTGGACACGGAAAAAGTCCGTGTCTTGCTCAGCGGCTCGTCCGCGAAAATGCTCAGCCGCGAAGTCGCCACCAGCATGCGCGGGCGCGCCTTGGAAACCGTCATGACGCCATACGGATTCCGGGAGTTCCTTTCCGCGCGGCGCGTCGGCGCGGGGGATGTCGCCGCCGAGGCCGCCGCTCCTTCCGCGAAAACCCGCTCCCTGCTGCAAAAGGGGCTGTCGGATTATCTGGAGGTCGGCGGTTTTCCCGAAGTCGTCGCCGCAAGCATGGCGGGCGCCGGCGCGAAAACCCGAATCCGGCTCCTGCAAAGCTACGTGGACGCCGTGGTCTTCCGCGACGTCGCCGAGCGCCACTCCGTAGGCAACCTCACTGCTTTGCGCGCGTTTGTCCGTCAGTTGATGCGTATGCCCGCCTCCGCGCTGAGCGTCAATAAAATCAGCAACGACTTCCGTTCGCGAGGCATAGCGGCGTCCAAGGAGACGTTGCTGGCGTTTCTGGACTACCTGTCCGACGCTTTCCTGGTCGCGGCGGTGCCGTTGTTTTCCAGTTCGGAACGGCGGCGGCAGGTGAACCCCCGGAAGCTCTACCTCGCCGACCACAGCCTGGCCGCCGCGTTCAGCCCGGCAGACGGCCTGAACCGCGGCAGGCTGCTGGAAAACGTCGTGGCGGTTGAACTCTTCCGCCGCATGAGGGACATCGGTTACTACAAGACATCGTCCGGGCTCGAAGTGGATTTCTGCGTGTTCGATTTTTCCGGGAGCCAGCACCTGATCCAAGTCGCGGCGGATGTGGGCGACCCAAAAACCTGGAACCGCGAAGTCGCTTCGCTCGTGGAAGCGTCGGGAGAACAGCCGGAGGCGTCGTTGTGGCTTTTGTGCGAAGACCCGTCCGCGCTCGGCCCGGTCAATACGCCCGTCGGCGTTCGCGTCCTCCCCGTCTGGCAGTGGCTGGCGATGCGGGATTGATGGGAGCGACGGGCGCACGTTCCCGAAGCTCTCTTCGGGACGGTGACGGACGCCGGAGAGCGTCTACGCCCAGGAGACGGACTTGGCGATCGACGACCATCTGGCGTCTTTCGCACGCCAGTCCGGGCAAGACGCACAGCCCGAAAAAATAATCCCCCGCCCGCCCCCCGCCGATAACCTCCCAGATTGGACGGAGGGATACCTATGTTTGCGCAGCTTTCATCTCCGGCAGCCCCGGAATTCCTGTCTTCGAGCTTTTTTTCGCTGAACCAGGCGCTCGCCCTGTACGAGGCGGGGGAGCTGGATGCGGCGAGGCGGCTCTGCCGGCAGATCATCGAACAGCAGCCCGCCAACGCCGACGCCCTAAACCTCATGGGCGTCCTGGCTTGCCAGAAGAAAGACTACGACGAGGCGAAACGGTTGCTCAAACAGGCCATCGCCTTGGAGCGGCGCGCAGCCGAATTCTACAACAACCTCGGCAACGCCTACCTGGGCGATAAAGACCTGGCACCGGCGGAGCGCTGCTACCGCAAGGCGTTGAAGCTGCGCCCGGATTACGCGGACGCCTTGATCAACCTCGGCGTCCTTTTCGCGGAAAAAAACATGCCGAAGGAGAGCGAGAAGCTCTACCGCAGGGCGTTGAAGCTGGAGCCGGAACGGGCTGACGCCCACAACAGCCTCGGACTGGTCCTTGCCGCGCTGAACCGCGCCGAGGAGGCGGTGGCGGAATACGAGGAGGCGTTGCGGCTCAAGCCCGACTTCCTCGAAGCCCGCGTCAACCTGGTCTCCGCAGCCAAGGCCTTGCGCGACGTGCAGAAGGTGAGGGATGTGGGGTTCAAAGTGCTGGAGGACGACCCCAAAAACGTCCCGATGCTGCTCGCCTTGGGAGACGTCTATGTCGGGAAGGACAAATACGACGAGGCGTCGGTCTTTTACCGGCAGGCTTTGACTGTGGCGCCCGACACCTGGGGGGCGCACTTCGGGCTTGCCAACACGCTCCACCAACAGGGGCGGAGCGCCGAGGCGCGGACGTATTACCGGGAGGCGTTGCGGCTCGCCCCCGAAAGCATGATGGCGCGGTTGGGCAGTTGCATCGGGCAGATTCCGCTCCTGCACCGCTCGACGAACGAACTCGTCCAGACCCGCGAGAAATACCGGAAAGAACTGGAAGCCCTCTGCCGCGACCTCGGCCCCGAAGCCCTCGCCGACCCGGCCATGCGGGAGAATGCCGCGAAGATGGTCGGCAGCCGCCAGCCGTTTTTCCTCGCCTACCAGGGGGAGAACGACCGCGAGCTACAAACCATGTACGGCGACCTCGTGTCGCGGGTGATGGCGGCATACCTCCCCAAATACGCCAAGCGCCCCGCCATGCCGCCGGTGAGGCCGGGGGAGCCGCTGCGCGTCGGCATCCTCTCTGGATATTACTACTACCACTCGAATTGGAAGATGCCGATCAAAGGGTGGGTGGAGCACCTGGACAGGGAGAAGTTCCAGCTCTACGGCTACTACACCGGGACGCGGGAGGACGCGCAGACCGAGGCGGCGCGCCAGTGCTTCCACCGCTTCCGGGAGAAGGTTCCCACGGACAGGGAATGGTGCGACACCATCCGCCGCGACAACCTGCACATCCTCCTCGTCCCGGAAGTCGGCATGGATCCCATGACGGTGCGTCTGGCGGCGCAACGCCTCGCGCCGGTGCAATGCACTTCCTGGGGGCATCCGGACACATCCGGCCTGCCGACGGTGGACTACTACCTCTCCAGCGACCTGATGGAGCCGGAGGACGGGCAGGACAACTACCGCGAAAAGCTCATGCGCCTGCCGAACCTCTCGATCCACTACGAGCCGGTGGAGGTGGAACGGGTGGATGCTACGCGCGCCACGTTCGGGCTGCGGGACGACCTGCCGCTTTACATCTGCACGCAGTCGCTGTTCAAGTACCTGCCGCAGTACGACGAGGTCTTTCCACGCATCGCCCGCGAGGCGGGGCCGTGCCAGTTCACCTTCCTCAACTTCTCCCGCTCCCCCACGCTGGGGAAGCGCTTCCTGCACCGTCTGGACGCGGCGTTCGCGAAGTTCGACCTGCGGGTGGGCGACTACGTGAAGCTGCTCCCACACCTGGATCCGCCCTACTACCGCGCCCTGAACCGGATGGCGGACGTGTTCCTGGACAGCATCGGCTGGTCTGGCTGCAATTCCACCATGGAGGCGCTGGGGTGCGACCTGCCGGTGGTCACGATGCCGGGGCACCTGATGCGCGGACGGCACACGCACGCCATCTTGAAGATGATCGGCATGGATGAGACCGAGGGGCGCGACCTGGACGAGTATGTCTCCCTCGCCGTCCGCATGGTGAAAGACCCGGCGTGGCGGAGCGAGGTCTCGGGGAAGATCGCCCGCACCAAGCATCTGGCGTACCGCGACATGGAGTGCATCAAGGGGCGGGGGGGCTTGGAGGAGTTCCTGCAACAGGCGGTCGCGGACTTCCCGCCGACGCCGGTGCCGCGGTAGCCGCCTTCTTTGAAAGACCCGCCGGACACCCGCCCGAAGGCGGTGCCAAAGCCCCCCCGAAGCTCCACCCGGAGTGCAAAAATTTCCCGGTGGCGGTCGCCCGCCCGTTCGGATATGATAGCGGGAAATTTCAGGGATGTCGGGCGGCGGAACGCTTGCCGCCGACGCCGGGGAGGCTTTCATGAGTGGTGGCCAGGTGACGGGACTGCAACGGCTTACATCCAGCTACGGGTTCAAAATCGTGCTTCTGGCGGTGCTGATCTTGTTCCTGATGATCCCGGTGCTGATGGTCCGCAACCTCATCGACGAGCGGAAGGCGTATTCGCGGGAGGCCGAAAACGGCATCATGGCGGCATGGGGCGGGCCGTTCATCCTCGAAGGCCCCGTGATTCGCGTCCCGGTCGTCCACCGCGAGGAAATCCACACCAAGACCGAAAAAGACGGCGACAAGGTGGAGTTTCACGAAAGGTCGATCTCCCTTTGGATCATGCCCAAAAAGGTCGACGTCAAGGCGAGCTTCCAAACGGAGGTCAAGCGCCGGGGCATATTCTCAGTTCCGCTCTTCGCGGGCGATGTCGCCATCACCGGCAGCGTGGACCCGGGCGACGCCCTGGCGTCCCTGCAACCCTACCAGACGCCCGACCTCTCCAAGGCCGAGGTCGTGATCAGCCTCACCAGCCAGAAGGGGATACGGAAACTGCTACGCGCCCGCATAGGCGGCGCCGACCTGTTCTTCAAACCGGGCAGGCAGGGGTTTGCGGACGGGCTCAACAGCAACGACGGGATCTACGCCGTGTTCCCGCTCGCACCCGACGGGGACACCCCCTTCGACATCGGGCTGACCATACAGGGGGGCGAGTACATGCGGGTGTTGCCTGTCGCGGAATCCACCACCGTGTCGCTGGACGCGGACTGGCCGTCGCCATCCTTCCAAGGCGGGTTCCTGCCCGTCAAGCGGGAAGTCTCCGACAAGGGCTTCACCGCCTCCTGGGAGATCAGCTACCTGAGCCGCGCCATCCCGCTGTTCTGGACGTCGGACGCGACGCCCTCCTGGAACGACGCCCTGTTCGGCGTGGACTTGTACAAGGTGCTGGACGTCTACGGGCTCTGCACCCGCGCCGCCAAATACGCGATGCTGTTCCTGTTCATCCCGTTCCTGACCCTGTTCTTCCTCGAGGTGTTCGCCCGCAAGTCCATCCATCCCGTGCAGTACCTGCTGGCGGGTTTCAGCAACGTGGTCTTCTACCTGCTGCTGCTGTCGCTCGCCGAGCATATCGCCTTCGGGGCCGCATACCTCGCCTCGGCTGCCACGATCATGGCGATGCTGGTGCTCTATTCCCGCTCGCTGCTGGATTCCTGGCGCCGGAGCGCGAGCCTGGGGCTGGTGCTGGCGTTGCTATATCTTATTTTGTACCTGACGCTCAACGCCGAGGACTGGGCGCTGCTCATCGGCTCGGTCGCCACCGTCACACTCACCGCCGTCGTGATGTACATCACCCGCAGGCTGGATTGGAACGCCGGCGCGAAACCGCCCGCAGACGGTGCGGGCGCGGCGGTGGTCCGGGGATGAAAAAAAAGGGGTTGCGCGCACCGGTCGATGCGCGCAACCCCTCCGCCGTCGTGCTTGACGACGGGGAGATGGCGCGGCTCCGCGATTGAAGGGGGCGGTTGCGCGTCCGCCCCGCCACGGCGGCGACGGGCGCGTCAGGCCTTCTTCCAGTTCTCCAAGGCGAAGTCCCAGTTGGCGAGCTTGTCCAGGACGGCGGCCACGTAGTCGGCGCGCCGGTTCTGGTAGTCGAGGTAGTAGGCGTGCTCCCAGACGTCGATGGTCAGGAGCGGCGTCTGCCCCGCCGCCAGCGGGTTCTGCGCGTTGCCGGTCTTGACGACTTTCAGCGCGCCGCCGTCTTTCACCAGCCACGCCCAGCCGCTGCCGAACTGCGACGTCGCCGCCGCAGCCAGCTCCGCCTTCAGCTTGTCCAGGCTGCCGAAGCCCTTCTCGGCGATCGCCGAGAACTCCGGCGGGGCCGCGCCGCCGCCCGGCTTCAGGCTCTGCCAGTAGAAGTTGTGGTTCCAGACCTGCGCGGCGTTGTTGAAGACGCCGACCTTCGCCGCATCCCCCGCCGTCATCGACACGATGTGCTCCAGCGGATGCCCTTCCAGCTCCGTGCCGGCGATGAGCTTTTCCAAATTCGTGACATACCCCTGATGGTGCTTGCCGTAGTGGAACGAGACCGTGCGCGCCGAGATGACCGGCTCCAGCGCGTTTTCGGCGTAAGGCAGCGCCGGCAGCACAGGCGCCGCAGCCCCGGTCGCAGCCAGCGCGGTCGGCGCGGCGGACGCGACGCGCGCCCCCACGGCCGCGCCCGTCGCGGCTAAAAACCCGGCGGCGGCGCCCGCCAACATCTGCCGCCTGGTGAAGGCGCCCGTCAGGTTGTTTTCGTCTTGGCTTTTCATTTGTTTTTCCCTCCTTGTTTCACAAGGGTTTCACAAGATATGCGGATAAGCATACCCTATCGGCCGCCCCGAAACCAGTCCGTGAAAAGGCGTATCCCCTCCCGGAAAGGGGTGCGCGGGTCGTAGCCGAGCAGGCGGCGCGACTTGGAGATGTCGGCATAGGTGACCTTCATGTCCCCCGTCTGCTCGGGCAGCCACTTCACGCGCGCCTTCTTCCCCAAGGCTTCCTCCAGGCTCGCCACCAGCTCCAGCAGCGAGACGGTCTGCGACTCGCCCAGGTTGAAGATCTCGAATGGGAAGTTCTTCTCCATGGCGGCCAGGACGCCGGAAACGATGTCGCCGACGTAGGTGTAGTCGCGCCGCGAGTCCCCCTTGCCGAAAAGCGGCACATCCCTGCCTTCGTCCATGAGGCGCGCGAACTTGTGAATGGCGAGGTCGGGCCGCTGCCGCGGGCCGTAGACGGTGAAAAAGCGCAGGCAGGTGACATGCATGCCGAAGTTGTGCGCGTAGGAGTGGCAGAGCAGCTCCCCCGCCCGTTTGGTCGCGGCGTAGGGCGAGATGGGGCGCGCCACCGGGTCGTCCTCCGCGAAGGGGACGCGCCCGCTCCCGCCGTAGACCGAGGACGAGGAGCCGAAGACGAAGCAGTTGGCGCCGAACTCCTTCGCCAGCTCCAGCAGGTTGACCGTCCCGGTGACGTTGACCTCGGTGTAGACGGCGGGCTTTTCCAAGGAGGGGCGCACCCCCGCCCAAGCCGCCAGGTGTACGACCGCCTCGGGCGGCGACGCCTCGAAGACGCGCCGCAGCGACGCCTTGTCCAAGATGTCCAGGGCGTGGCAACGGACATCGGCACCGGCCTCGGCGCCTATCGCCTCCAGGTCGCGCACGTTGCGCCGCTTGATTTCCGGGTCGTAGTAGTCGTTGAAATTATCGACCAGCGCGACCTTGTCGCCGCGCCGCAGGAGCGCCGCCGCCAGGTGGTGGGCGATGAACCCCGCGCCCCCCGTGACCAAGACTTCCATTTCTCCCCCGTTCTGAAAACATCCAAAGGAAAAACGGAATTATACATGATGGGACGTGATAAAATGTTCGGCTTTCGCCAATCACACACTGGTTGTGACGCCCGGCCGGTTCGGGACATGGCGCGGCGGTTTGGCATACATAAGGATTTTGGGAGGAGTCAGATGGGTAAGATATTGCATTCGCTGCCTGTGGGGGAACGGGTCGGGATAGCGTTTTCCGGGGGGCTGGACACCTGCGCCGCCGTCGCGTGGATGAAGGACAGGGGTTCGGAGCCGTACTCGTACACGGCGAACATCGGGCAATACGACGAGGCCAACCTGGAGGAGATACCCGACCGGGCGATAAAGTGCGGCGCCGTCAAGGCGCGGCTCATCGACTGCCGCTCGCAACTGGTCCACGAGGGGCTGTCGGCCCTGCGCTGCGGCGCGTTCCACATCGTCACCGCCGGAAGGAAGTATTACAACACCACGCCGCTCGGGCGCGCGGTGACCGGCACGATGCTGGTGGGGGCGATGCGCGAGGACGGCGTGGACATCTGGGGCGACGGCTCCACCTACAAGGGGAACGACATCGAGCGGTTCTACCGCTACGGGCTGATGGTGAACCCGAACCTGCGGATCTACAAGCCTTGGCTCGACCAGCGGTTCGTAGACGAGCTGGGGGGCAGGAAGGAGCTGAGCGAGCTGCTGGAGTCCAAGGGCATCGAATACAAGATGAGCAAGGAGAAGGCTTATTCGACCGACGCCAACATCTGGGGGGCGACGCACGAGGCGAAGGAGCTGGAGTTCCTGAGCCAAAACATGTACCTGGTCGAGCCCATCATGGGGGTCCGGTACTGGGACGCCGAGGTCGAGGTCGCGCAGGAGCGGGTGAAGGTCGCCTTCGAGGCGGGGCAGCCCGTTTCGCTCAACGGCGAGAAGCTGGCGCCGGTGGACTTGGTCTACCGCGCCAACGAAATCGGCGGCAGGCACGGCCTGGGCATGTCCGACCAGATCGAGAACCGCATCATCGAGGCCAAGAGCCGCGGCATCTACGAGGCGCCGGGCTTCGCCCTCCTGCACATCGCCTACGAGCGCCTGCTGACAGGCATCCACAACGAGTCCACGCTGGAGAACTACGCCGAGATGGGGCGCAAGCTGGGGCGCTTCCTCTACGAGGGGCGCTGGTTCGACTCGCAGGCGATCATGATGCGCGAGTCGCTGGAAAAGTGGGTGGCGCACGCCGTCACGGGCGAGGTCGAGCTGGACCTGCGGCGCGGCGAGGACTACACCATCGTCAGCACGTCCAGCCCGAACCTGACCTACCACCCGGAGCGGCTGACGATGGAGAAGGGGCAGAGCGAGTTTTCGCCCGAGGACCGCATCGGGCAGTTGCACATGCGCAACCTGGACATCTCCGACTCGCGCGACAAGCTGCTGGTCTACTCCGACGCGGGCCTTATAAAGCTGGGCAACCCCGCGCAGGGGCGCTTCCTGGAGTACAAGAACTGACGCCTCCCCCGCCAAGGGCGACCGTTCGGTGCAGGGCGCACCTCCTTCGGGGGAGGGGGGCGTTTATCCATGCCCCCGCCCCCAGGGGTGGCGGCGCTTCGCCTCCGCCACCCCTGGGCGTTGTATCGAAGCCCCTCGCAACGCCCCTCCCGATAGGATGTTTAATGACGAATTGGTGAATCTCAGGGGGTTGGGGAAGGCGAAATCGCCGGCGGTTGGTCTTCAGAAATCAAATCGCGTCACAACACTTGGGAATCTACGCTGGGTGGTCGGGCGGCGGCACCCGTTTCCCTTTCGGCCCCGGTGAACTTGTCCTGCCCGTCACTTCTTTGGCTGCGGGTTTTTCCTTGGCCGGCTTCGGCTGGACGGGCACCGGAATCTCCTTCTAGTCCAGCTCCCCCCCCTGTATTCGATGGCGATGCTGCCGTCGCGGCCTTCGCAAACCAGGACGTCCGCCCGTGCGGGCGCATGGCGGCTCTGCCGTTCGATCTGGAAACACCGGTTGTCGTAGCGCACCACCCAGTCGTTGCCGATCATGCGCACGCTCTCCAGACGGAATACCCGGTCCAGCTCCTTCTTGCACGGGGCGCGGCGATGATAGTCTTCCGACCGCGACGCCGCCCGTGCGAATCGCCGGTTGTGCTCAGGCAAATACGTGTTTTCCAAAGTCGTTCTCCGCTTGTTTTCTGCAGGACGACGACGCCGTGTGCGTCGCGCTTACGATGTTTCTAAATCCGCATCCGTCCCTTTCCGATGTCTCCTCGTCGTCGTTTTTAACAATGCCTGTAACGTTACTATTACCCTCTCGCCGCAGTCAAGGGCAACAAGGATCCGTTGTCAATGATCCGTTTGGCTTCCATCAGCCATGGCGGGCGGCTCCGCCACGATAAACAAAGTTCGTCCGCAATACGCCAAACCAATACGCCAACCGGGGTTTGGCAAGGAATTCGGGGGGATTTCCATGCCAGATCGGCATCGGATTTCAATAGACGGGGTTAAACGGCATCGGACGGCGGAACGCAGGAGAGCCGCGTTTTTACTGGCTGTTTTGGATGTTGCTGGATGTCGTTGGACTTTGGGATGGTGCCGAAGGGGGGACTCGAACCCCCACTAGCTTAAGCTAACTAGACCCTGAACCTAGCGCGTCTGCCAATTCCGCCACTTCGGCTTACACGGAGCGCAATCTTACGCAGTGCGCGCGGCTTTGTCAAGGAACGTTGTGGTCGTTTGTCGTTGTGGTCGTTGTGGTCGCTGTGTGGAATTTCCGGGAGTTCCCAGCGCTCCTGCACTCCCGCTCCCTAAGCCCCGCCCCATCCCCACAACGGGGCGGCGGGGCGGAACGCCTTTCCGTCGCACCCCCTTGCTCCCATCTCCGCCGTTATTGGACGCCACCGCTATTTGGCGCACGAAACGTTCGGCGTCTTTGGTAATATATCGTTTCGCCCGACCCCGGCGGGGCTTCCCCGCCCCATCCCCACAACGGGGCGGCGGCGCGGGCGGCGGCGCCGGTGGCGCCCAGGCATGCGGAGGAGGGCAGGCATCTTAATGAAAGCAAGGCATGAGGCGCGCATCGTGGAGAACGTCCCCGAAGGCGCCGGGACAAACGCGTCGGACGGCATGGTGCGCATGACGTTGCACGCGCCTGAGGTTGCGCGCGAGGCGCGTCCGGGGCAGTTCGTGAACCTCTACCCGCGAGACGGGCGGCTGTTGCTGCCCCGCCCGCTGGGCATCGCCGACGCAGACGAGGGCGCGGGGACGGTCACGCTCTACTACGTCGTCGTCGGCGAAGGCACAAGGGCGCTGGCGTCGCTGGCGGGCGGCGACCGCGTGGAGCTGCTGGGGCCGAACGGCAACGGCTACGACCTCGCCGCCGCCGGAAGGAACGTGTTGCTGGCGGGTGGCGGCACCGGACTGCCGCCGTTGCTCTATGCCGCGAAAAGGCTCCGGGAGGCGGGCGCGC
Source organism: Acidobacteriota bacterium (assembly GCA_031271905.1). Taxonomy (GTDB): domain Bacteria; phylum Acidobacteriota; class UBA6911; order UBA6911; family UBA6911; genus UBA6911. The sequence goes on from JAISUT010000054.1 coordinate 44,981, forward strand.
CCGCCACCATCACCGCCGCGGCGGGGTTTCGCACCACCCCGCTCCTCACGGACAGGCTCGCGCAGTCGTGCGACACCGTGTTCACGGTCACAGAGACCGACCGCGCCGCCAGCGTCCGGACGAGTGGCGCGACCAGCGAGCCGCTTGCGCTCATGGGCAACGTCATCGACCTGCTGGACGCGGTCGGCGCCCCGGAGGGCGTGACCGGCTGCCTCGCCTGCGGCCCCGCGCCCATGCTCAAGGCGCTCGCCGCGTGGTGCGCATCGCGGAGCATCCCCTTGCAGGTGTCGCTCGAGGCGCGGATGGGGTGCGGGTACGGCGCTTGCGTCGGATGCACGATCGACACCGCGCACGGGCGGCGGAAGATTTGCGCCGACGGCCCCGTGTTCGGCGCGGGCGAGGTGACTTGGGCATGAAAGGCGACACGGGCATGGGAGCGACGAACATCTGCGGCGTCATCTGGAAAAACCCCGTCACGACGGCGGCGGGCACCTTCTCTTACAGGGAGAGCGTGAAATACTACGACCCGTCGGCGCTGGGCGCTATCACGACCAAGGGGGTCTCCCCCACCCCGTGGAAGGGCAATCCGCTGCCGCGCATCGCCGAGACCCCGGCGGGCATGCTCAACGCCGTGGGCTTGGAAAACCCGGGGGTGGACGACTACATCGAAAACGAGTTGGCGACGTTGAAAAAACAGGGGCTGGTCGTCGTCGCCAACGTCGCGGGACACCAGGTGGAGGAATATTGCCAGGTCGCGGAAAAGCTCTCCGCCACCGACGTGGACATGCTGGAGCTGAACGTCTCCTGCCCCAACGTCGCCGAGGGGGGGCTGGCGTTCGGCACCGACCCCAAGGCGGTCGCCGAGGTCGTCACGGCCGTGAAGAGCCGCACCCGGAAACCTGTCATCGTCAAGCTGTCGCCGAACGTCGCCGACGTCGTGGGCATCGCCCAGGCTGCGGAAGCCGCAGGCGCGGACGCGCTTTCACTCATCAACACCCTCGTCGGCATGAGGCTGGACCTCGCCACGGGACGCCCCATCCTCGCCAACGGCACCGGCGGGCTCTCGGGCCCCGCCGTGAAGCCGGTGGCGGTGCGCATGGTCTACCAAGTCTCCCGCGCCGTCGGCGTCCCGGTCATCGGCATGGGGGGGATCATGACGGGCGAGGACGCCTACGAGTTCCTGCTGGCAGGCGCGGTGGCGGTCGCCGTCGGGACGGCGGCGCTGCTCGACCCGGCGGCTCCCGCGCGCATCGTCCGCGAACTCGAAGCCGCAGTCGAAAAATACGGCGCCCCCCGCCGGGGCGCGTAGCCCGCAGGTAGAGCCTTGCGAGCAAGGTTGCGCGACCAATCGCGGGACGGGCGGGCTGGGGCGGGCGCGCCGATAAAACCGCCCGGCTGGAGTCCATTCCCCGAATCAATTTCAGCGATTTCGCGTTTTCGCGTTTCATGCCGTTGACAGCGAACGGGCGATATTGGATAATGCGTCCGCCAAACGGCAATGTGGGTGGTTAGCTCAGCTGGGAGAGCGCCGCGTTCGCAATGCGGAGGTCGGGGGTTCGATCCCCCCACCATCCACCATCAGGCGTAGCAAACCCGTCGTTTGGCGTTGTTCAAGTTGGTTCAGGGGCGCCTAGCTCAGCTGGCAGAGCACTGCGATCACACCGCAGGGGTCACAGGTTCAAGTCCTGTGGCGCCCACCACCCCCGCAGTCCAAAGCAATCCGACACAGTCTAAAACAGCCAATAAACATGCGTTTGATTTTGAGGATGCATACATCGTCTGCGAAGACCCGCTCGGCATCGACATGTTTTATTTTATCGACGGTGAAGAGCGGTGCAATACTATCGGAACTCTGAAATCTGTGATCGTGGCGGTCGTCACCCATACGGACAGGTCTGACGACAAAGAAGAAGTCACAAGAATCATATCGTTTCGGAAAGCGGACGGCACAGAAAGGAGGGCATACGAAAATGGCATTCGTTAGCTACACGACGGAAGATCTCAAGAAAAGGAAAAGCAAAACGGATTGGCAACGCGTCGTTGCGATGCGCGACGAAGACATCGCATATGACGAAGACAGCCCCAGCCTCGCCACGTTGCTCGCATCTGGCGAAGTAAAAATCGTGCGCCGGGGAAGACCGCCCGTGCCAGAGCCGAAGGAAAAGGTGACCCTCCGCGTCGAAGCGTCTGCCTTGAGAGCGCTCAGGGCGACAGGCAAAGGTTGGCAGACGCGGCTTTCAGATCAGATCTCGAAATGGGCTTTGCCTGCGAAATGACATTGCGGCAGTTGGTGAGCCAGCTCGACGTGATCTACAAGTTCTAAGGAATGTGGGGCTGGTGTGGGGCTGGCGCGGCTCGCCAGCCCCGCTTCGTCCCGCCTTGAATATGCGTGAACATGGGGGGGAACCAAGCCCCTGCCCAGTAACTTCGCCTAGGCGAAGTTACCCGCAGTTCATTTCTCGGCTCAGCCGAGCGGTCGGCTTCGCGGACTCGCCGCGATCAGATGAAGCGGACTTTGTGCCGCACCTTCCCGATGTGGCGCATGACACGGGCGACGGCGGAGCGGGGGAGGAAGCGGGCGACGTGGACGATGAGCCAGTGCTGGAAGTAGGGGACGACGTAGAGCTTCTTCCGGTACATCGCCTCGACGGCGCAACGGGCCGTCAGCTCCGGGGAGACCATCTTGTATATCCAGCCGGGGACGTTCGGCTTGCCCCCCTTGAAAAGCCCCGTGTCGGTGAGCCCGGGGCAGAGCGCCGTGACGCCGACGCCGCAGTCCTCGAGTTCGAGGTGCATCGCCTCGGACAGCGAGAGCACGAACGCCTTGGACGCGCCGTACAGCGCCGTGAAGGGCATCGGCTGGAACGCCGCCGTGGATGCGACGTTCAAGATGTAGCCGGAGCGGCGCGCGCACATCGCCTTGCCGAAAAGCGTACACAGCTTCATCACCGCCGTGCAGTTCAGCCGCAGCATCCCCATGCTGTCCTGCAAACCGTGGTCGATCTGCCGTCCGGTTTCCAGCACGACGCCGGCGTTGTTGACCAGGACTGTCACGGCAAGGTCGCGGCACCGGTCGAAAAGCTCCTCCGGGGCGTCATGCAGGCTCAGATCCGTTTGCAGGCAGACCACCTCCTGGCCGGGACGCCTCGCGGCGAAATCCCGTTTGATCTCCTCCATGCGGGCGAGGTTGCGGCTGGCGAGGATCAGATGGTGCCCGCGTCCGGCGAACTCCTTCGCCAGCGCGTAGCCGATGCCTGAAGTCGCCCCGGTGATCAGCGTGTATTCCGTCATAGCCTTGTCACGCGCCCCCCATCCCCGCCATGACAGCGTAACAGCCGGAGCAAAGGCGACGCCCTCTTAAATTTTTAAGCGCCTGTCCCCAAGCCGTCGAATGTCCAATCGCCGCTGAGACAAACCGCCGTTTGCCTCAGAGCCGAAAAGTGGCGGGGCCATCCATGTTCACACGAAAATAACCGGCGCGGGCATCGTTGCCGGATTGGCGCCTGCCGCGTCGAAAACCTGCTTCATTCTATCAGAAGAATGCGGGCGAGGGGATGGCGGGCCGCAAGTAACCGTGGTAAAAGCCGCGGACACCTTCGAAAGACGGGTTCCACGGCGCGCATCGGCCGTGATTCAAACATAGCCGTTGCAATCGCGATGCTCCTGCCGGACAATGCTCCCGGGGCAAACGCCGAAAGGAGCATGGCATATGGCAGATCTGACGGGGGCGAACGGGCGACGGGAAAACTTCCGGGTGGTCGGGACAAACGGCGACCCCGGCCTGACATCGCGCGCCATGGCGACTGGCGTCGCCAAATACGGGGCCGATTTCGCCGTCCCCGGCATGCTGTTCGCGAAAATCCTGCGCAGCCCCTACGCCCACGCCAGGGTCCGGGGCATCGACGCCAAGGCGGCGCTCGCCATCCCCGGCGTCGTCGATGTCGTCCTCTGGGACGACCCGCTGTTCAAGGAGGTCGGCTTCAACCCCATCGGCGGCACCCGCCCGAGCTACCTGATGAACGAGGCGCACCAAGAAGGCGCGGAAGTCGGCGCCGTCGTCATCGCCGAGGCCGAGACCCTCTGCGACGAGGCGCTGGCGGCGCTCGCCATCGACTGGGAGCCCCTGCCCTTCATCGTCGATATCAAGAAAGGGCTCGACCCGGACTTCCCGGCGATACGCGGGCCGGAGTGGGACGAGTCTGCCACCTACCTGCCCCCGACCACCACCGCCGAAGGGCTCTCGTGGATGGCGACCCACTACCCCGACGACCCTAGGAAAAAAGGGAACGTCGGCTGGACGACCAAGACGGACGGCGACATGGCCGCCGGCTGGGCGCAAGCCGACTTCACTCTGGAATACGACGTCAACCTGCACGACGTCGTCTCCCTGCTGCCGAACCCCCAGGCTTCGGTGGCCTGGTGGCCGGAGAACATGTACAAGCCCGGCAAGACCATCCACATCGAGGGGGCGGTCGGGCGGCGCGGGGCCATCGCGACCATGTACAAGCTGCCCGAGGAGAACGTGATACAGGAGGGCGTCTTCCAAGGCGGCAAATACTGCGACTGGGGGCTGCGCATGGTGCAGGAGATCACCCCTCTGTTGAGCAAGCGCGTCGGCGGTCGGCCCGTCCGCTGTTGCAACTCCCGCGCGGAAAACTTCGACATGTGCGTCAACGAGCGTTTCGCGCACATCAAGCTCGGCGTCACGAACGAGGGGCTCGTCACCGCCGTCGAGGACGACAGCCTCATCGACCACGGCGCGCCGAACTCCTCCGAGATGACCGTCTACGACAGGGACTGGAACGGCTACTACACCCTGAAATGCGAGAACATCAGGCAGAAATACACGGTGGTGGACTCTAACCGCGGCTTCATGCACACCTGCGGCCAGTTCGTCCCGTACAGTTGGGACATGACGACCGTCGGCCTGTACCTCATCGCGGAGAAGCTGGGCAAGGACCCGGCCGACATCGCCCGGCTCAACCTGCACGGCCCCGACTCCCAGCGCGACCCCAGGCCCGTCCCCAGCTTCGAGGCGGTGCTGGCGGAGGGCAAGCGGCTGATGAACTGGCAGTGGCACCGCGCGGGCGCGCGGCGGCTGCCCGACGGTCGGCTGCACGGCGGCTCCTTCCGCTACCAGATCTGCCCGCGCCATGCGTTCTTGAAATACTTCTGCAAGCTGGAGTACCGCGGCGGGGTCGTGCATTTCCCGTCTCAGGGCCCCGTCGCGGGCTGGTACGCCACCGAATGCTTCGCGATGATCGCCGCGGAGGAGCTCGGCCTCAAGTTCGAGGACATCTGCGTCGATTACGACTACCGCGCCGAACACACCGACGAGGCCGGCGGCTCGGACGGCGTCACCGGGCACGGCTGGATCGTGAAGGAATGCGCGAACATCCTGAAGCGGAAAATCCTGGAGTCGGCCGCGCGGGAGGCGCAGCAGACGACCATCCGCTTCGGCCCGATGGAGATGCCGAAGCCGCCCAGCCCGCTCTTCGGCCATTCCGCGGAGGAGCTGGACCTGGTGGACGGCAAGGTCGTCGTCAAAGCCGACCCGTCGAAGTTCGTCCCGCTCGCGTCGGCAAGCTCCGAGACCATCACCGCGGACTTCGGCGGGAACTCGCCGAAATCCGCCTGGGCGACCACCTTCGGCAGGAAGCTCGACACGATGAACACCTCTTGGTGCGAGGTCGCCGTGGACGAGGAGACGGGAGAGGTCGAGATACTGAAATACCTCGTGGTCGCGGACGTGGGCAAGGTCATCCGCCGCTCCTCGCTGGAAGGCCAGATCGACCAGGTGGCGTTCTTCTCGCAAGGCTGCCAGTTGCTCGAAGAGTACATCCTGGACCAGGGGACGGGCGTCAAGCTGAACGCCAACCTGCTGGACTACCGCAAGCCGTCGCTCCTGGACGTGCCGCTCATCGACAAGGAGATACTGGAGCTCCGCTCCGGGGACGGCGCCTACGGGGCGTCGGGCATCTCCCACAACCTGGCGAACTCCCACCTCATCATAACCGCCGTCCATAACGCGACCGGCGTCTGGGTCGATCCGCCCGCGACCCCGGACCGCGTCCTGAAGGCACTCGGCAAATGTTGACGCAGAAGGAAGGATGAAGATGAACACGCAAGAGACGGAAAGATCCCACGCGCCGGGGCGCTCCCGGCGGGACTTCATCAAAGGCACGGTGGCGGGCGTCGCGGCGCTGGGCGCCCTTGACGCCCACCAAGCCGCCGCCGCGACGGCAGCGGAGGCGGGCAAGGCGGCGAATGCCAATGACACTTCCGCATCCGCGTCCGCGTCCTCCCAAGGCGTCAAGCCCGTGGGGACCTACAGCACGGACATCGTCATCGTGGGCGCGGGCTACTCCGGCCTTGCCGCGGCGGTGCAGGCCGCGGAGCGCGGCCTCGGCGTCATCGCCCTGGAACAGCAAGGGCATCCGGGCGGGCTGGCGGGCGGCATCGAGGGGATATTCTCCCTGGACTCCAAGACGCAGACCGAGGCGGGCTTCCATGTGGAGCCGGTGGAGTTCGTCTCCCTGGAGATGAACTACCACCACAACCGCGCCGACGGGGTCAAATGGATGGACTTGGCGCACAACTCAGGCGCGGACGCGGACTGGCTGGTGTCCCACGGCGTCCGGTTCCCCGAAGTCACCCGGTCGCAGATGTTCTACAGCCGGGAAGACCGCGAGCGGCCCGGCCCGGCGCGGGCGCGGGAGGGCTACGTCGCGCCGATGGTCAGGGAGGCGCAAAGGCTGGGGGTCCGGTTCCTCACCTACACCACGGCCACGGACCTCGTGCTCGAAGGGGGCGCGGTCAAGGGGGTCTTCGCCCGGAAGCTCAACGGCGACGTCGTCAAGATCAACGCAGGCGCGGTGATCCTCGCCACCGGAGGGTTCGCGGAAAACCCGGAGTACCTGCGCGAGGCGGGCTTTTTCAAGCCCGAAGACGTGGTGACCTTCATGAAGGGGCACAACGGCGACGGCATCCGTTTGGCGCGCCAAGCCGGGGCGGCGGACATCCTGCACCGCTCCACGGCCTTGCAGCAGCCCACGGTCATGGGGGCGCCCGGCGGCGAGTACGGGACCTTCGGCAACGCCAACGCCCTCGTGGTCGGCAGCCGCAGCCCCAACTGCCTGTGGGTGAACGAGACCGGCGACCGCATCTGCGCGGAGAACTCCGGAGAGGAGAACTGGATGGCCCTCATCATCCCCATGCTCTCGCACAAGCAGGTCTTCTCCATCTACGACCAGAAGGCGTTCGAGCGGAATTTCTACGGCGGCCCCAGCGCCTACGACCGGACCGCGAGCTGGCAGTACCCCGACGACGCGTCCCTCAAGCAGTTCAACGACCATTTCGAGAAGAACGAGCACAAGGACTGCGTCAAGGGCGCCGACATCGACGAGCTTTGCCGCAAGGCCGCCGCCCAGTTCCCGGAGATCGACGCCGCCCGCCTCAAGGAGACCATCGAGCGCTACAACGCCAACTGCCGCGGGGGCAAGGACAACGACTTCGGAAAACCGGCCCAGTACATGCAGGAGTTCGCCACCGGCCCGTTCTACATGATCTACCTCCCCCCCTCGGTGATGGTCACCTACGGCGCCTTGGCGACGAGCCGGGTCTTCGAGGTGGTGGACCGCCGCCGGGAGGCCATACCCGGCCTCTATGCGTCGGGCAACGACGCCTGCGAGCTCTGGCCCAACATCTACACCATCAACGTCCAGTGCGGCACCTCCGCGTCCCACGTCTTTTCGGGCCGCCAGTCGGCCTTGGCCGCGGAAAAGTACATCGGCGGCGGCAAGACCGGCAAGGTCGCCGAATCGGGCGACACGTCCCCGTCGCGCCCCGCGTGGGTCTGGACGACGCCCCGGCCCCTCAAGGACGGGACTTACCGCTCCGGCGCGTATCGCGGCATGTTCGGCCCGGTCACGGCGACGGTCACCGTGTCGGGCGGCAAGATCGCCGAGATCGAGTCCACGCACCCGGAGGAGACGGTCTACGTGGGGGCCTACGTCATCGCGGACATCGTCAAGGCGGTCAAGGAGAAGCAGGACGTCGGCGTCGAGGTAGACACGGTCGGCGGGGCCACGGCCAGCGCCAACGCCATCCGGTTCGCCATCAAGGACGCCCTGGACCAGGCGAGCCGCGCCCGGTGACGCCAAAGGCTGCTCGATTTTCCCGATCTTCTTGATCTTCTTCGATTCGATCTTCTCGATCTTCCCGTCAGGGCGGGGTGCCGCGATGCCTCCGCCCCGTCCCCGGAAGAATCCCGAAGGCTTTCAACGCCTCCGGGGCTCGCCCTTCCGAGTGATAAAACCCTTGCAGAGCCTGCAGGCTCCCTACAGTGAGCGACGGCACGGAGAGTGACGGCGACGAAACGCATCTAAAATCGCCCCGAATTAAAATTGTGGAAAATCCCATTGACATTTAGGTGAATATTGTCCATTATGCCCATGCTATTTGAGTAGTATCAAAAAGTCCTTTCCGGAGGCGTCAGAAAACTGAACCGGGGGGACATGCGCCCGCGCCCTTTTTTTGCGAAGGGGTCGGGCAAAGGCAACCGAGCGGGTCGGGTGGAAAGCCACAGGCCTGCAATGAGATGGGAACCACTGGCAATGATGGTCGCACAATCCGTCGTACATTTAAGGGATGCTGTCGTGAGGAACGTGTTTTTGAAGATTTTTCTGACTGTGCTGTTGCTGTCGTCCATGTCGTCGGCGGCGCTGGCGCAATCGTTTCTGGGCTCGCTGCGCGGCAGGGTCGCCGACTCCACCGGCGCCGCAATCGAAGGGGTGAAGGTGACCTTGGTCAACGAGGGGACGCGGAACGTCCGCGTGACCGCCACCAACGGCCAAGGCGAATACGTCTTCGCCGCCGTCATTCCGGCGACCTACACGGTCGTGGCGGAAGGGGTCGGACTCGACCGGCAGGAGCGCAAGGGGATCGTGGTCGCGACGCAGGCGAACGTGACGGTGGATCTGGCGCTCGGCGTGGGGGTCGTCAGCGACGAGGTGACCGTGAGCGCCGAGGCGGCGCAGATCGAGCTCGCCGACGCCTCCATCAGCCAGTTGTTCGACAACCAGAAGATCGTAGACCTGCCCAACCTGGGGCGCAACATCTACCTGACCGCAGCCAAGCTCTCGGAGAACGTGGTCTGGACGGGGGGCGAGCAGTCCATCCGCATGCACGACCATTACAGCACCTCGCAGGCGTCGATCGCGGGCGGCCCGGTGCGGCGCAACAACTTCCTCGTGGACGGCGTCTCGCTCGCCGACCTCACCAACCGCATCCTCATCCTCCCCTCGCCGGAGACGACGCAGGACATGAAGGTGCAGGCCAACACCTACGACGCCGAGGTGGGGCGCACGGGCGGCGGCACCTACAACGTGACCCTGCGCTCGGGCGAGAACCAGCCGCACGGCAGCTTCGTCTTTTACGCCCGCGAGAAGGACTGGGCTGCGAACAGGTTCGAGAACAACTGGTTCGGGACGCCCAAGCCCGATACGACCGAGCGCACCTACGCGGGTTCGATCGGCGGGCCGGTCTACATCCCGAAGATCTACGACGGGCGCAACCGCACCTTTTTCTGGTTCTCCACGGAACGCTACGAAAAAGGCAACTCCGGCAGCACGTCGCAACAGGTGCCCACGGACAGGGAGCGCCAAGGCGACTTCTCCCAGACGTTCAACGCCGACGGTTCGCTGCACGTCATCTACGACCCGCTCACCACGCGCATCGACCCCGGCACCGGGAAGATCGTGCGCGACCCGTTCCCCGGGAACATCATCCCCGCGAACCGCATCAGCCAACTCGGGTCGTACCTCGCCAACCTGTACCCGACGGCGAACGCCACCCGCGCGTCGTATAACAACTCGTCCACCCCCAACTACGTCGGCAGCGCCGGACTCACGCCGCACCACGGGACGCAATACACCGGCAAGCTGGATCACCAGTTCACGTCCTGGTTCAAGGCCGCCGCCTCGTACATCAACCAGACGACGCAGGAGAACCACACCTACCCGTGGGACAACCCGGCGCTGCCGGACGCCACGCGCATCGCCACGACCGGTTCGAGCACCGACCGCGCCGTGGACGCGACTTCCGCCAACGCCCAGATCACCCCCGACCCGGCGACGGTCATCGCCATCCGTTGGGGCTTCAACCGCCTCTGGGACAAGTCGTACCCCCTCAAGAGCAGCGGGTACGACTACGCCGCCCTCACCGCGCTCGGGCTGGACCGGAACCTGGTGGACACGCTTTCCAACCCCGCGTTCCCGGCGATCACCCCCACGGGGTACGCCAGCTTCGGCGGCGGCAACACGTCCGAGTCGGTCTACTACACCCGCAACTTCAACATCTCCGCCTCGCATTTCTTCGGGCGGCACAGCCTGAAGACGGGGTTCGACTACCGCACCCTGGGCATCGCTGGCATCTTGAGCGGCGGCAACCTCCAACTGGGCTTCACCAACCTGTTCACCAACGCCGACCCCAACAACACCAACGACAGCAGCTCCGGCAGCGGCTTGGCGAGCCTCCTGCTGGGGTTGCCCGACAGCGGGACTTATACGGCGTCCAGCCGGCTCAACGACTACGTCCGGTATTTCGGCTTCTTCGTCCAGGACGACTTCCGCGTCACATCCAAGCTGACGCTGAACTACGGCATCCGCTTCGAGCATGAGACGGGCGTGGCGGAGGAGGACAACAACATCTACGTGGACTTCGACCCCACGGCGGTCAACCCCATCAGCACCGCCGTGAGCGGCGCGCTCGGGCGCGACGTGCTCGGGACGGTGCTGTTCGCCCCGCAGGACGGGCACCCCAACCGGACTTCGCACCCCTACTCGTTCAAGCTGGGGCCGCGCTTCGGCTTCGCCCTCGGCCTGGGCGAGAAGACCTCCATCCGCGGCGGCTACGGCATCTACTGGGCGCCATGGTCGCTGGAAACCTCGTCGATGGCGCCGGCGGGCACCACGCAGATCACGTCGATCAACGCCGAAGGCGCGCTCCTCGGCCTCCCCAACGGCGTCACCACCATCGAAAACCCCTATCCGACCGGGGTGCTCCAGCCGGTGGCGAAGTCGCAGCAGGCGGCATGGGGGCAGAACATCAGCATCTTGGATCCCGAGACCCGCTCCGGCGGCTATGTGCAGCAATATTCGCTCGACGTCCAGCGCGAGGCGTTCGGGGGCCTGGTCGTCTCCGTCGGCGTCCTCGGGTCGCACTCCTTGCACCTGACCCAGGACAACCGCAACATCAACCAGCTCGACCCCTCGTATTTCGACAACCCCGCCTATCCCGCCTCGCTGCTCAACAGCCGCGTGGCCAACCCGTTCTACGGCATCATCCCCAGCACCTCTTCGCTGGGGGCGGCGACCATCCCCTACTACCAGTTGCTGCTGCCCTACCCGCAATACGGCAGGGTGAACTGGAACGCCTCCGACACGGCCAGCTCCCGCTACATCGCCCTGTACGCCAAGGGGCAGAAGCGGTTCGGCAACGGCCTGGCGTTCAACGCCTCCTACACCTGGTCGCGCAACTATGACGACATCGTGGGCCTGGGCTGGGTGTTCGGCAACCGCCAAGTCAACTCCACCTCGAGCGGTCCGGCGAACGCCTACGCGCCGGCGGACGCCGAATGGAGCCTCTCCACGCAGGACATACCGCACCGCGTCACGGCGTCGGTCACCTATGAGCTCCCCTTCGGACGCGACAAGCAATTCGGCCGCAACATCAACAAGGCGCTGGATTTGCTCCTCGGCGGCTGGCAGCTCAACGTCATCGCCTCGGCGCAGTCCGGCTATCCGTTGGAGGTCATCCAGACCAACCGGAACAACACCACCGGCTACCAGCGGGCGAACTACGTCGATGGCGTCGCCCCGGCGACCACCGGCAGCGCCTACGACCGGGTGAAGAACGGCACCTGGATCAACACGGACGCCTTCACCACCGTCGGCGCATACGTCTTCGGCGACGGGACGCGCACCTATGGCGACCTGCGCACCCACGGCAAGCATGGCGCGGACGTCTCCCTCTTCAAGACGGTGGACGTCTATGACCGGCTGAAGGCGCAGTTCCGCGCCGAGTTCTTCAACGTCACCAACACCCCGATCTTCTCGCAGCCGAACGTGGACGTCAGCAGCTCCAACTTCGGCAAAGTCACCGCGACGACCAACAACCCGCGCCAGATCCAGCTGGGCGTAAGGCTCAGCTTCTAGCGGCAGCCGCGAGGCATGGCGGACTTACAGGTTCGCCATGCCTCGAACGCCTCGCGGGAGCGCCCCCCCTTCCCCTTGCAGGCACCCGCCCCCAAGCACATCCTAAACACCTCGAAACACCTCGAAACACCTTGAGGCGCCTTGGAAAGAAAACGCTTGCAAAAAAATCTAAAAAATGCCTATTGACATTTCTATAAACATTCTCCACTATACCGATGTGCATTGAGAAGTATGGAAACATACTCGAAAGATTCCTTCCGGGAGCATCAGAAAACTGAGCCGGGGGAAGATGATGGGAATCGTTTCGCACGCCCCTTTGGGGCGGCGGGGCGAGGGAAACCGGGCAGGCCGGGTGGAAAACCACAGGATCTGCGATTGACCAGGATCACTGCAATGACGGTTTTACGATCTGTCGAGCACCAAGACGGTTTTTCAAAGGGCGTTTCGGTTTTCGCCCCCATTCTCGCATTCAGGCTGTCGCATCTTTGCAACGCCCGTTGTTGTTGTTGTTAACACCACCACCGCGAACTTCGACAAAAACACGATATGACCGACGACACCCCCGCCACGGGCGGCAGGGCGACAGGTTTCAGTTTTCCAAGGAGATGTTTTGAGATGAAAAGGACATTGTTGCTTGCTGTGCTGCTTTTGACCGTTCCCGCCGCGCTCCGCGCGCAAACCCCTTCGGGCCTGTGGGACGCCACGCTGGAATTCAACGGGACGAACGTCCCCTTCCAACTCGAGATCGCCGTCGATGGCGAGAAGGCCGCAGGCTGGTTCGTCAACGGCAGCGAGAAGACCGCCTCCACCAGCGGCAGGTTCGAACATGGGACGTTGACCCTCAAGTTCGACGAGTTCGGCGCGGAGCTGAGCGCGTCGGTCAACGACGGCGCCTTGGAGGGCCTGTGGGGGCCGTTCCAGCGGAAATACTACTCCATCCAAGCGAAGGCCCATGCGGAGAAGGCGGCAGCCGCCCAGCCCGCCCCCGCCATCGACGGGCTTTGGGAGATCGCCGTGCGCGGAGACCGGAACAGCGAGGCGGCATGGCAGTTGATCGTGCGCCAGGACGGCGCCTCGGCGTCGGCGACCATCCTGCGCCTGTCGGGAGACACGGGGGAGATCGCGGGCGGCTACGAGGACGGCAAGTTCGTGCTGAACCACTTCTCCGGCGCGCGCGTGGCGACGCTGGACTTGACGCCGAACGCCGACGGCACGCTGGCGGTGCGGCTCTTTGACGAGAACGGGGCGAAGCGCTACACGGCGGTGAGACCCGAGGAGGCGCGCGCCAAGGGGCAGCAGTCGCCCGCCGACCCCTACGAGCACACCAAGGTGCAGAACCCGTCCGAGCCCCTGGCGTTCCGCTTCCCCGACCTGGGCGGGCGCATCATCTCCAACACCGACGGGCGCTTCAAGAACAAGGTGGTGCTGGTGAACGTGTCCGGGAGCTGGAACCCGAACAGCCACGACCAGGCGCCGTTCCTCTCCGACCTGTATCGCAAATACCGCAACCAGGGGTTGGAGATCGTCTCGCTCAACTTCGAGGAGGCGAGCCAGTTGCGCAAGCCCGAGCGCGTGAAGGCGTTCGTCAAAAAGTACGGCATCGAGTACCCGGTGCTGATCGGGGGCGAGCCGAACGAGCGCGACGCATTGCTGACCCAGCCGGTGAACCTGTCCGCCTGGCCGACGACCTTCTTCGTCGGGCGCGACGGCACGGTGCGCTTCGTGCGCGCCGGCTTCCCCGGCGCGGCGAGCGGCGAGTTCCACCAAGAAGCCAAGAAGCGCTTCATCGCCCAGGTGGAGCGGCTGTTGAACGAAGGCTCCGACCTGGCGAGCAGCAAGTAGCCTCCGGGGCCGTCGCAAGGACGTCCGCCCGCCTCCCATCCCCCGGCGGGCGGACGTCGCGCGGCGCCCCCCGTCAAATGCGGCCGCGCAGGCGGTACCAATGATACCCGAGGTATTCGTGGTACGCCCATTGAAGGCGGCTCAGGTTCTCAGGCGACGGGTGGACGAAGGCGGCGAGCATCTTGAGCATCCGCTCGCCGCCGCTCAACCCGCCATAGTGTTGCCGAACCCAGTACGAGGCAGGCGCGGGCACCGGCCGCATCCCGAGCTTACGGGCGACCGCCAGCGCCCGGCGCATGTCGCAAGCCTGCGCCACCAAGATGAACGGCTCATCCCCCAGATACGCCTTGGACTCCGCTAGATTCTCATAGGTGCTCCGCGACTCCCCCTCCACCTGGATGCGTCCGGAGGGCACGCCCATCTGCACCAGGAAGTCCGCCATCGAGGCGGCGAAGGAGCGCTCGCCGTCGCGCATCACGCCGCCGGAGACGACGATGACGGCATCGGGCATGAGGCGGTAGAGTCGCACCCCCTCCGTCAGGTTGCCGACCGACGCGGCGGAAAGGAGGCTGGTGACCGGGTAGCCGGGGTGCTCCTCCGCATAGCCGGATAGGATGAGTATCTTCCTCACCTGCGGCTCCAGCGGGGGGCGGAGCAGCGGGGGGTGGTCTTTCTCGAGACCGAACATGAGCGCCCGCGCCAGCGGCGAGAACAGGAAGGTCAAAAACAGCGCCGCGCCGCAGAACAGGAGCTTGCGCCCGAGCGGGCGGCGGCGCCTCGGCAAGCTCAGGAGCAACCCCAAGACGAGCAGGATGACCATGACCCCCAGCGGCGAAAACGCCAGCTCCACCGCCCTGACCAAAAAATACATCGCCTCCCCTTCCCCGCCCCGCCACCATGTCGGCGTGGGGCGAAGCTCAAATGGGAACCTCTAAAAACCCCGGATACTGCGTCGCGCCTTGGTCGAAAATGCTCATTTACCCCAGTAAACTCCGCTTTTCGACCGGCGGCGACGCCTTGTCTGCGAGGTTTTTAGAGGTTCCCAAATGTTAGATGATGGCCCGCCGACCATGGTGCGCTTTCCGGGGGCGCGCGCCACATCCGAGGGCGTCTCGAACACCCCTCCCCAAAACGGCATCGCGGGGCTACACGCGCGAAGTGACGATGCCCTTCTGCGCTTGGTATTTCCCCTTCTTGTCGGCGTAGGAGACGGCGCACTCGCACTCAGCCCGGAAGAAGACCAGTTGCGCGATCCCTTCGCCGGAATAGACCTTCGCGGGCACCGGCGAGGAGTTCACGATGGCGACCGTGAGATGCCCCTCCCATTCCGGCTCCAGCGGCGTGACGTTGATGACGACCCCGCAACGGGCGTAGGTGGACTTCCCCTGGCAGAGGACCAGCACGTCGCGCGGGATGCGGAAATACTCCAGCGAGCGCCCCAGGACGAACGAGTTGGGCGGGATCAGGCAGGCGCCCCCCTTGAAATCGCGAAATGCCGCCGCGTCCGCGTCCTTGGGGTCGGCGCGTCTCATGGATGCGAAGTCGGGGATCTTGTACTCGTCGGCGAGGCGGAAGTCGTAGCCGTAGGCCGAAGGGCCGAAGGAGACCTTCCCCTTGCGCGGGCGGGCTTCGGCGAAAGGTTCGATCATCTTGTGCTTGCGGGACATCTCCCTTATCCAATGGTCGGGCAGCGCTGACATCTGCGGGCTCCTCCTCTTCCAGGTCGATTTCCAATCTCCAACCAGTGCCGTGCGAATCGTCCCGCGCGCGGCGACGCCCGCCGGACGGGACTTGTGATACTACCATCCGCGCCGGGAACTGTAAAACGCCAACTCGAAGGAATACGATGAAATGCCCTTGACACCCCGCATGGGCCGCAAGTAGACTTTTCCCATAACTTATTGGAGTTCCCAGCATGATCAAGCAGGACATCGTAAATCGTGTGGCCGAGAAGTTGAACATCACCAAGGTAAAGGCGGAGACGGCGGTGGATTCCGTGTTCGACTCGCTCAAGGGCGCGCTCAAGCGCGGCGAGCGCATCGAACTGCGCGGGTTCGGCGTCTTCATCGTCAAGCCCCGCAAAAGCGGCGTCGGGCGCAATCCGCGCACCGGGGAGGAAGTGGCGATCCCCCCGGGCAAGACGATCCGCTTCAAGCCGGGCAAGGAGATCCGGGCCGACAAGATCTCCCCGGAAACCGCCCCGTCATCCGACGCCCCGGGTGACCTCGCGTAGCGGGACGCCTGCAAAAGACCTCGCAGACTGGGGAGCGCCGCGACGGGAGGGGCGGGGTTTACTTGGGCGAACGGGCGTTTTCGCGCAAGCCGCCGATGCGGACATCCGGGGTTTGGGGGCAGGCGTCCAGTGGTTTGTGACCGCTTTCAGGGAAGGCTTGCGCACCTGTGAATCGCGACCTACCGGAAAACCCGCAAGGGGTTCCCCGCATGGCGTCCACCCATCATCGGTGGGAACCGCCTTCGGACGCCCCGCCTGACGCATGGGTGCCCGCCTATGCGCCCGAGCGCCTGATCCCCCCGGAACCTGGGCCGTCGCCATGGCAATGGGCGCTCTCCCTGATTCTGCTGTGCCTGACGTTCGTCACGGCGACTGTCGCCGGGATGTTCTACGCCACCGGGTATTACGGCGCATTCGACGTGTTGCGCCTCATGCTCCGGCGACCGCAGGTGTTGCTGTCGGCGCTCTCGTTCTCGTTTTCGCTGCTCGTCATCCTGGCGGCGCACGAGATGGGGCATTTCCTAGCCTGCCGTCATTACGGGATGCGCGCGACGCCCCCGTATTTCCTCCCCGTGCCGCTGCCCCTGACCGGGACGTTGGGCGCTTTCATCAAGATCAAGTCGGCGTTTCGCAGCAGGCGGGCGTTGTTCGACATCGGCATCGCCGGCCCCCTCGCCGGTTTCATATTCGCCCTGCCGGTGCTGTGGACGGGCATCGGCATATCCAAGGTGGTGCCCAAGCTGCCCGCGCACGTCCCGAGCCTGAGCTTCGGGGAGCCGTTGCTTTTCCGCCTGGTCGCGGCGGTGACGCTCGGCTACGCCCCGGGCAGGCAAGACCTGATGGCGCACCCGATGGCGATGGCCGGTTGGGTGGGGTTGCTCGCCACGAGCCTGAACCTGCTCCCGATCTGGCAGTTGGACGGGGGGCACATCGCCTATGCGATGTGCGGCGCCAAGTGGCAGAAACGGCTCTCGATCACGGCGTTGGTCGCGCTGATCCTGGTGAGCTTCCTGGGGTGGCCGACGCCGTCCTACCTGCTGTTCGGCGTGATGCTGCTCCTCATCGGCTGGAGGGCGGGCTTCCACCACCCGGCGCCGCTCGTGGACGACCAGCCGCTGGGGGCGTGGCGCGTCATCCTGGGTTGCGTGGCTTTCGCCATCCTGGTCCTCTCGTTCACCCCCGTCCCGATCGTCGCATAGCCGTGGGGACGGACGGGCGTTTGGCGAGTGGGGCGAGTTTGGCGGTTTTAAGCGGTTTTAATTTGACGGGAAGGCGCATGACGGACAAGTCGTCGGTCGATGTTAAACAAGGTTCCTTGCCGACGGGGGAGGACTCGCATCCGCCGTCCGGTCGGACGTTTTCTTTTCGGGTCGCGTTCCGCGCGAACGGCGGCCAGGAGGTTCTATGAAGCATCTTGTGCAAGTGTTGTTGTGCGTCGCCATGCTGTCGGTCGCCGTCCCGTTGACGGCCAGCGAAGTGGTCATTTACGGCGGTACGCAGAAACCGGGGGATCTCAGCCTGGGCAACTTCGCCCCGACCACCGCCATCGGCGACGTCGCGGCTGATTTCGGCGGGACGTTCGGCGCACGTTTTTCGGCGGGGCGCGTCGTCGGCTTCGAACAGAACATCAGCATCTCGCCCAAGTTCGCCCAGCCGGGGGTCAAGGCGTTCCAGACCGACTCCAACCTCTTGGTCCAGGCGCCGGGGAAGATCGTCCCTTACGGCACCGTCGGCATCGGCGTCCTCCGCACATGGGGCGGGTCGGGCGTCGGCTCGCTTGAGACGGCTGTGACCAACCCCACCCCCGGCACCGTCGCCGACGCGGTGTCCTACCTCGTGGGCAACATGGGCAGCAAGTTCACGATCAACTATGGCGGCGGGCTCAAGGTCAGGCGCCTGTGGGGGCCGATCGGCATCAACGTCGATGTGCGCGGCTACACGATCCCCAGCGTCAAGCTCGACTACCAGAACGCGAACATCGCGGACGACAGTTGGAGCTTCATACAGACCACCGCAGGCCTCGTCATCACCTGGTGAGCATTCGCCACCCTTGGCATCTTCGCCGTCTTAGGAGCATGGCGGCTTGTCACCATGCTCCTAAGACGCTGCCCAGCAACTTCGCCTAGGCGAAGTTGCCCTAGGAAGCATGCCGTTGGTGGTCAGTTCGGGGGATGTGGTGAAAGCGCCTTCGGCGCTGCCCGCGCCGGTATAGGCGACCAACGCCAACGCCTCCGAAAAGCGGTTCTCGTAGAGATTGTAATCGGCGAATTTCCCCTTGAATCCCTGCGGAACCACCCAGTAGCTGTCGTTGAGGGATAGCCCCAGACAGACGTCGATAATGCCTTTGGTGTCGTTATTAGGTCAGCGCAAAGGCGGCCAGGATTTTTTCGACAAATGTTCGGTTCTTGGGAATGACCCGGTGGGACAGCCAGTCTAAAAGGCTGTCCTCTGTGAGTTCCATATCAAGCGGCAACTGGTGTTTAGCCGATTTATCCACAAACAGTATTTTCGTGGAAAGCTCGCCGATCTCATTCTTGTTAAAAACAAACGCCATCAAGGTGTCATCATACAACCGCAGTTCGTAAACACCGTCGGGCGCGGCAATAGGTTTCTCGACTGTCTTCAAATCTAATTCCAACCCCAGCGCGGCGGCGGTTTTCAGCAGATAATCCAACGACGGGTTGTGGTCTCCGCTTTCAAGGAGCGAGATGTTGGAACGCTGTGTTCCAAGCGCTTCGGCGAGTTGCGCCTGCGTCCACCCCTTCGCTTGGCGCGCCGCCGTGATGCGGCTTATGAACTCCTGCCGCCAACGCTGTAATTCTTGCTCCGTCATAGCCATCCTCCGATGCCAAGATGACGAACCGTATCGCAAACGATACCAAAAAGTCAATCGGGCGGAATGTCGGGTGGGGTCGGGTGGAATGTCGGGATGGGACGGGCCGAACCGGAAAATGCAGCTTATTCGCCCCCACCCATTCGCATGCTGCGGATCCGTGGCGAAGCCGGAGGCGGCTTCCTGCGGCGGGGTCTTCCGGAAGGTTTCCCGGCGGTTCCCGGGGGGACGGATCCTGAAACCCCGCCGCAGGTGAAAACGCGCCCCGGCAGCGGCAAGGCCGGGGCGCAGCGACGCCAAACTATTTCAGCTTGAACCGGAATACGATTTCAGAGGCAACCGGAACCGGCTCGCCGCTGAGCATCGTCGGGGAGAACCGCCATTGCCGCGCAGCTTCCAATGCCGCCTGCCTCAACAGGGGATGGCCGCTCACGACCTCGCAATGCGTCACCCCGCCCTCTTCATCGACCAACATCTTGACGACCACCTCGCCTTCGACGCGGGCGCGGCGCGCCATCTCGGGATAGTCCGGCGGTATCTTTTGAATAGCCTTTGCCTCCTGTACGCCGCCGCTGATATGGAGGACGGGTTCAGGCTTCGATGATGGCGGCGCAGGCGGGCGAGCATGGGGCTCCTGGTCGCGAAGAACCGTGGTCAGGATCGGCGTCACAGGCGTCGAGGAGATCAAACCGGGACCTCCGGCGACCCTGGTATCGACGACCGGTATCTGAAAGTCGGTATCATCCGGCGGGAGGATGACGCCATCGGGTATTAAGACCGGCTCCACGAACTTGCCAGTCGTTTGGACGACGTCGGCAACGACTGTCGGCTCCCGAGACGGCGCGGGCGGCGCAGGCGGGGCGGGCGCCGTCGGCGGCGCGATGAGGAATGTCAACAATTCGCTCTCCGGCAAGATGCTTACGAAAATCAGCGGAGTGACCAGCAGGGCGAAGATGATCGCCCCTTCTACGACTAGCGCCATGACTACGGATGCGGCACGGCGGTTTCCATCCTGTTTTCCGATTTCATTGAGGTCGTCAAACATATCGTCCCCCTTCCCGCCCATATGGTTGCGCATGGGCGCTTCCAGCGTTTGCAGTATTGAAACGACTTGTTGATTACGAGGCTACTATCGTTGCCGTAGACTTGTCAACAAAAAAATCAAAAAATCGCGAAACATTTTTACGGGTCATGCGTATAAGCGAAATCCTATGCGTGGCGCGGACCGCCGATCCAATGCGGTGCGCGCATTTTCAGGTCTCATCATGGCATCTCGCCTTGAAGTAGGCGACGATCTCGGCGGCGGCCTTCGGCCCCACATACGGGGCCAGCTCGTCGAAGGCGGCCTGCTTGGCCCGCTCTAGGCTCCCGAACGCCCGCAGCAGCACCTTCTTGCGGACTTCGCCCACCCCCGGCACGTCCATCAGCTCCGAGTCGAAGTCGCGCAGCTCCCGCCGCTTCCGGTGGTAGGTCACCGCGAAGCGGTGCGCCTCGTCGCGCATCCGCTGTATGGGGAATCTTCGGTGGTTGTTTTTGTGGTTGTTTTTGTGGTTGGCAATAAGACGTTGATTTCCCAAGGAGATTGATTCAAAATCACACTCGCATGTCGTTTGCTCTGACGACAGGTTCTTTTGGGAAATCGGAAAATCAGTGCTTTCTTAATAATGTGGGGAGGATTTCAAATGGATCTGAAAGCTATTGAATTTGAAACGGTGTACAAAGATGGCGTCATCTCCGTCCCTGCGGAGTATCGGGCGAACATTGACGAAGCGCCTTTAAAAGTGATCGTCCTTCAGCCAGTTTCGCAAAAACCTAACAAGCCGTTGCGTTTTGACGCATTCAGAATCGACACCAGGGGCTTCAAGTTTGACCGGGAAGAGGCAAATGAGCGGTAAATCATTCATAGACACGAATTTACTTATATATTTGTACACGGACAAGGAACCCGGGAAAACAGCCGTTGCAACAAGAACAATAGCCGAGCATGACTGTGTCATCAGCGTTCAGGTTATGAACGAGTTTTCTTCCGTGATGATGAAAAAATATGGCAAGAGACTACAACAGGTTTTAGCTGCAATGCAAGAGATATTGGAAAACGTGATCGCTGTTCCCATTGGTGCGGAAACGACTTTGGAAGCACTGCGAGTCTGCGAGCAATATGGTTATTCTTATTATGATAGTTGCATCATTGCCGCCGCATTGATCAATGGTTGCGATATTCTTTTTACAGAAGAGGCGAAGCTGTATAAAGCCCGTCACGACAGGGAAAACCCGAAATTCCGGAAATTTAGAAATCACTTGACCGTATGAACGCATGAACTGTAAGATGAAGTTTGTAAAAAATTAGGGCGATTGGATATGGCTTCTAATGACAAAAACTTAGGGAAATGCTGATTAATTCATTTTCGAGAAAAGGTGATGTTGAAAACAATACATTTGCAGCCATCAATTCTTCTGGTTTTCGAATAAATCAGCGCTTCCTTAGCACTGGACAATTCGGCGGTCTTTGAAGAGGTTGCCGCAATTATTGAGCGCGCCCGCGAAAACGCCTTCCGCGCCGTGAACCGCGAACTCATCTCCATGTATTGGGAAATCGGACGGTACGTCAGCAAAAAATCGACCGCCGCCAATTGGGGAAAGTCTGTCGTCAAGGCGTTCTCGGAATTCATCCAGTCGCGCTATGTGGGGATACAAGGCTTTTCACCGCAAAACATCTGGCGAATGAAGCAATTTTATGAGACTTATGCCAACAACGAAAAACTCTCGCCACTGGTGAGAGAAATTAGTTGGACGAACAATCTGTTGATTTTGATGGCGGCGAAGACCGATGAGGAGCGCGAATTTTATCTGCTGCTTTGCTTCAAAAACAATTACTCCAAGCGCGAATTGGAGCGGCAGATTGACAGCGGCTTGTTTGAGCGAACGATGATTTCCGATAAAAAAAACGAGTTGTTTCTTGCCCGTAGCACAGGGCTTTCCGCATTGCGCGACAGCTATGTGCTGGAGTTCCTCGACATCCCCGAAAGCCATAAAGAAAAAGAACTGCGGAAGGCAATAACCACCAACCTCAAGAACTTCATATTGGAGTTCGGCAAGGACTTCACCTTGGTAGGCGAAGAATACCGTGTGCAGGTCGGCAACACGGACTTTAACATCGACCTTTTGTTTTACAACCGCGAACTGTCCTGTCTGGTGGCTGTTGAATTAAAGGTTGGTCGCTTCAAGCCGGAACATCTCGGCCAACTTGAATTTTATCTCGAAGCCCTCGACCGCGATGTGAAAAAGCCGAATGAAAATCCAAGCGTTGGGCTTATCCTCTGCGCTAAAAAAGATGATGCGGTCGTGGAGTACGCCCTGAGCCGCAGTATGTCGCCCGCCTTGATTGCGAACTACCAAACTCATTTGCCGCAGAAGGCGTTGCTTGAAAACAAGCTGCGCGAACTGCGCGAACTCGCCGAGGCAGAAGGGTTGACAGATGGCGAGGAAAGCGATGGATAAGGTGCATAAGCTGCATCCCCCGTTTCGCCTCATCCATCCCCGGCTTTCGATAGCCGGAGTTATGTCAACTTTTCCAACTACAAGAAGCCCCCGCACCAAAAGGAATTTCGGCTTTATTCTAAGATTCCGAGAGGGACGAAATCGTTGTTTTACGGAAAACGTCGTTGGGCACAACTACTGCTTATCCCCACCAGCGCGGGTTCGGTCTGCTTGGTTGAAATGTCGGGGTTCAGATGGTCGGCACACGGCTTGACAGTCGTCGGCTGCCCGTGCCATATAAAAGATAAATTGAAACAAAAGGAGATTTGAAATGACTATTAATGAATTGGCAAAAATTCTTGCAAACATGTACGCTAATGCTGTTCGTGGTGAAAACAAAGGTGTGGTGCCACATATTTTTGGCATCAAATATGCCAGCGAAATCAAAAACAATTACTATTCCCCTAAAAGCATTATTGAAGTTGCACGAAAAACTTTTAGTTCTGATATACCAACATCTTATGGAACAGAAATATATAAAGGCACTAAGTTGGAAAAATATGTTACACTTAATCAGAAACACCTTGAAGATTTAATTGATAAGTCATAATAGTTGAAGCGTTTTTTGCAAAAAACATCTGGAATGGCAATCTCTCAACTCGTTTGCGTGGGTTCGAAAGACACATGGTGTGTCGATTGTCGGATGTTCATACCGCATTAACGCAGTTATTGAAATATAGTGGAAGGATTGCAAGCCGTTCGCCATTTCCTTCGTTTTCAATTAATAGCCAAATATAAATAATCCTTTTACATTTGTATAATTACCAATTGAAAAAAAAGAGCTGAGACGATTACACACTTGCTGATAGGCATTATATCCTTTTTTTTCTCTGTTGTGCTTCAACATTTTAGGAACGGCTAAAAACAAATAGTCGGCGTAATCGCAGATATGGCACTTCCACAAATCAAGCATGTCCATATTGTTCATAATGGTTTTGCCCCGCTCAACCTCAAATATTATTCCACTATCCTTTATTTTTAGATAATAGTCTGGGCGTAAAAGTTTGTTTTTATAATTCGCAAACAGACCAGTTTTTTCGTCAGAAAAACCAATTGTGGAGAGATGTCGCAAGAATACATCTTGAACATCCTTACTATTAGAGCCAGGTTGATTTGCGTCATAAATCGCATCTAGCACTTCTGGTCTATTTAGATATCTCAACAAATCATTTGCAATTTCTTCTACAATATTGAAAATTTCTTCGTTTTTATTAGGAACAGAATAACACGTCATCTCGATATTATTATCATCTGCCATTTCTTTGTTTGTCTCCTAGTTCTGGTTCCACGATTTTTATAGACATCGTCACTTGGCTTTGAAGTAGGCGACGATCTCGGCGGCGGCCTTCGGCCCCACATACGGGGCCAGCTCGTCGAAGGCGGCCTGCTTCACCCGCTCCAGGCTCCCGAACGCCCGCAGCAGCACCTTCTTGCGGACTTCGCCCACACCCGGCACGTCCATCAGCTCCGAGTCGAAGTCGCGCAGCTCCCGCCGTTTCCGGTGGTAGGTCACCGCGAAGCGGTGCGCCTCGTCGCGCATCCGCTGGATCAGGTGCAGCACGGGCGAGTCCTTCGGCAGCTCCACCGGCGCGTCCTCCCGCCCCTTCACGAAAAGCAGCTCCTCGCGCTTGGCGACCGCCGCCACCTGCTGGTTCTCCAAGCCCAGGTCGTCCAGCGCCGCCGCCGCCGCCGAGAGCTGCCCCTTGCCGCCGTCGATGAGCACCAGGTCGGGCAGCTCCCCCGCGTCGTCCTCCAGCACGTTCTCGTAGTGCCGCCGCACCACCTCGCGCATGGCGGCGAAGTCGTCCGGCATCTTCTCGTTTTCTATCTTGAACTTGCGGTAGGCGCCCCGCTTCATCTCGCCGTCCAGGCAGACGACCATGCTGGCGACCGTCTCCGCCCCCTGGATGTGCGAGATGTCGAACGTCTCGATGCGGCGCGGCGGCGCGGGCAGCCCCAGCGCCTCCTGCAACGGCTGGAGCAGCGCCTCCCCCTTCGGCTTCATGACGCGGAAGCGCGTCTCGAACGCCACCCCCGCGTTGCGCGTGACCAAGTCCATCATCTCCGACTTCAGGCCGCGGCGCGGGGAGCGGATGGCGACCTTGCGCCCCTTGCGCTCGGAGAACCATTCCTCCAATATCTCCGCGTCCTCGATGTCCACCGGGATGTAGATCTCCTTCGGGACGAAGTTGTCCGAGAGGTAATACTGCAAAAGCGCCTCGGAGAAGAACTCCTCCGGGTCGAAGGAGATCAGGTCCTCCCAGTAGAACTCGCGCCGCCCCATCACCCGGCCCCCGCGCATGGCGAAGACCTCCAGCGCGAGCCGCGCCCCCTCCTGGTGGTAGCCGAAGATGTCGCAGTCGTCCTGCCCGTCGAGCGCCATCTTCTGCCGCTCGGACACCTCGCGCATCATCGCGGCCCAGTCGCGGTAGACGGCGGCCGCCTCGTAGTTCGTCGCCTCGGCGGCGTCGGCCATGCGCTTTTCCAGCGACCGCACAAGCTCGTCGGTCTTGCCCGAAAGCAAGAGCTTCGCGTCCTCCACCGCCCGCCGGTACTCCTCGGGGGTGCACAGACCGCTGGCGCAGGGGCCGAGGCAGCGCTTCATCTGGTAGTCGAGGCAGGGGCGCGGCAGCGTGCCGTCGATCTCCAGGCTGCAGGTGCGCAGGCGGAAATAGCGGTTGACCAGCTTGATCGTCCGGCGCGCGTAGCTGGCGGGCAGGAACGGGCCGTAGTAGAGCGAGCCGTCCTTGCGGATGCGCCGCGTGATGAAGATGCGCGGGAACGCCTCGCCCACCGTGAGCTTGAGGTAGGGAAAGCTCTTGTCGTCCTTCAGCTTGATGTTGTAGCGCGGCTGGTGCTTCTTGACCAGGTTCGATTCGAGTATGAGCGCCTCGACCTCGCTGTCGGTGACGATGTACTCCAAGTCGGCGATCTCGGCGACCAGGTGCCGCGTCTTCAGGTCGTGGTCGCGGCTCTCCTGGAAATAGGAGCGGACGCGCGAACGCAGGGATCGCGCCTTGCCGACGTAGATGATCTTCCGGTCCGCGTCCCGGTAGAGGTAGACCCCCGGCTCCGCAGGCAGGTTGTCCAGCTTCGGGTTCAAGACCGCCGCAAATTCCGCGTTCACCTTTCCACGCCTCCCTCTTCAATCCGCGCCGCTTGGTAAATATACCACTGCGGGGCTTTGGCAATTTCCCCGCAAACGGTTTAGACTTACCTCCGGCGCGGGACGTCGCGGAAGGTTTGAACTGTCAGTGATCACGACCAAGGAGCAGAACCATGGAAGGAAAAGCCAACATCATCCTATGCGGTTTCATGGCGACCGGAAAATCGTCGGTCGGGAAGCGGCTCGCCGAGCTGGCGCACTTCGAGTTCATCGACATGGACGCCGCCATCGAGGAGGAGGAAGGGGTCGGCATCCCGCAGATCTTCGCGGAACGCGGCGAGGCGGCGTTCCGCGAATTGGAGTCGCGCATGGTGGAGAGGCTGATGGGGCGCTCGGGGCTGGTGATCTCCACCGGCGGCGGAACCGTCGTCTCGCCGCGCAACCTCGCCAACCTGAAGAAATGCGGCGTCGTCATCGCCCTGACCGCCGACGTGCAGACCATCTTGCGCCGGACTGCAGGCGACACCGGCAGGCCGCTGCTGCAGACGGAAGACCGCGAGGAGAAGATCCGCGCGCTGCTCGAAAAGCGCATGGCCGCCTACAACCAGGCCGATGTCGTGCTGGACACCTCCTCATCCTCCGTGGAGGAGGTCGCGCAGGCGTTGCTGCGGGCTTTGCAGTGACGCCTCCCCGCCGCCCGAGCTAGAGCCAGAGCCAGAGCCGCACGCGCCACCTGACGGCTCGCGGCGCAAAGCCCCGGCCGGACGATCCCGCCATGGTCGACGCCTTTTACTGCGAACTGCCCACCAACTGGTCGTATTGAAGGGCTTTCGCCGCATTGATCTCGCCGGCGTCGATATATAAGGCGGCGGTGTCGAGCACCTGCTTCGTACCCTTGACATAGACAAGTTTCGAAGGCAGGTCGTGTTGCCTGTACCTGGCGAGCTTCTCCGGGACATGGTGCCAATAGAAAAAACGGGAGACGCGGATATAGAACTCCCAATCGCAGAATACGGTCCGGGGGGCATACCCCCCAAGCGTCTCATAGACCGACCGGTGCAACACGACTCCGGGCGGGTTCAAGGGGTTGCCGCGCAGCAGCAGATTGCGCCAATAGAGGAGCGGCAGGCGACCGGATTCGTCCGTCTGGAAATCGGGGCTCGAATAGATGATTTGACCGTCGTCGTTGACATTCTCATACCCGACGCTGATCGCCACCGCCCCGGCGGCATGCACCTTGTCACGCACGGCTTGATAGAAGCCCGGCAGGACGTAATCGTCGTCGTGGAGGAAATGCACATACTGTCCGCGCGCGTGCGATACCGCACGGTTCCAGTTCGAGTGGCAGTCCAGGTCGTCTTCATATTGCGCAAGGCGCACCTTGCCGTCGCCGTGATCATTGACGACTTCGGCGACGGCCAAGCGGTACGGCTCTGTCGCCATGGCGTGGACCACCACCAATTCCATGTCGTCCCGCCACTGCGAGACGACGCTGGAGAGGGCGCGTCCAAGGAACTGGCACCGGTCGTGGCGAACGGGGACGACTACCGACAGGAACGGTCTGTCCGGCAACTCCTGCCCGTTCGCAACCGGGGGGATTCCCGGGAAGACGCCTTTCAATTTTTCGTGCATGGCTGTCTCTCGCTTCAAATCCGACGTCAAATCGCCATCAACGTCATAAGGCTCCCATTTCCTTTCGCAACCTTGTCAACCTTGCCGCCGCATCGCCGCATCGCGTGACAATCGACCTGGCGCACCTATCGCCGTGGACGCGCCGCAGACGACTTATCGTCAGGCCGGGGGACGGGGACAAGAAAATTGAACGCACTCCCCTTGGAAAACGAAATTCCTGTTTCGGAGCGGTTATATGCCACGCAGCCTCGCCCACATAAAATTCCGAAACCCCGCGCCCCGCCCGAGGGCAACTGCTATAATGCGGGGCGTCTGCGGACGCGCAACGTCCGGGGGGGGAGGCATGGGGCGCATGGCGAACGATTCTAAAAAATGGGCGCTGATCCTGGGGGCGTCCAGCGGCTTCGGCGCGGCGACGGCGCTGGCGCTTGCCGACGCAGGCTTCGACGTCGCCGGCGTCCACCTGGATCGTCGCGCCACCCTGCCGAACGCCGAGGCGGTCGCCGACGGGATCCGCGCCAAGGGGCGGGACGCGCTCTTTTTCAACGTCAACGCCGCCGATCCTGAGCGGCGCGCCGAGGTGGTCGCGACCTGTCGCGAGGCGGGCGCGGACATCCGGGTCATGCTCCACTCCCTCGCCTTCGGAACCCTCAAGCCCTACGTCTGGCCTGGCGTCGCGACGGGCGAGGCGGGAGCCGTCGTCCGCCCCGCCGACATGGACATGACGCTGTCGGTCATGGCGCACAGCCTCGTCTGGTGGGCGCAGGATCTGCTGGCGGCGGGACTGCTCGCGCGGGGGGCGCAACTATACGTCATGACGAGTGCGGGAAACCACCGGGTGTCGCCCGCCTACGGCCCGGTCTCCGCAGCCAAGGCGGCGCTGGAGGCGCATGTACGCCAATTGGCGGTGGAACTGGCACCGGCGGGCGTCGCGGTGAACGCCATCCAAGCCGGCGTCACCGACACCCCCGCCGCGCGGCGCATCCCCGGCAGCGAGGCGCTGTTCGCCTCGGCGCTGGCGTCCAACCCCGGCGGGCGGCTGACGACTCCGGCGGATGTCGCGGCGCTCATCGCGGCGCTGGCGGCGTGCGACGCCGCGACCTGGATGACGGGCAACGTCCTGAGGGTCGACGGGGGCGAAGACTTGGTCTGCCCCCCGCATCCCCGACTTCTTCAACCTGCGCCAAGCCGCCAGCCCCCGTCATACACATGCCGACAATGATTGCGCGTGTTGCAAAGTGCAAGGATTTTCTTACGCTTTTACGGCGGTTCGCGTATGCGCCACCGGCGCCAGCGGGGTGCCGTCAAATATCTGTCATATGCCCGTGGGCTTGGCGATTGCCATCGGCGTCTGGCGGTGGTACGATACCCGGTTCATGAACCGGAAAAGACACGTGGCTTTCCCGCGCTCCGCAATCCGCTTTCAAAGCGAGTTCCTCGACTTCCAGAAAGGGATCCGGGTCGGCCATCTCGACGACAACCAGCGGATCACACGCATCCTCAAACTGGCGCTGGAAGCCCGCCACCAAGAGGAGTTCGTCACCGAGCGTTTCGGGCGCGGCGTCTATTGGCAGTGGATCGGATTCGTCTTCCGCCCTAATCGCGCCGCCAAGCCCGTCTCCTCGAAAATCAGCTTCGGTTGCGCCAAGTTCTTTCTGACCATCGACTCCGAAGAAACCGGAGTCGGGACGCACGGGCAAGACGCCACCCGCGTCGAACCGCTCTTCAAATGCGGCTTTTCTGTGGAGCGGGGGCTGCTGACCACCTCGGAGCGCTTCCCGCAAATCCAGTTGCAGGACGACTGGGATTGGCATCGCCTCCTCGCGGGGTTGACCTCGGGCAGCCCCTTGGAAAAGGAGTTGCGACGGTTGGTGGCGCGCGAAGGCTTCTCCATCGACGTGGGGAATTGGGACGGGCGCAACCGGTTCACCCGGAAGAACCTCCCCAAGGCGAACCTGACTTCGACCCTGAAGGGGATATTGACGCAAGCCCCGCCCGACATCTGGACGGGTTTTCAGGTATACTACCCGATGTCGGAAAAGGAAGTGCGCGCCGCCACCGGGCTCGACCTCGTCGAGTCGATGATGGCGGTCTTCGGGGAGACGACCCGGGCCATGAATCTCTGCATGCAGGTTCCGCTCGAAAATTCGCCCGACGAAATAGAATGGGAATAATGCAATATCTATGAATGATTGAACGATATACTTAAACAATTAGCATGAAATTTGGGCAATGATCGCGGAATCCTAGGAAGTTCGGCGAAAACGCTCGACGACGATAGCGGAGCGGAGCGGAACCTAAAAAATATATGGCAAGATAGATCAATATCGATGAATTGTTGCGACACTAATTTAAACGACAACGCGAAGGTTGGAAAATGAGTTCAGAATCCCAGGAAGCGACGAAAATCCTTTTGTTGGAAAATATTCACGCCGTGGCGTCGGACACGTTCAACGCCGCAGGCAAACCGCGCGACATCGCCACCTTCCCCGGCTCCCCGTCGGAGGAGCAACTGGTCGAGATGCTGCGCGGGGTCAAAATCCTCGGCATCCGCTCCAAGACGAACATCACGGAGGGCGTCCTGCGGGCGGCGCCGGACTTGGTGGCGGTGGGGTGCTTTTGCATCGGAACCGACCAGGTGGACTTGGAGGCGGCGCGGCGGCACGGGGTCGCGGTCTTCAACGCCCCGTTCAGCAACACGCGCAGCGTGGCGGAGCTGGCCCTCGCGGAAATCATCATGCTGGCGCGCAAGGCGGCGCAGCGGTCGATGGAGCTGCACCGGGGCAAGTGGGAGAAATCGGCGAAGGGGTGCGTCGAGGTGCGGCGCAAGACCTTGGGCGTGGTGGGTTACGGGCACATCGGCCCGCAGATCGGACTGCTCGCCGAGGCGCTGGGCATGAAGGTGGTCTTCCATGACATCGTGAAGAAGCTGGCGCTCGGGAATGCACGACAAACAGTTGATCTGGATGAACTTTTGAAGGAAGCCGACTTTGTGACGATGCACGTCCCCGACACGCCGCTGACGCGGAAGATGATCGGGGCGGAGCAGTTCGCCCTGATGAAGCCGGGGAGCTTCCTGCTGAACCTGAGCCGCGGGGCGGTCGTGGACATCCCGGCGTTGCGCGACGCGCTGGAGAGCGGCCAGATCGCCGGGGCGGCGTTGGACGTCTACCCGCAGGAGCCGGCGTCGGGCAAGGATCCGTTCGAATCGGAGGTGCGCGGGTTCGAGAACGTGATCCTCACGCCGCACATCGGCGGCAGCACCGAAGAGGCGCAGTACAACATCGGCATCGAGGTCGCCGAATCGCTGAGCTACTTCTTCGACGAGGGGACGTCCATCGGGTGTGTCAACCTGCCCGAGGCGCAACTTCCGGTGAGTGGCGACAGCGTGCGCATCATCAACATACACAAAGATATGCCGGGCGTGTTGAGCCGCATCAACGGCCTGATCGCCAGCCTGCACGTGAACATCAAGGCCCAGACCTACCACACGCGCGACGGGGTGGGCTACCTGATCATGGATGCGGAAAAGGGGCTCTCCCGCGACATCGGCGCCGAGATCGAGGCGTTGGACAGCAACATCCGCACCCGGCTCCTGTTCTGACCTCCCGCCATCCCGGCGTAGGGGCGCGGTTCGCCGCGCCCCTTGCAAGACGCCGTCGCAATTCCGTCGCCGGTTGACGGAATCTTGTCACACCTCCCCCCTTTTTCGTAAGCCAGCCCCGCCCCAGACGGAACATCCCTGCGTCAAACAACGTTTTTCATAGTTGGCGCACGAATTGCTTATATCTTATGCGGGAGGACGGCTCCCCCACCGGATGGAGCTTGCGCCGGAGTCCCGAGGAACCATAGACGGTCCCACGGAAGGGGGATGCGAGCGGATGTCGCCGATGAATTTCCGAAAACTGGCCGACGGGCGCGGGGAGGACGCGCGTAGCCGGATATTGCGCGGGATTTACGAGGAAAACCAGGCGCTGGGGGACTTCACCGGAACGCTAAAGAAAAAATCCGCCCGCGGCGCGGCGTGGCAGGCGCGGCAATGGATTTCCATCGGCGCGCTGCTCATCGCCCTGGTCGGGCTGGCGACGCCGGTGTTCGTCAACCGCAACGGGGGGGAGACGGCGGCGGCTGTCACCGCGCCCACCCCTCAAGCCAAGGCGGTGGCGCCGGCGACGGCCGGAGAGGCCGCGGCGGAGCCGCCGGTGGCGGTCACGACCGCAGTGCCGGCGACGCCCCCTGCGCCAACGGCGACGACGCCCCGCGTCAGGGTCGCAAACGCCCGCGAGGTGGCGGGGCTGGAGATACTGGACGACCTGCCGCTCAGCCAAATGCTCGACCTGGGCATCCGGCGCATCGTGGTGGACGCCGGACACGGGGGGAGCGACAAGGGCGCCGTCGGCAAGGATGGGACGATGGAGAAGGACGTGACGCTCGCCATCGCCCTCAAGTTGCGCGACCAGCTCAAGGAGCAGGGGATCGCCGACATCATCATGACCCGGACGGACGACAGCACGGTGGCGTTGCACGAGAGGGTGGACTTGGCGAAGGCGGCGAAGGCGGACATGTTCATCTCCATACATGTCAACTCCCTGCCCCGCTCGTCGAAGAACGTCGTCGAGACTTTTTACTTCGGGCCGTCCAAGGATCAGAGGACGTTGGAGCTGGCGGATCAGGAGAACAAGGGTTCCAAGTACGGGTTGAGCGATTTCACGGAGATCGTCGCCCGGCTCGGGAAGGCGATGAAGTTGCAGGAGTCGAAGAAGTTGGCGGAAGCCATCCAGCGAGACCTCTACCGCAGCGGCCGGGAGCTGGATCCGGACGCCATCGACACCGGGGTGAAAAGGGCGCCGTTCGTAGTGTTGCTGGGGCTGGACGTCCCGTCCGTCCTGGCGGAGGTTTCCTGCATGAGCAGCGAAAAGGCGGAGCGTTATTTGAATTCCGAGGAAGACCAGGGGCGCATCGCCGCAGCCATCGCGTCGGGCGTCATGCGTTATCAAAACAAGGGGGCGGTGAAAAATGAAAGGGAATGACGAGTCGCAAGAGTATCAGGACAGTGTGCAGGACAACGAGCAACCACAGGAGGAAGAGCAGGCGCAAATGAAAGAGAAAGACAAAGTGTTGTATGTGGGCATCGACCTGGGGACGTCGCGCAGCGCGATCTCCTCCGGCAACGGCAACCGCGAATGGATCGAGAGCTACGTGGGTTGGCCGAAGGACTTCATCGCCGAGAAAGTCCTCGGCAAACCCGTGCTGTTCGGCAACGAGGCGCTGGAGAACCGGCTCTCGCTGGATGTCTGCCGCCCGCTCGACCGGGGCGTCATCCGCAAGGGGATCGAGGGGAGCGAGAAGGCGGTCAAGGAGATCATCCGGCACCTGATCGAGCAGGTCCACCCCGACTCCAATTGCAGCATCAACGCCGTGGTCGGCGTCCCCGCCGAGTCGCTCAACAGCAACAAGCTGGCGATCAAGGACGCGGTGTCCGGCTACGTCAACTCGCTGATGGTGGTCTCCGAGCCTTTCACCATCGCTTACGGCGCGGATCTCCTGAACCACTCGCTGGTGATCGACATCGGCGCCGGCACCACCGACTTCTGCGTCATGCACGGCATGATCCCCTCAGAGGACGACCAGAAGACCCTGTTCACGGCGGGCGACTACATCGACGAGCAGTTGCTGAACGGCCTGTTGCAGAAGTTCCCCGGCTGCAAGCTCAACGCCTACATGGCGCGCCAGTTCAAAGAGGCGCACAGCTTCGTGGGCGCGCTGGACGAGCCGGTCGTGGTGGAGTTGTCGGTCAACGGCAAGCTGGTGCGCCAAGACATCAAAGAGGAGATGCGCCGGGCTTGCGAAAGCATCGTCCCGCCGATGGTGGAGACGGTCATCGAGCTGGTCGCCAAGGTCGAGCCGGAGTTCCAGGAGAAGGTCAAGAAGAACATCGTGCTGGGCGGCGGCGGCAGCCTGATCCGCGGCCTGTCCTCCTACCTCGAAAACCAGTTGGGCGAATATGGCAACTACTACGTGCGCTGCGTGTCCGACCCGCTGTTCGGCGGCGCGGACGGCGCGCTGAAGCTGGCGCAGGACATGCCCGCCCGCTATTGGGAGTCGCTGTAAGGTCGCAGCCCGAAGCGCCCCTGCGGCAGTGCGGCGCGCCTTGGATCGAGGCGGCGCCGCACTGCGTTGAGGCACGCTCCCTCTTCATTGCGCTTGCCGTGGTTCGTCTTGTGGCGCGCAAGGGGTGGCTTTCCCGGCGTCGAGCCAGTTTTTGACTTCTGCGCCGTCGAGTTTTCTTCCGTCACCGCAAGCGCCGCCGACGGGATTGCCGTTGCGATAGAGCAGTTTTATCAGCAAGCGCCCGTCTTCGGCGTACAGTTGCCGGTATCCCTCCTGCTTGCCGTTTTTGAAGGAGAACTCCTCTTGCAGCCGGCCGCTTCTGTAATACCATCGCTCGATGCCATCGACGATCCCGTATCGGTAGGGGGTCTCCCACCACAGGCGCCCGTCTTCGTAGTAATGCCTCGTCACCCCTTCGTGCCTGCCATCCTCGAAGGGAGTCTCCCGCCACAAGTTCCCGTTTTCGTGGTACCACTTTGAAAGCCCCTCCTGCCTGCCGTTTTCATAGGGGCATTCGGCTTCCAACATCCCGCCCTCGTAATATCTTTTTTCAACCCCTTCCAGCACATTGCCCTCGTAGGGGGCTTCCTTCCACAATTCCCCGCTTTCAAAGTAATATCTCGCAATCCCTTCTTTCTTGCCGTCCCTGAACGGCATCTCCACGTTCACGGCATGGTTGCCATGGTAGGAGCACACCGTTCCGGTGACAGGCCGCCCGGTGGATTTTAAAACGCCCGCCCCGTCCGTTTCGTCAATCTCATCGACTTTGTATTGGCAGCGTCCTTGCGCATTCGCGGCATTGGCGATGCACAGCCCTAAAACAACGACGATGATTGATTTTTTCATTCCATCATTCATATGCGCCCTCCCCCGCCCCGGGGCGCCCCCGCGCCGATGGGAAATTAGATTCTATCGCGGGATTCCGCATGCTCGAAACTGTTTTTGACGAAAATGCGGGCGGGGATGCGGCGGGAACGGCTCAACCGCTGATCTTGTCCGAAGGCAGCCAGGTCGCGAGGACGTCGTTCAACTCCCTGGGGATGATCGGCTTTGAGATGAAATCGTTCATGCCCGCCTCCAGGAACGCCTCGCGCATCCCCGCGACGGCGTTGGCGGAGAGCGCGATGATCGGCAAGCCTTGGTGGCGCCCGCCGTCCATCTTGCGGATGAGCTTGGCGGCTTCGACGCCGTCCATCTCCGGCATCATGTGATCCATGAACACCAGGTCGTAGTCCCTCCCCCGTATCTTGTCGATCGCTTCGGCGGCGCTGACGGCGGTGTCGGCGCGCACGCCGTGTTTGCGCAGGTAGCCGAGCGCGACGGTGAGGTTGATGGGGCTGTCGTCCACCAAGAGCACCTTGGTGGACGGCGCCGCCATGACGCGATACAGCTCCTCGCAGGAATCCATGCGCGCCGCGTCGCCCTCGACCAGGGGGAGCCGGACGGTGAAGGTCGTCCCCACGCCGTATTCGGACGCCACGGCGATCTCGCCGCCCATCATGCGCACCAGCGCCCGGGTGATGGCGAGCCCCAGCCCGGTGCCGGTGACGCCGCTGTTCTTCCGGGAGTCGAACCGCTCGAATTTCTCGAACACCTTCGGCAAGTCCTCCTGCCTGATGCCGACGCCGGTGTCCCGCACCGTGACGAGCAACGTGTCGCCCCCCGCCCCCCCGGCGCGCTCCAGCAAGAACTCCACCTCCCCCTCCGGGGTGTATTTCACCGCGTTGTTCAGCAGGTTGACGAGTATCTGGCGCACACGCACCTCGTCGCCGAAAAGGATTCCGGGCATGTCCCCGGAGATGTCGCTGGCGAAGCGCACGGGCTTGTTGCGGACGGCGACGCGCATGATCGAGCAGATGCTGTCGTACAGCTTGCGGATGTCGTAGTCGGCGGGCAGCAGCTCCAGCCGCCCCGCCTCGATCTTGGAAAAGTCGAGGATGTCGTTGAGGATCTGCAACAGCGTGTGCGACGTTTCGCGGATGTCCTGGAAGTACCGCCGCTGCTGCTCGTCCAAGTTGTCGGTGCGCATCAGGTCGGCCAGGCCGAGGATGGCGTTCATCGGCGTGCGTATCTCGTGGCTCATGGAGGCGAGGAAGTTGCTTTTCGCCTCGGCTGCCGCCTGCGCCCTCCGGCTGTCCAGCTCCAGCTCCTCGCTCCGCCTCTGCGCCTGGCGCAACTCCCGCAGGTCGCGCATGTAGCCGACGATCCGCCATTGGTTCGCCCAGCGCACGCGCCGCAACACGGTCTCCACCGGCAACGGCTGGCGGTCCCGGGACAGGTGCTCCCAGATGAACCTGTTCTCGCCGAACTCGAAGGCGATGCGGAGCACCTCCGTCGCCTTGTCGCAGCTCCTTTCGCCGTCGGGCTGGAACTCCGGGGACAGGGAGAAGAAATCCCGCAGGTATTCCCGCTTGTCCTCGTAGCCGAACAGTTCCACCGCCCTTTTGTTGCAGTCGAGGATCCCCCCCTCCGGGGTGAAGATGGCGCACCCCACCTTCAGGGAGTCCAGCATGAGGAGCAGCCGCTCGTTGACCTCCTGCGTCGCCTTACGCTGCTCCCGCTCCTCGCGCAGGTCGCGCGAATAGCTCACATAGAAATGGGCGCCCTCGTGGGGGATGCGCACCATCGTGGTCTCCAGCGGCAGCGGTTCGCCGGAGGCGGTGCGGACATCCCACTCGTAACGCACCTTGCCGGTGGCTGCGGCGACGCGGAAGAGCCGTTGCATCTTCGCGACGGTGACCTCGCCGTCGGGCTGGAACTCGGGGAGGAACTCCAGGAAATGATCGACGAACTGCGACTTTTCCTCCAGCCCGAACAAGCGCAACGCCTCGAGGTTGCAATCGACCATCGCCCCGTCGCCATCCCTGATGGTGGCGACCAGCGGCGCGGCGTCCAATATCGCCGTCACGCGCGCCTCGTCGTTGCGCAGCTTCTCCGCCTGCACCCGGCTCGTCATGTTGGAGACCAGCTCGTCGGAGGCGAGGACATGGGCGGTGGCGCCCGCGAAAGCGCCGTCGCCGTCAAACAGGGGGACGGCATGCACGATGAAGTGGCGCGGCGCCCCCTCGCCCGGATAGTCGATCTCCAGCTCCTCGTGCAGCGGCAGGCGCTTCTCCCGGATGGTTTGGAATATACGGAGCGCACCCTCGGCGAGCTCCCCGCCCCCGAAGCGCCGATGCACCTCCTCGTAATGCCGCCCGAGGACGTCTTCCGGGAACGGGGTGCCAAGCAGCCGCGCCATCCGCCTGCTGCAGAATTCGACGACGCCCTCCCTGTCCGCCAGCATGACGGCGTACGGCGTGTCTTTGAAAACCAAATCCATGTACCTGAGTCCCCGCGCGGAGTCCGTGCCGCGCAGCGGCGCATGGCCGACGGGGTGTTCCAATGCAGTGGTCATAGCAATGTCCCAATGATGGCGCCGCCGGCGAGGGGCGGCGATGCGAGGCGGCATCTGGGAGCCGCCCGTGTCAGTTGCCCACCATATCGGCGCCGACGGCGCGGCGCATTACTCCGCGCAACCGCAATCCCGGCAAAAGATTGACGTTGGAATTCCCGCCCCGAGTCGATAGAGTAGAGGCGGTTGCGGCGTCACGGTTTGCGCATCCAATCGGGCGATCGGAGGCGGAGTTGTTTTTTGACTGGCTGGAGTTGATCGACATGGGCTTTCTCGCATTTGTGGGGGTGATCGTCTTGATCGTCCTGCACGTCAACCTTTCCGGCAGGGTGCGCTCCCTGGAGCGGCGCTTGAAAGAACAGGCGCAGCCCGCCGAGCCCCCGGCTGCGGCGACCCCGCCCTTGCGCGTCGTGCCGCCGCGGCCGTCGGCGACGCCCGGGGCGGACTTGGCGCCGGAGGCGGCGTCCGCGTCCGTATCCCCGTTCCGCCCGGCCGCCGCCGAGACGGCGACGCCCCCGCGCAGGCAGGGGCCGCAACCCGAGCCGGGCGCGGCGGCGAGGTTCGCGGCATGGCTCCGGCAAGACTGGATGTTGAAGCTGGGGGCGCTGCTGCTGCTGATCGGCTTCGGCTGGCTCGCCACCTATGCGTTCCTCAACGACTGGATAGGGCCGATGGGGCGCATCGCGGTGGGGCTGTGCGCAGGCACGGCGTTCATCATCCTCGGCTGGTTGCGCCTGCGGACGTCGCTCGCGCAAGGGGGGGTGTTCCTCGCCCTGGGCTCGGGCGTGATCCTGGTGACGACATTTGCGGCGCGGGCGTCCTACGGCTTCTTCTCGCCGCTCTCGGCCCTGGTCGTGATGTTCCTGAGCGTCTGCTTCGTCGCGACGGCGAGCGTGGTCTACCGCAGCCGTTCCTTGGCGATGACGAGCCTGGTGCTCGCGGGCGTGGTCCCGGCCTTGACCAACGCGCCGGAGTCGGATCACGTCGGGCTCTTCGCCTACCTGCTGGTCGTGGTCGCCGGGGCGATCTGGATCGTCGCCCTGACCGGGTGGCGCTCCCTGACGACGGTGGCGCTCGTCATCATCGCCATCTACAGCGCCTGGCACTTTTTCGACGCCTCCCCCCTGGCGGACGACCGGCGGCTGGTCTGGTTCGCCTACGCCTTCTCCGCGCTGTTTTTCACGACCAACACCCTGGGCATCCTCAAGCGCACGTCGGGGGGGCTGCTGCCCGACCTCCTGACTGCGGCGGGCAACGGCATGTTCCTGCTGGCGTGGATCCTCGCCGGGGTGCCGGAGGAATGGCAGAGCCTCGCCATCGCCCTCTGGATGGTGCTGTTCGCCGCGAGCGCGTTCTGGCTGTTCAAGATCACCCGAAGGAAGTCGCCGTTCTACGTCTACGCCGGGGTCGGCATCGTCATGCTGGCGGCGGCGACCGCCGTGCAGTTGGACGGCCCGGCGCTCGTCATCGCCTACACGCTGGAGGGCGCGCTGGTCGCGGCGGCGACCCAACTGGCGACACGAAACGCCAAGAGCTCCGGGTTCCTCGGGCTCCTCTTGGCGGTGCCCGCGTTCATGTCCGTCGAGAGCATCGATTCGGAGGCATGGGAGTTCGCGGTGCTGCACAGCGATTTCTTCGTGCTGGCGGTCCTCGCGGCGGCGCTCATGGGCCTGGGTTTGTTCTTTTTACGCGACGCGGCAACGCATGCGGCGCCCGACGCCGGGGTCGCGGCCCGGCGTTTCGGCGCGGCCTACCTGGTCGCCGGGTCGGTGTTCGCCTGCATCCTCCTGTGGCTGTCGCTGAGGGCATGGCTCGGGGACGACAACCTCGCCGCGACGGTGGCGCTGGTCGTCTACACCCTGGCGGGGCTCGTCTGCTATTTCACGGGGCTGCGCCGGCAGGGGCGGGGGCTGCGCACCTACGGGGGCGCGCTGGTCGGGTTCGTCGTCGTCCGGCTGCTTTTCGTGGACATCTGGAAGATGGAGCTGGCGGGGCGGATAACCACGTTCTTTTTGATAGGGGCGCTTTTGATAAGCACGGCGTTCATCGGGAAGAAAAGGAAAAGGCATGAAAGCGATGGGAACGATTAAACCGGCGGGGCCGTCCGCCTTGGCGGCAGTCCTGCTCATCCTGTCCCTATGCGGCGGCTTCGCCTTGTCGCAGACGGCGGCGACGACCGGCGGTGCCAAGGACGACCCCGCCGCCGCGTTCCGTTTCTTCAGCGACATCGACCGGCCCGCCATCAAGGCGCCGACGGTGGTCGAGGTGCCGCTCGGGGCGCAGCACGCCGTCTCGGAGTTTGCCGTCTTCGACAAGGCGGCGCAGGTTTTCGAACCTTGGGCGTTCATCCCTCCCAGCCGGGCCGCGCTGGAATTCCCGCTCGCCGCCACGTCCACCCCCGCCGCGCCTGCGGAGAGGCTGGTGGACGGCGACGATGGGACCTACGTCGATTTCGACCTGCCGGAAGCCGGCGGAGGCAAGGCCACCGTCACGCTGGAAAGCCCCCGGCCCGTCACCGCCTCCGCGCTGACGGCGCACTTGGCGGCGAACGTCTCCCTGCCGCAGGCCGTGGAGATACGCGCGTCGGTGGACGGCAGGGAGAAGATCGTCGTCGCCGCGAAGAAGATGGAGCAAGAGGAAGTCCGCTTCCCGCAGACCACCTCCGCGCGCTGGACGGTGCGCTTCGAATACGCCCAGCCGTTGCGCATCGCCGAGTTGCGCCTGTCGCAGGAGAACGCCGGGGACGAGCGGGGGAACGCCGTCCGCTTCCTGGCGCGCCCCGGACGCTCGTACCGCGTCTATTCCGGCGCCGACCGGCGCCCCGGCATCCCGGTCGGCGAGGCGGGCGACCTGCTCTCGGCGCGCAACGTCCTGAAGATCGAAGCCCCGGCGAAGGACAACCCCGGCTACGTCCCTGCGGACACGGACGGGGACGGCATCCCCGACTACAAGGACAACTGCCCCGACGTGGCGAACCCCGACCAGGCGGACATCGACGGCGACGGCGTGGGGGACGCTTGCGAGGACTTCGACCGGGACGGCGTCATCAACGCCTTGGACAACTGCCCGGACGTTCCGAACGCAGGGCAGGAGGACTCGGACGGGGACGGCGTCGGCGACGCCTGCGACCCGTCCGACGATCGCGTCACAGAGCGCCTGCCCTGGCTCCCTTGGGCGGGCATGGGCTTGGCGGCGCTGGTCATCGCGACGCTGTTCATCCTCACCGTCCGCAGCAAGAAATAGCGGGGGGCCGCCATGCACACGCTCCCCCCGGCGCTTGCGCCCGTCGCCTCGGTTTCCGGGCTCCTCTACCGGGCGGGGGTCGGCTTGCGCAACCGCGCCTATTCGTCCGGATGGCTGCCGTCGCGGCGGCTGGGGCGTCCGGTCGTGAGCGTCGGCAACCTGACGACGGGGGGGACGGGCAAGACGCCGATGGTCATCCACCTCGCCGGGATGCTGGGGGAGGCGGGCTACGACGTCGCCATCCTGACGCGGGGGTACGGGCGCAGGGACGCGAAGCGAACCATCGTCCTCCCGCCGACGCAGGCGCCCCCCATGGAAACGGCGCAGGGGGGGGCGCGGGAGACGGCGCCGCCGGAACGCCATGCGGCAGGCATCCCCGAACCTGGGGACGCCGAACCCGCCCCTGTCGCGGACGCGCCGGACGCCGCCACGATCGGCGACGAGGCGGCGTTGCTGCGGCGACGCCTCCCCCTGGCGTGGATGGGCGTCTCCGCCGACCGCTTCGCCGCAGGTGCCGCCATCCTGCGCGAAGCGCCGCGCGCGGTGTTCATCCTGGACGACGGATTCCAGCACCGCAGGCTTTCCCGCAACCTGGACATCGTCATGATCGACGGGACGGCGGGCGCGGAGGGGCTCGGCGACGGGCGCCTGCTCCCCTGCGGCACGTTGCGCGAGCCGCCCGGGGGCTTGCGGCGGGCGCGCGTGGTCGTCATCAACGGCGGCGCGGACGACGCAGGCGCGGACATGGAGCTGGAGCGACGCCTGCGCAGGCATGCGCCGGAATCGGTGTTCTTCCACTGCACCCAGCGCATCGCCGCCCTGATCCCCTTTGAACGCTGGTCGAAGCCGCTGGCGCCGTCCCCATGCGCCCCCGCAGGCGGCGAGCCCCCTTCCCCGCCCCGCTCGGCCTTCCTCGTCGCCGCCATCGGCAATCCCGGGCGGTTTGCGCGCGACGTCGGGCTGTCGGGCGTCGCCGTCGCCGGCACCCGTTTTTTCAGGGATCACGCGACCGTCCTCCCGCCCGAGTGGGACGCCTGCGCCGCAGAGGCGCAAGCGAAAGACGCCGACGCCATCGTCATCACGGAAAAAGACGCCGTCAAGGTCGCCAGACCGCCAGGCTTCCCGCTGCTGGTCGCCGTCCAGGCCACCGAGCTGAAAGAACCCGCCCGCTTCCGGGAGATCGTGCGCAGTTGCATCTGACCGCACGTTCGACGCGGCGATGCGGAGACGTCCGCCGGGGCGCGGACGCGCCGTTGCCGGCGCCTTACGTGCTCAGGATGGGGGTGAGGATGGGCTTGCGGCTGCGTTTGTAGACGTACATCTTCTCGTCGGCGATGCTCATCAGCTCGCTCGCCTCCAATTGGTTGCCGGCATCGACTTCGACCAGGCCGTAGCTGATGCTGTGCATGTACTCCCGCCCCGCCTCGTGGTCATGCACCGCCAGGGCGTCGCGCAACTTCTCCATGCGCTTGCCCGCCATCTCCTCGTCCCAGCCCGAGGCGAGGAGCATGAATTCGTCCCCCCCGAGGCGGCAGACGACGGCGGAGTTGGAGAACCGCCGCAAGGTCTCCGCCACCGACAGGATGTAGGCGTCCCCCTCGTTGTGCCCGAACTGGTCGTTGACGTATTTCAGGTTGTCCATGTCCACGAAGCAGATGGTGAAGTCCTTGCGCTTTTCCAACCAGTCCGAAAGCAGCTCCATGCCGTAGCGGCGGTTGTAAGCCTTGGTCAGGGGGTCGCGGTACGCCATCCCCTCCAGCTTTTTCAGGCGGGCGCGGTTGGCGCTGATGTCGGTCAGGATGAACGCCAAGGCGTCGTGCTCCCGCCATTGCAGGGGGTGTATCTCCACCCGGAAATACTGCTCCGCCCCGTCGTCGCGCAACTCCAACTCCTCGGTGCGGGGGACGGTCTTGGCGATGTCGGACTGCTGCTCCAGCCATTCGCGCAACTGGCTCTCGAACGCCACGTTCGAGAGCAACTCCCCGACCGGGTGGTTGGCGTAGCGCCAGACCTTTTCTTTCCGGTCCATCACGATGACCCACTGGGTCACCTGCGCGGAGATGGCTTCAAACAGGCTCTTGCTCTGGGCGAGCGCCACCACCTTGCGGTTGTTGCGGTCGATCTCCTCAAGCAGCGCCTGCTGCCGCAACGCCAACTGCTCGACCATGATGTTGAAGCCCGCCGCGAACTCCCCCATGAAGTTCACGCGCTGGTTGTAGTCCCCGTTCGCCACCTGCTGCGTCTGCCAGGTCAGGTGGCGCAACGAGGCGCAGAGCGACTTGAGCGGCGCAGCCATCTCGTTGTCGGGCGACGCCGCGGCCCCGCGCAGGTTGCCCTTGGAGAGGTCGCGCGCCATGCTGGTGACCTCTTGGACGCAGTGGACGTAATAGGCCAGGCCCTTGGCGAGGTCACGGAACCCCTCGGGCAGTTTTTCCATGTCCAGCACGGCCTTGGCAGGGCTGTAGATCGCATCGCGCAGATAGTCGAACAAGATTTCGGCAACCGGATCCATGACGGCTCACACAAAAGTTCTGGCGTTACGACGAACAGGTCGCCTCCTGCCTTGGGGTTTAGAGGGTGGGACGGCGATGCCGCGCCCGACGGCTCCCGCCGTCACTGGATGGTTCCGTTGAAACGGCAAACCCTGTCGCCGTTCGCCCAACAGTCCACCTCGCGCACACGGTACTTCTTGCCGGTATACGCCTCGAGGATGCCGGCGATGAAGCCCTCGTCATAGTTGCAGACGTTCTCGTTCGTGACCGGAAGGCCGCTGCAGTCCAAGTCCTGCCCCACCGTCAACACGATCTCCCCGGTCTCCATGTCGAACGTCTCCATGCGCAGGATGCCGATCTTGAGCTCCTGCAGCGTCTTCTGCAGGTTGGCGATGAAGGTGTTGAAGTCCGCGCTCAGATCCAGCGTGTTGCGGGCGAACTCGGTCCCGGCCAGGAACCCCGCGTCGCGGAAATATTCGTTGGCTTTCTCGGGGCCGTGCGCCTTGCTGAGGACGTCCAGCATGGTGTATTGCATGAGGCGGTACACCAGGACGGGCATCTCCTCGCCCAAGTCCCCGCGCCCCTCCCGAATGTCGCCGAGGTTTTTCCAAGCGAAGGTGTTGTGGGAAACATTCGATTTGAAGACGTTTTCCATGCGAGCAACTCTCCTTTGTCATGAACAGAACAAGACCGTCGCGCCCCAGCGATCCGATGCGGACTCATAAGATATATCGGCGGGGGGCGCGTGTTTCTTAAGCAAACATTCAAATTTGACGAAGGTTTAGCCGTCCGCCCGCCGACGGGAGGCCCCATAGACCCGGACGGCAAGGGCGCGCGGCCTGGAACTACGCGCCTGGGCTGCGGTAGCCGGCGATGTAGCGGATGTAGTTTCCCGACGACGCGGCGATGTTGGCGCGCTCGCCTTCCGTGACCGGCCGCACCACCTTGGCGGG
The DNA here is from genome assembly GCA_031271905.1 of Acidobacteriota bacterium. GTDB lineage: Bacteria > Acidobacteriota > UBA6911 > UBA6911 > UBA6911 > UBA6911. The sequence goes on from JAISUT010000054.1 coordinate 88,572, forward strand.
GACGCCGGCGACCATCATGCCCGACGGGACGCGGAACCCCTGCCGGACCAGCGCGCCTGCCGCCACCACCGACCAGGGCTCCACGGTGCAGCCGTCGAGCAACACCGCGCCCATGCCGACCAGCACGTGGTCTTGGACGGAGCAGGCGTGCAGGATGGCGCCATGGCCGATGGTGACGTCCGCGCCGATGTGGAGCGGCCCCGTGTCGTGCGTCACATGGAGCGTCGCGTTGTCCTGCACATTGGTCCGTTCGCCGATGCGGATGGGGCAGACGTCCCCCCGTATGACGGCGTTGAACCAGACGCTGGCGTCCGCGCCGATCTTCACGTCGCCGATGATCCGCGCCCCTTCGGCGACGAACACGCTGGGGTGTATTTCGGGATGCATGCCGCGATAAGGCAAAATCTGTTTCATAGACGCTCGCTCCTCTCAGAAAAAATCCGGCGAAGGCAAGCCGCTTCTCGCCACAGCCTGCGCCGGGTGTTGATTTTACCGCGAGACCCGCGCCCGGGCTATTTCCATTTGCCCAAGCCCCGGGGTTTTCCGAGGTCGCCGCCTCTCTCCGCAGGTTCCGGTGGAAAAAGCGCGCGCTCGTGCATCCGCCTGCTTTTGGCGCTTGACAGGCGAATGCGGTTGCATATACAACTATGACCGCATGGCTAAGAAAAAGCAGGAATGCGAGCATATAAAAATCGCCCGGGCGATAGCCGAGGATTGCTTGGCGGTGCGTATCCGGTTCCTGGGGCGCGTCGTGACCGGGCTGTACGACCGCGCCCTGCAGGGGTTGGACATCAAGACCAACCAGGCGACCATCCTCGTCTTTCTCACGCTCCATCCGGGCGCCAGCCCCGCCAAGGTCGGGCGGGCGCTCCAGATGGAGAAATCGACCGTCAGCCGGGGGTTGGAGCGGATGCGGAAAAAAGGATGGATCGAAATCGCCTCCGGCGCGACGCCCGGGGGCGCCCGCGGCACCTTGGCGGTGCGGGTGACGGCGGACGGCGGCAGGCTTCTGGCGTCTTTGCATCGCGAATGGCAGAAAGCCCAAGAAGAGGCGCAGGCGTTGCTGGGCGACGAGGGGGTGCGGGCGGCTCGCAGGATATTCGATGTTTTGAAGCGCAGGGGCTACGCCGCAGGGAGTGATTTGTAGGCACGAGACAAAACCAAAGGAGGGCTTATGAAAAACAGGGGACAGATCGACCGCAGGGGTTTTTTGAAGGCGTCCGTGCAGGGTGTCGCCGTCGCGGGCATCGTGGGGGCGGCGGAGATGGCGGGGGTGGTCGACATGGTGCCGTCGGCGCCGGCGCAAACCAGCAACCGGGACAACCCGGCGGAATGGATCGCCGGGGAGATCCGGCGGTTCACGGCGACCTCGCCACGCAACGCGCTCCACAAGGACGTCGCCGGCGAGTTGCCGGAACCCGAGAAGAAGTGGGCGGCGCAGAAGGCGTGGGACACCCCCTTGGTGGGCTTCGCCAGCGGCGCAGACCCGCTCTTCCCCCAGTACAAGGAATTGGTCGGCCCCTACCACTGGACGCCGGAGGAGATCTTCAAGCTGGCGCATCCCGGCGTGGACGCCAAACCTGAGGAGTTGGCGGTCGTCGTGTGGATCCTGCCGGCGCTGGAGGCGGTCAAAGGCTCCCTGCGCAAGGAGGACAAGAACCCCGCCGAACCTTGGGTGCGCGCGCGCATGTACGGGGAGCTGTTCAACGAGGATCTGCGCCGCCACGTCGCCGAAATCCTCGCCGGCGCGGGCTATCCGGCGGTCGCGCCGACGCTCTACAAGGACTTCCAGACGCAGAAGTCTGAGAAATACGTGTTCGCGTCCAACTGGTCCGAGCGCCACGCGGCCTATGCCGCCGGGTTGGGGACCTTCGGCCTCTGCGACGGGCTGATCACCGCCAAGGGAAAGGCGATGCGTTGCGGCGCGGTGGTGGCGAAGATGCCCGCCACGCCCGCCCCCCGCCCCGACTCCGACCCCCACGCCGACTGCCTGCACTACGCCAAGGGGACGTGCGGCGTCTGTATCTCGCGTTGCGCCGGCAAGGCGGTCAGCAAGGATGGCCACGACAAAAACGCCTGTTACAAGCAGCTCGGGGTCACCACCCAGTACGCCAAGGAGCATTACGGCATCGACGGCTACGGGTGCGGCTTCTGCCAGACCCGCACCCCCTGCGAATCGGGCATCCCTACTCCGCGACCAGCCAGACGGTTGATCGTGAGCCGCACCCCCTGCGAATCGGGCATCCCGGTCTGAGCCCTTTTTTCGTCATCGAATGACGCGAATGCGCGCGAATCCCTCCATGCTTTCCATTCGCGTCGATTCGCGTCGTTCGATGGCCTTCCCCTGCTTCGAGCGCCGAACCGACCCCGATATTTCCGTCGCGCCGGCGGGTTCAAAGGGGCTCCCTGCGCCCCGGACGCCCTTCGCCATCGGCCTGCGTCGGACTCGCGCCTGGCGTGCGATAAAGATTTCTTAACCTTCCACAAATCGCCATTTCTTTCACGATATATTCCACTCTCCGAACGGGGGGTGAATATGGGAATGGAGGGTGCGCGATGAAATGCGGGAATTGCGGTACGGAAATCAGCCAAGGTGAGTTCTGCCCCCGATGCGGCGCAGCCGTTTCGTCGGCACCCGCGCCTGAAACCGCGCCGCCGCCTGAGGTCGCGGTGGCCGCAGCTCCTTGGAAGCGACGGTCCCAGGCCGGTCAAGGCGCGCCGCAGGCCGTGGCGGCGGCAGAAGCGGCTGCGCCTGCCGCACCCGCGACCCCGCCGCCTCCGCTCGCGCCGCCGCCGCCGGTTGCCGCTCCGGTCGTCGCCGCGCCGCCGCCGCCACCGGTTCCCGAACCTGTCCCAGTGACGCAAGCCCCCGCCCTGCCGGTAGAGCCGATGACGCAACCGGAGGCGGCGCCGGAGCCCCGCAAGTCCGGAGGCAAGAAACTCGCCGTCATCCTAGGCGCGGCGATCTTACTGGTCGCGGCGGCGGGAGGCGCGGCATGGTACTTCTTCCTGCGCGGCGGCGGCGCGGGATCGGGCGGCGGCTCTAAAGCCGCGTCGCGGGTTCTCGCAGGAAACGGTCTGGACGGCTTGGCGCAGGTCGGGCTGGTTTCGGAGGAATTGGACGAAGAATGGGACGAGACGCCGGCCGAACCGGCCGAGGGCGCGCCCGCCGCCTCCGGCCAGTCCGTCGCTTCGAACCCGAGCCAGGCCGCAGGGTCGGCACAACAACCGCAAGGCGGACAGGATCGCGGGCAACAGGCGAAGCCGCCGGCTCAATCCGGGCAACAGGCCGCCAAGCCCCAGGGGAAAAACCAGCCCGCGCCATCCACCGCCGGGACGTCGCCTTCCGTCGCCGCGCCGACGGGGACTTACGCCCGCCTGTCGGTGAAGACCGCTCCGGGCGTGTCCGTCTTCCTGGACGGACGTTCGCTCGGCACCACGAACGGCGCAGGCGAGTTGCACTATGACGAGGTGCCGCCGGGGATGCACGAAGTGGCCGCGCGGCTCGCGGGCCACGCCGAAGTGAAGCAGAACCTGCAATTCGCGACCGGGGGGCAGCAGTTCATATCGCTGGAGTTGAAAAAACTGCTCGGCAACCTTTCGGTCACGGTCAACGTCGCAAACGCGGACATCGCGGTCAAGGGCGCGGGACATTCCGGGACTTACCAGGACAAGGTGACGGCATTGGCGCTTCCGGAAGGCGACTACGACGTCGTCGTGTCGAAACCGGGCTACAACACGTCCTCCCAGCGGGTGCACGTCGGGGCAAACCAAGGCAAGGGGCTCACTGTGACGCTTGCTTCCAGCTACGCCGGGGCGCGCTCTGGGACGCTGGTCTGGGAAGGGGAAGTCCGCGACACGGACCTGGTGACCATCGAGAACGGGAAGGCCAGCGCGGGGAAGCTCACGGGCGATCCGTTGCCTGGCGTGCCGTGCCAAGTCCAGTCGTCCGACACGGGCAAGGTGACCGTCGATGTCGCGCCCGGGCCGGAGAACCAATACCGAGGCATGACCTTGCGGGTGGCCGGGAAGAAGAAGGTCAAGGTGTCGCTGAAATGGACGGTCACCCCCTGACAAGGGCGGCGCAAGTCGTGGTGCGCCAAGGGAGAGGAAGTAGGCAAAGCTAAGAGTAAAGGGAGCCTCTAAAAACCTCGCAGACAAGGCGTCGCAGAAGGTCGAAAAGCGGGGTTTACTACGGCGAATGAGCATTTTCGACTCAGGCGCAACGCAGCGTCCGGGGTTTTTAGACGTTCCCCAAAGACTAAGGAGAAAGAGCCCAATGGAATACAAGAAAAACCCGGACGGAGCACCTCGGGACGGAGCGCCTTCTTCGGACGGCACATCGGCGTTGTTCGTATCCGCGCGCAAGAAGCAGTTGGCGCAGCAGGAGGCGGAGCGCGCCGCGCGGGAGAAGGAAGAGCAGCGGCTGGCCGCCGAGGCGGAGGTGCGGCGTCTGGAGGCCGAGGTGGTGGAACGGAAGCGCAGGGCGGAGGAAGAGGCTCTGCGCGTCGAAGCTGACAACGCCGAGAAGCGGCGCCTCGCGGAAGCGGAGGCGAAGCGGATCGCCGCGGAGGCCAATGCGCTAAAGGCGCAGGCCGCGGCAAATCCGAACGCCGTCCTCGGCACGCCCCCGCCCCAGGCCCCGGCGTTTGCGGCACCCGTCCAGCCCGCCGCCGCGGCGCCGGCGAAGCCGCTGAACATGAAGCTGATCATCGGCGCGGCGGCGGGCGCGTTGGTGGTGCTCATCTTGGCCATCGTCTTGATTTCATCGATCGGCGGCGGCGGGGTCGATTCGGACGCGAAGTTCGACGCCTCGACACAGGTGACCGTCATGGCGATGGGGATCAACTACCCGAAAAGCCAGCTCAAAATATCGAGCCAAAACGCCAACGGCGTCGCCTTCGGCCCGATCGATCAGGGGGACGACGTCACCATCAACTGCGTGGTTCATTCCGTGGGAAACACCACCATCCAAGCGCTCAACGCCACGAACATGGAATTCGTCAAGGCGTTGTCAACCAATATAGTCGATGGGAAGATCGGCGCGGCCGATACGGTCGGCTCCCATGTGCGACGTCGGATGGCGGGCGTCGATTCGGACACCGGCAATGCCATGGTCCTCTATGTGCAGACCGGCGGTTGGAAGAACATCCATAACAACAAGGTATACACCTACAGCTTTCTGCTCGCGTGCCCGCAGAAGTCCGAGGACGCCTGGGTGAAGCTGTGGGATAGGATGCTCGACGAACTCTACGACCCGTCGGCGGCGGGGTAAACCGATGTTTGACGCAGCGGTTCGTGGCCTGTGATCCGTGGTCTGCAAACCGCGGATCGCGGGCCACGGCTATGCAAGTCCAATCGCGGAGGGGGAGAGAATGAGTCTGCTACTGACGACGGTCTTCGAAAACGGTTTCCAGGAAATCTACCTGCCCGGCGTGGACAACAAGACCGTGCCCATCGACATCCGCCCGCACATCAGCGGCTGGGCCAAGGACATCACCCTCCCCTTGGACGTGTGGAACGGCGTCTGGACGCTGCACGGCAGCAAGCAGTTCGCCATCATGCGTGACGAGCGGCCGGTGGACGAGGCGGTGCTCGAACCCGGCCTCCTGCTCAACTGCCAGTTGGCCGACGGCGAGACGATGTTCTCCCTGACCGTGGAGGAGGTGGACGCGGGCCACACCCAGTTCGACAAGTTCTTCCTCGACTTCGGCGCCTGGCCGAGCGTGAACATCGGGAGCGCGGCAGGGAACGTCATCCGCTACGGCAACCAATACTGCTCGCCCCGGCACGCGGAGATCGTCAGCGAGAACGGCCAGGCCGTCGTGCGCGACCTGGGGAGCGTCAACGGCACCTTCGTGGGCGGCAGCATCCTTTCGGGGAGCCGCCCGCTGAAATACGGCGACGTCATCTACGTCATCGGCCTGAAGATCGTCTACCTCGGCAACGTCTTGGCCATCAACGACCCCAAGGGGCGGCGCTCGGTGGACGAGGCGAAGCTGAAGCCCATCCACATCGAGTCGGGCGGGGAAGAGGCGCAGGAGAGCGACTTCGAGGCGGAGGAGACTTATTTCCTGCGCACGCCGCGCACCTTGGAGAAGCTGGACGACGAGACGTTCTCCATCGAGAAGTGCCCGCCGCCGAACACGCAGAAGCGCCAGCCGATACTGTTCACCATCGGCCCCGCCTTCACGATGATGATCCCGATGGTGGCCGGCGCGATGATGATGGGGGGCGGGGGCTCGATGGCCAGCGGCCTCGTGATGAGCGTCGGCGCGGCGCTGATCGGCGCCATATGGGGCATTTTGAACATCCAGTACCAGAAGAAGGAGGAGGCCGAGACCGAGGCCGCCCGCGTGGGCAACTACACCGCCTACCTCGCGAAGATCGCGACCCGCATCCGGGAGAAGATGGTGCACAACCGGGGCGTGCTCGCCCGCATGCTCCCCTCCACCGACGAGGTGGTCGCCTTCGCCGCCGACGGCAGCCCGCGGCTCTGGGAAAAGGGCGCCCTCCACGAGGACTTCCTCCATTTGCGGCTCGGCGCCGGCGCCATCCCCTCGCCGAACCGCATCGAGACGCCGAAAGAGCAGTTGATGACCCAGCACGACCCGCTCAACGACAAGATGGACGACCTGCGCGTCGGCACGTCGGAGCTGCACAACGTCCCGGTGGGGCTGTCGCTCTACCAGAACCGGATGGTGGGCGTCGTGAGCCACGACCGCGACAAGGCGCTGAACCTCTCCCGCATCCTCGGCGCGCAGATCGCCGGGCTGCACCCCTACACCGACGTGCGGCTCTGCTACGTCTATCCCATGCGCGAGTCCGCAAGCTGGGACTACGTCCGCTTCCTGCCCCACACCTGGACCCCTGACGGGAGCCTGCGCCTCGTCGCCAACGACGCGGGCACGGTGGGCGACGTGATGTATTTCCTCTCCGGCGTCGTCCGCGACCGCCTGGAGAAGCAGCAGGACGCGGCGGACGAGAACGCCAAGGCCCTCCCCCACTACGTCGTGGTCGTGGCCGACTGGCAGCTCGTGGAGAACGAGCCGATCGCGAAATACCTGACGAACCCCGCCCCCGCGCTGGGGCTGACGGTGGTGTTCCTAGTGGACTCCACCGACAAGCTCCCCTCCGGCTGCACCGCCATCGTGCGCGACGACAAGGAAGGCTCCTTCTTCTACAGCACGACGGGCTCCTTCCCCCGGCGCGACGGCGTCACCTTCGACAACGTGTCCTTGGAGCAGACCGACGATTTCGCGCGGAACCTCTCCACCTACCGCGTGCGCGAGTTGAACGTGTCCGCCGCCGTCCCCGACATGCTCACCTTCCTCGACATGTACAAGACCTCCCGCGTGGAAGACCTGGACGTCCTGCACAAGTGGCTGGAAAACCGCACCTACGAGAGCATGAAGTCGATGGTCGGCTACAAGTCGGGCAGCCAGCCCCTCTACCTGGACATCCATGAGAAGTACCACGGGCCGCACGGGCTGGTGGCCGGCACCACCGGGTCGGGCAAGTCCGAGACCCTGCAAAGCTACATCCTGTCGCTGGCGGTCAGCTACCACCCCCACGAGGTCGCCTTCATCCTCATCGACTACAAGGGGGGCGGCATGGCGCAGAGCTTCCTCGGCCTGCCCCACCTGGCGGGGGTCATCACGAACCTGGGCGGCAACGCCACCAACCGCGCGCTCCTGTCCATCAACGCGGAGATCAAGCACCGCCAGCGCGTGTTCAACGAATACAAGGTCAAGCACATCGACGCCTACATCGAACTCTACCGCTCCGGCGTCGCCACGGAGCCGATGCCGCACCTGCTGATCATCGCGGACGAGTTCGCGGAGCTGAAGAAGGAGCAGCCCGAGTTCGTGCGGGCGCTGGTCTCGGCGGCGCGCGTGGGCCGTTCGCTGGGGGTGAACCTGATCCTCGCGACGCAGAAGCCGTCCGGCGTCGTGGACGACGAGATCTGGTCGAACACGCGCTTCCGGCTCTGCCTGCGCGTGGCCGACAAGCAGGATTCCAACGAGATGCTCAAGCGGCCCGACGCGGCCTTCATCACCGGCACCGGGCGCGGCTACTTCCAGGTCGGCAACGACGAGATCTTCGAGGAGTTCCAGTCCGGCTGGTCGGGCGCGGAGTACACGCCGGAGGTGCCGTTCGCCGACGACAAGAACATCAAGGTGGAGCTGCTGAACCTGATCGGCAAAAACGGCGTGCCCAAGCAGAAGATGAAAAAGAAGAGCGACAACATCGCCAAGCTCACCCAGCTCGACGTCGTGGTGAAGCACACCGCCCAGGTCGCCGCCGAGAACCAGATTTCCGAGCTGCGGCAGATCTGGCTGCCGCCGCTGCCCAAGACGCTGTACCTGGAAGACCTGGCGGAAACCCCCAAGCCGGAGGGCTTCTCGCTCCTCGTGCCCGTGGGCCTCGCCGACAACCCCGAGAACCAGAGCCAGTACCCGGTGGCGGTGGACTTCCTCCGCGACGGGCACCTGCTCGTGTGCGGCTCGGGCGGCTCGGGACGGACGACGCTCCTGCAGACGCTCATCTACGGCGCGGCCGCCCGGTACTCCGCCGAGGAGGTCAACATCTACGTCGCCGACTTCTCCAGCCGCACGATGGCGGTCTTCTCCAGCCTGCCGCATGTGGGCGGCGTGCTGTTCGAGGGGGACGACGACAAGATAGCCGAGGTCTTCGAGTTGTTGCAGAAGACGCTGGCGCGGCGCAAGAGCGAGTTCGCCGAGCAGGGCGTCGGCTCCTTCCGCGAGTATGTCACGCAGAAGAGCGACTGCCCGGCCATCCTGTTCTTCATCGACAACTACGTCGCCTTCCTCGAAAGCTACGAGCAGTACGAGGACACGCTGGCGCAACTCTCCCGCGAGGCGTCCAGCTACGGCATCTACCTGGTGCTCGCCATGAACAACTCCGGCGAGCTGCGCAGCCGCCTCCGGCAGAACTTCACCTCCGGCATCGCCTTGCAGATGTCCGACCGCTTCGAGTACGAGGCGGTCGTCGGCGACCGCACGGAGATCGTCCCCGAGGGCCGGACGCCGGGGCGCGGCCTGATCAAGTCGCCGCTGCCGGTGGAGTTCCACGTCGCCTTCTGCGTGAAGGAGGAGCCCGGCCAGTCGCAGGCGCAGACCCTGCGCCGCAAGTTCGCGGCCATGTCGCCGGCTTCGTCCGGCGGCGGGGTGAAGAAGATCGGCGACACCTTGGAGGGCGTCGGCTTCGAGGCGTTCGTGGCGCGGGCCGACGTGAAGGCCCTGCCGGAGGGCGAGCTGGCGCTCGGGCTGGCCGCGGAGGACGCGGGGCTGGTGACGATCCACCTGGACGACGAGTTCTGCTACACGGTGGGCGGCTCCGGCCAGTCCGGCAAGACCAACCTGCTGGCCTCCCTGGCCAAGCAGGCCAAGGCCAAGGGCGCGCGCCTGTTCCTGTTCGACAACGCGGGCGGTCCGCTTGAGGCGCTGGGCGTCTTCGAAAGGGTCGCCCACGACGACGCGGAGCTGTTCAGCCTGATGGAAGACGTGCTGGTCGCCGAGTTCACCGAGCGCAACGGCGTGGTGAACGACGCGCGGGACGCGGGCGGCAGCGTGGCCGAGGCGATGAAGGGGCACGGGCGCATCGTGTTCTTCGTCAACGACATGTCGGCCTTCATGCGCGCCGTCTACAGCCCGTCGATGGACATGGGCGGGTTCATGGAGGTCGCGCTGGAGAAGGGGCGCGAGCACAAGATCCACTTCTTCGCGGCGGTCACGCCGGACGACTACGGCGACATGGCCCGCTACGCCGCCATGCGCACCTGGGCGAACTGGGGGCGCGGCGTGCATCTGGGCGGGCTCTTCGACCAGCAGGGCATCCTGCGTTTCGAGATGTCGGCGGCCGACAGCGTGCGCCAGCTTCCGGCGGGCGTCGGCTACTCTGCCGGGAAGGGCGGCGCGGCGGTCAAGGTCGTGACGCCGAAAACGGCCGAAATCGGCGGGTAAAGGGAGGAGACATGAGCAAGATCTACCTTGACGTGCAAGTTCCGGGGATCGCGAAGACCTATGAATTCGCCGCCGACAGCGTGCTGTCCGTCGGCAAGGTGAAAAGCCAGATCGTCTCGCAGACTCCGCCGTGGAGGGGCGCACGGTCTTCGACGACCCCGGACAGGTGCTGTTCTGCTCGCGGGCGCTGGAAGGGCTGCTGCAAGACTCGGAGATACTGGGCGAGGTCGGCGTCAGGAGCGGGGACACCATCATATTGCTTTAGGTTTCCCGCAGGGAATCTTTCAACGGGAGGCTTCAAAGGGGAGGCGAGGAGGCGCGATGCCGGATATCAGCAACGTGGATTCGGAAAAGATCCTGTCGGCGGTCAGCCAGCTTGAGGGGGTCGTGGACAGGATAAACGGGTGCGTGGGCAAGTTCGCCGACGCCATCGGGACGCTGGACAAGGGCTGGGCTTCGGAGGTGAAGGCGTCCTTCATGGACAACTACCAGGTCGACTGGGACGCCATGCAGGAGATGATCGCCCAGCTCCGCGAGATCAACGAGGGGTTGAAGGAGACCGCGAGCGACTTCGACAAGGCCGAGAACGAAATCCTCGCGGACATCAACTCTTTGGGCGCCGTGGGCTAAAGGGCGCCGCGCGCCGGAAGGAGGATGACGATGGCGACGGGAAACGAGAGCAAGATCGACACGAAGTTGTTCGCGTCCACGGCCGAGCGGGTCGGCACGGTGGCCAAAGACCTGGAAAACTGTTTCCAGGACTGGTCGAGGATCATGCAGAGCCTGCGCTCCAACTGGCAGGGGGACACCTCGGACGACATCAAGAACACGGTGGAGGCCGTCCAAGGGAGCGCGGCGACGCTCGTCAGGACGCTGAGCGGCTACCGCGCGACCTTGAACGAGCTGGCCGGCATCTACGACCAGACCGAGAAGAACGTGCAGGAGACGGGGAAGTCCCTCAAGTTCGACAAGGCGTTCCGATAGGAGGATGGGCCGATGGCGATCAAATTCGACTACAACCAGACCGTCGCCCAGGCGAAGCTGCTGGACGAGCTGGCGAACGACATGCAGAACCAGTGTTGCAAGAAGATGGCGGAAATCGCCGAGAACATCGAGGCGGCTTGGGGCGGCCAAGCGGCCAAGACCTATCACAAATATGTCGTGGGCGTGCGGGACGACCTTTTGAAAAAGGCGAAGTTCATGCGGGACACGGCGGAATTCCTGCGTAACGCGGCAAAGAAGATGCAAAGCGCCGACGCCGCGGCCAAGCAGGCGGCGCAGGGCATTTAGCGGGGCATTTTCAGCAGGGCGTCTAAAGGAAGGAGCGGGAGCGGATGGCACAAAGCACGGTCAATTTGCAGAAGATGAAAAGCGTGTCTTCTGAACTGGACAAGATCTACACGACCTTGACCAACAACCAGAAGAAGCTGAACGAGCTGGTCACGAGCCTGATGAAAGTCTGGAAGGGCGAGGGGGCGACCGCCTACAACGCCGCCTACCAGTCGAGCACGCAGGAGTTCACCCAACTGGCCGAGGCGGTTCGGAGCTGCTCCGCCTCGCTCGCCACGATCGCCACCACCTACGGCAAGGCGGACAGCGCGGCCGCCGAGGCGATCAAATCCAAGATGGCCAAAGGCTAAACGAGAGGGAGGGAACGAGAGATGGCGAACGAAATCACCGCGAATCCGGCCGAACTGAGGAGATACGCCGACGAGATCGGCAAGTGCTACAACGTCTGCCGCACGAGCCTGTACAACTCCAAGAGCCAGGTCGATTCGTTGAAGGGGGTCTGGACGGGCGCGGCCGCCGAAGCCTTCGCCGCCAGCTTCCAGAAGCTCTTGGACAAGTGCGCCGAGAGCCTGGAGACGATGGGGCACATGGGGGACGCGCTGTACGAGTCCGCCGACGCCTACGAGCGCAACGAGAAGGCCGTTCAGAACGAGGCGTCCAAGATGCCCAAGCTGCCCAACAACACGATGCGATAGCGGTTTCCGGGAAAGGGGGGTGTCCGCATGGCGGGATACAAGGTGTCTTACAAGGTTCTGCGCCAGCAGGGCGAGGCGCTAAAGGCCGTCGCCAAGCTGGTGGACGGCTATGCCGAGCGGGTCGGCCAGGTCGGCGGGAAGCTGGGCGACGGCGAAATGCTGGCCCAGGTGCGCACCAACCTGCAAAAGTTGCGCGAGCAGCTCGGGGAGTCGCGCGCGGTGCTCAACACCGCCGGGGAGTGCCTTTCCAAGAGCGTGGAGAGCTATTCCGGCGTCGAGACCCGCCAGGTCAAGAAGGTGGACGGCATGAAGGCGCACCAGCGCGACTTCTACAAGAATCCGGTCGTGGTCGCTTCCGCGGGAGGCGCGGCCGCCGGGGCCGCGACCGCGGCGGGCATGTCTGCGCCAGCCGCAGCCGCGCCGGCTTCGTCAGGCGCCGCGGCGGGGCTGGGCGCGCTCGGCGGTGCCGCGTCCGGAGCCGCCGCGCTCGGCGGGCTCAATGTGAAGAAGGTGTTCGACAAGAAGAAGGAAGCGGCGGCAGCCGCAGCCGCTTCTGCCGATGCCTACGACCCCGAAGCGGAATTGGAAAAAGCCATCCAGCGGCTGAACGCGCTGTCCGCAGACGGCGCGGAATCTTGATGTGGCTGCTTCTGCGCGAAAAAGCCGGCCATGCGGAACCCCTTGTCGGAAGCCGGGAGGGGACGGGGCGCGCCGGAAAATGTAGATCGCTCGCCCTGTCCACAACGTTGTATGATGCTTGCCGAAAGGAAGTGATGCAATGAAAAAGAATGCGCTCGTTTTAATCGTTTCTTTAATTTTTGGAATTGCCGCTTCAACCGCTTGTTCGCCTGACAAGTCAGGCGGCAATGGTTCTGACAACGGCGCATCAACTGAGATCTCGCTTGTCGGCGAATGGAAAGATGCGAATCTGACGGCTCAAGACGAATTAAACGACAAGGCTTTCAAGGATTTGACCGGCAAACCTTATTCCGATGAATTATTTGATGAATTGACAGATGAGCAACGCGAAAAATTCTTTGCGGCGGTTGGAACCGCTCCTGACGGTTGGCGAATAACTTTTAATGAGGACAATACTTTCGAGGGTGGTTATCTTTCCGATGGTTTCGACGGGAAATATTCTTATGATCTGCCGACAAAAACATATACATTGGTTTTAAACAGTCCATTCGGTAGTTGGGATTCCGAAACTGGATACGCAGACGATGCAGTTAAAACTGCGACAATAAAGAGCGTTGGCGAGACCAAAATCAAGTTGCATTTCGGCTCCGATGACGTTGAGCTTGTTAAAGCGAAATAAAAAGGGCGAACGATTCCATCGATGCATCCCGTATTTTTTCGTCATCGAATGACGCGAATGCGCGCGAATCCCCCCATGCTTTCCATTCGCGTCGATTCGCGTCGTTCGATGGCCTTCCCCTGCTTCGAGCGCCGAACCGCCCCGACATCTCCGTTGCGCCGACCATGGAAACCGGGACGGGGGCGTCACCGCCCTGCGGCGGGGGCGTAGGTTTTTTCGAAGATCGCGCGGTTGACCACGAAGATGTCACCGGGGTCGAAGTCGGATGCGGCGATGTAGTCCCCCGCCCGCCCGAGAAAATACCGCTCCCTGTCCCAGTCGCTGAAAACCTTCGCATCCCTCCCCAGCTCGATGGCGCGGATGAGTTTCTCGCGCCGTGGGACGCAGGCGCGGACATGCGGCAGCAGCGCCTTCCTTTCGCCGTCGCGCCGGTCGATCACCGACGGGGGGTACTCGGCGACGGAGGCGTAAGCCGAGGCGAGCGCCTCGTAGTCGCGCTCGAACCGCCCCCGCCCGATGGGGTACACCTCGCCCGCCACGCCGATCATCAGGTAGACGTCCTTGGACGCCACGGTGTCGATGTCCCCCTCCAACGTCCTGACGCATATCGGGGCGCCTTCCGGGAAAACGTCCGCCGTTTTGGCGAACCCTTGGACGTTGCGGAGTTTCCTGTAGACGGGGGCGCGGTTGAAATCCACGTCGCAGGCGCCGCAGTATATATGGTCGAAATGGCCGTTGTAGCGGCGTATCCGCTCCAGCAGGTAGTCGTCCGGCGCGACGCCGGGAGCGACCTTGCCTATGTCGGAACATGCCATGAACGCCCCCGCCTTCTCCATGCCGCCGCCGCCCGAGCCCGCCTCGCCGGCAAGGAAGGCCGCCAGCTCGCTGGCCATGACCTCGCGCACGGAACTGCGCACGGACAGCTTCAGCCCCGCGTTGACATGGCAGTAGACGACGCATGCGGCGAAGCCGTCCACCTGCTGGGCGATGTCGCTGGCAAAGCCCAAGATGTTGGGATCGCAGGGTTTGGCCTTCAGGACGCCGACATCCCCCACCGTGAACGCCGAAGCGAGGGCGTCCGAGACGATGCCCAGCTCCCCGGCGGTCAGCGTCGAGTTCCTCATCTCCTTGACCGTCGCCCAGTCCACCGGGGAGAGTTCCGCCAAGTCCCTGTCCAGCGGGTGGCGCAACTCGGAGAGTTGGTTCGTGTCTGTGAAAAGGCCGTAGTAGAGGGCGGTGTTCACCGGCATGGCGCTTGCGAAGTCGAAGCCCGCGTCGCGCAGGAGATCCCACACCAAGGTCGAGCAACTCCCCAACGCCGGACGGATGAGGACGTTCGCCCCCTCCGGGATGCCCGGGCGATGGTGGTCGATGACCGCGAAGTCGTCCGCCTCGAAGCGCGCGAGGTTCCCTCCCCCGTATTGGCAGTCCACGGTGACGAGCATGCGCGGACGCGGCAATTCCCGGACATGCTCCAAGGGCACTTCGAGTTTTCGCACCATGCGCGTCAGGTTGGGTTTGGTGATCGGGCGAGGCCCCCCGTACACGAAACGGGCTTTGCAGCCCCTGGACTCGATGAAACGCGAAAGCGCGAAGCCGCTGGCGATGGCGTCCGCATCCGGGACGTCGTGGCACTGCACGACGACATCCCCATGCCGCAACACTTCCTGCAACAACGCATTCACCGGCGCGCCTCCTTTCGAACCGCCCCATTGGGAGCTATTTGGAACTGGCTGCGGGGGTGGGGGAAGCCATCGCCGCACCCGGCGCCTCCACGTCCACGGGCATCAGCCCGACCAGCGTCGCGTCCGTCCACACCTTGTCGTTGGAGTATCCGCGCATCTCGTATCTGCCCGGCTGCTGCGGCGCGTCGAAACTCATGGTGCCGGCGCGGTCGAACACGGTTATATAGGTGATGTACGAAGGCCGCACCCCTTTGGCGGCGTCGCCCGTCTCGCCATGGCGGAACAACCCGACCACAGCCGCGCCCACCATCGACCAAGGGACTCCGTCGAACTTGACGTAAAACCCCTCGCCGGGGGCGAACACCGTCTTGTCTGTGGAAAGGGCGAAGGCGTCGCGCATGTCCCCCTCCACATTGAAACCGGCGACACCCTTCAAGGTCTTGCGGGACAGGTCGCTGCCGTCGGCATACCACCTGACCTCGTAACCGCCTTTTTCAACCGGCGCGACAAAGCGCACCGTAGCGTTTTCCTTGCGGATGAACTCGTGGGCGGCGAATTCATGGGAGAGGAACCGCCCGTCTCCGGCGCCTGCCGGGACGATGCCGACCACGGTTCCCTTCGCCAGCATGTCCGGCGTCACGCCGGGGAGGGTGAAGAGGATAGGCTCGGTCGGGCGGAACACCTTTTTTGACAAGGATATCGAATCAACGGTGGCATTTCCGCCGGAGTCGCCGCCTTTCCCCTGACCGTCGTTTCCATCGAGCCCCGCGCGTCCGTCGCGCGGCACCCCCCCTTCTGGCGCGGGTTCCGCCGTCACGGCGGGGACGGCGTGCGGCGAGCCGGCATCCCCGTCAGAAGTCCGCACGGCGGTTTCATGGGCGGCGTCCCGCGCCGGGACGCGAGAGCCTTCCGGGGGGAATAAGGCGCGGCGGGGGAGCCCCACGCCCGCGACCAACCCCAGGAGCAATCCCAGAGCCGTCCCCAGGAAAGCGAGGCGGTGCGGGGACCTGCGCTTGCCTGCATGCGCGGCGGCGACCGTATTGCCCGCAACGGCGGGGACTTGCGTTTCGGCGCGCCGCGGCACGTCGTTGAACTCCAGCGCGGCGCAGACCTGTTGCGCGATCACTCCGGGAGTTCCGACGTCCGTGATCCCCTGCGTCGCGTTCAGCCCCATCGCCAGGCCGGGGGGCAGGATGTTCATGCCGTCGAGGTACACCGGCACGATCTTCTTGTTCCTGTTCAGCGCGTACTCGACCTCCGAGCGGACGTAGGGCGACCCGACGGCGCTGTCGGAGACGAAAAACAGGAACACCTTGCAGTTCATGATCGCCAGCGCGATCTCGTCCGTCCAGGTGGAGCTTATGTTGATCCCCTTGTCGTACCAGATCGCGTATCCCCGCTCAGACACCAGCTCCAAGACCGGGAAGACGGCGTCCGCGTCTTCGTGCGCGTAACTGATAAAGACGAAAGACTCCTCGTTGGGATTGCACGAGGCGACCCCGTTCCCCTGCATTGCTTCGGACATTCCCGTCAACACCCCGCCAATGTTTCTACGCCCCGCCGCCCGCGCCACCGTCGCGTCAAACAGCCCAGCCCCGTCATGCAGCCCACATGGCGACCGCCTGCCGCACACGGACATTAAATCGTCAAAGATAGTTGCCAAGATGAGATTTAACTGGAAAATCGCTTGCGGCGCGCCTCGTCGCATGGCTCACCGTCGCAAAGCCCCATTTCGACCGCCCTTGGACGATAAACATGGCGTCCGCCTACCGCAGGTTTTGGAATAGACATACCGCCAACAAAATTTATCATCTACATGCCGCATTTTATGGTATTTGAATACCATATTTTATGATATGGTATCGGCATGAACGAACGGGAGCCGATACCGCCATTTTGCGAACGACAACTGGGAGAAGTGCTTTTGCAAGCGCTACAAACCCATGGTTTGGTTTATCTTGGAGGTCCGAGAGGGGCTGGGAAATCCATGCTGGCGCATACGGTCTGCCCAGGACGGCACGTCAGCTTCAATTCCCCGTTGCTCTTGTCATCCGCGCTGGCGGAGCCGGAGGCGTTCGTCTACCGGCTGGCGGCGGACGAACTGAACATCGTGGATGAGGCGCAGTTCGCGCCCGGATTGTTCCGAATCCTCGCCAACCTCGCCGCGCAGACGGGCGCAACCCCGACAGCGGCGAAAAGCCCCCGATGCCTGTTGGTCGGCGCGACGGACGCATCCGTCTTTCCGGGCTTTGCCGAGGTGCCGGGGGGACGGGTGGCGGAATTGGCGCTACTTCCGTTTTCCGCCGCCGAACGGCACCGGTCGGCGGCGAACTTCCTGCGCCGGTTGCTCGCCAGAAAGCCGTCGCCACGGACGTTCCCCCCCGCCCGCTTGGCGGACGAGATCGGGGGCGCGACCTTCCCCGCATTGGCGTTATGCCCCGATGTTGCGCGAACGCAATGGTTTGACGACTATCTGAGTGAAGTCTTGCAACGCGATGTCCAAAACGTGGCGGGCATCCGCAACCCGGAACGGATGGTTCCCCTACTCGAAGCGCTGGCGCGGCGCGTAGGCGGGTTGCTCAACGACGCCGCCGTGACCAAGGAGGCGGGGCTCGACGCGAAGACCTGTGGCAAATACAAGGCGGCGGCGCGGCACACCTTCCTGACCTTCGAGATCGAGCCGTGGGACAAGCCCGGTCTGACGGGCAGGCGCAACGTCCGGCAACGCAAGCTCTATTTCATGGACACGAACCTGCTGTGCTACGTCATGCGCCGCGACCTCGGCGAGGTTTTGGAGGGCGACCCGGCGACGGCTGCACGGTTGTTCGAGAACTTCGTCGCCACCGAGCTCGTCAAGCAGGTGGGTGCCATCCTCGGCACCCGGATCCGGCATTTCAACCCCTCGGGCGGGCGGGAGGTGGATTTCGTGCTTGAAGACGCGACCGGCACCGCCGTGGGCATCGACGTCAAACACAAGCCCGTGCTTTCGAGCGGCGACTTCGACAGCCTGCGCGCGATGCGCGGCACCCTGGGCATCGACTTCAACCGGGGCATCGTCCTTTACAGCGGCGTGGAGCTGGCGCAGTTCGACGACAACCTATGGGCGGTCCCGGTCAACGCCCTGTGGGAATGATGGCGGGAACGCGGATGGGCACGACGGCGGTCATTTCCCGACAAAACAATATATTTCAATAATTTGTTGGCTCCATCGCAAGGGGGCGCGTCCAGCGCGGACGACAGCCCCGCCCCTACCGGAACAGCGAGGCGTCGGTGTGCGGGAGGAAGCAGGCTGCGACGAAGGCGTCCATGTAGCCGGGTTGCGCGCTCAACTCCATGTAGGTCATGGCGCGCGCCACTTCGCGCAGCTTTTCTTCCGCATCGTCCGAGACCAGCATGGCATAGGCGCCGATGAGCGAGGCGTTGCCGATGTAGCTGTACCTCTCCACGGGCAGGGGCGGGAACATGCCGACGCGGATGGCGTTCGGGATGTCGATGCCGCCGCCTATCCCCCCCGCCACGAATATCTTTTGGATATCCGAAGGCGCAAAGCCGAGCGATTCCAACAAAGTCATGAGCGCCGAGAAGATAGCCCCCTTGGCGCGGATGAAGTTGTCGATGTCCACTTCCGTTATGGCGACTTCGCGCCCTGTGGCGGATTCGTTGGCAAACGCCAGCACATAGCGCCCCATGTCGAACTCGTCCCGCCGGACGCGCCCTCCATCCCTTCCGATGCCACACCCGTCCTCGCCCCCCCCGCCCCCTCGCCCCCCGTCCACGAACTTGCCCCTGCCGTCGATGGCCCCGGCGGCCAACAACTCCGCCACAAGGTCGATCAGCCCCGACCCGCACACGCCGACCGGCTTGCCGCCGCCGATGACGGAAAGCGTCGGCGCGAGCGTGGCGCGGTCGAGCTTGCAAGCTTCGACGGCGCCGTCGGTCGCCCGCATCCCGCAACCGATGTCCCCGCCCTCGAAGGCGGGGCCTGCGGAGCAGGCGCAGGAGACCAGGAACTCGTCGTTGCCGACGACGATCTCGCCGTTGGTGCCGAGGTCGATCAGCATCTGCAACTCCGACCGGTTCCAGACGAGGGACGCCAACACCCCGGCGGAGATGTCCCCGCCGACGTAACTGCCGACGTTTGGGGAGAGATGCAGCCGCGCCCCCGCCCCCAGCCGGACGCCTATCGATTCCGTCCGGGGCGGGTCGATCTCGAAAAACGCCGGGACGTAGGGTTCCATCCGCACCCCGCTCGCGGGGACGCCCAACAGCAGGTGCTCCATCGTCGTGTTGCCCGCCACCGCCATCCGGTAGATGTTCTCGCAAACGACGCCCCCGGCTTGGCAAAGCGAGTCGATAAGCGGGTTAAGTGTTTCTTCCACAATGGCTTCCTGCAACTTTGCCCGCCCTCCCGGCCGCTCCTGCTCCATGATCCGGTGGATGACGTCCGCACCGTAGCGGATCTGCCCGTTGCCCGCCCCCGCCTTGGCGAGGACATCCCCGGTGGAAAGATCGACCAACAGGGCGGACACCGTGGTCGTCCCCACGTCCACGGCGAGACCGCAAATCCTCGGCACGGCGTTCACAGACCCGTTCAAGTCGCCCGCCTCCACGGTGCCAGACGGATTCCCGTCCGGGGTCGCGCCATCGCCAACCTTATGATTCCTTTCGTCTTGGGAGATTTCATCGCCATGCGCGCCAACGGCGTCGGTGGACGGGAGCGAAGCGAGCACTTCCAGCGGGAGGGCGTCGGAGGATGCACCCGAACCCGCCAAATCGAGCCGCGACGGTTGCAAGTCCAAGATTTCCAATCCGTCCGGAGTCCTCTCCAAGACGCAGGCGACCCCGAAGCCGCCTTCCCGCAGGGCATCCGGCAACTTTTGCAAGACCGGGAACGGTAACGTGACGTTTTCCGCCCCGGTTGCGGCGACGATGGCGCGGAGCAGGCGCTCGTTGTCGGGCAGCGTGTCCTCAAGCGTCGGCGGTTCCAAGCCTATTGCTAAACAAAAAATTGAAGTTTTATTGCAAAAACCAGCTTCCTCAAGTTGTTTTTTTGCATCGTTAAATGCCGCCATTTCTTCCGGCGAGGAGAGGTCGGTGACGCGCAGGCGGCTTCGATATGCCGAGGCGATGTCGGGGGCGAGAATGGTCGCGTCCCCGTCGGCGACGGTGGAGGCGCACGCCAATCGCCAGCCGTCGGCGTAGTCGTCGTCAGGGACGTGGAGCGTCGGGCGGGAGGCGAGGACGCCTTGCAGGAGGCGCACCCGGCACTTGCCGCAGGAACCGTTGCCGGAGCAGGGGGCGTCGATGGGGACATTGGCCTTGCGCGCCAGTTCGAGCAGGTTCTCACCCGGAGAAGCGGCGATGGAGACCGCTTCTCCGGCTTCGGGTTGAAACGTTATCGTGGGCATCCCATTACATCAGCGCCGACAGCGCGAGCGCCGGATGCCCCTTCTCCTGTAGGAACGCCATCACCCCATCGGAATCGGAGGCGATGCTTTCGTCGCAGATCATATCTGAAAAATTGTCAATATTATAAAGGATTTTAGCCGTTTTGTTCAACTTTTCCTTTATGTCGTCTTTCAGCTCTTTGGGCATCCAGACGATGCGCTGGACGCCGCCTTCGGCCGAGATGAACTTCTTTGAGGCGATGAAGTGGCGGCCGTGCCCCATGAATCCCGGCGTCTGCACCCCGCCGCCGGTCATGGAGGCGAGCTCGCCAAAGGTCATCCCGGTCGGGGTCATCCCGCCGTACTCGCGGTTGACCACCACGACGCCGTTGGCCTCCGGCATGACGCCCGAGATGCACTCGAAGCAACCGCAACTGGTCATCGGGTCTTCCAGCAACGAGTAGAGCGTGACGGTGTGGACTGCGCCGTGGGTCGCCGACTCCACCATCTGGTTGACCTGCTCGTAAGACCCCGTGCGGGCGTCGAGGCAGTTCTCCTTGGCGATGGGCTGGCTAGGCCCGGTCGGGGTCAGCTCGCGCGTCGCCTTGGCGTCGAGCCAGGAGACCGCACCGCACAGCCCCAGCCGCTCCGGCGTGATGACGCAACAGTGCGAGGGGGCGAACGACTGGCAGAGCGTGCAGGTGTAGAAGGTGTCCACGCTCTCGTCGGTCATGGCGGCCAGGCGCTCGTCGCGTGCCTTGTAGCGCGGCATCGCCTCCCCTTCCAATATCTTCTCGACCTTCGCCTTGTCGGTCACCAGCGTCACTTGGCACTTGTCCACGACGCTGTCGAAGTCCTGCATCACCTCGTGGTAGATGACCTCCGCCAAGTCCTTCAACCGCAACCCTTTGGCATAGGCGTCCTTGCTGACGCGGATGCGGAACAGGTTGCGCTGGCCGGTGTGCATCACCCCTTCCACGTAGTTGAGCCAGTGGTGTATCTTGCGCTCGATGACCGGCTCGAAGTCGGCCTGCATCTTCGCCCCGGCGACTTCGACATAGGTCGCCAGCGGCAGCTCCACCGGCGCCGCGCCGTCGATGTCCGGGCCGTCGATGGTGATCTTGTGGTCTTCCAGCTCGTCGAGGCCGCGCGTCACCACCAGCTCGCAGGTCGGGTTGACGTTGGAGTAGAACTCCGCGTGGACGTCCTTCTTGCGGACGATCTCCCCCTCGAAGGCGGAGGCGTAGCCCATGCAGATGTCCATCTGCTTGTGCTTGACCTTGATGTTGCGCAGCTCCAGGGAGCGCGCGACCGTCTCCTTGTGGTCGGTGACCGAGACCAAGGCGCCGGGGACTTGCAGGTCGCCGAGGTCGGAATCGACGACGACCGGGAAGCCGAGGGCGATGGCGCCCGCGCCGGCCGCGACCACGACTTCGCTGAGCGCGCCGAAGGCGTTGACGAAGGCGGGGACGCGCAGCTTGGTGTACTCCAGCAGCCCCTTGAGGTCGCCCGGCTGCACCGCGCCGAAGATGAGCGCGGCGCGCACGGCCACGGTGACGACGTGGATGACCGCGGTCACGTCATGGCCGAGCGGCACGACCCGGAAATCGACCCCCATCTTGACCCCTTGGGCGGCGGCCTGGTCTATGACCTCCCCGACCAGGAAGGTCAGGATCCCCTTGTTCTGGTAGTCCTTCACCACCAGCGCCACGTCGGCGGGGTCGTCGGCTTTGCCCAGGACGACCGCCACGCCGGGGATGTCGCCGGTCACCAGCGGCACGCCGAGGGCGCGGATGACGGCGTCGGGGACGAATCCGATGCCCCCCTCGTTCTCATACGGGTTGCCGCCGGGGGCGTACTTCAGCCCCTCCAGTATCTCGGCGCCCACGGCCGTCGCCAGCCCCGCGTTCAGGGCGTCGCCCAAGTCCTCCTTGTTGGTGATGAGGCTCTTGAGGACGCCGACGCAGGGCGCGAGGTCGCCCAGCTTTTGCACCTTCACGCCGGTGGCGGCGTAGATGGCCGGGAAGAAATAGGCGGTGTCGGGGAACGCCAGCTTCCGCTCCGCGCCGTATTTGGCGACGGCGTCGTTCACGGCCCCCTCGGTCAGTCCGGCGACGGCGTTGGCGCCGGCGTAAATCAGGTCGGTCAATCCCATGGTTCAGCCTCCTAATATGTTTTATTACAGCGACTTGTAATTGCGATAGTCATCCACGTCCCCCCTAGCCTGCACACTTGCAACCGCCTTGCGGCCATCCGTCCTAGAACTCCAGATAGGAATCGGCGTAAAGGTAGTTGTTGCGGATGACGTCGCACGATTTTATGGTCTGCATCAGGCGCAGGTCGCACGGGTTGCAGATGGCGCTCGAAAGGCCGTTCATCATCGCCATCGCGACCATCGCCGAGTCGATGACGGGGCGGATGTCCTTGGGCATCCCGTTGGAGACGTTGGAGAGCCCCCCGGTGGTCTTGAGCCCCATCTCCGAGCATTGGCGGACGAACTCCAGCACCTCCAACTGCTTGTCCTGCATCCCCTTGATGACCAGGAAGAGCGGGTCGAACCAGACGTCCTCGGCCTCCATGCCGAGCGAGAGGGCGCGTTCCAGCATCTCCTGGCAGTGGGCCATGCGCTCGTCGTTGTCGGCGGAGATGCCCGACTTGGAGCAGAGGGCGAGGACGATGGCGTCGTTCGCGGCGGCCAGGTCGATGTTCGAGATGCGGTCGCCCGCGTCGGCGGAGTTGATGACGGGCTTGCCCTTGGCGCGGTTGTAGACCGAGATGCCCGCCTCGATGGCCTTGCGGTTCGAGGTGTCGAAGCAGAGCGGCGCGTTGTCGCAAGCCCCTTGGATGAGCGTCACCGCCCATTTCATGATCTCCTCGCCGGAGCTCTCAGCCGGGCCGATGTTCACGTCGAGGTACGTCGCCCCCGCGTCGAGCTGCTCCTTGGCGCGCTTGAGGATCGGCTCCGGCTTGCGGTTTTCCATCGCGTCGCGGATGGACGGCGAAATGCAGTGGATGCGTTCGCCGATAGTGATGAATCTCGCCATAACCCCTCCTGTCGCAACTGGAAAACCCGTTTATCGCTTCAGCGTCTTCAGGAACCGCACGATCTGCACCGCCTCGTTCGGGCCGACGACGATCTCCCAGCCGGGGAGGCTCGCCTCCAGCTCCCCTTTGAGCACCGCCACCTTGCCGGGGATGACCAGCGTCCGGTTCTTGACGACCCCTTCGACGCCCCCCTCCTTGATGAACTTGGCGACGGACGACGCCGAGAGCTTGCCCGCCGCCCACGCCGTCAAGACCGAGTAGCCCCCCGCGTCGGGGATCAGGAGGTTGACCGGCACCCCCGACCGCTCGATCTCGCCCGAGACCACGAAGTAGGTCAGCGCGAAATCCACCGTCAGGCAGCATAGGGCGTCCTCGTCCGCGCCGCCGATGGGGTAGATGCCGGGGGTGACCTTCATCGGCTTTTGCGGGTCGGTGAAGATGTTCTGCCGCAGCCCGTAAAGCGGCAGCGCCTCGGCGTACCCCATCCGCTCCAGAATGACGATCGAGCCGTAGCGCAGGGTGAATACCGCCGCGAGCGCCGCCTGCGTCACGGAATCGCCCGGCGCCAGCGCCGCCAGGTCCACCAGCGACGGGTAGCCGAACGTCCTGTCCTGGTCCTTCAGCGCGGCGCGGCGGATCTGCACGGCGCTCGCGAAGGCGTCCTTGGCCGAAGGGGCCGCCGGGTCGCCGAGCCGCAGGAGGAGGTTCTTGTTCCCGGCGGCTTCGAGCTTCTCCACCGTGTCGTGCAGCTCCTCCAGGGTCGCCCCGCCGACTCCGAGCGCCAGCCCTTTCGAGGACGCCAGCGCGTTCATAGTCTCCCAGTTGGCGGCGCGCGCCCCGCAGAGCACCGGCTTGAACCCTTGCGCCGCCTCGACCAGGGGGGCGGCGGCCGCCGCGTCGGCGCACTCCAAGAGCAACACGCGCGACTTGCCCTGGTTCGGGGCATGCCCCGGGTCGAGCGCCGCCAGCACCCTTTGCAAGACCGCCCTGTTCCGCGCCGCGTCGCTTGTAAATACAATATAGACGCATTCGACGTACATGCGCTCGCCGATGCGCTCGTAGTCCATCCCCAGCGCCTCGGCCAGGGTCGCGTCGATGGCGGCGTCGTCCATCCGGGCGGCGTCGGCGTCGATGCGGACGCCGTAGAGGTTCTGGTGCACCAAGGTCTTCTCGTGCCGGAACATGACGGTCTCGCCGCCGAGCTTGTGCGGGGGCGCGCCATCGGAACCCGCGCCGACCTCGACGGTCTTCATCGGCGGCTCGGCGGCCTCGGAGATCTTCGCCAGCGCCTCGGGCGCCATGTGCGGGCATTTGGAGATGGGCAGCGCCCCTTGGGCCACTTTCATGGCGAACGCCATGCAGGTCGGGCTGCCGCAGTCCTTGCAGTTGGTCTTGGGGGTCAGTTTGAAGATGTCGAGTCCTTTGAGAGCCATCGCTACACCCCCAGCGCCTTGATTAACGCCGCGATCTTGCCGACGGTCACCGGGTGGCGCAGCACCACGGCGTCCGAACCGGAGGCCAGGCACGCCGCCGCCGTCACCGCCTCCATCTGGATCGCCCTCTGTTCGAGCTCCCCCCACTCCGGCACGTCCTCGGCGGAGGCTATCGACTCCTTGACCGCCCAAGCCTCCTGCGACACCAGGGTGACGATCGGCATCTGCAACATCGCGTCCTCCTGCTCCAGCGCCGCCGCGCGCACCCGGTCCATGGTGGAGGCGACGTACTCGAAGCCGTAGCCCGCCGCCGCGCCGCCGACGTTCATGGCGATGCTCTCCTTGGGGACGCCGAGCTGGGTCATCAGGACGTTGAGCTGCTTGGCGAGGTTGATGTCCACCGCCGACTCCGCGCCGACCTTGTGGCCGTAGGCCAGGGCCGCCGCCGCGCCGATTTGCTTGTAGTCCTCCTCGCGGGCGGAGAGGAAGAGGACGTTGCGCCCTTGCAATGCCTCGGCCAGCGCCGTGAAAAGCGCGGTGTCCTTCTCCACGTTCTTGCAACCGGCGATGGCGACGGGCAGGGGCGAGGCGTCGAGGGCTTCCTTGGCGAGGGCGACGCATTCCTCGACCGGGCGGTCGACGCCGCCGGGGTCTGCGCCTTCGAAGCGGAGGCAGACGAAGTCGGCGCCGTCGAGGGATGCGGCGCGCCGGACGCGCTCGGCCAAGGTCGCCGCGCCGTCGTAACAGGCGGCGAGGAGCGGCAGCCCCTCGGCGGCGAACCCGGTGTCGGCGACCTCGACGCCGACCTTCGGCAGACGGGGCGGCGCATCGGGCTTGGCGTCGAAGAAATGGAGCGGCAGGGTGCCGCCGCCGCCGATGGTGACGGCGCTTGGACCCGGGCCGAAGGTCAGCGCGCCGATGGACGCCTTGAACGAACGTGGTTTGCTAACGAATGACATGACCGCCTCACACCTCCCTGAACCCGACAACCCTGGGCTTTGTCACGGAGCCCTTTCAGGGCTCTTGCAACCGCTTCGCGGTTGATGGCGGGACGCCGCCCCGCGCCCCGCTTACAAGCCTAGCTTCTCGATGATCGGGCGCAACGCCTGCTTGACGGGGCTGTCCTCCGGAACTGCGGAGCTGGGCCGCCCCTCGCAGTCGTAGCGGTAGACCGCCTGGTCGTCCGGCAACGCGCCGAGCAGTTCGAGCTTTTGCGCCGCGACCTCCTCCAACACCCCCGGGTCGGGCACGCCCCCCGGCGTCCGGTTCACGACCAGGCCGACCTTCCCAGGGTTCAGCTTCAGCTCCTCCGCCATGCGGGCGATGCGCCCCGCCGCCTGGACGCCGCGACGCGACGAGTCGCTCAGAAGCAGCAGGACGTCGATGGCGGGCAGGATGCCCCGGCTGATGTGCTCCATCCCCGCCTCGTTGTCCACGACGATGTAGCGGTAGGCGGCCGAGTGTTTGTCCACCTGCGTCTTCAAGACGCCGTTGACGAAGCAGTAGCATCCCTTGCCCTGCGTGCGCCCCATGACAAGCATGTCGTAGCGCGCCCCCTCGACGAGGGCGTCGCCGAAGCGGAACTCGGCGTATTCCTGCTTGGTCATCCCCGCCGGGACCTCGCCGCCGTCCGCTTCGCCGCGCAGCATCTGCTCGCGGATGTCGCCCAGCGTGGCAGGCAGCTCCACCCCCAGCACCTCGTTGAGGTTGGAGTTCGGGTCGGCGTCCACCGCGAGGACGGCGCCGTCGTTCTTCTTGCTCAGGTATTCGATCAGGATGCCGCAGACGGTGGTCTTGCCGGTGCCGCCTTTTCCAGCCACTGCGATGGTCATGGGTCTCACGCGGTCTTTCCTCCGGTGACAGCAATGGCTATTGTAAATCATTCCCGGCGGGATGCGAAGCGGAGAAAGTTTTTTTTCGGATTTTCCCGCCCTATATCCGGCGGCGCCCCGCCAATCGGCGGTGCGCGCGGTTCAGACGGCGGAGTAGGAGCCGAGCAGCTTGAAATACAGGGTCAGCTCCCGCAGGTGGCGCAGGGCGTTGCGGCACTCCGGGCTGCTTGCGCCGATGCCGAGGTCGAGGTAGAAAAGGTACTCCCACGGCGTCCCCCGGATGGGGCGCGACTCGATCTTCGTCATGTCGATGTCGCGCAGGGCGAAGACCGAGAGCGCCTTGAAAAGCACCCCCGGCTCGTTGCGCAACCCGAACACGATCGAGGTCTTGTCGCCGTCCCGCCTGCGCCCGCCGTGGCGCGCCAGCGCGAGGAAGCGGGTGTAGTTCTCCGGATCGTCCTCGACGCCGTGTTTGATCACGTTCATGCCGTAGACCGTGGCGGCCTTCACCGAGGCGATGGCTGCGGCGTCGCGCGGGCGTTGCTCGCTGACGAACTTGACGCTCCCGGCCGTGTCGTAGAAAGGGACGCGCTCCACCCCCTTCATCCTGCCCAGGAGCTTCGTGCATTGCTCCAGCGCCACCGGATGCGAGTAGACGCGCTTGACCTGCCGGAACGACACGCCCGGCGCGGCGATGAGACAGTGCTCGATGCGCAGGGAGGTCTCGGCGACGATCTCCAGCGAATGGCGCGCCAGCAGGTCGAAGTTCTTGTGGATGCTCCCCGCCAGGGAGTTCTCGATGGGGATGACGGCGTAGTCGGCCTCTTTGCGCGCGACCGCCTCGAACGAGCGCTCGAACGAGCCGGCATGCACCGGCTCGCTCCCCGCGCCGAAGAAGCGCAGGCTCGCCTGGTGGCTGAACGATCCCAGCTCCCCCTGGATGGCGACTTTCACGGCTTTCGCGGCCTGGGCGCGCGCGCCGGACGACGTCTTCTTCGCAACCATGTCTTTGCCCCGCATTCCGCGCGAACCGCCGCCTGTCGCAGAGGGCGGCTGCGCATCCTCGCCCCTGCGGCGCACCCGCCCCTAGCGGTTGCGGTGGGCGTCCAGCGCCATCTGGTAGTGTATCGACTTGTTCACCGCGTCTACGTAGGCGCGGGCGCTCGCCTCCACCACGTCCAGGCTGGCGGCCTTGCCGATGAAGGCGGCCTTGCCGAAATTCACCTTCATGAAGACCTCGCCCACCGCGTCCTTGCCGTGCGTGATGGCGCGCACGGTGTAGTCGATGAGCTTCCCCTCGATGCCCGTGATGCGGTCCACCGCCTTGAGCATGGCGTCCACCGGGCCGCTGCCGGTGGCCGAGTCCTTGAGCAGCACCCCGTCCTTCTCCAGCAGGATCGTGGCGGTGGCGATCACCTGGTTGCCCGCGATCGACTGGATGTTCTTCACCTTGTAGACCGACGGGGTGACGTGCAGGGCGTCGCGCACGATGATGACCAGGTCGTCGTCGTAGACCTCTTTCTTCTTGTCGGCGACCTTCTTGAGCAGGACGTAGGCCTTGTCCAGCTCCGCGTCGCTGAGGTTGAACCCCATCTCCTCGTACCGCTGCCGCAGGGCGTGGCGGCCCGAGTGCTTGCCCATCACCAGGTGGTTCTCCTTGATGCCCACGTCCTCGGGCCGCATGATCTCGTAGGTCTGCTTCGCCTTGAGCACGCCGTCCTGGTGGATGCCCGACTCGTGGGCGAAGGCGTTCTTGCCGACGACCGCCTTGTTGGGCTGGACGATCACGCCGGTCAGGTTGGTGACCATGTTGCTGGAGGCGAAGATCTCCTCGGTCTGGACGCCGCACTCCACGCCGAAAAGGTCGCGGCGCGTCTTGAGCGCCATGACGATCTCCTCCAACGAGGCGTTGCCCGCGCGCTCGCCGATGCCGTTGACGGTGCATTCCACCTGCCGCGCGCCGCCCTGCACCGCCGCCAGGGAGTTGGCCACCGCCATGCCCAAGTCGTCGTGGCAATGCACCGAGACCACCGCCTTGCCGATGTTCGGCACATGGTCGAACAGGTGCCGGACGCGCGCCGTGTACTCGGACGGCGCGGTGTAGCCCACCGTGTCGGGGATGTTCACCACCGACGCGCCGGCGTCGATGACCGCCTCGGCGACCTTCGACAGGTACGCGAGGTCGGAGCGGGTGGCGTCCTCGGCCGAGAACTCGACCTCGGGGCAGAGCGTCCGGGCGTAGGCCACCGCCTCCCGCGCCATCTCCAACACCTCGTCGCGCGTCTTGCGCAGCTTGTGCTCCAGGTGGATGTCGGAGGTGGCGAGGAATATGTGGATGCGCGGCTTTGCCGCCCCTTTGAGCGCCTCCCAGCAACGGTCGATGTCCCCCTTGGCGGCGCGCGCCAGCCCCGCGACGGTCAACGTGCGCACCTTCTCCGCGATACTGCGCACCGACTCGAAGTCGCCGTCCGAGGAGATCGGGAAGCCCGCCTCGATCACATCGACCCGCAGCCGTTCGAGCTGCTCGGCCAGCATCAGCTTCTCGGCGATGGTCATGCTGGCGCCTGGCGACTGCTCGCCGTCCCTCAACGTCGTGTCGAAAATCATCACCCGGTCTGTCATGCTCTCCAGTCCTTCATCCTCATGGGACTCGCGAAAACCCCGGACGCTGCGGCGACGCCGTGTCGCGGGGTTTTGGACGCCCCAGTCAATCTTCAAGATAGGTGTAGCTCTCCAAGGCGGCCTCGTAGGACTCGCAGAACGCCTCCCTGTCCGCCGTCGCAATCCTCGACTGCGCCTCCGCCCGTTGGGCGATCTGACGCAGGCTCTCCAGCAGGTCTTTCGACTGGTAGCCGACCGCCTCCAGCACTTGGCTGAGCGACGCCCCCCGCACCACCTTGTCGATGTGCGGCCTACCGGCGTCATCCACCAGGAAGTGCGCCTCGTTGGGCGAGCCCAGCAGGTTGTGGTTCATCCCCAGCGATTCCTGGTACGCGCCGACCAGGAAGATGGCGAGGTAGTAAGGATCATGGTTTACACTATGTAGTTCAAGCGATTGTTTGACGTCTCGCAAGTCCACGAACTTGTCGATCTGCCCGTCCGAGTCGCAGGTGATGTCGCACAGGGTCGCCTGCACCGTCGGTTCCTCCGTCAGTCGCGTCAGCGGGACGATAGGGAAAAGTTGATCCAGGGCCCAACTGTCGGGGGTGGACTGGAAGACCGAAAAGTTACAGATGTACTTACTCGCGAGAATATTTTCAAGATCGATGAATTCTTCCGGTCTTTCCTTCATGGAGCGCGAGAACTTTATCGCCTTGCGACAGATCTCCCAGAAGAGCCACTCCCCCTGGGCGCGGTTCTGCAAATTCAGATAGCCGAGGTTGAACAGGGACTGGAGCTCCTCCCGGTGTTGCAGGGCGTCGTGGTAATACTCCCGGAAATTCTTGTGGTTGATCTCCTTGTGCAGATCCATCATCTCGCGCACCACCTCGGAATCGACCTTGGACTGGTCGATCTCCGAGCCGCCCAGGCCGGGGTTCAACGTCCGGATGACGTTCGTCACGAACAGCGAGTGGTGGGCGACGATGGCGCGCCCGCTCTCGGTGATGATGGTCGGGGGCGGGACGTTCTCCGACTGGCAGATCTCGTTGATGGTGTAGACGATGTCGTTGGCGAACTCCTGCATGTTGTAATTGATGCTGCAGTCGGACGCCGTGCGGCTCCCGTCGTAGTCCACCCCCAGTCCGCCGCCGACGTCCAAATACTCGATGGGGAAGCCCATCTTGCAGACTTTGGCGTAGACGCGCGCCGCCTCTTTGATGGCGTTTTTGATGCGGCGGATGTCGGTGATCTGCGAGCCGATATGGAAATGGAGCATCTTGAGTTGCCGCCCCATCTCCCGGTCGGCGGCCATCCGCAGCAAGTCCAGCAACTGCATGGTGTTGATGCCGAATTTCGAGGTCTCGCCCCCCGACTCCTCCCACTTGCCCGCCCCGCGGGAGAAGACGCGCACCCGCACCCCCAAGGCGGGGCGCATGTCGAGCGCGGCGGCGACTTCGGCGACTTTTTTAAGGTCGGAGACCTCCTCCAGCACGATGATCGGGTTCTTGCCCACCTTGGCAGACTGCATCGCCCATTCCAAGTAGCGCCGATCCTTGACGCCGTTGCAGATCAGGAGGGCGTTCGGGTGCATGGCGATGGTCAACGCCGCCGCCAGCTCGGCCTTAGTCCCCACCTCCAAGCCGTATTCATAGCGGTGGCCGGCGGACATCAGGCGCTCCACGACGCTCTTTTTCTGATTCACCTTCATGGGGAAGACCCCGCGATGCCGCGCCCCGTAGTTGTACTCTGCGATGGAGTTGCGGAAAGCCTCGTGCAACTCCTTGATCCGGGTGTCCAGGATCTGGGGGAAGCGGAGGAGGAAAGGGGCGGTCACCTTCCGCTGCAGGAGCATCTGCACCAAGGAGTTGAGCTCGACCCCCATGAGAGGGTTGCGCGTGGGGTGGACCGTGAGGCATCCCTGCTCGCTGACGCCGAAATAGCCGCCGCTCCAGTTTTCGACGCCGTAGATCCGGTTGGGAATCTCGCTGGGAGAGAGACGGAGACTCTGAGTAAACTCTTTCATGGACTTCCCCCATGCAAGGCAGAAAAATACGATGCTTTGATTTAAAAAATCACATCAAAACAACCATGTTTGTTATGATTTTACGCGCTCCATGTACTTGCCTTCGCTCGTGTCCACGCGAATCAGCTCGCCCTCGTTGACGAAAGGCGGCACCTGGACGACCAAGCCCGTCTCCAAGGTGGCGGGCTTGTTGACGTTGCTGACCGTGGCACCTTTCAGCCCCGGTTCCGTGGCAACGACGCGAAGCTCCACCGCGGCGGGGAGTTCGACTCCGATGGGGGTGTTCTCGTAAAACTCGATCTTCAGCTTGATGTTGGGGGTCATGTAGGGGATGGCGTCCTCAAGCACGTCGGCGGAAAGGTGGAACTGCTCGAAGGATTCCGTGTTCATGAAGTAGTAGTCCGTGCCGTCCGAATAGAGGTACTCGACCTCGTGCGTTTCGAGGAACGCCTGTTCCAACCTGTCTTCCGAGCGGAACCGGTGCTCGATGATGGAGCCCGACTTCAGCGACTTCAACTTGGTCTGCACCATGCCGCGCCAATTCCCCGGCGTGATGTGCTGGAAGGAGAAGACGCGATACAATTCGTTGTTATGCTTGATGGTCATGCCCCGTTTGATCTGTGTCGCTGCTATCATCGCTTGCCTCGAAAAATTTTTATAGGAAACTTGTAATAATCGCAAAACGCCCCTGCGACGTCATATCTCCATGATCTCGGATTCCTTCTTCTTCAAAAGGGCGTCGATCTTGTCGATGCAGGCTTTGGTCTGATCCTGCACCTTCTTCAGCGCGTCTTTCTCCTCGTCCTCGGATATCTGCTTCTCCTTGAGCGCCGCCTTCACCGCGTCGTTGGCGTCGTGGCGCACCTGACGCACCGCCACCCGGTGCTGCTCCCCGATCTGGCCGACCGATTTGGCCAACTGCTTGCGCCGCTCCCCGGTCAAAGGCGGGATGGGCAGGCGCACCACCTTGCCGTCGTTGGTGGGGTTGAGCCCCAAGTCCGAGGTCAGGATCGCCTTCTCGATCGCAGAGATCGTCGAAGCGTCCCAAGGCTGGATCACAATCATGGACGGGTCGGGGGTCGAAAGCGACGCCATCTGGCTGAGCGGCGTGGGCGTGCCGTAATAATTGGCTTGGACGTTGTCCAAGATGCTGACGGAAGCCCTCCCGGTGCGAATCGTCCCCAGATTGCGTTGCAGGTCTTCGACGCACTTGTCCATCCCTTTTTTCGCGTTATCCAGAATCTCTTTGACCGTCATGGCTAGCTCCTTTTTCGTAACATTGGACATGTGTCGCAGCAACCGCCCCCTGCGGCCAAGACGCACCGCACACGGCTACGCCGTCACTACAGTCCCGATGTCCGCGCCCATCACCACATCGCGGATGTTGCCGCGCTGCAAGAGGTTGAACACCACGATGGGCAACCCGTTCTCCTTGCACAGCGCGACCGCCGTCGTGTCCATCACCCGCAGGTCTTTCTCCAACACCTCGTGGTAGGTGAGGTGCCGGAACAGCTTGGCGTCCGGGTTCTTCTTGGGGTCGGAATCGTAGATGCCGTCCACCTTGGTCGCCTTCAGGATCGTCTCAGCCCCGATTTCCATCGCCCTCAAAGCCGCGGCGGTGTCGGTGGAGAAATAGGGGTTGCCTATGCCGGCGGCGAAGATGACCACACGCCCCTTCTCCAGATGGCGGATGGCGCGGCGGCGGATGAAGGGCTCCGCCACCTGCTTCATGTCGATGGCGGACAGCACCCTTGTGAAGACATCCCGCTTTTCCAGCGCGTTTTGCATCGCCAAGGCGTTGATCGTGGTGGCGAGCATCCCCATGTAGTCGCCGTTCACCCGATCCATCCCCGCCTCGCTGACGGAGATGCCCCGGACGATGTTGCCGCCCCCCACGGTGACGGCGACCTCGACGCCCAGGGAGTGGAGCTCCGCGATCTCCCCGGCTATCTGCGTCGCCATCGCCGGATCGACGCCATAGCCTTGCCCGCCCATCAGCGCCTCGCCGCTGAGTTTAAGCAGCACCCTGCGGTATTTCGGCTTCTCTTGCATAAAACCTCTCTCCGCCAACCCGCCCTTTAGAGCAGAGGACATGTGGAGTGCGGCGGCAAGCCGCCGCCGCAGCGGGGCGAAGCCCCGCCACAACCGCGAAGCGGTTGCGTAACGAAGCCCTTTCAGGGCTTTTTCAACCGCTTCGCGGCGGTTTGCCGCATTACTCGCCGCCGAGCTTGTAGCGGACGAACCGGCGCACTTGGATGTTCTCGCCGATCTTCTGGATGAGCGTCGCGATGCAGTCTTGCACCGTCACGGACGGATCCTTGACGAAAGGCTGTTCCAAAAGGCAGGCTTCCGAATAATACTTGGACATGCGCCCCTCCACGATCTTCTCCAGCACGTTCTCGGGTTTGCCTGTCTGCCGCGCCTGCTCCAAGTATATCTCCCGCTCCTTGGCGAGCACGTCCTCGGTGACGTCCTCCTTGCGAATGAAGCGCGGGTCGCTCGCCGCGATGTGCATGGCGATGTCTTTCACCAGCGCTTGGAATTCGGGGTTGCGCGCCACGAAATCGGTCTCGCAGTTCACCTCGAGCATCACGCCGATCTTGCCGTTGTGAATGTAGGAGCCGATCAGCCCGTCCTTGGCGTCCCGCGACGACTTTTTCGCCAGCGACGCCAAGCCCCGTTTGCGCAAGATCGTGATCGCCTCTTCCATGTCGCCGTTCGCTTCCGTCAGCGCGCTCTTGCATTCCATGAAACCGACGCCGGTCTTCTCCCTGAGTTCCTTCACCATATCTGCGGAAATGGCCATGTCTCTAACTAACCTCCCTGTATCCCGGAGCGCCCTCCCGCCTCTGCCGCCGTTTGCAGGCGGCTTCGCCGTGCAAGCCGACGGCAAACCGACGCGGGTGCGTCTGAAACGAAACAATTTATGCGATTTTAGTAAAAATCCTGTTTCCCCGGGGGCGCCGGGAAAACAGGATGAACATCCGTTGGAAAACCTTCGCAACGGCAGGCGGGCGGATGGCGCCCCGCCCTTATTCCGGCTGTTGCGCGGCGGGTGCCGCCGGTGTTTCCGTCACTTGCGCATCGACAGGCGCCGACGCAGGTTCGGACGCGACTTCCGGCGCGGCGGCATCGGCATCGGCTTCCGCAGCGGCGTCGGCTTTCTTTCCTTTGGGCTTGCGCTGCAAGGTCTTGCGCATCGTGGTCTTGGGCTTGGACGCGATGTCGGCGCCCGTCTCGGCCGCGCCTTCGGCGTCCCCCTGCCCTTCCGCGCTTGCCGCGCGTTGGGCTGCGGCTTCACGGACGGCGGCGGCCTGTTGCGCCTGCATCTGGCGCTCCTTCTCGCGTTGCGCCGCGAGCTCCTTCTGCTGCGCCTCGTAGACGGACTTGCCGTCCAGGTACGCCTGCGAGATGGTCTCGGTGATCAGGCGGATGGCGCGGAGCGCGTCGTCGTTGCCCGGGATGATATAGTCGATGGCGTCCGGGTTGCAGTTCGTGTCCGCCACGCCGATGATCGGGATGCCGAGCTTGGAGGCTTCCTTGATGGCGATGGCTTCCATGTTGGTGTCGATGACGAACAGCGCATCCGGGAGCCCCCCCATGTCCTTGATGCCGGAGAGGTTCTTCTCCATCTTTTTGCGCTCGCGCTCGTACCGGGCGACTTCCTTCTTGGAGTAGTCGTCGTACTTGCCGGTGTTCTTCATCGTCTCCAGTTCGCGAAAACGCTTGATGCTCTTCTGGATCGTCACAAAGTTGGTCAAGAGTCCACCCAGCCACCTTTGGTTGACGTAGAACATGGAGGTGCGGGCGGCAGCCTCCGCGATCGCATCCTGCGCCTGTCGCTTGGTGCCCAGAAACAGGACAGTCTTGCCCTGGGCGCCCAGTTCATACATGAATTGAATCGCATTTTTAAAGAGCTTGATGCTCTTCTGCAAGTCAATGATGTATATGCCGTTCCTTTGACCGAAGATATAGTCCTTCATCTTCGGGTTCCAACGTTTGGTCTGGTGGCCGAAGTGGACTCCCGCCTCCAGAAGTTGCTTCATGGTGATAGAAACCAAGCAGAACCTCCCTGGGACTAGCGCTTCGAGAACTGGAATCTCTTGCGGGCCCCTTTCTGACCATATTTTTTACGTTCTTTGACTCGGGAATCCCGGCTGAGCAACCCGGCCTTCTTCAACCGGGGGCGCAACTCCGCATCGAACTGCAAGAGCGCCTTGGCGATGCCGAGGCGAATCGCGCCCGCCTGCCCGGAAGTGCCGCCGCCGTCCACGAGGGCCTTGATGTCGAACTTTTCGACATTTTCCGTCAGCGCCAGCGGATACCTCACCACCGTGCGCTGGGTTTCGTTTTTGAAGTAGTCGCTCAGGGGGCGCTTGTTGATCGTGACCTCCCCGTTGCCGGGCAGGAGCCGCACGCGCGCCGTGGAGCTCTTCCTCTTGCCTGTTCCGTAATACTCAACGTTGCTTGTCGCCATTGACATTCCTCAAATCGACGCAGGGTGTTAAAGATCGCCCGCCACTCCCGACGCGGTCGCGGCGGACGCGAACCAGCCTAGATCGCGAGCGGCTCCGGCCGTTGCGCCTGATGCGGATGCTCGGCGCCGGCGTACACCTTCAACTTCTTGCGCATCGCCCGCCCCAGCTTCGTCTTGGGAAGCATGCCGGTGACCGCCTCTTGGATGAGCTTGCCGGGGTTTTTCGCCAAGAGATCCGCCGCCGTCGTCTCCTTCAACCCGCCCGGGAACCCGGTGTGGTAGCGGTACATCTTGTCGCTCAACTTCTTGCCCGTCAGCTTGACCTTCTCGGCGTTGATGACGACCACATGGTCGCCAGTGTCCAGGAACGGGGTGTACACCGGCTTGTCCTTGCCGGTCAGAAGCGTCGCGACCTTGGTGGCGAGGCGTCCGAGGACTTGTCCTTCGGCGTCGATGACATGCCAGCGCTTCTGCATATCCTTCTCTTTGGGGATGAAACTCTTCATTGCACGCTCCCTTTGTTAACTTCCAGACAAAATAGTCTTTTAGGTTATTCCAGCCGCGCCTGTGCGTCAAGGGGGTACTTGCCTGATTTTGCAAATCCCCGCCGGAAAAATCAAAAAAACCTGCGTCCGTCCCCGCCCCCTCCCTCGCCCGCCGCGCAGGAGCCGGGGAGGAAAGACCGATCTGGAAATTTGAAATAAAGCCCCGCCGCCGACTTGCCGATGAGAAACCGGGTCGTTCACGCACTTTCCGTGAAATATTCCCGGCACTCGCGAAACTATATACACGGTGCCCCACACGGAATCGCAACGGCGACCCCCAAGGGAAAAACGTAATCGGATAAAAAATTGCAGAAAAAATGCAATGAATTCCGAATCCATTACGATAAGGAATGCAGGAAGCCCTTCGTAGACGGGGTGCTTCCTGTGGCAAGGCAGTGATGCAGTTGGGTTTGGGAGGTTTTCCGGCACCACCGGGACGCCTTTCGGGTAAAAAAACAGGAAACCTCGGCGCAAAACCTATGTTTAATATCCTAAGTCAGAAGAAACAGTCCGTGGGTCTGGACATCGGATCCAGCTCGCTGAAGGCCGTGGAGCTTCGTTCGACCCGCAAGGGATGCTTCGAGCTCGTCGGCATGGGATTCGAAGAACTGTCGCCCGACTACATCGTGGACGGCGCCATTCTCGACAAGAACTCGGTCGCGGATGCGATCAATCGCATTTTCGCGCATGAGCACATCAAGAACAACCGCGTCGCCACCTCCATCTCGGGGCATTCGGTCATCGTGAAGAAGATCTCCGTCGTAGCCCAGCAAGAGGCGGACTTGGCGGAGGCCATTCACTGGGAGGCTGAACAGTACATCCCCTTCGACATCGCCGACGTGAACATCGATTACCAGATACTCGGCGAAGACGACATCGACGGGAAGTGGAACGTCCTGCTCGTGGCGGTGAAAAAGGAGAAGATCCAAGACTACACCCAGGTGCTCACCCTCGCCGGCAAGGTGCCCGCGCTGGTGGACGTGGACGCATTCGCCCTGCAGAACGCCTACGAGTTCAACTACGAGCCGGCGGGCAACACCACGGCGGCGTTGCTGGACATCGGCTCCACCACCATGACGATCAACATCGTCTCCGGGACGGAGTTCCTCTTCACGCGCGACGTCAGCGTGGGCGGACACAACTACACGGAGTTCTTGCAGAAGGAGTTCAACCTCAACTACGACACGGCGCAGCATCTGAAACACGGCGAGAAGGTCGGCACCATCTCCGACGACGACGCCGCCCATGTGATCGACTCCGTCACGGAAATCATCTGCATGGAGATACAGAAGACTTTCGATTTCTTCAAACATAACTCCACGGTGGAGAACATTGACCGGATGCTGGTCAGCGGCGGCGCGGCGCACACGCCGGGACTGATCGACGCGCTCGGGAGGAAGTTCGAGATCCCGGTCGAAATATTCAACAGCTTCAGGAAGATAACCGCCGACCCCAGGCAATTCTCCACGCCCATGCTTGAAGACCAGGCACCGGACATGGCTATCGCGGTAGGGTTGGCGCTCCGAAGCGCCGAGGCATAGGAACCGACTATGATCAAAGTCAATCTTTTAAAAGACACCACGCATAAGAAGTCCAGCGGCTCGATGCCCAAGTTAGGGGCGGCGACCGGGGGCGGCAGCCTCCTGTGGATAGGGGTGGTCGTCGCCCTGCTGGTCGCAGCCGCCTTGGGCTTCATGTGGTTTGACAACGACAAGAAGATCAAGGAAGGGCAGCAGAAACAGACGGAACTCAAGCAAGAGGAGCAACGCCTGCAGGCGTTGCGCCAGGAGCTGGTGAAGTTCGAGGAGCTGAAGGCCCAGCGGCAAAGCCGCATAGACGTCATCGAGAGGCTGAAGGAATCCCAGAAGGGGCCGGTGAGCCTGTTGAACGCCATCATCCACGCCGTCCCCTCCAAAGGCAACCTCTGGCTCACGTTGTTGGAGCAGAAAGACAACGGCATCAAGGTGTTGGGGGAGACCCGGACACCGGACGTGTTGCCCGACCTCATGAACAACCTCACGGGGAGCGGCCTTTTCGCCAGCGTCGATGTCGAGGTGATCGAACGGAACGAAAACACTTCCAAATTCTCGATAATTTGCGCCAGCAAGCAGTCATCTTCAGTGGAGTAGAGGCATGTCTATCGAAATCAACAAAGGCAGTTTCGACAATTTGTCCCCCATGGCCAAGCTCGGCGTGCTCGTGGCAGCGATTGTCGTTGCGGCAGGCTTGTTCTTCTATCTTGTGCTCAAGCCCAAGATGGATCGGCTCGACACGCTGAACGCCGAAAACGCCAAGCTGCAACGCGAGGTGCAGGAAGGCACGGCCGTCGAGATCCGCTACAACGAGTTCCAACAGGAACTGTCGGACATGGAGGCGCGGCTAGTCGTCTTGCAGACCATCCTGCCCACGGAGAAGGAGGCTTCCAACTTCTTGCGCAGCATCCAGAAAATGGCGGCCGACAGCAGCCTTAAAATCAACCTTTTCAAGCCCCGTGCGCTGGTCCCGCACGACTTTTACTCTGATTGGCCCGTGGAGATCAAACTGGAAGGCAATTATCACGGCCTCGGCCGGTTCTTTGAAAAGATCAGCCGGACGCCGCGCATCATCGACGTGCCGACGCTCAGCATCGAACATATCGAAGACCAGACGAACACCAGCCGCACGATCATCGCCACCGGGATAGCGACCACCTACGTCCAGGGCGTCGATCAGGTGCAAACAGAAACGAAGGAGGGAGAGCGGTGATTCCTAAAGGCTCCTCTAATAGCACAACCGATATCATAGAAGAACGCCCGACCCAGCGGCGGCTCCCAGGCGCCGTATCCCGGAGGACGGCGCTCGGCATCCTCTTGCCGCTCCTGCCCGCCATTCCGATGGCGGCGCAGGAAGTTGACGCAAGCAGGATCGGCGAGCAGGCGATTCCGTCCGCCACCGTCGTCAGCTATTCGTCCGGCAACCGGCCCGACCCCTTCTACCATCTTTCCGACGAGACGCGCGAAAAGATGCGGAAGCAGAACGCGGATGTCGAGATCACCCGCGGGACCCCGCCGCCGGGCATAGCGGGCACATTGGTCGGCAACGCGGCGCTGGAAGGCATCGCGATTCGCGAAGACAGGCGGACTGCGATCGTTCGAGGCGCCGACAAACGCGCTTATTTCCTTCATGAAGGGGATCGGCTCTTTGACGGGTACCTACAAACCATCAAGGAAGATTCCGTTGTTTTGATCCGTGAAACAAAAATGCAGTCCGGGAAGATCTTGACCCAGGATGTCATTAAGAGACTCAGGAAACCATAGGATGACCGGTATGAAAATTCGACTTGCCCCCAACAGTAATTTCGCATCGCTCAAAATGAAGGGTGCTGCTTACGGA
Organism: Acidobacteriota bacterium; assembly: GCA_031271905.1. GTDB lineage: Bacteria > Acidobacteriota > UBA6911 > UBA6911 > UBA6911 > UBA6911. Next base: position 128,261 of record JAISUT010000054.1, read on the forward strand.
ATCCTCCTCATGCTGACGCTGCTCGTACCGCAGTTCGCCAACACGCAGGACAGGCCGCGCAACGCCCGCCCGACGCAGATCGCCGACACCGGCAAAGCCTCTGCGGCAAAACCGGCCGTAGGGACGGAACTGCCTGCGGTTCCCGGGAAGGCGTCGCCATCATCCACCGCCCCGGCGTCGCTCACCGACGTGCAGGTGTCTTCGGAAGGCGGACTGACGACGGTGACCATCGTCTCGAACCAGCCGGTCACGCCCCAGAAGTTCCAACTGAACAACCCGAGGCGGCTCGTACTGGACTTCCCCAACAGCAAGAACGAGATCTCGGCGGCATCGTTCCCGGTCGGGGACGCCTCGGTCAAGCAACTGCGCGTGCGCCAGTTCCAGACGGAGCCGTCGCCGATCGTGCGCATGGTGTTCGACCTGCAGGACGGCTCCCAGGCGCCGGACGTCGCCATCGGCACCAACCAAGTCAAGGTCTCCTTCAACAACGGCCAAGCGGCGGCACCCGTCAGAACGGCGGCGATGACGACGGGGGCGCCCCTCATCCCCGCTGTCGCCAAGGGCTCCGACCGGATGGAAAGCGCAGACGCGGCAGTGGCGCTTCCGGGCATCGCCCCCGCACAGACGTTCTTCCCCGTTGCGGATTCGGCAGCGCCCGCAGCGCCCGCAGCGCCGATTGCGCCAGCCACGAAGGTGGACGCCGCCCCGTCCAAACCGGCGCAGGAAAAGCCGGCGTTGATCGCCGCCTTGGCGGCGGCCACGTCCCCCGTGACGAGGTCGACGCCGGCCGCCGCGAGCCGCTTCACCGGACAGCCGCTGACGCTCGACCTGGTGAAGGTGCCGCTGGTGGACTTCTTCCGGCTCATGGCGGATGAAGGCGGCGTCAACATCGTGCTGGATCCGGCGGTGAAGGGCGAAGTCACCATCAAGGTCGTCAAAATGCCTTGGGACCAGATCTTCGAGGCGGTCATGGCCAACAACGGCTTGGACAAGCAGGTGGACGGGGCGATGATCCGCGTGGCCAGCAAAGCCACGCTCCAGGACGAAGCCAAGCAGAAGGAGGCGCTCCAGAAGGCCACCATGCTGGCGGCGGAGCTGGAGACCCGCATCAAGCGGCTGAACTACGCCAAGGCCAAAGACCTGAAAGACAGCGTCAAGGATCAGAAGTCGCCGCGCGGCACGATCGTCGTCGATGAACGGACGAACTCCCTGATCCTGACCGACGTCGCCAGCTACATCGACAAGCAGATCAAGCTCATCGAGGCGCTGGACATCCCCCAGGCCCAGGTCGAGATCGAGGCGCGCATCGTGGAGGCCACCCGCAACTTCTCGCGCGACATCGGCGTCCAGTTCGGCTTCGTGCAGGGCAACGGCGAGCGCGTGAGCGTGGGCGGCCCCGCCGCCTCGTCCTTCGCCAAAAACGGCGGCGTGGGCACCCGCCCCGGCGAGAAACCTGTCATTTCGGACTCCTTGGTCGGCACGGGCAGCGACGGGGAGAACAACAACCTGAACGTCAACCTCCCCGCCAAGACGGCTTTCGGCGGCATCGGGATCTCGGTGGGCAACATCTTCGACACCTTCCTGCTCGACGCGGCCATCACCGCAGGCGAGTCGAAGGGCTGGGCGAAGCTCATCTCGCAGCCGAAGGTCACCACCCAGAACAACAAGGAGGCTGTGATCACGAACGGCCTGCGCTTCCCGGTGGCGATCAACCAGGACAACACCGTGACCATCCAGTTCTTCGACGCGGCCTTGACGCTGACGGCCACGCCGCAGATCACCTACGAGGGGAACATCGTGCTGGATCTGAAGGTGCAGAACAACAGCGCCGATTTCGGCTACAGCTCCCTCACCGGCGCCCCCAGCATCCGCACCAGCGAGTCCACGACGACCGTCCTGGTGAGCGACGGCGGGACCACGGTCATCGGCGGGATCCTCCAGGACAACGACGGCACCAGCGAAGACAAGGTGCCTGGACTCGGCTCCCTGCCGGTGCTCGGGCACCTCTTCAAGAGCACCTCCACCACGCGCGAGAGCACCGAGGTCTTGTTCTTCGTGACGCCGCGCGTCATCAAATAGCCTCCTCTCGGCCAGAGGCGAAGCCTGTCGCCCCGGAGTCCCCCGCAAGGGGATTCCGGGGCTTTTCATTTCACCCGCCCCATCAGGTTCCCATCGATAAAAAAGGGGCGGTCGCATAGCGACCGCCCCTTTTTTGATGGCATGGATGAAGATGCGAAAGGCGCGGTTGCCGCGCGCCCTCCGCGACCGCCACAGCCTACTCGTCGGAGTCGTCGAGGTCGTCCCGGTCGGCACCGCCCTGCAAGGCGTCCTTGCTTACGACGGAGAAGTTGAACCCGTCGGACATCGCCTCGTGCCCCAGTTCGGACGCCCTGCCGTCGTCGAACTCCGCCCCGTCCTCAATGACGCGGCGAGGCGGCTCCATGGGGATGAGCCGCTCCGTCAACTTGATGTTGTGGTACATGTCCATGCCCGTCCCCGCGGGGATCAGACGCCCCATGATGACGTTCTCCTTCAGGCCGCGCAGGTAATCGACCTTGCCGCTGATGGCGGCCTCGGTGAGCACGCGCGTCGTCTCTTGGAACGACGCTGCCGAGATGAAGCTGTCGGTCGAAAGCGACGCCTTGGTGATGCCCAGCAGCAACGACCGCCCGACGGCCGGCGTGCCGCCCGCCGCCTCCACCCGCTCGTTCTCCTCCGCGAAACGGAACTTGTCCACCTGCTCGTCCACCAGGAACTCGGTGTCCCCGGCGTTTTCGACTTTGATCCAGCGCATCATCTGCCGCACGATCACCTCGATGTGCTTGTCGTTGATGTTCACGCCCTGCAGGCGGTAGACCTCCTGGATCTCGTCGACCAGGTAGCCCTGCAACGCCTTCTCGCCGAGGACCTTCAGGATGTCGTGCGGGTCGCGCGGCCCGTCCATCAGCGGGTCACCCGCCTTGACGAACTCCCCTTCCTGCACGTTGATGTGGACGCCGCGCGGCACCAAGTAATCCTTGACGATAGGCTTGCCGTCCGGGTCCACCACCTCGGAATGCACTTCCAGCTTGCGCTGGCCGCGCACCAGGCCGCCGTCCTTGACCACGCCGTCGATCTCGGCGATGACCGCCTTCTCCTTGGGCTTGCGCGCCTCGAACAGCTCGACGATGCGCGGCAGGCCGCCCGTGATGTCCTTGGTCTTGCGCGACTCGCGCGGAATCTTCGCCAGGATGCTGCCGGGATAGACCTCCTCGCCGTTGTCCACCCAGAGCGTCGCCTTGGACGGGAGGCGGTAGGTCTTCGCCGTCTTCCCGTCGGCGTCCACGATCACGATCTCCGGCTGGTACTTCTCGTCCACCGACTCCATGATCACCTGGCGCGCGAAACCGGTGTTCTCGTCACGCTCCTCCTTGACCGTCACGCCGTCGATGATGTCCTTGAACTTCACCGTGCCGCCGAACTCGGTCAGGATGGCGAAGGAGTAGGGATCCCATTCCACCAGGGTCTGCCCCGGCTTGATCTTCTGCCCCTCCTTGACCTTGAGCGTGGCGCCGTAGGCGATGGAGTAGCGCTCCTTCTCGCGTCCGGCGTCGTCCACGATGATCATCATCCCGTTGCGGTTCATCGCCACCAGGTGCCCGTCGCGGTTGGTGACGTGCAGCACGTTGCGCAACTGCACGACGCCTTCGTTCTTGGACTCTTCCGTCGATTGCTCGGAAGTCCGGCTCGCCGTGCCGCCGATGTGGAACGTCCGCATCGTCAACTGCGTGCCGGGCTCGCCGATCGACTGCGCCGCGATGACCCCCGTCGCCTCGCCCAGATCGACCATCTTGCCGGTCGCGAGGTTGCGCCCGTAGCACTTGACGCAGACGCCGCGCTTCGCCTTGCAGGTCAGCACCGAGCGGATCTTCACCTTCTCGATGCCGACCGCCTGGATCTCGGCGGCGAGCGATTCGGTGATCTCCTCGTTCTCCTCCAAGATGGTCTCGCCGGTCAGCGGGTCGATGATGTCCTCGACCGAGACGCGGCCCACGATGCGGTCGCGCAGCGGTTCGATGGTCTCGCCGCCTTCGATGATCGACGTGACGTAGATGCCGTCGGTCGTCTCGCAGTCGTCCATCGAGATGATGACGTCCTGCGCCACGTCCACCAAACGGCGGGTCAGGTAGCCGGAGTCGGCCGTCTTGAGCGCCGTGTCGGCCAACCCCTTGCGCGCGCCGTGGGTCGAGATGAAGTATTGCAACACGTCCAGCCCCTCGCGGAAGTTCGCCGTGATCGGGGTCTCGATGATCTCGCCCGAGGGCTTCGCCATCAGGCCGCGCATCCCGGCGAGCTGGCGGATCTGCTGCTTGCTGCCGCGCGCGCCGGAGTCGGCCATGATGTAGATCGGGTTGAACTCGCGCCCGTCGTCGTCCTGCTTCTTCATCTGGCCGAACATCTCGTCGGACACCTTCTCCGTCACGTCCGACCAGACGTCGATGATCTTGTTGTACCGCTCGCCGTCGGTGATCGCGCCTTCCTGGTACTGCTGCTCGATCTCGATGACGTCCTTGCGCGCCTTGTCCACCAAGCCCACCTTGCTCTCGGGCACGACCAGGTCGTCGATGCCGATGGAGATGCCTGCCTTGGTGGCATGCAGGAAGCCGAGGTTTTTCAGGTCGTCCAGCATGTTCACCGTCGTGTCCAGCCCCAGCGTCAGGTAGCAGTAATTGACCAGTTGCTGCAACCCCTTCTTCTTCATCAACCCGTTCACGAACGGGATCCCTTCGGGCAGGATCGAGTTGAAGATCAAACGCCCTATCGTGGTGTCGATGAACGCATTCTCCACGTCGCGCACCTCGGCGCGCATGACCGCCTGGTCGTCGTACTGCGTGGTCAAGTCCATCAACGCGCCGGTGTAACGGTAGCGGATGGGGGTCAGACGCTCCACCACGCCGTTTTCAAGCGCGAACATCGCCTCGTCGTAGGTGGCGAAACTGAGCCCCTCCCCCTTGGTGCCCTTCTTCGCCTTGGTCAGGTAGTAGCACCCCAGCACGATGTCCTGGCTGGGGATGGCGATCGGCTGGCCGTTGGCGGGCGACAGGATGTTGTGGCTCGACAGCATCAGCACCGACGCCTCGATCTGCGCCTCCGGCGAGAGCGGGATGTGCACCGCCATCTGGTCGCCGTCGAAGTCGGCGTTGAACGCGGCGCAGACCAGAGGCGGGATCTTGATCGCCTTGCCCTCCACCAGCACCGGCTCGAACGCCTGGATGCCCAGGCGGTGCAGGGTCGGGGCGCGGTTGAGCATCACCGGGTGGTCGCGGATGACCTCTTCCAGGATGTCCCAGACCACCGGCTCCTGCTTCTCCACCATCTCCTTGGCGCCTTTGATGGTCGCGGCGTGGCCGTCCTTCTCGAGCCGGTTGTAGATGAAGGGCTTGAACAGCTCCAACGCCATCTTCTTCGGCAGGCCGCACTGGTGCAGCTTCAGGTCGGGGCCGACCACGATCACGGAGCGGCCCGAGTAATCGACGCGCTTGCCCAGCAGGTTCTGGCGGAAACGGCCGGTCTTGCCCTTGAGCGTGTCGCTGAGCGACTTGAGCGGCCGGTTGTTCGCCCCGCGCAGGACGCGCCCGCGGCGGCCGTTGTCGAACATCGCGTCCACCGCCTCCTGCAGCATCCGCTTCTCGTTGCGGATGATGACCTCGGGGGCGCGCAGCTCCATCAGCTTCTTCAGGCGGTTGTTGCGGTTGATGACGCGCCGGTACAGGTCGTTCAGGTCGGAGGTGGCGAAGCGCCCGCCGTCCAGCGGCACCAAGGGGCGCAGCTCCGGCGGGATCACCGGGATCACGTCCAGGATCATCCACTCGGGCTTGTTGCCCGACTTGCGGAAGGCGTCCACGACCTTCAGCCGCTTGGCGTACTTGAGCTTCTTGAGCGCGGAGTTCTCCGTCTTCATCTTCTCGCGCATGCTTTCCGCGATCACCTCGACATCGACCTTCGCGAGCAGCTCCTTGATCGCCTCGGCGCCCATCATGGCCTTGAACTGCCCGGGGAAGTCTTGCTGGAGCTTGCGGAACTGATCCTCGTTCAGCAACTCGCCCTCTTTGATGCCTTTGCGCTCCGGGGTGTCCTCGCCCGCCGCGCCGGGGTCAACCACCACATAGGCTTCGAAGTAGAGCACGCGCTCCAAGTCTCGCAGGCTGATGTCCAAGAGGTGCCCGATGCGGCTCGGGAGCCCTTTGAAGAACCAGACGTGGGAGCAGGGGGACGCCAGCTCGATGTGCCCCAGCCGCTCGCGCCGCACCTTGGCGAGGGTGACCTCGACGCCGCATTTGTCGCAGACCACGCCCCGGTACTTCATCCGCTTGTATTTGCCGCAGAGGCATTCCCAGTCGGTGACCGGCCCGAATATCTTGGCGCAGAACAGGCCGTCCCGCTCCGGCTTGAACGTACGGTAGTTGATGGTTTCCGGCTTGGTGACTTCCCCGCGCGACCACGCCCTGACTTTTTCCGGAGACGCCAGACTGATGCGAATGCTGTCGAAATCCGTGCTCAGATCCGATTTTTCCGTCACATCCTTAAAATTTCTCAACTCGCCCCCCAATCCAATCTTATATTCCTATTCCGCTCGTCTATGCCTGCAACCCGCCGTTCGTCGCACTGGCGTGACAATAAACCGGGGGAAAATCCAACCACGGGCGGGCGCGGTCGGGATGGGCGTTTCCTATCCCCGTCCGCGCCCGCCCGCGGCGCCCCTGCGTCACTCCACCGCCACCGGTTCGGGCGCGCCCTCACCCTCCGGCTCCGGCTCCGGCAGCCGCGCCTTCTGCTTCTGGATCAGCTCCACGTCCAGGCACAGGCTCTGCAGCTCGCGGATGAGCACGTTGAACGACTCCGGGATGCCCGGCGTGAAATGGGACTCCCCTTTCACGATCGCCTCGTAGATCTTGGTCCGGCCTTGGATGTCGTCGGACTTGGCGGTGAGCAGCTCTTGCAGGATGTTGGCGGCGCCGTAGGCCTCCAGCGCCCAGACCTCCATCTCGCCGAAACGCTGGCCGCCGAACTGCGCCTTGCCGCCCAGAGGCTGCTGCGTGATGAGCGAATACGGCCCGATGCTCCGGGCGTGTATCTTGTCATCGACCAGGTGCGACAGCTTCAGGATGTAGATGTACCCGACCGTCACCTGCTGGTCGAACTTCTCGCCGGTCATGCCGTCGTACAGGTCGATCTTGCCGCTCTCGGGCAACCCCGCGCGCCGCAGCATCTCCTTGATCTCCGTTTCCGACGCACCGTCGAAGACCGGCGTCGAGAAGTACAGGCCCAACGCTTTCGCAGCCCAACCCAGGTGCGTCTCCAAGATCTGCCCGACGTTCATGCGCGAAGGGACGCCCAGCGGGTTCAGCACGATCTCCACAGCCGTGCCGTCCGGCATGTAGGGCATGTCCTCTTCCGGCAACACGCGCGCGATGACGCCCTTGTTGCCGTGCCGCCCCGCCATCTTGTCGCCGACCGAGAGCTTGCGCTTCATCGCCACGTAGACCTTGACCATCTTGATGACGCCGGGGGGCAGTTCGTCGCCGCGGTTCAACTTCTCCTTCTGCGTCTCGTACAGGGCCTTCAGTATCTGTATCTGCGCCTCCCGCTTCTCATCCAGATCCTCGATGCCCTTGTAGACCTTCCCTTCCTTCTCGGATTTGAAATCCTTCTTGATCTTGTTCAGGTCGGTGGAGCTCAACCCCTGCAGGATCGCCTTGGTCAGCTTGGCGCCCTTCTTGAGCGCCTCCCCGCCCTTGGTCTGGATGTCGGCGGGCAAGGCTTCGCCCGACAGCAGGGCGACGAGCTTCTTGGCGCTCTCGTCCCTGATGATGCGGATCTCGTCGTTGAGATCCTTCTCCATCTTGTCGAGCTGCTCCTTCTCGATCTGCTTGGCGCGCTCGTCCTTCGGCACCCCCTTGCGCGAGAATATCTTCACGTTCACGATGGTCCCTTCGATGCCCGGAGGGGTCACCAGCGAAGCGTCGCGCACCTCGCCCGCCTTCTCGCCGAAGATGGCGCGCAACAGTTTCTCCTCGGGCGAGAGCTGCGTCTCGCCCTTGGGCGTCACCTTCCCGACCAGCACGTCGCCCGGCCGGACCTTCGCGCCGATGCGGATGATGCCGCTCTCGTCCAAGTCGCGCAGGCTGGAGTCGCTCACGTTCGGGATGTCGCGCGTGATGTCCTCCGGCCCCAGCTTGGTGTCGCGGGCTTCGATCTCCAGCTCCTCGATGTGGATGGACGTGTAGGCGTCCTCCTTGACCAGCTTCTCGCTGACCAGGATGGCGTCCTCGAAGTTATACCCGCGCCAAGGCATGAACGCCACCAGCACGTTGCGCCCGAGCGCCAGCTCGCCCTTCTCGGTGCAGGGGCCGTCGGCCAACGCCTGCCCGCGCACCACCACGTCGCCCTTGCTCACCAAAGGCGTCTGGTTGATGCAGGTGTTCTGGTTCGACCGCTTGAACTTGGTCAGCGTGTAGATGTCCACGCCCGCATCCTTGCCGGACTTGGCGCCATCCCCTTCGCCCTCGATGCGGACGATGATGCGCGTCGCGTCCACGCTGTCCACCACGCCCGAGCGCTTGCAGGTGACCACCGCGCCCGAATCCTTGGCTGTGACGTACTCCATGCCCGTCCCGACATACGGGGCGTCGGTGCGCAACAGCGGCACGGCCTGGCGCTGCATGTTCGAGCCCATGAGCGCGCGGTTGGCGTCGTCGTGCTCCAGGAACGGGATCAGGCTCGCGGCGACGCTGACGAGCTGCTTGGGCGAGACGTCGATGTACTCCACGTTCTCGCGCCCGGTCAGGATGAAGTTGCCCGACTTGCGCGCGCTGACCCGCTCCTGCAGGATCGAGCCGTCCTCGTCCAGATCCGCGTTCGCCTGCGCGATGGTGTAGTCCTCCGCCTCCCACGCCGTCTGGTAGAAGGAGAACGGGTCGTACTCGGCGGGGCGCCTGCCTGCGGCCTCGCATTTCTTGTTCTCCTTGTCAACCGCCCCCTTCTCGACGTGCTCCCCGACCTTGAACGACGTGTCGCCGGGGTAGACGATGTTGACGAACTCCATCACCTTGCCATCCTTGACCTGACGGTAGGGCGACTCGATGAAGCCGTACTCGTTGATGCGCGCAAAGCAGCTCAACGAGGAGATCAACCCGATGTTCGGGCCTTCCGGCGTCTCGATGGGGCAGATGCGCCCGTAGTGCGTCGGATGCACGTCGCGGACTTCGAAACCGGCGCGCTCGCGGCTCAGGCCGCCCGGCCCGAGGGCGGAGAGGCGGCGCTTGTGCGTGATCTCCGAAAGCGGGTTGGTCTGATCCATGAACTGCGAAAGCTGGCTGCTGCCGAAGAACTCGCGTATGGACGCCATGACCGGCTTGGCGTTGATCAGGTCGTGCGGCATCGCCGTGGTCATCTCCTGGTGCACCGACATCTTCTCCTTGATGGCGCGCTCCATGCGCACCAAACCGATGCGGAACTGGTTCTCCAGCAACTCGCCCACGGCGCGCACCCGGCGGTTGCCGAGGTGGTCGATGTCGTCCACCGCGCCGATGTTCTTCGACAGCTTCAACGCATAGGTGATGACCGAGTAGAAGTCCCCGGCGGTCAGCGTCCGCTGCTCCAACGGGGTCTCCAGCCCCAGCTTGATGTTGAACTTCAGGCGCCCCACTTTGGAGAAGTCGTATTTGCGCGGGTCGTAGAACATCCCCGTGAACAACGCCGTCGCGGTCTCGATGGTCGGCGGGTCGCCGGGGCGTTGCTTGCGGTAGATCTCGATCAGGGCGTCCGCCTGCGACTTGATCTGGTCTTTCGCCAGCGTCTGCGAGATGATGACGCCCGTGTCCTCGCGCTCCGGGAAGAACACCTCCAGCGACTGGATTCCGGCCTCCGCGAGCTTCGTGAACGTGCTCGCCGCATCCACCGGCTTGTTGGACTCGATCAGGATCTCGCCCGTCTCCATGTCCACCACTTCGGCGACCGAGAGCGCACCCTGCAGCTCCTCGGGTTCGATCGGGAGCTCCTGCACGCCGGCGGCGACGAGATCCGCATAGAGCTTGTCGGATATCTTCCTCCCCTTGGCGATGACGACCGTCTTGCCTTTGGGGTCTTTGATGTCGGCGCTCGCCTTCTCCCCGACGAGGTCGCGGCCGGGAGTCCGGTACAGCGTCTTGGTCTTGGGGTCGATGCGCACGGTCACGGGAGAGTAGAACGTCCGCAGGATGCCCGCGTCGTCGCACAGCCCCAGCGCCCGGAGGAAGGTCGTCGCCAGGAACTTCCGCTTCCGGTCGATGCGCACGTACAGCAGGTTCTTCTGGTCGAATTCGAACTCGACCCAGGAGCCGCGGTACGGGATGATCTTCGCCAAGACCGACGTCCTGCCGGGGTTGGACTCGAAGAACACGCCCGGGGAACGGTGCAACTGGCTCACGATCACGCGCTCGGTGCCGTTGATGATGAAGGTGCCGTTCTCGGTCATCAGCGGGATGTCGCCGAAATAGACCTCCTGCTCCTTGATGTCGCGGACTGTCTTGTTTTCCGTGTCATCGTCCTTGTCCCACACCACCAAGCGCACCGTCACCTTCAGCGGGACGGCGAAGGTCATCCCCCGCTCCTGGCACTCCTCGACGGTGTATTTGGCGTTCAAATCGACCGCGCCGCCGCAAAATTCGCAACGGGGGGTCTCGATATCGTTCTTCGCTCCGCAATAGCGGCAGATGCCCGGCTCCGGGTTGTAGGGGCTGTTGATGATCGGCTTGCCGCACTCGGCGCAGTTCGCCCGCAGGTGGTCGATGCCTTCTAAATGGCCGCATTTGCACCGCCAGTTGCCGATGGAGTACTCCACGAACTCCAGCGACGAGGTGTCGCGGAAGTCGCTTATCGGGAAGACGGAGTTGAACACCGCCTGCAACCCCACGTCCTCGCGTTCCGAAGACGGCACGTCCATCTGCAGGAACCTGTGGTAGGATTTCCGCTGGACTTCGATCAAATTCGGAATGGGTAGGCTGGTGTGGATCTTGGCGAAGTCCACGCGATCCCTGTACACGTTCGAAGTACTGATATTGGTCATTGAGAAGATACCTCGAAAAGCTCAGTTAGGTTTTGACGCGCCATCGATATCGAATAGATAGGGTGGAGAACTCTTTACGGGCGTTACAGGGCAAAAAGGCGGAAGACACACCACTGCCTTTCCCTTCCCGAGAGCGTATGGCATGGACATTTTCATCCCCGTATCTGAAGGTCTGTGCACTGTGACCTCAAAATGGGGTTAATCCGCATCGGCGTCCTTGCGGCAAGGCAGGCGGAATAAAAGACCGCCACGCCAGGGAGACGTGAAACGACAGCCGGCACCCGCCTGTCCGCCAAGGGGCGCGGCTATGCGACTCCCTTTCCGGCGGTCACGACACGACCGCCAAGCCGTCCTCGCACAAGTCGAACCAGTGTTGCACCTGGTTCGCCGGCGCGACCGGACCCACGACCGAAAAACAATCATGCGTGCGGCAAGCGCATAAACCTGCCGCACGCATGGACACGCAAACCCGTCGAACCGTGCTACTTGATCTCCACGGTCGCGCCGGCTTCCGCGAACTTCTTCTTGATGGACTCGGCCTCGTCTTTCGGCACCCCTTCCTTGATCGGCTTGGGCGCGGCTTCCACCAAGTCTTTGGCTTCCTTCAGCCCCAGGCTGGTGACTTCGCGCACGACTTTGATCACGTTGATCTTCTTGTCGCCGACCGCAGTCAGGATGACGTCGAACTCCGTCTTCTCCTCGGCCGCAGCAGCCGCTTCACCGCCGCCCGCCGCGACGCCGACCGCCGCCACCGGCATGGCCGCCGCCGCAGTGATGCCATACTTCTCTTCCAAGCCCTTGACCAGGTCGGAAATCTCCAGCATCGTGGCCTGATCGATCCACTCCATCACTTCATTCTTCGTAATCGCCATCATATACTCCTGTTATTGGTAGAGATGAATTGCCGAATTCGTCTGGACCCCTACTCGGGCGCGTCCTTGGGCACCTGCTTCAAAACCAAGCCCAAATCCCGCAAGGGAGCTTTCAGAACCGTAGCAAGCTGTTGCAAAGGCGCCTTGAGGAGGAATACCAACTTACTCAACATCACCTCTCTGGAAGGCATGGCGGCGAGCGCCTGAATCTCGCTCGTGGAAACCACCTTGCCCTCGACCAACGCCGCCTTAAACACAAATTTGGGATTGCTCTTGCCGATCTCCGTCAAGAGCTTGGCCAATCCCACCACGTCCTTGGGATGGTACGCCACCGCAGTCGGCCCTTGGAAGAAGGAGTCTAGTTGCTCCAGAGTCGTCTCTTTCGCAGCCCGCTTCGCCAAGGTGTTTTTCAAGACCACGTAGCTTCCGTCGATCCCACGGATTTTCCGGCGGATCTCGGTGATATCGACAACCTTCACCCCCTCGTAGTTGATCAGGAATGCGCTGTTGATAGCCCGGAACTCCGCGTTCAGAGAATCCACTGTCTGCTGTTTTTCTTCTTTGTTCATGAGAGAAAACCTTATCTACGCTCCCGTCGGGCTTTCGTAGGCCGCAGGGCGTCGTCGCACCCCGCTTCGCCGTCCCGGCGTCCGTCGTTGTTAAGCCTGTGCCGCAACCGAAGTTTCATCCACCCAGATTCCCGGCCCCATAGTGGAGGAAATCGAGATGCTCTTCACATATTTTCCCTTGCTGCTCGCAGGTTTGGCGCGGAGCACCGCGTCAATCAGCGCCCTGGCGTTCTCAAGCAGGCTTTTTTCCTCGAACTTGACCTTCCCGCAGGGGGCGTGGATGATCCCGGTCTTATCGACGCGGAACTCCACCTTGCCCGCCTTGATCTCCTTGACCGCCTTGCCGACGTCGAAGGTCACCGTGCCCGTCTTGGGGTTGGGCATCAGTCCGCGAGGTCCCAAGACCTTCCCCAGCTTCCCGACGCTGCGCATCAGATCGGGGGTCGCCACCACGGCGTCGAAGTCCATCCAGCCGCCTGCGATCTTCTCCACGATCTCTTCGCCGCCGACCTCGTCGGCGCCTGCGTCGCGCGCTTCCTTCACCTTTTCGCCAGATGCGATCACCACCACGCGCTTGCTCTTGCCCAGACCGTTCGGCAACACGACTGTGCCGCGAACCATCTGGTCGGCGTGCTTGGGATCGACCCCGAGCTTCATCGAGATTTCGACGGTCTCGTCGAATTTGGCGAAGGCGATCTTTTGCACCAAGGGAACCGCTTCATCCAACCGGTACAGCTTGGCGGCGTCGCGCGCCGCAGCGGCCTTGGCGTAATTCTTTCCCGCCTTAGACATTGTTTTTCACCTCAAATATGTTTGCATTGTCCACGATCGGCGACATCCTTTCACGCTCCCGGTATTTGCGCGCTACCTGGCGTCGCCGCCGCAGGGTACATCTAAAAGGAACCTCTAAAACGCCCGGCTGCTTGCGCCGCGCCCGGAACGGCCGTCCGCATCGGCGAACCCCGTTTCCCGGCCTCCGCCGGCGGGCGCTTCCGAGACGCCCGTTTTACCGCTCACCGCATCACGCTTCCACTTCGACGCCCATGCTGCGGGCAGTCCCCATGACGATGCGGACGGCCGCGTCCAAATCCGAGGCGTTCAGGTCGGGCATCTTGAGCTGCGCGATCTCCTTCACGTCCTTCATCGACACCTTGGCGACCTTGTTCTTGTTCGGCTCGCCCGAACCTTTGGCGATGCCCGCCGCCTTCTTCAACAGGATGGCGGCCGGAGGGGTCTTGGTCACGAAGGAGTAGGAGCGATCGCTGTACACGGTCACCACCACCGGAATGATCAACCCGTCCTGCTTGGCGGTCTTGGCGTTGAACGCCTTGCAGAAGTCCATGATGTTCAGGCCGTGCGGCCCCAAGGCCGAACCGACCGGGGGTGCCGGGGTGGCCTTGCCCGCAGCCACCTGCAGTTTGATATTCGCCACAATCTTCTTTGCCATCGAACAACTCCCACTGGCGACCTTGACGAGGCCGCCTTATCCTGTAACACCCGGGCGTCTGCAAAAGCCCGGACAACCGCGTCAACGCCTTGTCGGCGGATCTCCCAGACGCGCCCACCCGAGGCGGGCCCGCGCGCCCCCCGCCTTAAACTTTTTCCACCTGTTCGGTTTCCAACTCCACCGGAGTCGCGCGCCCCAAGATCGTGAGCATGACCTTCAACGTGTTCCGTTCGGGGTTCACATCCTCGACGTCCCCTTCGAAATCCTTGAACGGCCCGTCGATGATCTTGATCTTCTCGCCGCGGTCGAAGGTGAACTTGGGCTTCGGCTGCTCCGCCGTCACCGCCGCCCGGTTGACCACCTCGTCGATCTCCTGCGCGGTCAGCGGCGTCGGCTTCTTCCCCGTGCTGATGAAGCCGGTGACCTTGGGGGTGTCGCGCACGATGTGCCACGCCTGATCCGTCATCGTCATCTCGATGAGGATGTAGCCCGGGAAGGTGAGTTTCTTCGCGACCACCTTCTTCCCGTTCTTTATCGCGGCGACATCCTCCTGGGGGATCAATATCTGCCCGATGCAATCACCCAAGTCATGCGCCTGAATGCGGGTCATGAGGCTGTCCGCGACCTTGCGCTCGTATCCGGAGTAGGTGTGAATGATGTACCACTTCTTCGTACTATCTTCCATCATACTTCCTTAGCTTCCGCCCCCGCCCCGCACCGCTCTGGCGTCACGGATGTCACGACCGTGCACAAAACACTCTAGGGAAACCTCAAAACCCCCGGATACCGCATTGCGCCTTGTCTGCGAGGTTTTTCAGAGGCCCCATCCAGGAGCCCTGCAAAACCGGATGCCGCACCACGCCTTCGCCACGCAGACAAGGCTTTGGGCGGGCGGCTCCCCCCTTCACTTCAACTTCAACTTCAGGATGTAGCCCATCCCGCCATTGACGAGGAAATCGACCACGAAAAGGAAGAACCCGAAGAAGAACACCGACGCGATCACCACGATGGTGGTCCCGGTCACTTCCTTGCGCCCCGGCCATGAGACGTTGTACAGCTCCTTTTTCGTGTCCTTGACAAAGGCGACGACATCCCGGCACTTATCAAGCGCCGGGGTAAAAAAGCTTTGCGCGGCAGGCGCGTTGCGCTTTTTCCTATCCGCCTTCTCAACCGCCTTCGTATCGGTCTTTTCCATCGTCCCGCCTCAAGAACCCTTCATCGCCAAGTTGCCAGCGCAACCCGTGCCGCAAAACCGTCCGCCCGCGTCGTCCGACGAAGGCCGTCCGCAAAAAGGTGGCAGGCCAGGAGGGACTCGAACCCCCAGCATGCGGTTTTGGAGACCGCCGCTCTACCAATTGGAGCTACTGGCCTATACCTTTTATGGGAACCTCTAAAACAAAACCCCGGACACTGCGTTGCGCCTTGGTCGAAAATGCTCATTCGCCTCAGCGAACCCCCTTTTTCGACCTGCGGCAGACGCCTTGTCCGCGAGCTTTTCAGAGGCTCTCTCCACGGCGGGGGGAAGTTCGCCCCGCGCCACCTTCCGCCAGCCGCGGCTTTCGCCGCGACCCGGCGACAATCGCCTACCGCGTCTCTTTGTGCGGCGTGTGCATCCGGCAATGGTTGCAAAACTTCTTGAACTCCAACCGCTCCGTCTTCGTTTTCTTGTTCTTCGTAGACGTATAGTTGCGGTTCTTGCACTTGGTGCACTCGAACGTGATGATATCTCGCATAGTCTCGGCGGGGGCGAGGACTGGAGCAACCGCACCTGTCTTCGCCCCGCGCGCTACCTCCAAAACAGGGGGGTGACGACAACCGCCCCCCAGTGTTCCCCCAAGCTATTCGATGATCTCGGAGATGTTGCCCGCGCCCACCGTGCGCCCGCCCTCGCGGATCGCGAACTTCAGCCCCTTCTCCATCGCGATCGGCGTGATCAGCTTGATCGTCAGGTTCACGT